>NZ_JADBEL010000022.1:18647-66497 GCF_014873855.1 Sporosarcina limicola | reverse complement strand
TCACACCCGTTCCCATCCCGAACACGGAAGTTAAGCTCTTCAGCGCCGATGGTAGTTGGGGGTTTCCCCCTGCAAGAGTAGGACGTCGCCAGGCATCAAAAAAGTCATTACCTAACTAGGTAATGACTTTTTATTTTGACCTAAAGTAGGCTTTTAACCGAAAGGTTAATTCTGAATATGTTTAATGGAATGCGAGAAAGGTGAGGGAAGAGTTCAAAAAGTGAATTGCAGAAGGTACAAACTAGAAGTTGAAGGCATTAAAATAGAAAAACAAGATGAAAGTTACACAACACAGCAATGTCCTTGCTGTACGAAGAGAAAGAGAGTATCTTCGAGAATCTACAAATGCAAATACGGGTACGAAAGACATCGTGACATTCATGATGCATCCAACTTCTTCGCAAAAATGGTTTACGGTGAAATCAGCCCGTTTGAATTTGAATTAAAAACAACAACGTATCTACGGCTAGCGTAATGCTGAAGTAGTAGATGGTCTGTTCCGACCCTATCCTACCTTGCCTTTTCGAAGGAGGGTTGTTGCCGACTGTAGTCGATGAAAACGATTTCTGTGATTTGACGAAAAAGGTTGGTGTCACCCACTTATCTTGTTGGAACGGTTTTGTCGGAAACCCCCACTTCAAAAACGATACGTTTTAAGTGGGGGAGGTTCATATTGAGGAATGAAATGCTGATGAAATGATAGGAGTCAGATCCTGATTTGCCAAAAAAGGCATGTCCTGTGGCGTTGTCGATATGATCTACATTGTGTAGGCCCTCCACGCAGGCCAGAGCTTGCTCAATTCGCATGTCTTTGGGCCCAACAACCGGGATGTTGTTACTCGGGCGTGCTTGTAGGACGCGGCGACCTTAGCCAGAGTTCTGAGGTATTCAGCAGGGGTTTGAACCCCTGCTGAATTGTCTACATACTTTGGCATTCATCTCACAACTTATTGAAGTGGGAGACTTCTGCTGAATGAAGTTAAAATCATTCTTCTTCTTTATTGGAGTCACAAAATAATTATAACCCCTGATCTTTCAGCGTTTGTCGGAGGAAGAACTAATGTATGCCTATTCTTTTGTTCAATGATAAGAAACAATATGGCGCATATAAACTTAAAACTGAGTAGCAAGTAATCTTCACACACACACAAAATGGAAAATCGTCTTATGAAAAATCCATAATTAATAAAAAGGAATGACTCATATATTACTACTACACTATGAATTTACTTACTTCTAACTGAAGGTCTTCCGCAAGGGACGCTAATGATTGAGTGCTTGCTGAGATTTCTTCAATCGTCGCGAGTTGTTCTTCGGTCGCAGCACTTGCGTCTTGAGCGCTTGCTGCCGCAGTTTCAGCGAGTTCTTTCATCTGTAAGGATCCGCTTATAACTTCATCCGTCATTGTCTGAATTTCTTCGACTGCAGTAAAAACGGTATGCACACTTTCACTTGCGTCATGCGCAGCTATCTCAATGTGTTCGAAAATCCGTAGGGATGTCTCTAAAGTTGTTAATCCTTGATTTGCTTTGTCACTTCCTATTTTAATCGAATTGGCTGCCCTTGCTGAGTCAGATTGAATGAATTTGATCATATCTTCGATTTCTGAAGCTGATTCTTTAGATTGCTCGGCAAGTTTGCGTACTTCTTCTGCTACAACAGCGAAACCTTTTCCATGTTGTCCAGCTCGAGCCGCTTCGATGGCTGCATTTAGCGCAAGTAAATTGGTTTGATTAGAAATCGCGGTGATGATTGCTGTTATTTTTTGAATGTTAATAGAGCTTTGTTCTAGAGTGTCCATAATAGTGGCTGTTTCTTGGATTGAAGAACGAATTTCATTCATTTGAATCGATACATTGTCAAAAGCTAGTGACCCTTGTTTAACAAGTGATCCTACTGATTGGACTGCGAGGAGCATTGTATCATTGCTAACGGAAATTTGCAGTATTCCGGATGTCATTTTCTCCATAGAGCTGACGGTTTGTCCGACAATTTCAAGTTGACCTTCGCTTCCCTTCAAATGTTCTTCTGCGACGCTTGCTACCATTTGCGCGGATGCGGTACTTTCTTCCGAACTCGCCGATAGCTCCTCAGATTGAGCTGCAAGTTGAACCGCTGATTCACTCATTCTACTTACGATGAATCGCAGGTCATCAGTCATTTTATTAAATGCACTTGCCATCGTACCGATTTCATCTCGGCTTTTAATATGTAGTTTATCAATTTGTAAATTACCATCTGCAACAAGTTGAAGAGCATCGGTCATCATTTGGACAGGACGTGTGATACTTCGGCTAATAAAGTATGCAATGAGACCACTTGCAATAAGGGCAATGATACTTAAACTAATAATCACTATATTGGTTTTTCTTACCAAACTATTTAAGTCATCCCTCGTTATACTCATTTCTAAATTTTGATTTTCTTTTAGTTGCTCCGCATTCTTCAGAAAAACAACGAATTCACTATTTGCTAGGCGCGCATTTTTTTCGACTTGTTCTTGTTCCATTTTAATGAAGCTGTCGATAACCTTCTGAGCGAATCCATCATAGTGGAGGTTACCTTCCAACAACTTCTCAACGATGTGTAAATTTTGATCCTGTTTAAAAATGGTTTTTAATTCTTTAGAAATCTTGATAAATTTTTCATTGTCTGTCACCATTCTCTCTTTATACATATTATTCCTCAGTAGTAAATAACTGTGTAAATCGGCAGATATATCTTTTTGTACACTAATAAGTTCATTTACCAGATTTACTTTTTTAACTTTGTCGTCGAGCAGGTACGAATATCTATTATTCATTTTCGTTACAGAATAAAATCCCATACCTCCTACAAAGACCAATAAGATCATAATTGAAAGAAAACCTAAAACCAATTTTTTCGATAAAGAGTTAACCATTACTATGAATCCCCCTGTCTATATTTTGTTCTAAACTTTTACTAAAATCATAGTAGTTAAATCTAGTATTCCCAGTATCGTTGTACAGGTATAAAGAATCATTTCGCTTCTGTATAAATTATACTTCAATACCTATAAATCTACAATGATGATTTTGAACATTACGAAAATAATTAATGAAAACTAGATAAAGATATTACGCATATTGTTTATCTAATAAAGTCTGGAAAGGAATGTGAAAATGGAAAACATTTTTGTAGAATAAAACCTAACGACATTTATGAAGAGTTTATGTAAATCTAAATAGCGACCGGATATTTCACAATTCTAGTCTGGACGTACAGTTTAGGAGTACTCAAAAAGCTGACTTGTAACTTCCCATAGAATAGAATAGATAGAAGAGAAGGAAGTGTGGTTCGTGATGGGAAATTCTGATTGTCCGCTTATCCAAGCGTTAATAAAATTTAAAGAAGCAAATCCGGTCTCATTTCATGTGCCGGGACATAAACATGGGGTGCTCTCTGGATTACCATTAGAATTGCGTGCAGCCCTCCAATATGATTTCACTGAACTAGCAGGACTTGATGACCTTCACGAGCCTAATGGGGTAATAGAAGAGGCACAAGAGAAGTTATCCACTTTCTACGGTTCGGATCGCAGTTTTTTTCTTGTGAATGGATCGACAGTTGGAAATTTGGCGATGGTTTACGCGACGTGTCGTAAAGGTGATACAGTTATTGTTCAGCGTAATGCACATAAATCGGTATTCCATGCAATTGAATTGACCGGTGCGAATCCGGTGTTTGTGTCCCCTGTTTGGGATAAGATAACAAAGACGGCTGGTGCAGTTAGCCTTGTTCAAATAGGTATGGCACTTGAAGAAAATACTGATGTAAAGGCAGTTATTCTTACGTATCCGTCCTATTATGGTACAACAGGGACAGATATGGAAGAGATAATTAGACTTTGTCATATATATAAAATCCCTGTCTTGGTTGATGAGGCTCATGGCGCGCATTTTGTTGTCGGTGAACCGTTTCCTCGTTCAGCATTGGAAATGGGGGCCGACGTTGTTGTGCATTCGGCACATAAGACGTTGCCGGCTATGACGATGGCTTCTTTTCTACATATAAGGTCAAATCTCGTCTCCTATGAAAGGGTTGCACGCTATTTACAAATGCTACAGTCCAGCAGTCCGTCGTATATGTTGATGGCTTCCCTTGATGATGCAAGGGCTTATGCAGAGTCTTATAATGAAGAGGATAAGCGTTTATTCATGAAAAGACGGGCTACATTTATCGAACGCCTAAAAATGATTCCGCGGCTTCAAACATGTGAAACAGATGATCCGCTAAAGCTTATCATCCGTGTGGAAGGCTATTCGGGTTTTGACATACAAAAGCGGTTGGAAGAGAAAGGGGTTTACGGAGAGTTTGCAGATGCGTATCAAGTTCTATTCGTTATGCCGCTGCTAAAAGTGGAGTCAACATATCCTTTCGAAGAAACTATCCAAAAAATCGAGTCCGCAATTACTTGTTTAGATGAATCATGCAGAATGATAACCACAGTTGAAGTGCCACCAATTAATGGGGGGGTTTCCTACCTTATCCATACAGCTGAAGAAATTGAACAAGTGGGGACCGTATGGGTTTCATATGAAGAGTCAGTTGGACGTGTAGCGGCTGCTTCAATCATTCCCTATCCACCGGGCATCCCACTGTTAATTGCCGGGGAGAGAGTAACAGAAGAACATATCCAATCACTTAGGGTATTGGTCAACATGGGGGCGAAATTTCAAGGAGAAATTCGAATGAATGAACAACAAATAGTCGTAGTAAAATGAAGAGCGGAGGAATACCATGATACAGAAAGGAATTTTCATCACTTTTGAAGGTCCTGAAGGGGCAGGAAAGACGACGGTTATCACAGAGTTAGCGAAACGGTTGGTAGAGGAAGGATGGAATGTCGTTCTTACACGTGAACCAGGTGGAATCCGTATAGCGGAGAAAATCCGTGAAATTATTCTCGATAACAATCATCAGGAAATGGATGCGAAGACGGAAGCACTACTTTACGCCGCTGCAAGAAGGCAGCATCTTGTCGAGAAGGTCATACCTGCTTTAGATGATGGATTTATCGTCCTATGTGACCGTTTTGTAGATAGTTCACTTGCTTATCAAGGGTATGCACGAGGACTTGGAATTGATGAAGTTTTGTTGATTAATAAGTTTGCAATCGCCAACACCATGCCGGATTTAACTGTATTTTTCGATATCGATCCAGAAGAGGGGCTTGCGCGGATTGCGAATAATAGTGAGCGTGAACAAAATCGGCTGGATAAAGAAAATATCCAATTTCATCGTAAGGTGTACGAAGGCTATCAAGAGCTTATTCATCGTTATCCGGATCGGATTGTCACGACGGATGCATCACTTTCAGAATTGGAAGTTACAGAAAATGTTTGGAAAATCATATACTTTCAACACATCAAATACTCTAATTCATGATATAATGGTTGGAAAGTGGAAAAAGGGGAGATTACCATGAAATTGATTGTAGCAGTTGTACAGGATCAGGATAGTAATCGGTTATCCACTTCGTTGACGAAAAATGATTTTCGGGCGACGAAATTAGCCAGTACAGGGGGATTTCTAAGATCAGGTAATACGACGTTTCTTATCGGTACTGATGATAGTCTTGTTCCAAAGGCACTTGAGCTCATCCGTGAAAATTGTCGTTCACGTGATCAAATGGTGGCGCCCGTTTCTCCGATGGGTGGCAATGCAGATTCTTATATTCCCTACCCTGTTGAAGTTGAAGTGGGTGGAGCGACGGTCTTCGTTCTTCCAATTGAACACTTTCATCATTTTTGATTGAAAGAGGTGAACTTAAATGAAAGTCAACAGCGATTTCCACTCGGGGCTTGATAAGCTAAAGAACAATCCTTTACAGACGCCTCAAAGTGGGGCGCGGTTCGGTCAAATGGTCGTGAAACAAGAGCAACGTCTCCATGGTGAGCAGATTACAAGGCTTCTTGGTGACATTTCGTCGGCAGGAGATCGGATTGCACGTTCACGTAATTTACGAGACATGGCCAAATTCAAAATGCTTGTTCGACGTTTTCTGAAAGGCGCGGTCGAATCTGGAATGGGATTGAAGCAGTCCCATACTTGGAACCAATATGGCGAGGGACGTCTGTTGAAGCTCGTCGAAATAATTGATGAGAAGCTCGTCGAATTGGCGGAAGATTTGTTAGATGAAGAAAAGGCATCAGTTGATTTATTGGCTAAAATCGGTGAAATTAAAGGACTTCTCATTAATTTATATATGTAATTCCGTGTTTTCTATCAACTAAGAAACGCGGTTTTTTTAAAACAAGGGAGTTTGGTAATATGCTAGAAGAAAAGAATAACCAGCACCTTGAAAAGCAGAAATTAGTAATCAAACAACTAAGTTCATCATTTAGAAATGGCCGGGTGGGGCATGCGTATCTATTTGATGGTGAACAGGGCACAGGAAAAAAAGAAGCCGCGCTTTTTTTCACTAAGTTACTCCTTTGCGGTAATCCCGAAAAAACTGTTCCATGTGAAACGTGTCATTCCTGTCGTCGCATCACATCCGGTAATCATCCAAACGTAACGACAATTCGGGCAGATGGACAAGATATAAAGAAGGAACAAATGTCAGGACTCATTTTCAATATGACAAAAAAAGGATATGAGTCGGGTAGGAAAATCTATATCATTTACAAGGCAGACCGTATGAATAGTGCAGCGGCAAATACACTTCTTAAATTTCTCGAAGAACCAGAAGGCGATGTAACTGCAATCCTTTTAACGGATTCGTATCAATCAATTTTACCGACTATTCAATCTCGATGCCAGCGCATTTCGTTTCTTTCACCGTCAAGAGAGGCTATGATAATGGAGCTCGTGGAAAAGGGAGTTACTATTTCAATGGCTGCGACTGTGACCATGGTAACGGCTGACATAGACGATGCATTTCAACTTGCTAGGGATGATCAATTTGCACACATGCGAAAGACAGTGTTAAAATTGGTTGAAGCATCGGATCGACATGTCCATGAAGCATTACTATTCATTCAATCGGAATGGTCTCCTCTATTCAAAGAGAAGGAAGAAGCAGAACGTGGACTAGACCTCCTTCTATACGCTTTTCGGGACATAGTTTCGTCCAAGGCAGGCCTACAGTCTACGTTGGCATTTCCGGATCAGCAAGAGTTTTTCAAGAGTTTTTCGATGAAGATGACGTATAGCCGATTGTCTGCTAATATGGAGGCAATTTTACAAGCAAAAAAACGATTGCGCGGGAATATGAATCGTATGCTTTTAATGGAACAATTGGTGCTCAGCATGCAGGAGGGGTTACTTGTTGTATAAAGTAGTAGGTGTCCGCTTCAAAAAAGCGGGTAAAATATATTATTTTGATCCACTCGATTATACGCTCATTGAAGGCGAGTATGTCATCGTTGAAACAGCGCGAGGGATTGAATATGGAAAAGTTACGAGTCAAGCAAGGGAAGTCGATGAAAATGATGTCGTCCTACCGCTCAAAAGGATCATTCGTCCAGCGCAAACCGAGGATCTCGAAAAAGTGGAGGAAAATGTTCTAGACGCGGAGAGGGCTTTTAATACAGGTGTAGATAAGATTAAAGAGCACAACTTAGATATGAAACTTGTTGATGTTGAATATACATTTGACAGGAATAAAATTGTCTTTTATTTTACAGCAGAGGGCCGAGTAGACTTTCGAAACCTTGTAAAAGATTTAGCCTCCATTTTTCGAACACGTATTGAACTTCGTCAGATTGGTGTACGTGACGAGGCGAAGATGCTTGGTGGTATTGGTCCTTGTGGTCGAATGCTCTGTTGTTCAACGTTTCTCGGTGATTTTGAGCCAGTGTCGATAAAAATGGCAAAGGATCAAAACTTATCACTCAATCCATCGAAAATTTCGGGTTTATGTGGACGTCTTATGTGCTGCTTAAAATACGAAAATGATGATTACGAAGAAGCTAAATCGCTAATGCCGGATGTGGGGACACGAGTACAAACGCCTGAAGGACCTGGGAAAGTTATTGGTCTAAACCTTCTCGAGCGTCTTCTGCAAGTTAGTTTGACGGAGCAGGATCATGTACTGGAGTATACATTGGAAGAAATATTGGATCCCAAAAATAATCTGGTTCAATTGATGAAATAATGAGGTGGAGTAGTTGAAAGAAAGGAATTTTTTGGACAGGGTAATGGAATTCGAGCAACAACTTGAATCCATGCATAATCAATTCCGCGAATTGATTGGATTCGTCGCACAAATGACGGAAGAGAACCATTCGCTTCAACTAGAAAACCATCATTTGCGAAAACGGCTTGAAGAAATGGATGGACAAACACAGTCTTTTAACAAAGAACAACCTTCAAAAAAATCTAGTAAAATAGATATCGGAGAAGGTGTGGATAACTTGGCACGACTTTATAACGAAGGGTTTCATGTCTGCAATGTCCATTATGGAAGTAGCAGGAAAGGGGAAGACTGTCTTTTCTGTCTATCTTTTTTAAATAAACAAAATGTCTGAAATGAGCCGATCCTATCAATAAGTAGGCATCGGCTTTTTCTTGTTCCCGGAGGAGAAAAATATGGAGAATATTTTACAAGGTGATGAACGACTCGATTATTTATTGGCGGAGAAATTGCGTATTATTCAAAGCCCATCTGTTTTTTCATTTTCACTGGATGCGGTGCTACTTGCAAAATTCGCATACGTTCCGATACGTTCCGGCAGTATTGTTGACCTTTGTGCAGGTAACGGAGCAATTCCACTGTTCCTAAGCGCTCGGACAAATGCCGATATTACAGCTGTCGAGTTGCAGGGACGTCTTTCAGGTATGGCAGAAAGAAGTGTTCGGTATAATGGGTTAGAGAACAGGATTCATATCGTGAATGATGACGTCATCGGCATTGCTTCAAAGATAGGATATGAAAAATATGATGTGGTGACATGTAATCCTCCTTATTTCCCTGCACAAGAGGCAAGTGATAAAAATCTGCTAGAACATGTCGCAATTGCTAGACATGAAATTCGTCTAACACTTGAACAAGCAATTCAATCTGCCAACGAACTATTGAAACAAGGTGGAAAAGCAGCATTTGTCCATCGACCTGGTCGTTTGCTCGACATTGTTACTGCGATGCGTGCGAGCCGACTTGAGCCTAAACGAATTCGGTTCATTTATCCGAAAGAAGGGAAAGAAGCGAATACGTTACTAATTGAAGCGATTAAAGATGGAAAGCCGGATTTGAAAGTATTACCTCCATTATATGTATATGGGCCAGATGGTCAATATACGGAAGAAGTGAGGCTCCTTCTCTATGGACAAGACGGATAATCACTTTTTTTATGTACTCGAATGCAAGGACGGGTCGTATTACGCTGGTTATACGAATGATTTGGAAAAACGTATACGTGTTCATAATGAAGGGAAAGGTGCAAAATACACCCGGGCAAAACGACCTGTCCGATACATTTATCACGAAAATTTCGAAACGAAACGCGAAGCGATGCGGGCGGAATATCAATTTAAGCAACTAAAGAGAGATGCGAAAGAACTGTATATTGGAAAGGGGCAAGATTCGGATGAAGTCACAAAAAAGCGCTGAACCGGGCGGCGGAAAACTGTTTCTCGTTGGAACGCCAATCGGTAATCTTGAGGATATGACATATCGAGCAATTCGTATATTGAAAGAAGCCGATACGATTGCGGCAGAAGACACAAGGAATACAATAAAATTATGCAACCATTTTGAAATTAGGACAACGCTTATGAGCTACCACGAACATAATATAGAGGTTGGTGGAGAAAAGATATTAGCATTACTTGAAGAAGGGAAAGCGGTCGCGCTTGTGAGTGATGCAGGAATGCCATGTATTTCTGATCCGGGAGTGGACATTGTCTCCAAAGCGCTAGTTGCAGGCTATGACGTCGTTCCCGTACCTGGCGCGAATGCGGCAATCAGTGCGCTAGTTGCATCGGGTTTGGCAACACAACCGTTTCTGTTCTTCGGATTTTTGTCCCGCCAGAAAAAAGATAGACGTACTCAATTGGACGGATTGAAAAACAGGGAAGAGACCATTATTTTCTATGAAGCACCACATCGACTAAAGGAGACTCTGTGCGCGTTACAAGAAAGCTTCGGAGGGGATCGCCGTGTTGTCCTAGCAAGGGAATTGACAAAACGCTTTGAAGAGTTTCTTCGCGGAACGCTTGAAGAATCTATCTTATGGACAAGATTGAATGACATAAGGGGAGAGTTCTGTATCGTCATCGAGGGTGGAGATGGAGTTGTTGAAGAAAAGCAGGACATGTGGTGGATCCAATTATCGGTCCTTGACCATGTCACCGAATTGATAGAAAGAAAAGGTGTCCGTTCGAAAGAAGCTATCCGAGAAGTGGCAAATGATCGCGGTATGAGTCGACGTGATGTCTATAAAGAATATCATGTTGAAAATTGACGAATTTAATCTTATTTATAAAAAAAGTCCAGAATGTTAACCATTCTGGACAGTAGTATAAAATTATTTATCTAAGTGCTCTTCGATTTCCTTGATAAGTTGTTTTGCACCTTCTGGGCTCAAAATCAATTTTCCGTCGATAAGACGGAGGTTGTCATCAGAGACATCACCCGTAATCGAGCATGTCATATTCGGCATATACTTTTTCAAAATGATTTTGTCTTCATCGACATAAATCTCTAATGCATCTTTCTGTGCAATACTAAGCGTACGGCGTAACTCAATTGGAATTACGACCCGCCCTAATTCATCGACTTTCCTTACAATTCCTGTAGATTTCATGGCAAGTACCCCTTCCATTCTATAAAATTCGTCAAAATTCGACATAATTCTCACGTCTGTTTTTTATCATACCAAGCCTTCCAATTAACGTCAATAAAATTTGCTTAAAAATATGATAAAAGTAGTAATTAGAAAAATTTACATATAACAAATAACATTACTATGGTAAAACAATGTGTAGATAGTAGTACCGATATACCACAGAAAACGAATTTCATTGTATCGGTATGATGTTTCACATAGAATAGACAGTATATACTTTCATACTGGAGGAATTTTCGTGAGCGAACAGAATAAGACATTTTATATTACGACCCCTATTTACTATCCGAGCGGAAAGTTTCATATCGGAACAGCGTACACGACCGTCGCTTCGGACGCGATGGCACGTTATAAGCGATTACGCGGGTATGATGTCTGTTTTTTGACTGGAATGGATGAGCATGGTCAAAAAATCCAGGAGAAGGCGGAAGAAGCGGGATTGCCACCACAGGAGTATGTGGATGGCATTACAAAAGTCGCAAAAGACGTATGGAAACAGATGGACATTTCCTATGACGACTTCATCCGTACAACTGAAGAGCGGCATAAAATGGGTGTCGAAAAGATATTCCAAACATTCCTTGATAATGGCGACATTTACAAGGGCGAGTACGAGGGTTGGTACTGTACGCCATGTGAATCTTATTTTACAGAAGGGCAACTTGAAAATGGGAACTGTCCTGATTGCGGTCGGGCTGTCCAAAAAGTGAAAGAGGAGTCATACTTTTTTAATATGAAGAAATACGCAGATAGACTTTTGCAGTTTTACAACGATAATCCGACGTTCATTGAGCCGGAATCGCGGAAAAATGAAATGATCAATAACTTTATCAAACCAGGTCTTGAAGACTTATCAGTATCTCGTATGTCATTCGATTGGGGAATACGAGTGCCAGGAAATCCAAAGCATGTTATCTATGTATGGGTTGACGCCTTGACGAACTACATCAATGCACTTGGTTATCGTTCTGATGACGATTCATTATTCAAAAAGTATTGGCCTGCAGATGTACATGTTGTTGGGAAAGATATTGTTCGTTTCCATACTATCTATTGGCCAATCTTCCTAATGGCACTCAATCTCCCGTTGCCGAAAAAGGTCTATGCACATGGCTTTATTATGATGAAAGATGGCAAGATGTCGAAGTCAAAAGGAAATGTTGTCTATCCTGAAATGCTCGTCGAACGGTATGGACTCGACGCGACTCGTTATTTCTTATTACGTGAACTACCATTTGGACAAGATGGCGTCTTCTCACCAGAGACCTTCGTTGAACGGACTAATTATGACCTTGCGAATGACCTCGGTAACTTGTTGAACCGGACCGTATCGATGATTAATAAATATTTCGACGGGGAAATTCCGACAGAAGGACTTGTGGCAACGGAATTCGATTCAAGTTTGACGGATTTCATAAGAGAGACTGTGAGGAAATACGAATCTTCAATGGAGAAGATGCAGTTTAGCGTCGTTCTGGGTGATTTATGGGCCCTTATATCACGTACGAACAAATATATCGATGAAACGTCGCCATGGGTTTTGGCGAAAGAAGAAGCGGACTGTGGCAAGCTAGCATCCGCCATGTCACATCTGGCATCTTCGCTCCGTCATATTGCAGTACTCTTACAGCCGTTCATGACGGAAACACCGAAAAAGATTGTTGAGCAGCTAGGTTTGGATGAAAATTCACTTGCTTGGGAAACACTTGGTGATTTCAACGCAGTTCCATCGGGTACGAAGGTAATAGAAAAAGGAGTGCCGATCTTCCCGCGTCTTGACCCAGAAATTGAAGTGGTCTATATTCGCGATCAGATGGCTATATCCGCACCAGCTGAACATCAACCGGCTAAAGAAGTTGAATTAGTAGAAGAAGTGGATGAAATAGCAATTGACGATTTCATGAAAGTGGATCTACGTGTTGCTACAGTAACGGCATGTGAAAGAATTCCGAAAGCAGACAAATTGCTCAAACTACAACTCAATCTCGGTTATGAACAACGACAAGTCGTGTCAGGCATAGCGGCACACTACGAACCAGAGGCCCTTATCGGCATGAAAGTGATTGTCGTTGCGAACTTGAAGCCTGTAAAACTACGTGGAGAACTGTCACAAGGTATGATTTTAGCAGGCAAATCAAATGGGATATTAAAACTCGCCACTGTCGATCAGTCACTTGAAAATGGCGCTCAAGTTAAATGATCAACGAATGAAAACGACGTCCCTCACGGAAACGTCGTTTTCGTTTTTTGTCGCATAAAACTCTAAATTGTAATCAACTTGTAAACAAAATGTGATGAAAGTAATAATTCGTACGAATAGAATAAAAGTATTGTGAGGCGAAAGGCTAATGTTTGTAGATACACATGTTCATCTAAACGCAGACCAATATGACAACGATGTAGATGAGGTAATCCATCGCGCCCTAGAAGTCGGTGTTGAAAGGATGATTGTGGTCGGATTTGACCGCAAGACGATTACGAAGGCGATGGAACTGATAGAAAAGCATTCATTCATCTATGCGGTAGTCGGCTGGCACCCAGTAGACGCAATTGATTGTACCGAAGAAGACTTGGTATGGATTGAATCGCTCGCAGCGCACCCGAAGGTTGTTGGTATCGGGGAAACAGGTCTAGACTATCATTGGGATAAATCACCGAAGGATGTACAACAACAATTATTCAGAAAACAGATACGACTTGCACAAAAAGTTGAACTTCCTATTATTATTCATAACCGAGATGCAACAGCAGATGTTGTTCGTATTTTGAAAGAGGAAGAAGCGGATATCACCGGAGGAATCATGCACTGTTTCGGAGGGAGTGTCGAAACGGCTAAAGAATGCATCGACATGAACTTCATGATTTCACTTGGAGGACCGGTAACGTTCAAAAATGCGAAAATGCCGAAAGAAGTTGCTACTGAAATTCCGCTCCAGTATTTATTGATTGAAACGGATGCACCTTACCTTGCTCCCCATCCCTATCGCGGAAAGCGGAATGAACCGGCTTGGGTGACGTTTGTGGCTGAAGAAATTGCTAATCTGAAGGGTATTTCGATTGAAGAAGTTGCAAATAAAACGACCGCAAATGCCTTAAAAATATTTAATATCACATGAATAAATAGTTGGATATTTTCCCATACTTTAACACACGGGAGCTTCCTAAATTTACAATATACCAGAATCAAAGGGGTTGACAGGTCATAAAGTACCCCTTATAATTTGCCGAGTGATGAAGGAGGAGTTTTTTCATGTCAAATAGAACTATGGGAAATCTGTTCTTTAAATCATTGAGGAGTAAACAAATAGT
Organism: Sporosarcina limicola; assembly: GCF_014873855.1. Classification (GTDB taxonomy): domain Bacteria; phylum Bacillota; class Bacilli; order Bacillales_A; family Planococcaceae; genus Sporosarcina; species Sporosarcina limicola. The sequence goes on along the minus strand of NZ_JADBEL010000022.1, from coordinate 52,374 downwards.
AGTTACCGTCGTTTCACTTACGCTGTTTGTTACGATTATTTCACTAGTCCTTTTCGAGGGGACGAAGACATCTGTCACGTTGGACGTGAACGGTGAAGAACTTAACATCAAGACGCACGCACATACAGTTGGTAAACTTCTTTCCGAACAGGAAATCGAAGTTGCTAAGCATGATTTAGTAACACCCTCAGTGAATACATCTATCGAAGACGGTCTATCGATTAGGTGGGAACAATCGAAACAAGTTGCCATAAATGTCGACAAGGAAACCACGTCCGTTTGGACGACAGATAGCAAGGTGGAGCATGTGTTGGCTGAAGCAGGCATTACAATAACTGAGCATGACGAAGTGAGCCCAGCGCTGCATGAGCAACTTGGGGAAGGTGATGGCATTACCGTTCAAAAAGCGTTCGAAGTAACGTTGGATGACGGTGGGAAAGAGAAGAAGGTCTGGTCCACTTCGACTACGGTCGCTGGCCTTTTAAAGAGAGAAAACATTCAGTTGAATGAAGACGACCGGCTAGAAGGGCATACTGAAGAACTTGTGATGCCTAATTCTGTCTTGAAGGTCGTACGAGTGGAAAAAGTCACCGATGTAGTGGAAAAGCCGGCGAACTTCGAAGTTGAAACACGCGACGATCCAAAGTTGCTTAAGGGCCGTGAAAAGGTTGTTCAGCAAGGGAAGAAAGGAACGATTTCACGGAAGTTTGAAGTTGTAAAAGAAAATGGTAAGGAAGTTTCTCGTGAATTAGTGGAAGAAAAAACAATTACAAAAGCAGAAAATAAAATTGTTGCTGTTGGCTCGAAAGTAGTTATCGCGAGTGTTCCAAAAGCCAATTCTTCTAGAGTTGCTGTTTCTCGAAGTACCTCAGCTGCACCAGAGGGTGGTAAGGAGTTTTATGTAACGGCTACTGCTTATACACCTTACTGTAACGGCTGTTCAGGTACTACTGCTGCAGGTATTGATATCCGTTCAAATCCTAATATTAAAGTCATTGCGGTTGACCCGAGAGTCATTCCGCTTGGAACAAAAGTATGGGTTGAAGGTTATGGTTATGCAATAGCTGGAGATACAGGTGGTGCCATCAAAGGGATGAAGATTGATTTACTTTATCCAACGAAAGAGGCCGCCTACAAATTTGGTAGGCGTCAAGTTAAAATGAAAGTAATCGATTGATTAATAATCCGTAGGACTGTAACTAGTCCTACGGATTATTTTTTAATTCCGAATTAACGGGCAGGCTGACTAAAGTAGCCGTGATAGAAGAGGGTAGTCTAAATGCGCGACTTCGTGTGCGAGGTTTGTATGACTAGCTTCTTCCTGCCAGTGTGTTAGCAACGTAAGTATTAAGTACGTCATGGTACGTCAGAACATCCCTACTTCAAGGCTTAAGGAAGTATCAAGAAGCGTAAGTATGGGATTAACTGTCTGTAAAGTCTGAGATAAGTCACATAGATGAAGCTACATCGTATAGCTTCGTCTATGTGACTTATCTCCTGCGAGCCTCGGGCCATCAGAAAATTTCACTTTACATGAGTGTGTATAATGCCTGCCTCTCTGTACAACTAGGGATTTGCGGGGTAGAATTAGGGAAAGAACGGAATGGGAAAGAGGATTTTTGTGAATATTAAAGAGATTATCGTGGTTGAAGGAAAATCTGACACTGTCGCCGTCAAACGAGCGACAGGGGCAGATACAATTGAAACGAACGGTTCTGCAATTGATGAGAAAACGCTCGTGCGTATACGCCATGCACAGGAAACGCGGGGTGTCATCGTGTTTACTGATCCAGATTTTCCGGGTAGGAGAATACGTGCCATCATCGAAGAACAAGTTATAGGTGTGAAGCATGCATTCTTGAAGAAGGCACAGACGATTGCGAAAAACGGTCAGGGATTAGGGATTGAGCATGCGAAGGATGATGACATCCGAATGGCGCTTCGTTCGGTTTATACAGTGGATTCCCTTCCTGTAATCGATATCCCTTTTGCTGACTTGATGGCGGCGAAGCTTATCGGTCATCCCGATGCTAAAAGACGGCGGGAGCGTTTGAGCGAATTGCTACAAATTGGACCAGTCAATGGAAAAGGATTAAAGAAACGGCTCGAAATGTTTCGGATTGGACAAGATCGATTAGTAGAAGTATTAACTGTTCTTGATAAGGAGGAAAAAAATGAATAAGGATATCGCGACTCCGGTTAGGACAAAAGAAATTCTAAAGAAATACGGTTTTGCATTTAAGAAAAGTTTAGGCCAAAATTTCTTGATTGACCCAAATATTTTACGTAATATCGTATCACATGCAGGTTTATCTGAGAAAACGGGTGTCATTGAAATTGGACCGGGCATTGGTGCTTTGACTGAGCATATTGCAAGAAGTGCGGGAAAGGTCGTCGCTTTTGAAATTGATGGTCGACTCCTCCCTGTATTAGAAGATACACTGTCACCTTACGACAATGTAACAATCATTCATCAGGACATACTTGAAACTAATCTTGCGATAGTAATGACAGAACACTTTGCGGATTATGAGGATGTTGTTGTCGTCGCGAATCTCCCTTATTACGTGACCACGCCAATCATTATGAAGTTTTTGCTTGGAAAAGTTCCGGTGTCCGGCATGGTAATCATGATGCAAAAAGAAGTGGCGGATCGTATTACAGCTCTTCCTGGAACGAAAGCATACGGCTCCTTGTCCATCGCGATTCAATATTATATGGATGCGGAAGTGGCGATGATTGTACCGAAGACGGTATTCATGCCGCAACCGAACGTCGAGTCGGCGGTTCTACATTTGACTAGAAAAGAAACTGCTCCAGCGCAAGTGATTGATGAGGACTTCTTGTTTGAGGTTTCTAGGGGATCGTTTGTCCAACGCAGGAAAACTATCTTAAATAATTTGCAGTCATCCTTACCGGACGGTAAGGCGAAAAAGGAACTAATACTAAATGCGTTTGAACGAATCGGCATGGACCCAGGAAGACGTGGGGAAACGCTGACGATAGAAGAATTCGCAAAACTGTCGAATGCGTTGTATGATGATTTTTTTGTGCCAAAAAAGAAACGACAAAATTAGTACGTTTTTTGGTGTTCGATGTTTTTTTTTTGAAAAAAAGATTGACAAGAACGATGAAGTATTGTTAAAATGAAAAATTTAATTGACAGAACTTTTTAAAAGTGTTATGCTTATAATTAGTGAGGTGTAAGCAATATGCCAAAAACATTAGCGGACATTAAGAAATCATTGGATTCTCACCTGGGCAAACGTTTGCATTTAAAGGCAAACGGAGGTCGGAAGAAAACAATCGAAAGAGCTGGAGTACTGCGTGAAACGTATCGAGCGGTATTTGTAGTTGAACTTGATCAAGACGAAAATGCGTTTGAAAGAGTATCTTACAGCTATGCGGATATTTTGACCGAAGCGGTTGAAATAACCATTCTTGAAGGGTCAAATCCTATTGCGCTTATTATTAAATAATTAAAAAACTATAATTGAGTTAATTTCAAAAATTTCCCACCTATAGTAATCATTCTAAAATAGAATGGTTACTATAGGTGTTTTTTTTTCTATTTGGTTCATACTACGTTTGTCAGCTGAAAAGGAGGAAAACCGAATGGCGAAAAAGTCTGTAATGTCTGAGCAACTAAAAGAAGAAATTGCGAAGGAACTTGGATTTTACGATGTTGTAGAGCGAGAAGGTTGGGGCGGCATTAAGGCACGTGACGCAGGGAATATGGTGAAGCGTGCAATCGAAATGGCGGAACGAGGTCTAACGGACGGTAAACGACCGCAATAAGACTCCCAGAATCCAATAAGGGCTGACGCGAAAAAGAGTTGTATCCAACGGTCATCAAGACGTCGGATACAACTCTTTTTCACGTCAATTGGCACATTCATATATGATTTCAAATTTCTTAATAAGGTTCCGTGTAATTTCACCGCGCAAATAATTCCCCTATGGTAAAATAGGGGGACAATGACACGCTGAAATGGAGGGAGCCGGATGTTATATGAGAAAGCGTCAGCAAAAATCAATTTGACACTCGATGTATTACATAGGCGGCCGGATGGTTTTCATGAAGTGGAAATGATCATGACGATGGTCGATTTGGCAGATCGAATCTGGCTACGGGCAACTGATGATGGACGGATTACAATCAGGACGTCTGAACAATACGTGCCGAGTGACAGAAGGAACCTGGCGTATCAGGCAGCTGAAATTCTTCAAAGTCGATACGCTATTAGTAAAGGAGTAGAAATCACGCTTGAAAAAAGCATTCCAGTGGCTGCCGGGCTTGCGGGAGGTAGTTCTGATGCAGCTGCAACGTTAAGGGGCTTGAATAGGTTATGGAAGTTAGGCTTGGGAGCAGTTGAGCTTGCCGCGCTCGGGTCGCAGATTGGTTCAGATGTTGCTTTCTGCGTCCATGGTGGAACGGCGCTTGCTACTGGACGGGGTGAGATAATCGAAAGCCTGCCTGCACCCCCGAATTGTTGGGTCATTCTTGCAAAGCCTGCTATTTCGGTGTCGACGTCTGATATTTATAGTAACCTTGACCTCTCCGTGATGAACCATCCGAACACGACTGGCATGATTGAAGCCTTGAGAAAGAGCGATTACAATAAAATATGCAAGACGGTCGGAAACGTCCTTGAACCCGTCACGATGAACTTGTATCCGCAAGTGGTCATGTTGAAAGAACAGATGAAAAAATTTGGTGCAGATGCAGTTTTGATGAGTGGCAGTGGTCCTACTGTTTTCGGACTCGTCAAACATGAGTCGAGAGTGCCCCGAATTTATAATGGATTAAAGGGTTTCTGCCCGGAGGTTTATGCGGTTAGAATGATGGGTGAACGGTATACTCTTGATTAAACACGTACGATTGTGTTAATCTACGAATAAAACATTCGTGTTCAGGGAGTTGCTACCATGAAGTGGAAAAGAAGCGAGCGACTTGTCGACATGACCCGTCACTTATTGGAAAATCCGCATGAGCTTATTCCACTGACCTTCTTTTCTGAACGTTTTAAAGCGGCAAAATCCTCAATCAGTGAAGATTTGTCGATTGTGAAAGAAACGTTTGAGGAAAAAGGTGCAGGGAGGTTAGTGACGGTATCCGGTGCTGCCGGAGGAGTGAAGTTCATTCCGAAAACGGAGGAAGCGGATGTCCGTGAAGTAATGGCCCTTCTGAGGGATAAGCTTGGTCATTCGGATCGGTTGCTGCCAGGTGGATACTTGTTCATGACGGATCTCTTAGGAAATCCACGTATTATGGACCGTGTTGGTAAAGTATTTGCGTCGGCATTCGCAGAAAAGGATATTGATGTCATTATGACAGTTGCGACGAAAGGGATTCCAATAGCGCATGCAATCGCACGCCATCTAAATGTTCCTGTTGTAGTCGTGCGTCGTGATAGTAAGGTAACGGAAGGGTCAACGGTCAGCATCAACTATGTGTCTGGCTCTACTAAGCGGATCCAGACAATGGTTCTGTCAAAAAGAAGTATGAAGAGTGGTCAGAAAGTACTCATCACAGATGATTTTATGAAGGCAGGCGGTACGATGGTGGGGATGAAGAACCTTTTGGAGGAATTCGGTTGTGAGCTTGCAGGAATTGCTGTTCTTGTAGAAGCGGATCATCCGGAAGAAGTGCTCGTCGAAAATTATTTATCTCTCATCAAGCTTCACGCAGTAAATGAAAAGAAACAAACAGTTCAATTAGAAGAAGGAAATTACTTTTCGGAAGGTGGAAAATGATATGAACTATGTAGCGACAGAAAAAGCACCAAAGGCAATCGGTCCTTATGCGCAAGCAGTTTGTGTGAATGGTTTCATCTTTACATCTGGTCAAATTCCGCTGACGCCAGAAGGATTACTCGTCGAGGGGACAATTGAGGAGCAGACACATCAAGTATTTGCAAACTTGAAAGCGGTACTCGAAGAAGCGGGATCATCTTTGGGTAAAGTTGTGAAAGCTACTGTATTCATTAATGATATGAATGAATTCGTTGCTGTAAATGATGTATATGCACAACATTTCGGAACACATACACCTGCAAGGTCAACTGTTGAGGTTGCAAGATTACCTAAAGATGTGAAAATTGAAATTGAAGTCATCGCTTTAGTGGGCGAATGACCTGTTCCCGCCCGGTTAACTGGAGCGGGTTTTTATTAATCTGGAAATCGGAATTTCCAAATGTTTAAATAATTTAGTTTAAAAAAAGGGGAATCCTTTCTTTTGTGGAATATAAACGTCATGCGTTGTAAAGACAAAAGGAGTGGTGATATATGGAAGTGACAGATGTAAGATTAAGAAAGGTGGAGACGGATGGAAGAATGAGGGCAATCGCTTCGATTACGATTGACGATGAATTTGTTGTTCATGATATCCGTGTCATTGATGGGAACGAGGGATTATTCGTAGCGATGCCAAGCAAACGGACGCCTGACGGGGAATTTCGGGATGTTGCACACCCGATTAATACAAGTGCTCGTCTGAAAATCCAGGATGCAGTTCTAGCGTCATACTTTCTAGCGGCAGAGAAAGAGGTATTTGAAGAAGCAGGTGCATGAGAAATATGTTTTCTCGTAAAATAATCTAAGCTGCCTGTTTCATAGTAGGCAGTCTTTCTTTTATCTAGAAAAGAAAAAGTATAATACTAAAAGATTGTAATCTACTTGTCAAGAGGGAGAGGTTGAAAAATAGATGGTTTTCCGCTATAGTCAATATTGAAAACATTATAGAGGGATTTAGTTTCAACTCTCATTGATGGGGGCCAGAAAATGACGAATACATATGCTGTTGTCCTCGCTGCAGGACAAGGTACACGGATGAAGTCCGATTTATATAAAGTGCTCCATCCCGTCTGCGGAATACCGATGGTTGAACACGTAATTAACCATATACGCGGTCTTGGCGCTAATCGAATAGTCACGATTGTCGGTCACGGTGCAGAAACGGTCGAAGAGACGCTTGGAGGCAAGAGTGAATATGTGCTCCAGCAACAGCAATTAGGTACAGCGCATGCTGTCCAACAGGCTGAGAGTTTGATTGGTGATCTTGGTGGCACGACAATTGTTGTATGCGGAGATACGCCGCTCATACGCTCAGAGACGATGGCAGCGCTGATTGCACATCATAATGGAACAGGCGCTAAAGCGACGATTTTGACAGCCATTGCAGATGACCCAACAGGATATGGACGCATTATCCGTGGGGAAAACAATCAAGTGCTGCGGAACGTAGAGCAGAAAGATGCAACTACAGAAGAGCAGAAGGTAACTGAAATTAATACAGGAACGTATTGTTTTGATAACCGAACTCTTTTTGAAACGTTAAAAAAAGTGGGAAACGACAATGCACAAGGTGAGTATTATCTTCCAGATGTCGTGGGCATTCTACAAGCAAAAGGTGCGCTCGTTACAGCGTATGTGACGGACGACCTCAGTGAAACGATGGGTGTTAATGATCGCGTTGTCTTGAGTGAAGTGGAGCGCGTTATGCGTCGTCGTATTGCTGAAAAACATATGCGGAATGGCGTGACAATCATTAATCCTGAGAATACGTATATCAGTGCAACTGCCGAAATTGGTCGTGATACAGTTCTTCAACCAGGCACGATGATTGAAGGGGACACAGTGATTGGTGACAAATGTACAATTGGTCCTAATAGCCAGATTGTAAATAGTATGATAGGCGATGGTACGACAATCCATTCGTCAGTTGTATTGACCAGTAGAATCGGGTCAGCTACGACAGTAGGGCCGTTCGCTCACATCCGTCCAGATTCCAATCTTGGAGACCATGTGAAAATAGGGAATTTTGTTGAAGTGAAAAAGTCATTACTAGGCGAAGGAAGTAAAGTCTCGCATTTGAGCTATATTGGAGATGCGGACATTGGTGCAAACGTCAATGTGGGTTGTGGCGCGATTACAGTAAATTTTGACGGTAAGAATAAATATCAGACGACAATTGAAGATAATGTTTTTATCGGCTGCAATTCAAATCTGGTAGCACCGGTTCATGTTGGAAAAGGTGCATATGTAGCGGCCGGATCGACCATTACGAAAAATGTCCCAGAAAGTTCACTTGCAATTGCGCGCGCACGCCAAGAGAATAAAGAAGATTATGTACAAAAATTAAATCTCAACTAAACAGGGGGACCATGATGGCTAATCATTATCCAAACGATAAACTGAAGATATTCTCTTTGAATTCCAACGAACTACTTGCAAAGGAAGTGGCGGAAGAAATCGGACGCCCACTTGGCAAATGCTCCGTCAAACGATTCAGTGATGGAGAAGTCCAAATCAATATCGAAGAAAGTATCCGCGGTTGCGATGTGTTTGTTATCCAGTCGACATCGAACCCTGTCAACGATAATTTGATGGAACTTCTTATTATGATTGATGCATTGAAGCGTGCATCTGCACGTACAATCAATGTCGTTATGCCTTATTACGGTTATGCGCGCCAAGACAGAAAAGCACGTTCACGTGAACCAATTACAGCTAAACTTGTTGCGAATCTACTTGAGACAGCTGGAACACATCGCGTAATCGCAATCGATTTACATGCGCCACAAATTCAAGGTTTTTTTGATATTCCAATCGATCATCTTGTCGCAGAACCGATTCTTACGGAATATTTCAAAGGAAAAGGCCTTGACAGTGATGAACTCGTTATCGTATCTCCTGATCATGGCGGTGTAACACGTGCTCGTAAGATGGCCGACCGCATGAAGGCACCTATTGCCATCATCGATAAGCGTCGACCGCGTCCAAACGTTGCAGAAGTGATGAATATTGTCGGGAACGTCGATGGAAAAACAGCGATTCTAATTGATGATATTATCGACACAGCAGGTACGATTACAATCGCAGCAAACGCCTTAATCGCCAGTGGCGCAAAAGAAGTGTATGCTTGTTGTACACACCCCGTGTTGTCTGGTCCGGCTATCGAGCGGATTAATAACTCGAAAATCAAAGAATTGGTCATTACAAACTCAATCGAATTTTCGGAAACGAAACAGTCTCCGAAGATTGTCCAATTATCAATCGCTAAACTTCTTGGCGATGCGATTGTCCGCGTATTTGAGGAGAAATCCGTCAGCACGCTGTTTGATTGATAGGATTTAGTTTGATTGATAGCAATGTTTCATGTCGTCTGCCATTGGGTATTTATGAGTTAGAATAACTTTTTCAAAAGAAAGGTGACTAAACAAAATGAGTACAACAATTCAGTCTGAAGTGAGAAAATCAGCGAAACAATCAACATTAACAAAACTAAGGAAAGACGGCATCGTTCCTGCTGTAGTCTATGGCTACAAAACAGAATCGAAGTCAATTTCGGTAAAAGAACGTGATTTGTTAAATACATTGCGTGAAACAGGACGTAACGGGGTTATGAGGTTACATGTCGAGGGTAAGGATATTAACGTTGTCCTCGGTGATTATCAGTCCGACGTACTAAAAGGGACAATCCATCATGCAGACTTCCATGCTATCGATATGACGGAAGAGCTTGAAGTGGATGTAATGGTAAATCTTATGGGTACTTCTATCGGTGAAAAAGAGGGCGGCGTTCTTCAGCAGCCAAACCGTGAAGTAACTATCAAAGTGAAACCTTCGGATATTCCTGAGACATTCGATATCGATATCTCGGGATTACAAATCGGTGAAACGATTACAGTTGCTGATATCCGTGGTAAATCTAAGTATGAGATTTTAAACGAGGATGATCATGGACTTGTTTTAATCTCCGCACCACGTACTGAAGAAGATCTCGATGCACTTGAAAGCGATGCAATTGGATCAGATGCAGAGCCGGCAGTGATTGGCGAGAAGCAAGAAGAAAAGTAATAGGTATAGCGGCGTACGGGTTTCCGTGCGCTTATTTTCTATTTAACAACCTATCTTGAAAGAGGCAGTTCAAAAAGTCCGAGAAAAATAGCTCGCGAATTACGTTGTCAGCTTGCTCCTCCGCTCTTCACGTATTAAAGAGCATACGCTCTGATACTTGGTGGCTGTACTTCACGGCTCTTTTTGTCCTCCTTTTTGAACTCATAAAAAAAGGAAGATAAAAATCGATGAAAATGATAATTGGACTCGGAAATCCGGGTAAACAATATGAAAAGACACGTCACAATGTAGGTTTTCACGTTATTGATGAACTTTGCAACCGTCTTTCTGCACCTGCCATGCAATCGAAATTTAATGGCATGTATACGGTCGTTCATCGTCCTGAAGGGAAAGTCATGCTTGTTAAGCCCCTCACCTATATGAACCTATCAGGAGAATGTATTCGTCCACTGATGGATTATTACGGGGTGGATGTAGGAGATATCGTTGTTATTTATGATGACCTTGATCTTGCGCCTGGATCAATCCGTCTACGTCAAAAAGGTAGCGCGGGTGGACATAATGGCATGAAGTCGCTAATTGCGCATCTCGAAACGGATAATTTTAATAGAATCCGAATTGGTGTTGGCCGTCCAACAGGTGGCATGAAAGTACCCGATTATGTTCTATCGTCCTTTAGTAAAGACGAAGTGCCAGTGATCAACGAAGTGGTGAAAAAAAGTGCTTCAGCTTGTGAAACATGGCTGGGTAAACCTTTTCTTGATGTTATGAATAACTTTAACGGTGTGTAAGGAATAACGAATCCATCTCTCGCCTATACTTGGATTAAAAGGGGCGAGTAATCAGATGGCGATTCGTTATACATGCCGGCATTGTGAAACTGAAATTGGCACACTTCCATTTGAGTCAGCGAAGGAAACCGTCCTTCAACTACAAAAGATGGACGAAGGGAAAGAGGAACGATTTTTAACATACGACAGGGACGGGGCATTAATGGTACGATGCATATGCGAGCAGTGTGAACAATCGTTACGAAGCTTTCCGGATTACTATACACTTAACAAATGGCTACAATAAAATGTATGCTTTGGCGCGTATCATAGGCGTCCAAAGCTTTTTCTGTTTTTCCATATAAGAAATGAGAGGATGCGTACCATTGGAAGCATTAATCGATTTATTTTTAAAAGAGAATGAGATTGGCAACCTAGTAGAAGAGTTGGAGGAAGGGAAGGACCGTCAGTTTATCGCAGGGCTGTCTGGGGGGGCAAAGGCGGTATTTTTCAAAGCACTTCACCGATCGATTGAACAGCCCATTCTGATTGTTTCTCCCAATCTATTGCAAGCACAGCGTACATACGAAGATCTTGTCAAAATGCTTGGTGACTCACTCGTACATCTTTATCCTGCAGAAGAACTTATTGCGGCTGACTTCTCCATTTCGAGTTATGAACTTCGTGCGCAGCGAATCGATACACTTGATCATATGGCTCGTATTGGGAAAGGGATCTATATTACGCCGATTGCGGGGATGAAAAAATTATTACCAACGAAAGACCGCTGGTTGGCTAGTGTCTTATTCGCTAAAATCGGTGGTGTGATTGATATTACGGACTGGCTCGGCAAGCTTGTTTCAATGGGTTATACGAGACAGCCGATGGTCACTGCACCAGGTGAATTTGCGCTCCGAGGCGGTATTTTGGACTTATATCCACTGAACATGGAAGATCCTGTCAGGATTGAACTATTCGATACAGACGTCGACTCGATCCGTACGTTCTCCGCAGAAGATCAACGCTCAACCGGTAAGTTGGAAGAAGTAACAATCCTCCCAGCAGCTGAATTTGTCTGGAAGGCCGAAGATTTGTTAACTGTGGCAGGCAACTTGGAAGGCGCGCTCGGCACTAGTTTGAAGAAACTGAAAGATGCAGAGGCGAAAGAAAAACTCACAATGAATATGACCGGCGATATTCGCTTATTAAAAGATGGAGAAATCCCTAAAAATATGTTGAAGTACGCTTCCTTTGCAGAGAATGCAACGACATCTCTCGGAAGCTATTTTCTAAGTGATGGCATTGTATTATTCGATGAAATCGGCCGGGTTCTTGAAGTGGTAGCAACACTTGACATGGAGGAAGAGGAATGGATGATTGCCCTCCTTGAAGAAGGGAAAATCGTTCATGATGCAAAAATGTCCTATTCTTTCGATGAAATGCATGGCTTGTTGAAACAACGAAAAATTTATTTATCTCTATTCACTCGTTCAGTTCCCGGTATTGTCATGAGAAAGACGATAATTTTTTCATGTAAGCCGATGCAACAGTTCCACGGACAAATGAATTTATTGAAAAACGAAATGGGACGATGGCAGCAAGGTCGTTTTAACGTTTTCATCATCGCGGATGGTAAGGAACGTATGAAAAAAGTGCAAGCGATTCTTCAAGACTATGATATGACCTCTACCTTGACCGGTAAGTCGTCACAAGCAGGGGGAGTTTCAATTATCGACGGCGATCTGTCCGCGGGGTTTGAACTGCCATTTCAGCGTGTTGCAGTCGTAACCGATTCCGAATTGTTTAAAGGCAAACCGAAACGGAAAACGCGTCCACAGAAGATGACGAACGCAGAACGCATCAAAAGCTACTCGGAAATAAAACCGGGGGATTATATCGTTCATGTCCATCATGGAATCGGTAAATTCATTGGCATTACAAATCTAAATTCAGGCGGTATAGATAAAGACCACCTCCATATTGAGTTTCGCGGGGAGGATAGACTGTACGTCACTACTGATAAGATTGACCTGATTCAGAAATATGTCGCATCTGGTGAAAGAGAGCCGAAATTACACAAGCTCGGTAGCGCAGACTGGAAGAAGACGAAAAGTAAAGTAACAGCCGCAGTTAAAGATATAGCGGAAGATCTTATCAAGTTGTATGCCAAACGTGAGGCGGAAAAAGGGCATGCCTTTGCGGAAGACGATGATTTGCAAAGTGCATTTGAAAGTGCCTTTCCTTATGACGAAACAGAAGATCAACTTAGGTCTATTATAGAAGTGAAGCAGGACATGGAAAAAGAGCGTCCAATGGATCGGCTTCTTTGTGGGGATGTTGGCTATGGCAAGACGGAAGTGGCAATTCGTGCGGCATTTAAAGCTGTAGCAGATGGCAAACAAGCGGCTTTCCTTGTGCCGACGACGATTCTCGCACAGCAGCATTATGAGACGATGAAAGAACGTTTCGCCGGTTTCCCAGTTGAGGTTGCGCTGTTGAACCGTTTCCGCACAAAAAAAGAACAGGCAGAGTCATTAAAAGGAATGAAAGCCGGAACAGTCGATATTGTTATTGGTACACACCGTCTTCTTTCAAAAGATGTCGTCTATCACGATCTAGGTCTACTTATTGTTGATGAAGAGCAACGGTTTGGTGTGTCGCATAAAGAAAAGCTTAAACAATTGAAGACGAATGTCGACGTGCTAACACTGACGGCGACGCCGATTCCGCGCACACTTCATATGTCGATGCTTGGTGTCCGAGACTTGTCTGTTATCGAAACGCCTCCGGCAAATCGTTTTCCGGTCCAGACCTATGTTATGGAACATAACCTCGGACTTGTTCGTGAGGCCATTGAACGGGAGATGGGCCGAGGTGGGCAAGTGTTCTACTTGTATAACCGTGTGGAAGACATGATGCGGAGGGTTGATGAAATCAGGCAGCTCGTTCCAGATGCACGTGTCGGATTCGCACATGGGCAAATGGGAGAGTCTGCACTTGAATCGGTCATTTTAAGTTTCATTGAAGGTGAATTTGATGTGCTGGTCACAACGACTATCATCGAAACGGGAATCGATATTCCAAATGTGAATACACTAATCGTTCATGACGCAGATCGGATGGGCTTATCCCAGCTTTACCAGTTACGAGGTCGCGTCGGACGATCAAATCGTGTTGCATATGCTTATTTTCTTTATCAACGTGATAAGGTACTCACAGAAGTGGCAGAAAGTCGCCTGCAAGCGATAAAAGAATTTACAGAACTCGGATCTGGTTTCAAAATCGCCATGCGTGACTTGTCAATCCGTGGAGCGGGCAATCTTCTCGGTTCACAGCAACACGGATTTATCGACTCAGTTGGTTTTGATCTCTATTCGCAAATGTTACAAGAAGCAATCGAAGAGAAACAAACAGGAATCGTAAAAGCTGACATTCCGGATCTGGAAATTTCACTGCCACTCACTGCCTATTTACCGGATACGTATATTCGTGACGGATTCCAAAAGATTCAAATGTATAAACGGGTGAAGGCAATTGAAAGTGAGACGGATTATTCCGAGCTTATTGATGAAATGACAGACCGCTTCGGAGATATGCCGCTCGAAGCAGACCTATTACTACGTATTGCGCGGGTGAAAGCATGGGGACGTCTTGCAGGTGCCGAATCTATTAAAAAACAGGGCCCGCTCATAGAGGTCTGCCTATCGCCAGAGGGAACGGCTAGAACGGACGGTGCAAAACTTGTGTCTGATTCAATGAAATTAGGACGTGCGGTTGGGTTTACTATGGAAGGTGGCCAACTAATCCTGAATGTAGATGAACGTCATACTGGAAAGAAGACAGCGTTCGATGTACTTGAAGAATTAATGCAACTTTTACAAGCATCTGTAAAGGAAACGGTTGTTGATAATTCCGTCTAAAGGACATGTTGCATATTTTGCCCATACATGATGCATACTAGGACAGCAATGAAGTCAATGTTCAATTTTGTAGAAAGTGAGGCATCATGTATGAAAGCAACGGGAATCGTCCGCAGAATTGACGATCTAGGTAGGATAGTCATCCCAAAGGAGATAAGGAGGACACTTCGAATACGAGAAGGGGATCCGCTTGAAATTTTTACCGCTCGAGATGGCGAGGTCATTTTGAAGAAATATTCACCGATATCGGAACTTGGGCAATTTGCGACAGAGTACGCAGAAACGCTCTACGAAACACTTGGCACACCAGCAATGATTAGTGACCGAGATGAAATGATTGCGGTATCTGGTGTATCGAAAAAGGACTATTTGAATCGCCAGTTGTCCCCGGATATTGATGAGATTATGACAGGACGTAAAATCATCACAGAAAAACTTGAAAAAACAATCGAATGGGTACCGGGACAAGTGGAACAGGTTAAATCGTACTGCATCGCCCCGATTGTCGCAGGTGGTGACACAATAGGTGCAGTCTACTTATTGTCGAAAGTACATTTCATCGGTGAAACCGAACAAAAGGCGGCAGAAACAGCTGCACATTTTTTAGCGAAACAGATGGAGCAATAAGAAACAGCCCACATGGACCGGATTTTGACGGTCGGTGTGGGCTGTTTTGATAGTATGATTTTTGGGGGTGGCCACGAATCAAGCGACCAATTGCGCTATCGAAGCGACTGATCTTCGAAACAAGCGACCAATTGCGCTATCGAAGCGACTGAACTTCGAAACAAGCGACCAATTACGCTATCGAAGCGACTGATCTTCGAAACAAGCGACCAATTACGCCGTCGAAGCGACTGAACTTCGAAACAAGCGACCAATTACGCCGTCGAAGCGACTGAACTTCGAAACAAGCGACCAATTGCGCCATCGAAGCGACTGAACTTCGACTCAAGCGACCAATTACGCCATCGAAGCGACTGATCTTCGACTCAAGCGACCAATTACGCCATCGAATTTACACCATTATTGGTCTTGTTACTTAAGCAACGAAAGGTCAATCAGTCCTTTGATATCATTGTTTGTTACATAGCCCGCCTCTTTGCTGATGTCCGCCATTTCCTGGATGACTTGTTCGTTGACATCTGTTGTGACCTCAAGTCTTTTGAAAGCTGCGGCTGTATCCTCTTTGTTGATCTCCTTGCCAGTTAGATCTTTGAGATGTTTGATCACGAGATCTTGTGCTTTTTCTGGATTTTGTTGGATGAATTCGACTGCTCTTTTATGTGCTTTAATATAAGAGGCGGAAAGTTCCTTATTTTTCAAGAAATCATCACTAGCGGCAACGACTGTATTCGTCGATTCTTTGCCCCATGCAAATTCATCCCAGTCGAGGATTAGCTTACCGTTTGCCTGTGTTTCAAGAATATTGCCCCACGGCTCCTGTGTTGCTGCCGCGTCAACCGATTTCTGAACAAATAGGGTAGCCGTATCTGCTGGTGCAGCTGCGAATAGTTCAACCGTACCCCCATTTGTCGTTGTTTCAAGGTTCACTTCTTTCAACGCTTTTCGAAGCATGACGTCTTGCGTACTTCCGACAACTGGAATTGCAACCTTTTTACCGTCAAGATCAGCTAACTCAGAAATGCCGCTCCCTTCACTTGCGACAAGTACCGCACCTCCATTGACTGCTCCAGAAATAAGACGGAATGTAGGGTTTTTCACATAAAAGTTTAGCAGCGGGCCAGGGCCAACCGTTCCTACATCAATCGATTTCGTCGTCATGGCTTCCATAAATAGGCCGCCATTGCTAACCGTTTTTGTTTCAATTGTCACGTCATCCCCGAACTCTTCTTTGAAATAACCGTTTTCGAGTGCTACAATCGTTGCGATGTGGGTCAAATTCGGAAAGTACCCGATTTTGACTGTTTTGCTATCGGATTTATTGCCACCCGAGCAAGCGCTTAACACCCCAATTAGTAAGATGAATATAAATGCTGTTATCGTTGCTTTTTTCAATGAAACCCTCTCCTTTTCTCTAATCATACGAGTCCCCATTTTCTCTGGACGGACCGTTCAAGTCGTACAAAAACAACGTTATCCATAATGGTCCCTATTACTGCGATGATAATCATAACGGAAACAACCAAATCCATCTGGCCAAGCGATCTCCCGGTTTCTAATAGTTGCCCAAGTCCGCCACCCGAGCCGAGCAGTTCACCCGCCATCAACGCTCTCCAGGAGAATGCCCATGCGATGCGTAACCCTGATAATAATTGGGGAACAGAGGCGGGCAAAATAACGGTTCTGATAAAATGTAGCCCAGTTGAACCGAATGTTTTGGCAACCCGCTGGTAGAGTGTTGGTACATTTCTGAATCCGCTCGTCGCACTGATTGTCATTGTCCATGTGGCGCCAATCGTGACGATGAACAGGATTGAAAAATCATTCAATCCAAACCAGACGATAGCAAGTGGAAACCAGACAATACTTGGAATGGACTGCAAAGCCGTTACCAAAAATCCGAGCGTATCTTCCACGAATTTGAACCGCCAAATGAGGTAACCCATGATTAACCCAAGAATGATGGCGATGGAAAATCCAATTAGCAGTCTGCTCATGCTCTTTCCAATGGCGGCTGTAATTTGTCCATGGACGATGCCATTGAAGAGGGTTTCCAACACTTGCGTTAACCGAGGAAACATGAATTCTGGTAGGCCGGAAAATCTAGATGTGACTTCCCAAATCGCCGCTATCATTGCGATGAAGATGATTCGTCTTAAAGCTGTAGTCATCACCCATCTCCTCCTTCAACACTTTCTCGATTTCCTCTTCCAAAATGGCAAGAATTCGTTGTTCCGTATGCAGCGTCACGCTATCCGTCGTAATTCCGTCACCCGTTGTGGGTACAACGATGACTTCCTTGATTTTCCCCGGACGAGTCGCGAACACGATTACTGTTTCCGACAAAAGAACTGCTTCCCGAATATTATGAGTGACGAAAAAGATGGTTACTTTCGTTTTTTTCCAAATGTCCATCAATTCTTTATGCAGTACCATTCTTGTCTGCTCATCGAGTGCGGAGAATGGTTCATCCATGAGTAGAATATCCGGTTCCATGACTAGGGCGCGCGCAATCGAGACACGTTGCTTCATGCCTCCTGAAAGCTGGTGTGGGTATGAATTGATATAGTTGCTGAGGTGAACCATTTTTAAAATGTCGATTGCCTTTGCTTCTGCCTTTTTTTTCGGAATTTTTTTTATAAGCAACCCGTATGTCACATTTTCGAGTACGGTGAGCCATGGAAACAGACCAGCTTCCTGAAAAACGACTACTCGGTCAGGACCAGGATTTTTGACTACTTTCCCTGAAATACGGATGCTACCCTGATCGGCTTTCTCCAATCCGGCGATGATATAGAGCAATGTTGATTTGCCGCAACCGGACGGACCTACGATTGAAACAAAACTTCCTTTGTCGATTTCGATGTTGATATTGTCCAATACGGTGACTGGTTGCTTGTTTTCGCCAATAAAACTTTTTTGGATACCATCGATTGAAAGATACATTTTTTCACCTCTAATTTATCAAATTGGTTTAGTCGGAATTAAATGCTGAGAAGTACAGAGAAACAAAAAAGTCCTCTGTATCAATCCGTCAATACTGAAATAAATCACTGGATAAGTAGCGTTCTCCGTTATCAGGTGCGATGCAGACAACCGTTTGATCGGGAGTCAGGCGCTTTGCTACTTGTAATGCTGCGAAGACGGATGCACCGCCAGAAGGACCGAGCAGGATTCCTTCGAGGGAAGCCAACTTTCGTACAGTATCATAGGCCTCATCGTCTTCGATTCTGAAAATCTCATCATAGATGGACGTATTCAAAATCGGGGGGATGAACCCGGGACTCGTTCCGACAAGTTTATGTTTCCCTGGTTGGCCGCCGGATAGGACGGGGGAGCCAGCCGGTTCGACGACGTGAACGGTGATAGACGAATCATATTCCTTCAATGCCTCTCCGGTCCCTGTAATCGTCCCACCAGTACCAGAAGTTCCGACGAATGCGGCCAGTTTTTTTTCGACTGATTCGAGTGCATCGATGATTTCCGGTGCGGTTGTTGTCCGATGTATGTCGGGATTGGCTTTGTTTTCAAACTGCATCGGGATGAAGCTATTCGGAATCGTGGCTGCGATTTCCTGTGCTTTCTTAATTGCACCCGGCATTTTTTCGTCGCTTGGCGTCAATACGACTTTAGCGCCGTATGCTTTTAAAATGTTTATCCTTTCGATTGTGGCTGAGTCAGGCATGACAATAATTGTTTTATACCCTGTGGCGGCGGCATTCATCGCAATCCCGATTCCTGTATTTCCAGACGTCGGTTCGATAATGGTGTCACCTTCAGTCAATAATCCTGCCTTTTCCGCTTCGATAATCATATTGTATGCAGCACGGTCCTTAACGCTGCGACTTGGATTGAAATATTCTAGTTTCACATACACTTCCGCACCATTTTGATCGGGGAGCCTATTTAACTTTACAAGCGGCGTGTTGCCGATTAGTTCCGCGATCGTATTCACAACGCGCAAAATACTCATCCTTTCTATTTTTTTTAGTTGGATAAATGAAGTATACCAGATTTAATCCTGACAATACATACTGAATTACAAGGGATTTAAATATTTTATCTCAAATGAGCTTGTAGCGCTGAATTCACGCTTATACCTTACTGAAATTGTTGGAGAAATGGTGTGAATGAAATATGATGTACTAAACAGTAAAATAGAGTTAGGATGATCATCAGATGAAACTACTACTTGTGGAAGATGATAAAACAATCGCATCTGGACTTGAATATTCGTTGCAACAAGATCATTATTCCACGATTCTTTGCTATGATGTTGCCTCTGCTAAAAAGGTATTAGCTGAAGAACTAGATCAAATCTCTTTATGCCTATTCGATTTATCACTGCCGGATGGAAGTGGATATGAATTATGTAAGATTGTTAAAGCGCAAAGTGATATTCCGGTCATTTTTTTAACGGCAATTGATGATGAGGTGAATGTTGTTATGGGGCTGGACATGGGGGCAGACGATTATATAACAAAACCATTTCGCATTCGTGAACTTCTTTCAAGGATCAAATCGGTTTTACGTCGATACGATAAACAGACCAGCGCAGTGATTGAAATAGACACTGTACAAATTAATACGCTCCAAGGAAAGGTTTATAAAAATGGCGGTGAAATTACGTTGACTGCATTGGAGTATCGTTTATTGCTCATCTTTGCCAATCATAGTGGACAGGTTCTTTCAAGAAATCAACTGTTAGAACAGATTTGGGATGTAGCAGGAGATTTCGTGAATGATAATACGTTAACTGTTTACATAAAAAGACTTCGCGAAAAAGTAGAGGATAATCCGCAAAAGCCGACGATTATTAAAACAGTGCGTGGATTAGGCTATAAGGTGGGTGATTGACATGCTGCGTAATCGAGAAATCAGGATTTTAATAGTAACGATGTGTACACTAAGTTTAGTGGGTGCAGTTGTTGTGGCTTTCTTTTCGACCATTGCCGCAGTGTTCACGTTTATCACTTCCGCTTTACTAATCGCATCCAGTTTTTTATTTACGAACTGGAGATACCGGGAAATAGAAAAATTATCTGGCTACTTGCGTCAAATTAGTAATGGTGAGTATTCGCTTGATGTTCGAGATAATCAGGAAGGCGAGCTCAGTATCTTGAAAAGCCACATTTATAAAGTGACGATCATGCTATCAGAGCAGAGCCTGCTTTTGCAAGAAGATAAAATCCGACTCACAGATGCAATTTCGGATATATCCCACCAGCTTAAAACCCCACTTACCTCAATGATGATGATGGCAGATTTGCTAAGTGATGCCGAACTACCCGCATTGAAAAGAACGGAATTCACAAATACGATTCATGTACAACTTGAGCGAACAGAATGGCTCGTAACTTCTTTATTAAAGCTATCAAAAATAGATGCCGGTACCGTTCCGTTCAAAAAGGATTGCATAGTAGTAGGAAAGCTAATTCAAAAATCATTGGAACCTTTCCATATTCCAATGGACATCAAAGCGCAAACGGTTTCGGTAAAAGGTGAAGAAAAAGTCTCTTTTTTTGGTGATCTAAATTGGACAGCAGAAGCATTGATTAATATTATAAAAAATTGTGTTGAGCATACCCATGAGGGCGGTGTAATCACGATTTCATTTTCAGAAAACGCATTGTTTACTGAGGTACTCATTATAGATAACGGAAAAGGAATCCCGAGAGAAGATATGCCTTATCTATTTAAAAGATTTTATAAAGGCAAGAATGCAAGCGAAGATAGCATTGGAATTGGACTCGCTTTGGCCCATAGTATTATCACAAGCCAAAGTGGAGATATCGAAGTTAAGAGTGAAGAAGGAGAAGGCACGCAGTTTCGGATAAAGTTTTACAAGCCAGCCATCTAACCTTAAGTGACTAAACTGTCATTTTACAGTCACTAGAAAGTCATATCAAACAGGTATGCTGAATCCATTACCAAAATTAATGGAGGTTTTACAGTGGATATTTTAAAAATCGATCATCTGTCTAAACTATATGGAAAAGGTGAAACGGCAGTAAAGGCGCTTGACGATGTTTCGCTGACGATAAAAAAAGGGGAATTTGTTGCGATTATTGGCCCCTCAGGTTCAGGGAAATCAACGCTTCTTCATATGCTTGGTGGGGTAGATAAACCGACAAGCGGGAAGGTATTCGTTGACAACACGGACATCTATAATCTGAATGAAACCCAGTTAGCAATTTTTAGACGCAGACAAATCGGCTTGATTTATCAGTTTTACAATCTCATTCCGGTACTAACGGTTGAAGAGAATATTACGCTGCCAGTATTACTTGATGAACATAAAGTGGACAAAAAGCAACTTGGTGAAATTGTGAAAACGTTAAATCTACAAAGCCGCTTAAATCATCTACCTAATCAGCTTTCCGGTGGGCAACAGCAAAGAGTCTCAATCGGTAGAGCGCTCATTAGTAATCCCGCTCTTATGCTGGCAGACGAGCCAACAGGTAATTTAGATAGTGAAAATAGTAAGGAAATCATTGATTTGCTTAAAATGTTTAATAAAAACTATAATCAAACACTAATCATCATTACTCATGATGAACGGATTGCGCTTCAGGCTGACAGAATTATTACCATTAAGGATGGAAGGATTGCCAAGGATGAGGTGATTCGTCCATGAACATCGTCAATAAACTTACGCTTAGGCATTTAAGGCAGAATAAGCGTAGAACACTCGTAACGATTATTGGCGTCGTTATTTCTGTTGCCATGTTGACAGCTGTTGCGACGATAGCTGTTTCCTTTTTGGATTTAATGCAAAGACAGTCAATCGCAGACAATGGAGAATGGCATGTTCTGTATATGGATGTAGATAAAGAGCAGCTTGAAGCGATTAAAAATGATGAAGCAACAAAAGAACTTATTATATCTAGGGATCTTGGCTTTGCACAGTTGGAAGGTAGTCAAAATGATAACAAGCCCTATTTATTTATCAAAGAATATAATACGCAAGGTTTTGAAAACTTTCCGATTGTACTCAGTAAGGGGCGATTCCCACAAGCAGCCAATGAAGTAGTTATTTCGGAGGACATTGCGTTGAATGCTAAAGTTGTTTACGAAATAGGCGATACAGTAACACTTGGCGTTGGTGATCGTTTCACAACTGACGGGGAGGATCCATTTCAGCAGGGTGTTTCATTGCAAATGGAAAATGGGGAAATTACCGAAGTTTTAAAAAATGAAAAAACTGTAAACTACACGATTGTGGGCACCATAAAACGGCCTATGTGGGAACCAGCATGGGCACCGGGGTATACAATACTTTCATATGTGGATGAAAGTTTAATAGGTGTAGAAGATACGGTTCATGCGGCAGTCGTATTTAAAAAAGTTAATAATTCTTTGCTTGCTCACGCAGAAGATTTGGCAAAGAAGAACAATATAGAATCATGTAGCTATAATTATAATTTACTACGCTATTATGGAGTGATTGGTAGTGATGACTTACGTACGACGCTTTTTTCATAGGTAGCAATCATTATGGCAATCATTATTATGGGTTCAGTTTCGCTAATTTACAATGCTTTCGCGATTTCTGTCTCAGAACGTTCTCGACATTTAGGAATGCTTTCAAGTGTCGGAGCTACAAATAGGCAGAAGAAAAAGTCAGTGTTTTTTGAGGGTGCTGTTATTGGGTTAATCAGCATACCAATCGGAATCATTTGTGGACTTGCTGGTATGGGGATTACCTTTTATTTT
Organism: Sporosarcina limicola; assembly: GCF_014873855.1. Taxonomy (GTDB): domain Bacteria; phylum Bacillota; class Bacilli; order Bacillales_A; family Planococcaceae; genus Sporosarcina; species Sporosarcina limicola. Next base: position 29,483 of record NZ_JADBEL010000022.1, on the reverse strand, counting down.
ATTAACTCAATCATTCAAGATGCTTTAGGGATAGCTGAAAAGTTAACGGCTATTGTGACGCCGTTCTCGATTTTGATTGCCTGCGCGGTTTCAGTGTTAACGATTTTCATTTCAACTTATATTCCAGCAAAGAGAGCATCTAAAATCTCGGCAATTGATGCAATACGACAGACAGCCGATGTTAAGCTGACAAGGAAAGTGGTAAAAACATCAAAAATGGTTCGTAAGCTATTCGGAATTGAAGCGGAAATCGGCTTGAAAAATTTAAAAAGAAACAGGCGTAGATACCAAGCAACCGTATTCTCACTTGTGATTAGCATTGTGTTGTTTTTATCGGTCGTATTTGTAACTGATAACCTAAAAAAGGCACTCGGACTTTCGCAGGACGGTGTGAACTATGATATTCAAGTATTATTGCAAGGTGAAGACACTAGGAAAGATGAACAGTTGATCAAATCGATTGGTTCCCTTGAGGGGGTAACGGAATATAATGTCGTGAAAGAAATGGGTCTGTCCTCATTCATCTCCGAAGCTTCGATTGCCGATGAATTGCGAAATAGGGCAAAAGTAGATAAGGATATGCTTAAGAACGGAAAATTACCTTATGATATTATCATCCATTCATTAAATGAGGAGAACCTAAAAGCCTATGCAAAAGAGGTGGGTGCAAATTTTGAACAATTAACAAATCCGAAAAAAGTATCCGCAATTGTGATTGATACGGTTCCCTATCAGGATATGGAAACAGGTAAATTTGTTGAAACAAAAGCGATACATACAAAAGTTGGCCATAGCCTTGATTTACATTATGAAGATGGAGAAACGGAAGAAGAAACGTATGTAGACAAAGTGGAAATCGCTGCATTGACAGATCAGTTGCCGATGGGTGTTCGTTTAGATGGGGAATTAGCCATGTTAGATATCATTGTCTCTGAACAAGTTATGGAACAACTGATTAGCAAAAAAGATAATGCACGAGTTAGATCAAAGCTCTTATTGAAAAGTACCAATCCATTAAAGACACAACAAGAAATTGAAGAGTTGAAAGAGGTCGGGATTTATGTTCACAATGTGTATCAAACTAGAAAACGGGATGAACAAATGATTGTGCTAATGTCCGTATTCATTTATGGTTTTATCCTGTTGATCACGGCGATATCAATTGCGAATATTTTCAATACGATTTCAACAAGTATTTCGCTAAGGAAACGAGAATTCGCGATGCTGAAATCTGTCGGGATGACGCCAACAGGTTTTAATAAAATGATAAACTATGAAAGTATCTTTTACGGAATTAAGTCATTGCTGTATGGGCTTCCGATTAGTATTATTGTGATGTATTTAATCCATAGATCAATGATGAATAGCTTTGACTATGCGTTTGTACTTCCTTGGCTGATTATTGGTTATGTGATTGCTGCAGTATTTGTTATTGTTGGTGCTGCGATGCTCTATTCTAGCTCGAAAGTGAAAAAAGAGACTATTATTGATGCATTGAAGCAGGAGAGTATATAGGCTGAACTGAAAAAAACGGATCTACCATTTTGGGTAGATCCGTTTTTGGGGTTTACTGCATAGACCACTATATAATCAGCATTCCCCCTGTCCTTGCATAAACTCTATTTCGTGCGCATACTCGAGTTGTGTGAGTGACTGATACCAGCCACTCGCCTTGCCGCCTTAATTAGTGTACATCTATCTTTTCAATATTTCGAATCGCTAAGTAGGCAATACCTACCCCAATTAACGCCAGTGCTATTGGAATCACAATAATATCATTTAATGAAAAACCCCCGTTATTCGAAGAAATAACCATTACGATTAAAATAGAAGAAACAATCGTCGTTGGTACAGAGTATTTTTTCATTCCGAAATATAGGGGAACGAGGGACATTCCTGATGCAGCAATTGCATTCATAAAAACAGAAGGAACAAGTTGTGTAATCATGGAGGCCGTTAATGTATCTGGAAGTAATTGAAAACTTTCGCTAATGAAACAAAAGACAGCTGTAACGAACAAATTTGTGATGACAATGGCACAGAAAGTAAAAAGGATAATAATTGCTAGCTTTGCAGCAATCAACTTCTTTCTACTAATTGGATACATAAATAACGTGGTAATTGTCTTGCTTTTAAACTCGCCAATAATTAGTTTGGCAATTAATGTAGCAGCAAAGATAATAAATGTGCCTCTGACAGAGGAGTCAATGATAGTTAATACTTCCTGGTAATTATTAAAATCAGTACTTCCTTCGAATTTGGAAATGAACATAATTGATAATATGAGGCCTACTATCACAAAATTTGCTATGACTGCACCTTTTATATACGATCCTAATTTAAATTTAATTATTTCTAACCGCATTAAATTAAGCATTCACCACACCTCCATTAATCAATTTCATGAAGTAATCCTCTAACGAACTTGTTTTCCTGCTGATGGCTTCAATACCAATATCCTGTTCAATCAATGCCTTTGAAATCATTTTTTGTGAGACGGATGATTCATATATACGAATACAGTGGTCATCGATTAGTTTGAAATTGGCTATATGTAATTGATCCCCTAAAATAAAGGCTGCTTTCTTCCCATCATCTACAATAACTTCAATATAATCTACTTGGCTATGATTTATATTTTCCATCGATACTTCACTTATTAATCTTCCGTTATTAATCACCCCAATGGTGTCCGCCATTTGTTCGATTTCCCCCAAAATATGGCTAGAAATGATAATCGTAATTCCATATTCTTTACAAAGCACCTTAAATAATTCGCGAAGCTCCTTAATTCCCATTGGATCAAGGCCATTAATCGGCTCGTCTAGAATAAGTAATTCAGGTTTTGTAATAATTGCACGTGCGATTCCTAATCGTTGTTTCATCCCAAGCGAAAAATCTTTCACAGGCTTCCCATCTGTATTTAGTAATTTTACTAGATTAAGTACATGATCGATTTCCTTTTTATCGTAATAACCCATATATTCACAATGGAGATCTAATGTTTCTTTTGCAGTTAACTTATCATAAAAAATAGGATACTCAATAATTGTGCCCATTCTTTTTAAAACGTCATACGATTTATCTGTTAACTTTTCGCCGAAAATTTCGATGTCACCACTCGTTGGTTTTATTAGATTTGTTATCATTTTCATAATCGTTGTTTTCCCTGCGCCATTGGGTCCTAAAAAACCATAAATTTCTCCTTTTTTAACATGCATATTGACGGCGGAAATAACTTCTTTTCCTCCATATACCTTTGTAAGCTGATTTGTTTGGACAAGATATGTCATGTGAATTCCTCCTCGCTATGCGACTCTCTTTAGTATAAGAGGTAAACTTGTCTTTTTTATTACTTGATTCTTACAAATTCCTTAAGTATGAAAAAAGCCTGTAGAGCATTGATATCTCTACAAGCAAACTTATCTAATAGGTCATTCTTTTTAATGAAACAGTGAAGATGGTCTTCTCATAGGGAATGCTCGATAGGTGAATAGAGCCCCCCAATAGTTCAACAAGCCGCTTCGTAATTGTCAGTCCAAGTCCACTGCCTTGAAACGATTTATTCCTTGAATCTTCAAGGGTATACATTCTTTCAAAGACATTATTTACATGATATTCGTCGATGCCTTTCCCGCGGTCCCATATATCGATATAAATGTTCACATCATCGTTTCTGATGGCTAGTCCAATTATATTCCCGTCTGCGCCATAGGTAATTGCGTTCGACAGTAAGTTGTTGATAATTCTATCAAGTGCATCCTCATTACCGAGTGCAAAGACAGTTGTTTCAGGTATGTCAATCTGAATGTCAATCCCCATTGACATCACCAGATCATAGAAGGATAAAATGTTTTTTCGGCAAATTTCATTCACATTTATTTTCGTAATTGGATAATCTGTATCTCCTGCTTCTATTTTCGCTAAGTCGAAAAACATATGGATAATCTTAAGTACTTCCAGTGTTTTTGCATGGACTCCGGAGAGTAATTGTTGTCGTTCTTCGTCACTTATTGCGTTGTCGAGTTGGAGCATTTCGATATACCCAAGGACAACAGTTAATGGCGTTTTTAAATCATGTGATATATTCGCAAGCATTGTCCTCATGGAATGTTCCATTTTTTTATGTGTGGCAATAATTTTTTGATTATAATCAAGCAGTTCATTAATCGCATTGAATAATTGCTTCAATTCATGATGGTTCGTCATCGTTAAAATCTTTTCGCCCGTATGCTCTGTGATGATTGATTGTAATTTCTTGTGTGTATAAATGAGGGAAGTATTTCGATCTTTTTTTTCTTTGTATTGGAAACAAATAATCGTGATTAACAAAAATATAATAATCGAAAGAAATAATACCATATTAATAACCTTCTAACTTATACCCGATTCCCCACAGCGTTTTAATGTATTGGGGATTAGAAGGGTCGTCTTCTATTTTTTCACGCAATCTTCTCATATGAACGTTGATAATATTTTCATCACCATGGTACTCATCATTCCAAATGGCGTGATAGATTTGCGCTTTTGTAAATACGCGTGTCCGGTTTGTCGCAAATAATTTTAAAATACCGAATTCCTTCGAGGTGAGTTTAACTTGTTGCTGTTTTTTCAGAACAGAAAAGTTAAGAATGTCGATCGTTAAATCACCAATGATTAATACATTTTGCTTTGCCCCTACAGGATTAGAATAGTTGGTCGCTCGCCTAATCGCAGCCTTCACCCGTGCCGAAAGCTCCAGCATTGAAAATGGTTTTGAAATATAATCATCTGCACCTAATCCAAGTCCCAGTGCTTTATCAACATCACTATCTTTCGCTGACATTATTAAAATCGGGAGTGCACTTTTCCCGCGAATAATCTTTAATACTTCTAAACCATCAAGCTTCGGCATCATAATATCTAGAATCATTAAATCAAATGAGGAATTCAAACCCTTTTGCACGGCCTCTTCGCCATCCGCGGCTGTTGTAATGGTGAAGCCTTCACTTGTTAAATAGTTCTCCACCATATCACGAATCGATTCATCGTCTTCAACTAGTAAAATATGTTTTGGCATTTATATGCACCTCTTTTATAATGTTCTAGAAAACAAGAAAACCACCCCGCGCCGTCAGAAGCAAAAGGGTGGTTCGCAGAAACAGAAATAACGTTTTGACAACCATTACCCTGATGGTAGGGGTTGTAGTGAGAAATGTTTACTTATATATGATTATTATACATGAAAATATACTTTTCAGGCAAATATGTGAACAGTGTTTTGTAAGGGGAATAAAATGAACAACCTATTAATGCTATACTAGTTTCATCCAAAAACGAAAGAGGCGCGGGTATGTCTTCAGTGGATTGGAATATGAAAACGTTCATGAAAGGCGCATCAATCCTGACGGTTTCGGCAATCATTGTTAAACTACTGGGTGCGGTTTATCGCATTCCGTTTCAAAATCTTGTAGGTGATAAAGGGTTTTACATTTACCAACAAGTGTATCCGTTCATTGGTATTTTCATTGTCTGGACGTCTTATGGATTTGCGGTGGCTGTGTCGAAATTACTTGCAGGAAGTACGAGCCGTGGTGAGGCGAAAGCGATGATGCGAGTCGCATTTATTTATTTAGTAGGTTTGTCTGTATCGTTTTTCATCATCCTACTGACATTTGCCCCGTTTTTCGCACGTTCGATGGGTGATCCAGAGCTTGTTGCGCTGCTGCGAGCGGGTGCGTACATTGTTTTGCTGATGCCTACGCTTGCAGTGTTGAAGGGTTCATTCCAATCGGAGGGGCGGATGGTACCGGTTGCGGTTTCTGGTGTTGGTGAGCAGGCATTCCGTGTGACAGTGATTCTTATCGGGACGTGGGTTGCGATGAGGGCAGGCGCTTCGCTCTATACAGCAGGTGAAGTGGCGATGTGGGGTGCGGTTGTCGGGGAAGCTGCCGGCGTTGTCATTCTTGCGCTTTATTTCCGAAATTCCTTCAAAGGCCCATTGGAAAAAGTCGATACGTGGCAAGTTGTGAAGGAATTGACGATTGTTAGTTTGAGTGTCAGCGCAAGTTCGCTTATTCTATTGCTATTCCAGTTGACCGATTCGTTCACAGTGTACAAAATACTTCTAACTAACGGTTTCGTAGGAGATGCTGCTATGGAGATGAAAGGTGTCTATGATCGTGGACAGCCACTTGTGCAGATGGGTATCCTAATCGCTTCGACACTGGCGCTTGCCATCGTTCCGCTCATTGCTCATCATGCAGCGAAAAAGGAAGGCCGTGGGGTACTACCGTTCATCCGATTGACATTCCGGACTGCTTTCCTATTCGGTTGGGGTGCTGCTGCGGGGCTTGCTCTCGTTTTACCTTATGTCAATGAAATGCTGTTCCAGACAAGCGATGGTTCCGTAGCACTCATTATATTCTCGTTCCAAATTTTTTGGCTGTCCTTGATTTTACCGCTAACAGCCATTCTTCAAGGCGCGGGGAAAGTAAAAATCCCGACGTTGCTACTAATCGGAGGATTGGTGGTGAAAATTGTTGCAAATCTTGTCCTTGTGCCTCTATGGGACGTGACGGGCGCAGCGATTGCAGGGAATATCGGTTTTGTGGTAATCACAGTTGGACTCATTTTTTATTTCAAGAAGGTATGGCCAATTTGGTTGGCGCCCATCCGTTTTTACGGCTGGGTGATGGCGGCGACTGTGCTAATGTTTACAATTGTTGTTCCGTGGATGTGGGTGGCGGAACAGATTTTGTTCGATAATATGTCGTCTCGTATAGCGGCGACGCTGATTGCGCTCACGTCTGTTGTGATGGGTGGAGCAGTTTTCCTCCTTGTCATCATGAAATCACGTATAATGGTAGAGAAGGAATGGTATTTACTACCGTTCGGTAAACGATTGGCGACATTGCAATTACGACTGACGAATAGAAGGTGAATGATATGAATTCGATAACAATAATCGGTCTCGGTGCAGGAGACTTGGACCAATTATCGCTTGGCACATACCGGAAGTTGAAAGCGGCGAGCCATATCGTTGCACGGACAGATCAGCACCCCGCCGTCGCGGAATTAAGGGCGGAAGGAATCGAAATCACGAGTTTCGATGAAATCTATGAAAACAATGATGCGTTCGAAAGTGTTTATGAACAAATCGTAGAGGAACTACTCGTTATGTGCCAAGAGAAACCGGTAACGTACGTTGTACCAGGACATCCTTTGGTTGCGGAGCGGACTGTGCAGCTTCTTGTTGAGAAAGAACGAGCGGGTATCGTTGCGCTGGAAATTGCGGGCGGTAATAGCTTCCTTGACCCGATTTTCGCGGCGCTACGGATGGATCCGATTGAAGGATTTCAGCTACTTGACGGCACGGAGTTGAAGCGGGATGCTGTTAATATGACACAACATGTCTTGATTGGACAGGTGTACGACGCATTCGTGGCTTCGGAAGTGAAGCTGACGCTTATGGACAAATATACGTATGACCATCCAGTGACGATTGTGACGGCGGCTGGCTCTACGGGTGAAAAGCTACGGACTGTTCCATTGTTCGAACTGGATCGGGTGACGGAAATCGACAATTTGACGACGGTGTATGTACCGCCCGTTATGGAGCGAGAAAATCGGTTGAAAGACTGGGCGACATTCCGGGAAATTATTGCGACCCTGCGCGCTCCAGACGGTTGTCCATGGGACCAGGAACAGACGCATGAATCGCTAAAACGCTATTTAATAGAGGAAGCGCATGAACTACTTGAGGCGATTGAACAAGGGGACGACGAAGGAATCATCGAAGAGCTCGGCGATGTCTTGCTGCAAGTGTTCCTTCATGCCCAGATTGGTGAAGATGACGGGTATTTCGGGATGGAGGATATTCTTCAAGCGGTAAGTGCGAAAATGATTCGCCGTCATCCACATGTGTTTGGCGATACAGACGTAGAAGATTCCGAAGAAGTCCTTCGAAATTGGCAGGAAATCAAGAAAAGTGAGAAACCGCAAGTCGAATCGCTGTTGGAAGGTCAAGAACGCCATACTTCCTCACTTCTGACCTCTTTTAATTATCAAAAAGAAGCAGCGAAAGTCGGATTTGATTGGCCAACTATTGATGGAGCTTTTGAGAAATTCAAAGAGGAATGGCAAGAATTCCGTGACGAAGTGGAGAATGGGACAAGACAAAGCCAAACAGATGAACTTGGAGATGTTTTGTTTACAATCGTCAATCTCTCGCGCTTTTTAAAATTGTCCCCTGAGGAAGCGATGATCCATGCGAATCACAAGTTCAAAACACGGTTTTCATTCGTTGAAAAAAGTGTGAAGGAAGGCCAAGGGGATTTTAACGAGTATACACTCGATGAACTCGAATCATTTTGGCAACAAGCGAAGGGAAGGGAAAAGAATTATGAGACTCGATAAATTTTTAAAAGTGTCCCGACTTATTAAACGTCGAACACTTGCGAAGCAAGTAGCAGACCAAGGGCGTATTACAATCAATGGAAAAGTGGCAAAAGCGTCCTCTGTTGTCAAAGGAAATGATGAACTTGCAATCCGTTTTGGCCAAAAAATTGTAACGGTGAAAATTGAAGCATTGAAAGAGTCGACAAAGAAAGAAGAAGCTGCTTCGATGTACACGATTATGAATGAGGAGAAACTTGAAAAGGTTGAACCGGAATTTATGGATGATGAAGATTGACCGACATGACAGGAAATTTTCCTGTCATGTTTTTTTATTTCTCTGCATAAGATGGCTGTGAACGTACAAGCAAAGGGGGATATATATGCAATTTCAGACGGACAGTCCTACGTACGCAATCCCATCAGGGGATCATGTGGTCACAATGCGCAATAGGAAAAGGATGGACCTCACATCGGTAAAATCAATTGACCGTTTTGATCAGGAAGAATTTCTTGTTCGGACATCACAAGGATTGCTGCAAATACGCGGGGAAGAACTGCGCATCGTCCATCTCGATGTCGATAAAGGACTTCTTACATTGGAAGGGACGGTTAGTACCATCCAATATGACGAAGAAGAATCAGGTTCGAAAAATTTCCTCCATAAATTGTTTGGATGAGCCTCTCAGTCCAGTTTCTTAGTCTGCTTGCGATGATTGGGACGGGCATTATGGCTGGCGCATTTATGGATTTGGTTGGTACAGGGACAGCACATGCTGGGAAAAAGTCGTTTATAAGAAAATATACAATCTGGTTTGAGGTATTTGGTTGGGTCCTTATCGGATGCGGGACGTTTTATATCCTTTTTCTTGTTCGGGACGGGGCATGGCGCATGTATGATCCGTTTGCCCAGATTAGCGGAATGTTACTTTACGTAAGTTGTTTTTATAAGCCATTTCGTTTTTTCGGGCGGATACTATTGATAATGATTGTTAAACCAATTTGGTTCATTATACATGTAATCATTTCCATCATCCGCCAGCTCATCCGCATAGCCGTTAGGATTGTTGTACTCCTTCTTACACCGTTTGTTAAACTGTTCCGTATACTTTCCAGAAATCTCTTTATAAAAAGAGAGATATGAGGTATAATTTTATGGATTAACAAATTGTGTTGTGAGTTGAGAAGGAGGTGCAAGGTATGGAACAAAAGCAGCAGAGAAAATCGTCCTCATCGGTCGCATCGATTCAAACTGATTATGTCCGTTCCTTGCAAAAAAAAGAAAGTCGTAAGAATACGCGAAAAATCCGTTTGTATCGCAGACTGACTGTTTTCGCAATTACTGCGGCTATTATCCTTGGCGGTCTAACACAAATGTTCATTAAGCAGAAGCAAGTATTGGTTGCGAAAGAACAGCGGAAAGTTGAATTACTCGCTCAACTTGAAGGGGTACAGGAAGACCATGAAATGCTACAAAGGCAACTTGTGAAATTGAATGATGATGACTATATTGCTAAACTTGCGCGGAAAGAATACTTTTTGTCCGAAAAAAATGAAATTATTTTTTCGATTCCGGAAAATAAGAAGAAAACGGATAAAAAAGACGCCGGAAAAGAGTAGTCTTATTGACACTCTTTTTTTGTTGGCTATAATGGAAGTAAGAATCTTGTATTTTGCAGGACTCGTGAATAACGGTTAGAAGGTCTCCAGCGTGGGGCCCGCTTAAATTTTAAGGAGGAGCATTTTTTTTATGTCAATTGAAGTAGGCAGCAAGTTAGAGGGAAAAGTAACAGGAATCACAAACTTCGGAGCATTCGTTGAGTTACCGAATGGTTCGACAGGTCTTGTCCATATCAGTGAAGTGGCGGACAATTATGTAAAAGACATCAATGATCATTTAAAAGTCAGCGATATGGTTGAAGTAAAAGTGATGAATGTCGGAACAGACGGTAAAATCGGGTTGTCCATCAGAAAGGCGAAACCCGAGTCTGAACAACGCCCGGAACGTCCTCAGCGCCCTCAACGTCCGCGCCAAGGTGGTCGTCCCGTTATGAGTGATCGTCCTGAGAACTTTGAACAGAAGATGGCGAAGTTCATGAAAGACAGCGAAGAGCGTCTGACGACTTTGAAAAGAGCAACGGAATCGAAACGCGGTGGCCGCGGCGCAAGAAGAGGATAACTTGCTAGCTGTTTCAATTCAGGAAAAAATGTGTGGTAGACAGAAAAGAGCGGCGGACAGTGGGTGATAGCCCTTGTCCGCCGCTTTTTTACTTTTTTGGGATAACAAAACGGTTTCCTAGGTGGAAACCGTTTTGTTATGTGTTGCGAACTTATGCCTAAGCGGCCTTTTTCGCTTTTCTTTAATGTCTAGCTCCGACTCCCAGACTCTCGGGACATAAGCTGTTTTGACTGTGCGGCAAAGGGCGCCGCTTCGCCAAACCATCTTATGCCTGTCGAGTC
>NZ_JADBEL010000022.1:0-18549 GCF_014873855.1 Sporosarcina limicola | reverse complement strand
TTATGCCTGTCGAGTCTAAACGGTCGTCTCCGCATTTCTTTGTTGTCTAGCTCCGACTCCCAGACTCTCGGGACATAAGCTGTTTTGACTGTGCGGCAAAGGGCGCCGCTTCGCCAAACCATCTTATGCCTGTCGAGTCTAAACGGTCGTCTCCGCATTTCTTTGTTGTCTAGCTCCGACTCCCAGACTCTCGGGACATAAGCTGTTTTGACTGTGCGGTAAAGGGCTCCGCTTCGCCAAACCATCTTATGCCTGTCGAGTCTAAACGGTCGTCTCCGCATTTCGTTGTTGTCTAGCTCCAAAGGCCAGTCCCTCGGGACATAAGTCAACCCGACGATGTGGCAAAGGGCGCCACATTGCCGGGTCGTCTTATGCCTGTCGGGCCTAAGCGGCCTTTTTCGCTTTTCTTTAATGTCTAGCTCTGACTCCCAGACTCTCGGGACATAAGCTGTTTTGACTGTGCGGCAAAGGGCGCCGCTTCGCCAAACCATCTTATGCCTGTCGAGTCTAAACGGTCGTCTCCGCTTTTCTTTGTAGTCTAGCTCCAAAGGCCAGTCCCTCGGGACATAAGTCAACCCGACGATGTGGCAAAGGGCGCCACATTGCCGGGTCGTCTTATGCCTGTCGGGCCTAAGCGGCCTTTTTCGCTTTTCTTTAATGGCGGCAGAGGGGATCGAACCCCCGACCTCACGGGTATGAACCGTACGCTCTAGCCAGCTGAGCTACGCCGCCGTGCTAGCTCTTTTTAAGCGGTTATTTCCGCTTTGTGAGAACAACATTTCTTATAATACATCCGAACGATCATCCTGTCAATACGTCGTTTCAAAAAAGAAAATTAGTCCGGAAAGCGTCGAAACATTTTGTTTAGTCTCTGCCATGAACAGACAATTTCTTGCCATTCACCTATGTATACTCAAAGCATAGTGAACATAGGGGGAATGGAAATGAAACTGATAGGCAATGTGATACGTCCGACTGGCCAGCCAGTTCAAATGGTTTTCGATATGATTGGAAAAAGAAAAATGGATATAATCATTGCGACCCTTTTCCTAATGGGAACATTTTTCTTGTCGCAAGCTGTCTTGTTTGATGCCGCTGTTCCTTTTTTCTTACCGGTTTGGGCCTTGGCGCGGGCGCGCTTCAGAAAACATCTAATCTGGGTATTCATTGGAGGGATGGTTGGCGGTGCATTCCTTGGATTTGGACAAGCAGTCATCCATCTATTGCAACTTGGACTCTTCAATGCAGTTATTAGATACCCATTGACGCGAAAGGCGGTTCCCCTTACGGTGGCAGGTTGTATCATTGTGATTCAGGTTTTGTGGCAGTTTGTAATGCATGCCGGTCAACCGCCCGTAGAAGTTCAATTATTTATCGGTTTTGAAGCGATTCTGGCTTTATTCATGACCTTTTTCCTTTTTATCGCATTTCCGCCTGCGGATCGTATTTTTTTTGGACAATGGACGCCTGAACGGCTAGGTGCTGCTTGCATTGTAGGGGCAATGGCTACAACAGGGATGAGCGGGATCATGATTGGCCACGTGTCAGTTGCTGGAACACTTATTCACCTAACAATTCTTCTTGCTGCGCTGGTTGGAGGTCTCCCATTTTCAACGACAGTTGCGATGATTGTCGCTGCTATTGTCGGAATAGCGGAATTGTCATTCACCGGAATGATGGCGGTCTATGGTATGACGGGATTTTTTGCTGGATCGCTCCGTCGGTTCGGAAAAGTTGGTATTGCTGTAGGGGGAGTTTCTGTTTCGGTATTTTTTCTCATGTATGACCTGACATTGCCATTAGATAGCTCGCATTTTGTTACGCTGGGTGTAGCGACTACAGTATTTTTATTGATACCTCAAAAAAAAGTGGAACCGATTCGACTCGTCTTTTATCCGAAAAATAAAGAGGTTTCGGAAAAACGTCACGAATGGTTGGCGGACCGGCTTGATGAACAACTTTCCGATTTTCAACAATTTTCCGAGTTTATGTCGACACTTGTCGGCGGTCGCTTATCATCTCCAGTGGATGCGGATGTCCCGATGGTGCAAATTATTCCGGCGACATGTCAATCCTGTTTTCGTTATTCAAAATGTTGGGAGGGATCAGATGAAGGTATGGCTCAACTTCTCAATGAATGGAAATCGATCTATTCATTGACGAAAAAAGCCACACGTCACCGAGTTGAGGAAAAAATTAAATATAAGTGTATTCGTTTCACTGGGCTTATTACAGAACTGGAAGAGCAGGCTTCTAACCGTTTATTGTCAGGTCAACTCCAACACGGTCGTAAAATGCTAGCACTTCAGTTACGGGATATGAGTACACATCTAGACAAAATTATGAATGAAATAAAAGAAGATCTGTCTGTGTACAAGCCTGCTGAAGAAGAACTTTCGAAACGGCTTCAAGAGAAAGGCATCGAATACTTTCAAATTGATATCTTGTCAGGGGAAAGAGGAGCGCGACGCATCGTTTGTTGTATCCCAGAAAAAAGATCCGATTTTGAAACAGATACGACTGTGGCAGAACGTCTTATCTTGCCGATACTTGAAGAGATGTACGACGAACCGTTTCAGGTCGCCAAGTCTTCCGTACAACAAGAACCTTTCCCACATATTCAACTGACGTTCAGCTCAGCAGTCCGTTTTTCGCTAGATTATGGTATTATCGCAACGGCTGGAGGAGAATCATTTCATGCAGGTGATGCTTATGAAGTTTTCTCGATTCATGAAGGACTTACGGCAGTTTTATTGTCGGATGGGATGGGGCAGGATATAAATGCATACCGTGAAAGTCAGAAGGTGATTCGTCTAATGAGGGAATGCTTGAATCGAAAAATGGATCCTGAAACAGCGATGCATACGCTTCACTATATGATGTCGTTAAATGGGCTTGATGATATGTACGCAACACTTGATCTTGCTCTTGTTGATTTGCAGTCGGGTCGGCTTTGGTCCTGGAAAGCTGGATCGATGAGCACGTATATCAAACGTGGAGATGATTTTTTAAGACTTGACAGCAAATCTGTACCCGTCGGCTTTCTTCCTTCCTTTTCTGTGGAGTCAAAGAATGAAGAATTGAAAGCGGGAGATCTAATTGTCATGTTAACGGATGGATTATTTAATGGGGATATTTCACTTGAAAAGCAAGAGAAATCCATTTATAGCACACTTGAAAAGTACGGGGAGTTCGATTGTGGCAAAATTGCGGATCGTATCATGCATGAAATGGAGCGGAAGTTTGGAGTTGTAGCAGATGATCGAACTGTGCTAGTGATGAAAATTGATCATGTTCTACAGGAATGGTCAAGTTTTACGCCTTACTCACAAATTATTTCCCGGGAAAAGATGATAGGATAGTAGAGAGGGAAGGGAGTAGGTGTGACTGTGGATAAATTCGGCAATAAAATCTTCCACTTCATCAAAGAATGGTTACTGATTGTGCCAGGAAACCGCGTTCTTGTTGGTTGCTCTGGCGGTGTCGACTCGGTGGCGCTTCTACATTTTATGGCTTCCAATCGAGGGAAGATGGGAGTGGAAGTGGCTGCAGTCCATGTCGATCATATGCTGCGGGCGGAAGAATCAGCAGCAGACGGCATGCTTGTTGAAGACCTATGTAAAGTATTGGACATTCCATTCTATGGTGGAAGTGTACCTGTGCCTGCTATCCTTGCGAAAGACGGCGGCAATGTCCAGGCTGTTTGTCGGGCGGGAAGATACGCCTTTTTTTCAGAAGTTATGAAAAAGAATGGCTATGGAATCCTGGCAACAGCACATCATGCCGAGGATCAGCTTGAAACGGTGCTGATGCAAATGACGAAAGGTAGTCAGCCATCAGGCATACCAGTACAACGGAAATTAGATGGAGGCCTTGTCATACGACCATTCTTGCCAACTATGAAGTCGGAACTTCAATCGTATGTCACGGAAAATGACCTGCGATTTCGTGAAGATCCGAGCAATGATAGTGATGCTTATATGCGCAACCGTTTTCGCCGACATGTCGCCCCGTTTCTCCTGACTGAAAATCCTGCTACCGCCATAAATGTAGTGAAAATGACTGGTTGGCTTCAGGAGGATGAGGATTTACTTGGAACGTTAGCAAAGGGTCATTTTGAAAGAATTGTCAAATTCACGAAGGAAGGTCTTCCTTTCATTGACAACTATACTTTTTTTGATATGCACTCAGCTTTACAAAGAAGGGTGATTACACTACTATTGAGTTATCTTTATGATGGAGAGCATGTACCCGTTGAGTACAATTCCACACTCATTAGTCAGCTGTTACGCCATCTCTCTTCACAACGAGGGAATGTGTCTGTTAACCTCCCTCGCGGTTATCGTTTTATCCGCGAATATGGCAAGCTGACGTTCGTTCGAGATACGTTGCTTCAAGAAACGTCGATATGTATAGTGTTGCCGAAAGGTGTTTGGACACGTTGGGGAAATGATATGCAGCTTTATTGGGCGGAAATGGACGATCCGAGTATAGGATTATTTACAGATATAGAGAATGTTATGTATTTTGATTTACCTGACTCAGCCCTTCCTTTGTCAATCAGGAAGAGAGTGGATGGTGATCGAATTTTATTACCAGGTATGGCACATTCAAAGCGTCTGTCTAGGTTGTTCATTGATGAAAAAGTAGGACAGAAGGAACGTGACTGTTTGCCGGTCATTATTACAGCACAAGGGGATGTCTGTGCGGTACCGGGATTGCGGTACGGTGAGGCATTTTCGAAAAAGAAGACAGCTGAAAATAAGTACATATTCAGTGTAAGAAAGTTGTAATCTACTCGTTTGAAAGAGGAGGAATTCCGATGTTGGCGAAAGATATCAAAGAAGTGTTGATCACAGAAGATGAAATTCAAGAAAAAATTCAGGAGCTTGGTGCAGTGTTGACTGAAGAATACCAAAATAAGTTTCCGCTTGCAATCGGTGTACTTAAAGGGGCTCTGCCTTTCATGAGTGATCTCATTAAGCGGGTTGACGCTTACATTGAACTCGATTTCATGGATGTTTCAAGTTATGGTAACGCGACGGTTTCATCAGGTGAAGTGAAAATCGTTAAAGACTTGAACACAAGTGTTGAAGGACGCGATGTGTTAATCATCGAGGATATCATTGATAGTGGAAAAACACTGAGTTATCTTGTCGAACTGATGAAATACAGAAAAGCCAACTCAATTAAAGTTGTTACACTTCTCGATAAGCCGACAGGCCGGAAAGTAGATTTGAAAGCGGATTATGTAGGTTTCGTTGTGCCGGATGCATTCGTTGTCGGGTATGGACTTGACTATGCAGAAAAATATAGAAATTTACCTTATATTGGTGTGTTGAAAAAGGAAATCTACTCTTTTTGAAAGCATTTTGACGAACTGATTAGAGGGTCTGCGGAAAGCTCTTTCAAATAAGGCATTTTCGTTGAAGATTGGTTCTTACATATGTTAAGATTTACACTAGTTTTCTGTTTAAAGAAATGAGGAGGCTTGGGATGAATCGGATATTTCGATACTTTCTATTATACGGATTGATTTTCCTTGCAATTATGGGGATATTTAGCTCACTTAATAAAACGGACCAAAAGACACAAGATATTAATTTTACAGAGTTCTCGACCTTGCTTTCAAAAGGTAAAGTAGAGTCAGTTACACTCCAGCCAGATCAGCTCGTATGGATAATTAAAGGTAAAATGGAAGCCGCTAAAAAAGATGAAAAGGTCGACGTATTCATCACGACTATGCCACAGCATAATGAAAAAATGATGAATGACTTGAACAAACTTGCTGGCGACAATAAAACGAAGGTCGAGTACTTGGAAGCTCCATCAACAAGCGCTTGGGTATCATTCTTTACAGGTCTTCTACCTTTCATCATCATCTTCATCCTGTTTTTCTTCTTGTTAAATCAAGCGCAGGGCGGCGGTGGCGGTCGTGTTATGAACTTTGGTAAAAGTAAGGCGAAGCTTCATACAGATGACCGGAAAAAAGTTCGCTTCACAGATGTTGCGGGAGCGGATGAAGAAAAGGCGGAGCTTGTGGAAGTCGTTGATTTCCTAAAAGATTCGACGAAGTTTGTTGAAGTCGGCGCACGTATTCCAAAAGGGATTCTGTTAGTTGGACCTCCTGGTACAGGTAAAACGTTACTTGCACGTGCAGTTGCCGGTGAAGCTGGCGTACCTTTCTTCTCGATTTCAGGTTCTGATTTCGTAGAAATGTTTGTTGGGGTTGGAGCATCTCGTGTGCGTGATCTATTTGAAAACGCGAAAAAGAATGCACCTTGTATCATTTTTATTGATGAAATTGATGCAGTCGGTCGCCAACGTGGCGCAGGTCTCGGCGGCGGACATGATGAACGTGAACAAACGTTGAACCAACTACTTGTTGAAATGGATGGTTTCGGTGAAAACGAAGGCATCATCATCGTAGCAGCGACGAACCGTCCGGATATTCTTGACCCTGCACTTCTTCGACCAGGACGTTTTGACCGTCAGATTACTGTTGGTCGTCCGGATGTCAAAGGAAGAGAAGCGGTTCTTAAAGTGCATTCGCGTAACAAACCGTTTGATGATACGGTTAACTTAAAAGCACTTGCACAACGTACACCTGGTTTTTCTGGTGCCGATCTTGAAAACTTGTTGAACGAAGCGGCGCTTGTCGCAGCTAGACGCAACAAGAAGAAAATTGATATGGCGGATATCGATGAAGCAACAGATCGTGTTATTGCAGGTCCTGCAAAAACAAGTCGTGTTATTTCGAAGAAGGAACGCGATATCGTCGCATTCCACGAAGCGGGTCACGTTGTTGTAGGACTGACACTTGATGATGCGGAAATCGTCCATAAAGTAACAATCGTCCCTCGAGGACAGGCAGGCGGCTATGCTGTTATGCTTCCGAAAGAGGATCGTTACTTCATGACGAAACCGGAACTTCTCGATAAAATTGCGGGACTTCTTGGTGGACGTGTAGCTGAGGAAGTCATTCTTGGTGAAGTATCTACCGGAGCACATAATGACTTCCAACGTGCAACGGGTATCGCGCGTTCGATGGTCACGGAGTACGGAATGAGTGACAAGCTAGGACCGATGCAGTTTGGTCAATCACAAGGTCAAGTCTTCCTTGGCAGAGATTTCAACTCTGAACAGAATTATTCCGAATCGATTGCATATGAAATCGACCAAGAGATGCAACGAATCATCAAAGAACAATATGCCCGCACGAAAGTGATCCTTACGGAGAAACTGGAATTGCTCAAATTGATTGCTACGACACTTCTTGAAGTCGAAACACTCGATGCTGAACAAATTAATCATTTGAAAGACCATGGCACATTACCTGACCGTCCATACGATCACGTTGATGAAGAAGTTATCTCACTCGACAAAGGAGATGCTTCAGAAGACAATGATTCTACGGTTAACCCTGATGTGACTGGAGCACCAACGGATCCATCAATCGGCGACTTACCAAAGGGGTTTGAGACGGTGGAGCCACTCAAATCAATTGATGAAAAACGTAGAGATTAAATGATGAATAAAAGCCGACTGTGTTTTTGGAGCAGTCGGCTTTTTTCTGTACTATAAACTATGGTATGATGTGTTGGAAAACGTCGAAGTTAGCGAGGAAACCATTATGATTTTAGTGTTGGATACAGGAAATACAAATATTGTTCTTGGCATCTATGAACAAGGAGAACTTAAATTCCATTGGCGTATGGAAACACACAGACATAAGACGGAAGATGAGTATGCAATGCAAGTGAAATCACTTTTCTCCCATGTCGGCCTTACATTCGAAGATGTGAAAGGTATCATCATCTCATCCGTGGTACCACCTGTCATGTTCCCACTTGAGCAGATGTGTAGAAAATATTTCAACCAAAAACCGCTTATTGTCGGACCGGGCGTGAAAACAGGGTTGAATATTAAATACGAAAATCCGCGTGAAGTTGGTGCGGATCGTATTGTTAATGCAGTCGCAGCAACACATGAATATGGAAATCCGTTGATTATTGTCGATTTCGGAACAGCTACTACCTACTGTTATGTCAATGAGAGAAGTGAATACATGGGCGGAGCGATTGCGCCTGGTATTGGGATTTCAATGGAAGCTCTGTTTGACCGGGCATCCAAATTACCGCGCATTGAACTGACACGTCCAGACCATGTTGTAGGGAAAAACACAGTTGCTGCAATGCAGGCAGGAATTATTTATGGCTATGTAGGGCAAGTCGAAGGAATTGTCGCGCGTATGAAGTCGCAAAGTAAAGAAGAGCCGACCGTCATAGCGACAGGAGGACTTGCGGATTTAATAGCGAGCGAAACTACAGTCATAGATCACGTTGACAATTTTCTCACACTTAAGGGGCTTCACCTAATATACGAACGCAATATGTGAAAGGGGTAGAGAGTGATTATGAATGATTACTTAATAAAAGCGCTTGCGTTTGACGGTACAATTCGGGCGTATGCAGTACGATCTACTGAAACGGTTGCCGAGGTGCAACGCCGTCACATGATGTGGCCAACAGCTACAGCCGCTCTGGGTCGTTCGATGTCTGCAGCAGTTATGATGGGTGCCATGGTAAAAGGTGAAGATAAGCTGACCGTGAAAATTGAAGGAAATGGGCCACTTGGTTCGATGATTATTGACACAAACGCGTATGGCGAAGTCCGTGGTTATGTAGCGAATCCGCAAACGCATTTCGATTTGAATGAACAGGGTAAACTCGATGTAAAGCGTGCGGTCGGTACAGAAGGTATGTTGTCAGTCGTGAAAGATTTAGGGCTTCGTGATTTTTTTACAGGGCAAGTGCCCCTTGTATCTGGCGAAATTGCCGAAGATTTCACGGAATACTTTGTTGTGTCCGAGCAGGTTTCGTCTGCTGTAGGGCTTGGTGTACTTGTCAACACGGATAATACGGTTAGGGCTGCAGGTGGGTTCATCATTCAGGTAATGCCGGGTGCAACGGAGGAAACGATTGAAAAGCTGGAAGAGCGGGTTGCGAATGTCGAGCCGATTTCGAAGTTGATTGATCGAGGTCTTACTCCAGAAGAAATTCTAAGTGAGGTGCTCGGTACGGAAAATGTGGAAGTCCTTGACCGAATGGATGTCTCATTCAAGTGTAATTGCTCGAAAGAACGATTTGGCAACGCGATTATTGGTCTTGGTGAGAAGGAAATTCAGGAAATGATAGATGAGGATGGGTGTGCAGAAGCAAATTGTCAGTTCTGTTTGGAATCCTATGTCTATCCAATAAATGAATTGGAAGGTTTCATCCATGAGATACAATCACAGTCCTAAGATGGGTGGGGAGCAGTTGCCGAAGCGTAAACTGAAGACAAAACCGCTTCTTGTGTTGATTGGGGTCCTTTTTGGCTTCAACATCCTCTGGTTCATAGGTTGGCTCATTCCGGCCAAGCCGAAGGGAGTAGGTGAAGAGGTGGCCTCCGTCTCAGGGCAACCAATTACACGGGAACAATGGATGATGGCGATGGAAAAGGAAATTGGACGTGAAACACTTCTGAATCTTGTCAATGGAAAAGTAATGGAAGAGGCCGCGAAGCGATACGCAATCGATGTATCTGATAAGGAAATCGATCTTGAAATCGCATTGATCCGTTCTGTGGATGGTCGCTCGTATTCGGGTTTGGATATGAAAACGCTGCGTCAGAAAATCCGTTCAAACATTATTCTTGAAAAAGTTTTGTCGAAAGACGTTGTTATTAAAGAAGAAGAAGTCAAGAAATTTTATGATGAAAATGAATCGCTTTATAACTTGTTGGCTGCATATCGAACGTCTATTATCGTCGTTCCGACAAAAAAAGAGGCGGGGCAGTCACTTGAGGAGCTTGCACAAGGTTCCAGTTTCGATGTTCTTGCAAAAGAGCGGTCCAAAGATCTTTCTTCAGCAAGTCTAGGTGGGGATATCGGTTATATCAATGAATCGACTGATACCATTGATAAAGCCGTAGTAGAAACAGCTGCGAAGATGAAAGAGGGAAAGACTAGTGAAATTATCAAATTGAGCGATGGATCATTTGCGATTATTCATGTGAGTGAAGTGATGACAGGACAGTCGTTTCAATTTGATGAAGTGAAGGAACACATAAAGCGTGAGTTGGCAATTGAACAACTTCCACAATCGGTTAGCACTGAAATATTTTGGAAAGAATTCGATGCGAAGTGGTTTTATGGTAAATGATTGAAGTTGTCTGGAAACCGGTTGAAATCGGAGCTTCTAGACAGCTTTTCTCGTTTTTATAGGATTAATCAGAGCAGGGTTGGGAAAAAGTATAGATACGATAAGAAACAATACAATGATTGACAATACGCACAAAGTGATAGTAATATAAATACTATAAAGCATATTAAAATAGTAGGGATTAGGAGAGGGTAAATATGAATTTAGTTGGAAACTCTATTGTGGATCTTGTTGGGAAGACGCCGATTGTTAAATTGAACAGAATGACGGGTGCGGAAGACGCGGAAGTCTATTTGAAATTGGAATATTTCAATCCAGGCTCCAGCGTCAAAGACCGAATTGCGCTTGCGATGATTGAGGCGGCAGAGAAGTCAGGGGATCTGAACGAAGGAAGTACAATCATCGAACCAACGAGTGGCAACACAGGGATTGGTCTCGCGATGATTGCGGCTGCGAAGGGGTATAAGTCTGTCCTTGTCATGCCGGACACGATGAGTATGGAACGTCGTAACTTGTTGCGTGCATACGGTGCGGATCTGGTTTTGACACCTGGAGCTGAAGGAATGAAGGGCGCCATTGGAAAAGCGGAAGAACTCGCTAAGGAGAATGATTGGTTTATCCCGCAGCAGTTTAATAACGAAGCGAACCCTGAAATTCATCGCTTGACGACAGGTCCTGAGATTGCGGACGCGATGGATCGTGTCGATGCGTTCATTTCCGGGATTGGAACAGGTGGTACAATTACTGGGGTAGGTAGTGTTTTGAAAGAACGCTTCCCGTATGTGAAAATCATTGCGGTTGAACCAACGGATTCCCCTGTTTTATCGGGTGGGAAGCCTGGGCCACATAAGATCCAAGGAATCGGAGCTGGATTCATTCCGAAAGTACTTGATACTCATATTTACGATGAAATCATTCAGGTGACGAACGATGAGGCGTATGACATGGCGAGGCGCGCTGCACGTGAAGAAGGGATTCTTGGCGGTGTTTCGTCGGGAGCCGCAATTTTCGCGGCGTTGCAGGTGGCGAAGAAGTTGGGCAAAGGGAAGAAGGTCGTTACGATTCTTCCTTCAAATGGCGAGCGCTATTTGAGTACACCGCTCTATCAATTTGACGAATAATAACGAAGGTGAAGAAGGAGTGAAGATGCTCCTTCTTTTTTTGTGGCGTAAAGTGATGTTTTCGCGGTAAGATGAAATAACTAAATGTTATCGGGAGGAAACCAAAATGCAAGGACAACAACTAACGTATACAACGAAGGCAATGACGAAAGAACAATTTTTCTATGCGTATAAGGAGCTAGCACTTGCTCACGAGTGTCATCTTCTTCTTGAAAGTGGCCGTGGTGGGAAATTGTGTATGGCAGGAATCGATCCGCTAGTCACACTTCGAACGCTGGAGGGGGATAAGTTGCAACTTATCTGGCGTGACGGTACGGAAGAAGTACGAGAAGGGGAACCGCTTGAACTTCTGACTGAATTTGTTGAGTCATACGAAGTGGATAGGATTCCGGAGCTTCCAGAATTCCAGGGCGGTGTGACGGGTTTCATCAGTTATGACTACGTTCGTCGTTATGAGAATATCCCGACCGATGCGGAAGATGACCTCGGGACGCCTGATTTGTTCTTCTACTTGTTCGATCGGTGGGCAGTTCTTGATATCGAAAAGGAAACGGCCTATTTCATGACACTTCCAGGTTGTGGTTTGGAGCCAGTTGAGTTGGAGTCAGAATGGTCGACGGTGGTTTCGGTAGGGATGGAAAAACAGACTTTCATGCCAGGAGTGGCCCTAGAAATTCCTGTAGCGCAAGAGGATCTTGAGGTTTCTGTAACCGGACCACAATTTGAACAAATGGTACGTGATGTGCAAACTTATATTGCTAATGGAGAAGTCATTCAAGTAAACCTTTCCGTGCGGCAATCAAAACAGCTAACCACACATCCGCTTGATATGTATGAGGCGCACCGTTCATTCAACCCGTCGCCTTATATGGCGTCAATTGGTTCGCCTGAATTTAGCGTTGTCTCAGGCTCACCCGAATTGCTATTGAAAAAACGTGGTGACGAGCTGAGCACACGCCCTATCGGCGGGACGAGGCCTAGAGGGATGAGTGAGAGTGAAGACCTAGCGCTTAGGGCGGAACTGTTGTCCAATGAAAAAGAGAAAGGCGAACATATTATGCTTGTCGATTTAGAGCGTGAAGACCTGGAACGCGTCTGTGCACCGGGGACGGTGGAAACGAATGAGTTCATGGTCGTGGAAAAATATTCACACGTCATGCACCTCGTTTCTAACGTCCGTGGAACAGCGGCAGAGGGTATCTCGAATGCAGACATTGTCAAAGGGGTATTCCCGGGAGGCACGATTACGGGCGCTCCGAAGCTTCGCACGATGGAAATCATTGAAGAACTCGAGCCGACACGAAGAGGCTTGTATACAGGTTCAATCGGTTGGTTCGGCTTCAATGGTGATTTTGAATTGAATGTCGTCATCCGCACAGCTTTCATCCAAGATGGAATTGCTCATATCCAAGCGGGCGCAGGCCTTGTTGCTGATTCAGTTCCTGCAGCGGAATATATCGAATCGCTGAATAAGGCGAAAGCGCTGTGGCAAGCGAAGGCAATGGCGGAGAATTTAACGTGTGGAAAGTGAGGTTGCGATTGGATGTGCTGGATGAATGGCGAGTTCATGAAGGCGGAGGATTTGAAGATTTCTCCGTTTGATCACGGGTTTTTATATGGGGTTGGTTTTTTCGAAACGTTCCGAACGTATGCGGGTGACGTGTTTTTATTCGAAGAACATATGACTCGATTACGGGCTGCACTGACAGAATACCGAATCACCATGCCGTATGATGATGAAAAGATTCTTGTGGCGGTTCGTACGTTAGATGAAAAGTCGGGGGATGCGGATGGTTATTTTCGACTGAATGTATCCGCGGGTGTACATGACATCGGCCTCGCCCCTTCTTCATATACGACACCGAACGTCATTTTATTTAGAAAAGTGCTGGTTCCTACTGTCCGCGGTGTAGAAAAGAAGGCGGTGTGGCTTGATACCCAGCGCAACCGACCGGAAAGTAAAGTTCGACACAAATCCCATAACTTCCTAAACAATGTGCGAGGTCGATTGGAGTTGCCTTCTTTGAAAGAGGTGGAGGGACTTTTTGTGACAGCGGAAGGTTTTGTTGCCGAAGGGATTACATCCAATGTTTTTTGGATGAAAGATGGTGAGCTCTATACGCCGGCGATTGAAACGGGTGTTTTACCGGGTACTACACGTGCATATCTGATTAGGCTTGCGCAATCGATAGGTATTGATGTGAATGAAGGTTTTTATGGAAAAGTAGATGTAGAAAATGCGGACGAACTCTTCGCTTCGAATGCGGTGCAGGAACTTGTACCGTTATCAGGAATCGGGGAAATCTCGTTCCCAGGTGCTTCGGGGGTTTATTATAAAAAGTTGCACGGACTATATGTGAAAGCGATAGAACGAATGAAAGAAGGTGGCCACTGATGAAATTGGCTAATGCGTGGGATGTGTACCGCTTTGGAAATACGGAAATGGATTTCCGGAGAGAAACAGTTATCATGGGCATATTGAATGTTACGCCGGATTCTTTTTCGGACGGTGGGGAGTTTGGACATAGTGATGCGGCGCTTAAGCGAGCAGAGGAAATGCTTTACGAAGGGGCTAAAATTATCGATATCGGCGGGGAATCGACTCGTCCGGGACATGCGCCAGTTTCATTGGATGAAGAGCTTGAACGAACTGTACCGATTATCGAGGTGTTGGTGAAAGAACTTGGATGTGTTGTGTCGATTGATACTTATAAGGCGGGTGTCGCAGAGGCGGCAGTCAAAGCAGGAGCGCAAATTATCAATGATGTATGGGGAGCGAAACGCGAACCGGCAATCGCGGCAATCGCGGCGAAGTATGATGTGCCGATCATTTTGATGCATAATCGTAAGGAGGCTGTGTATGAGAGGACTTTCATGGCCGAAGTGCTAGCGGACTTAGAAGGAAGTATTGCGATTGCTTCGGAAGCGGGCGTTGTGAAAGAACATATTTGGCTCGATCCGGGCATCGGTTTCGCGAAAAGCACCGCTCAAAATGTCGTCGTGATGCAACGACTACAAGATATTGTGGAAATGGGCTACCCGGTCCTGCTCGGGACATCCCGGAAATCGATGATAGGCAACGTGTTAGAATTACCTGTTGGAGAACGGCTGGAAGGAACGGGTGCAACGGTCTGCCACGGGATCGAACAAGGATGCCATATTATGCGTGTTCATGATGTAAAAGAAATTGCCCGTATGGCGAAAATGATGGATGTCTTAATCGGAAAAACAGTTTTTGTAAAATAGGAGGATGCTTTATGGATTATATCCATCTGAACGAAATGGAATTTTATGGCTATCACGGTGTGTTGCAGGAGGAAATGAAACTTGGTCAACGTTTCAGGGCGACTGTATCGCTCGCGACAGATCTTTCAGAATCGGGTACAACCGATGAATTGGATAAAACGGTGAATTATGCGGATGTATTCAATGTGTGCCGCTCGATAGTCGAAGGTGAGCCGTTTAAACTGATTGAGGCGGTTGCGGAAAGAATCGCTGAATATATTTTGGATATATTCAAGGACAAAGTATTCGGTGTCCGTGTTGTGCTCATTAAACCTGATCCGCCGATTCACGGCCATTATGGTTCGGTGTCGGTCGATATTACAAGGGGACGCTTTATGTGAATCTGGCGTACATTTCAATAGGCTCCAATATTGGAGACAGGTTGCATCAGTTGACGGAGGCGGTGCAAGCACTTCACTCGCAAGGCGATATAACGGTTACTTCTGTATCTTCTGTCTATGAAACGGCACCTGTCGGCTATGTGGATCAAGCGGACTTCCTGAATATTGTTCTATGTATGGAAACAGATTTAAGTGCAGACGTGTTACTTGAAATATGTGGAAAAATCGAAGTACAGTCGGGTCGGGAGCGCGCAATTAGATGGGGTCCTCGAACTGTAGACCTTGACATTTTGCTATATAATAACGACAATATTGAATCAGAGAACTTAATTGTACCGCATCCGCGTATGCATGAGCGGGCGTTCGTCCTCATCCCACTCCTCGAGATCGCTCCTACTATTGCCCATCCGGAAACAAATAGGTTTTATTCGGAGGAAGTAGCTGTCGGGGATAGTGGCGTTATGTGTTGGAAGAAGATTGATGGGATCGACCATTTCCTGCAACTCGGTAAATGAATCGTCCTGAACCATATATTCTGTGTAAAACAGGCGACATGTCTGGAAAGGAGAAAGAGTAATGAACGATAGGAAAGAACGACCATTTAAAATTGGTGATATTACAATGGATAACCGCGTAGTGCTTGCACCAATGGCGGGAATTTGTAACTCTGCGTTCCGTCTAACAGTAAAAGAATTCGGTGCGGGTCTTGTCTATGCTGAAATGATCAGTGACAAAGGAATCGTCTATAAAAACGATAAAACGATGAGCATGCTTCATATTGATGGACGTGAAAATCCATTATCCCTGCAAATCTTTGGCGGGGATAAGGACACATTTGTCGAGGCGGCGAAATACGTCGATAAGCATACAACAGCGGATATCATTGACATCAACATGGGCTGTCCGGTCAATAAAATCATCAGATGCGAGGCGGGAGCGAAGTTGCTTCTTAGTCCGGAAAAGATTTATGACATGGTAAAGGCTGTTGTAGACAATGTGGATAAACCTGTTAGTGTGAAAATACGCATCGGTTGGGATGAAGAGCATATCTTTGCAGTCGAAAATGCGCAAGCGGTCGAACGTGCAGGCGGCGCAGCGGTTGCTGTCCATGGGCGTACCCGTGTACAAATGTATGAAGGAAAGGCAAATTGGGCTGTCATCCGTCAAATGAAAGAAGGGGTCTCGATTCCGGTGATTGGCAACGGTGACGTTGAAACACCGCAAGATGCGAAGCGTATGCTGGATCAGACAGGTGTTGATGGTGTCATGATTGGACGCGCGGCACTCGGCAACCCTTGGATGATTTATCGTACAGTGAAGTATCTTGAAACAGGAAAATTGGTGGGAGAGCCGGATGTTCGAGAAAAAATCGACGTCTGCTTGCTTCATTTCGAACGTCTTATGAAGCTAAAAGGTGAACATGTTGCTGTACGTGAAATGCGCAAACATGCCTCATGGTATTTAAAGGGCGTACGCGGAAACGCGAAAGTGCGTAACCATATCAATGTAATGGAGACGGCAGATGATTTGATCAATCTTTTGAACGACTTTGCAGATGAGATGATGGAACGCGAACGAGTGGCAGTAAGTACGATTTGATAAACGATAGGGCTACCGTGTATTGCGGTGGTTCTTTTTATTACATAAAAGTAGGGTTCAGATAAGTAAAGCGTGTTCGAGTTACTCAAATTGTGTACAATAGATGCATACTGTTCAAAGAACTGGATAATAATGAAGGAGTGAAAGAAATGTCCCATTTGGATGAATTAAACGATCAGCTTCTGGTGAGACGCCAGAAGATGGAGGATATACGAGAGGGTGGATTGGATCCATTCGGTTCAAGGTTTGAACGGACCCACCTCTCAAATGAGATTCGGAGTAAATATGAAGAGTTTTCTAAAGAAGAACTCGATGAAACACCCCGTGAAGTTAAAATTGCAGGGCGCATCATGACGAAACGTGGAAAAGGGAAAGCAGGCTTTGCGAATTTGCAAGACCTTGGCGGACAGATTCAGATTTACGTTAGACAAGATGCGATTGGTGAAGATAACTACAAACTCTTTACAAGTGTAGATCTCGGTGACATTGTGGGGATTACAGGAACAGTATTCAAAACGAAAGTCGGCGAACTATCTATTAAAGCAACAGAATTCACATTCCTGACAAAAGCACTTCGTCCGTTGCCTGAGAAATTCCACGGGTTAAAAGATATCGAGCAACGGTACCGTCAAAGGTATCTTGACTTAATCTCAACAGAAGGAAGTAAGGAGACATTTATTTTAAGAAGTCGTATCATTCAATCGATGCGTCGGTATTTAGATGGGCAAGGGTTCCTTGAGGTGGAAACACCGATGCTCCATGCGATTGCGGGAGGGGCTTCTGCAAGGCCGTTCATCACACATCATAATGCGTTAGATATGACTCTTTACATGCGTATCGCAATCGAACTTCATCTAAAAAGACTTATTGTGGGTGGACTTGAAAAGGTATATGAAATCGGACGTGTCTTCCGTAACGAAGGAATTTCCACGCGTCATAACCCGGAATTCACAATGATTGAATTATATGAAGCGTATGCGGATTACAATGATATCATGGAACTCACAGAAAACATGGTTGCCCATATTGCACAAGATGTGCTGGGCACAACCCAGGTTCAATACGGAGAAGATACAATCAATCTATCACCGGGGTGGAAACGCCTGCATATGGTTGACGCAGTAAAAGAATATACAGGCGTAGATTTCTGGACAGAGATGACGAAGGAAGAAGCACATGCACTTGCCAAAGAAAATGGTATTGAAGTGGCAGCGATGATGGAAGTTGGACATGTATTGAATGAATTCTTCGAACAAAAAGTAGAAGAACAACTTGTGCAACCGACATTTATCTACGGACATCCAGTGGAAATTTCACCACTTGCGAAGAAAAATCCTGAAGATGGCCGCTTCACGGATCGCTTCGAGTTGTTCATCGTTCGTCGTGAACACGCAAATGCGTTTACGGAACTGAATGATCCAATCGATCAGCGACAACGTTTCGAAGCGCAACTTGTTGAGAAAGAACAAGGAAACGATGAAGCGCACGATATGGACGACGACTTTATAGAAGCATTAGAGTATGGATTACCTCCTACAGGGGGCCTTGGTATTGGTGTTGACCGTCTCGTAATGCTATTGACGAATGCACAATCCATCCGAGATGTTCTTTTGTTCCCGCAAATGCGTTTTAAAGAATAAGAGATTGGACCGCTGTTCAAAGCTGATTTAAAGGGCTTTGAACAGTGGTTTTTGTTTTTTTTGAGAAAGAAGATGAAAATTATTTCGAAATAAGTGTTGCGTTCTAGGGAATCAGCTGATATAGTAATAAACGTTGCGCTTCCGATAAACAAAAACAACAAAAAAGAAATTGAAATTAGTTGTTGACAAGAAGAGCGTAACTTGATAAGATATAAGAGTTGCTGCTGAAACAATAGCAACCAACTAATAAGGAATGTAACTTAATTCCTTTCAAATGAACCTTGAAAACTGAACAGCAAAACGTCAACGAAATACAGTTTGGGAAATCGGTTCTGCCGGTGGAACAAACACAATCGAA
>NZ_JADBEL010000021.1 GCF_014873855.1 Sporosarcina limicola | reverse complement strand
GACCATAATTATTCGAGAAAAAAGAAAAGGAATAAAATAATTAAGCGGAATTTCTCATTTCTTCTCGGATAATCAATCTTCTCGGATAATGTGCCCAGCAATTTGCAAATGTCACGTCTTCCAAGTTGCCGTAGGCAGAATAGCCATCGCACACGATGGTTCCCTTATAACCTCGAGTGAAACTTTCCAACACGGATCGAGCGCGAGATAAGGAACTTTGAAACAGTGTGATGATGGGTCCTTGACTTGGCACACTGCGATACACCCAGTTGTAGGCATTTGACTGGCCTGACTTCCCATCGGAACGATT
The DNA here is from genome assembly GCF_014873855.1 of Sporosarcina limicola. Taxonomy (GTDB): domain Bacteria; phylum Bacillota; class Bacilli; order Bacillales_A; family Planococcaceae; genus Sporosarcina; species Sporosarcina limicola. The sequence goes on along the minus strand of NZ_JADBEL010000021.1, from coordinate 66,342 downwards.
AATGATCTGCGCGTACGTTTCATCGACATGCAAAACGGATTTCATCATCATCAATTCTTGTAATCGTTCATAAATCGGCAACAGCCAGTCTTCGGCTACGCGAATGACCCAGTTGGATAGATTCTTATCATTCGTCTCCAAACCATAACGAATCCATTCCTTTACCTGACGGTAGAGGGGGAGGTATAGTACGAATTTATCATAAATCACTTTAGACAGTACGCTAGGGCTGGCTAGGCTACGCAGTATGGCTGATTGAGGTGCTTTACCTCGCTTCATTCGGGCTGGCAGTGACACATCTTTTTTACATTCTGTACATTCATATGCGTGCTCAACGTGCTGTACTTTCATCATGTTAGCCGGAATAAATTTAGCTTCCTCACGGACCATCTTACTCCCGATTTCTGTCATTTGATGTTGGCAACAGTCACAAACAGTGTTTTCCGGATGATGATGTATGATTTCTAGGGCTACATCATCGCGCAAGGAATCGTTTCTCTTTTTCTTCGGTAGTTTCCGAATAACAGTATACGAAATGGTCTGTTGGCTTTGTTCTTCTGTATGCTCAGAATCAGTAAAAGAAGAATCATCGTCAAACAAGGATCCTTGCCCGTCGGGCGTGAGGTATTTCGATTTCTCTGTTTTAGAGCCAAATAACATCTTGGTTAAATGTTGGACCTGTTGAGTTAGTGATTCAATTTGCTTCGACAATTCTTGATTTTGTTGATTCGAATGAGCCAATTGCTCTTCTAGTATCTGAATTAATTTCTCTGTTTGTTTTTCATTCGTAGAAGAAACATTTGGCATATCATTCACCACTTTCCGTTCGGTTTCGTTTTTATTAGTATAACGAGTTCGAACTGGGAAATAAAGATGAAAATTAAAATATTCCTTTAGATGAAGATCGAATGGCTTTTGGCTGTTGAATAGATAATCCTTCCAAAAGCCATCGGAGCTCCTGTTGCGACAGATTACGAACTTCCCGTTCATTTCTAGGCCATTGTAGCTTCCCATTATCTAATCGTTTATAAAGCATAGCGAAACCATTACCATCAAAATACAAACATTTATAACGATCTTTACTCCCTCCGGCAAATAAAAAAATGGAGTCGCTGTACGGATCGAGCTCGAAAGAGTCTTGAATCAGTGTAGCTAGGCCGTCAATACCTTTTCGCATATCGGTTTTCCCACAGATGATATAGATATTTTTCACACTGGTATAATCCTGTTTCATAGATGTTTCAACTCCCTCATGACCGTTTGGATGATGCGCTCTTCCAGTCCGTTATAAAAGGAGATTTCAGCAGAAACGGTTTTGATTATGCAAATACCGGAGGTATTCGAAGTAGCGAGGGGAAATACATCTTTACTATCAGGCTGGAGTGTGACGGGGACTATTGTTAATTTTTCTTGCGACATTAAGAAAGCACCCCCTAAAATTGATACGTTGATCGTACCAAGAAGGTGCTGCGTTTGGATATGCGTTGTTTGATTGGGGGCTTACAGCTAATGAGCATTTATAATACGATGTATTCACTATTAACAAATTTTCATGATTTAGTAAGCAGCCAATCACTAAACGAGCGATCCAACCAAAAAGGATAGATCACTCGTTCATCTTTATATTTTATAAACTATACATGCGTTTGACCAACTTGGACCATTGACCATGAATATCCTGCATTCTACATCATTTGATTAAAGGTTCCGCAGCGATTCCTTTTATAAATATTGAAATAAGTACTGTCATCATCTTCGAAATCAACTTCATGAAATAGCAACATCTACTCCTTTAGATGCAGTACGTCCAATCTATAAGCTTTCAACACACCATTGCTCTGCCTTTTTAGAATATGCTGTTGACTTGGAATAAAGTTTGATTAAAACGCAGCTATAAATGATGATTCTTATAGAAAATCATAGCCCCTATTTTTCATTTCTGTATAGGGCTTTTTGTAATAAAGATTGATCATTTCGGAAATCGAATATTCAACTAAAGTGCCCGATTGTTGGACACAAGTTAAACAACGCTCTTCAACTAACCGTAGCAATAGGTAAGCATTTGATGTTATCTCCAGCTTTTCCCCTGCTCCACACGGAACGTGCCAGTTTCCAAGCATTCCGCGTTCCATCTAGCGATGGTTTTATTAATTATAAGTTTCAAGTTACTCTTGTTGATTTGGATTATTTAATGCATTCTAATTCACACTTCCCACGATATTTGTTGATTTTTTCTAACATCGGTTCTGTGATGCCCAAAACTTTAATGAGTGTATTCATCTTAATTATGTCGGTCATATGGATTAATTTATGTACCTCTTTCTGGAGGATACGTAAATTATTGAATTTGTCACTTCCACCAAGATGCATAGGAATGTAGTGATGACAGTTTACGTCTTGTGCTTCTAGGAACGTGCCTGTGATTTCACATTTTCCTTGCTTCATGCTGTATCTACTAATCCGATTATCCATATATTCGACACTCTGTGTCGGTATTTTTGATTCCAGTAACAATACTATTTCCTGCCTAATGTCTATGCGTAACCGTGTGGTTATTTGTACTCGACCTTCTTCGGTAAACGGCGTTAAACATTGGGTAAAGCACATCGCATTTTTGGTTTTGATGATTCCGAGAGGAAAGAGATACACATTGGCAATTTTATAAGTTTTAGAGCCTAAGCTGTAAAACTTTTTATAGACAGGTGGAGGATTGTTTGGATGTTCATATCTCCCAACAGACCTAAGACGATTGTACATGAATGCACCTATTTCGTAGGCAAGACGTGAGAACGCTAAGTTGACGTGAGTAGCTCTATTAAAATAATTGTGTAACCCTAAGACAAGACTATTAAACCGTAAAGCGTTTTGAGCCGTTGGCGATGTTCGCAGTTCTTGAACCCGTTTCTTTGTCTCCGCTTTGATTTTTTGCATTTTCTCGGCTTTGACAAATGTATGTGCAACTCGTGTCTTTCTTTTACGATTGGCACGTATTGTGAATCCAAGGAAAGCAGATTTACGCTTACGCAGATTAATAATCTTCGTTTTTTCTGGTGAAATATCAAGTTTTAAGCGTTCCTTCAGATAAAGTTTAACAGCATGATACCACTTTTCAGCAGTTTTCCAGTCTCGACATAAAATTTTAAAATCATCAGCGTAGCGAACTATATAACCTTCTTTTAAATTAGTCTTCATTTTTGCGTTTCGTTTGCCAGGCTGAGATTTAATAGGACTCGTGAGCGGGAATAGCTCCCATTGATTGGCTACCCATTGGTCCAAATCATTCAGTACAATATTAGACAATAACGGTGAAAGCAAGCCTCCTTATGCAAAGCGAATGATTATGCAAAGTAACCAGAGATAGCCTTGTATTTACGGGATTTAAGTTTGATTTACTTTGCATAATAATTTCTGAAGATAGCTGTCATCCAGCCTTTCAAAACAAGAAAAGCACTATAATCAGAACTAATACGAACTAATATAAGTAATACGAATATATTTTCGAGATTATTTGAGTAGGAAATAAAATATATTATGCAAAGTAAACAGTGGCTATATCCTTTAGTAATAGGCTTTCTGACTGTTTACTTTGCATAATTACTTACTTTGCATAAGCCACCCTGCGGAGAACCTTTTGTCGGAATACCTTCTCCATCCACTTCAGCTTTTAACATCTTCGATATACAGGCTAAAACTTTCCTATCTTGAATACCTAAATTCCATAGCTGCTTGATAAGCAATGTATGATTGATATTGTCAAAGAAGCCTTTTATTATCACTTGCTGGCGATAAATAAAAGTTATCACCAGTTAATGATTACCACGAGTCGCCAGTAATAAGTTTTGAAAAACAACTAGGGTGAACCCTAAATATATGAGATTCTCGCAATTTCTAACTGAGGATAATCATATTTACCTCTATAATGAATTCATCAGTGCTAATACTGAAATTCGTTATGGAGGATGATGTTTATGAACATCACAGAACTTACAAACAGTGCATGCAGATGTCTAAAAGACCAATATTTTACCGACTCGACGATCTACGTGAATTACCGACGACATTGGAATGGTTTTCTCAAATCCACTGATGCTAATACCGAATTCGGATTCAAGATTGTCAGTGATTACCTAATCCGAAGATGCGGCAGAGATTTACTACTTGAGGAACCATCTACATTGTCATTAAAGGAATACAGGATCCATCATGCTTTTCAATCCTTGATCTATTTCTATAACTTCCAGTCAATGCCCGGAACATCGATGTCTTCCACTATTGTTAGGATAAAATTGTCCGAATTCGATAACCAGTGTTTAACCAATTACACTAACTATGTGAAAGATCTGGATTACAGCCAGGGTACACTGAAATATTGTTATAACACAATCCACAATTTTTTAGTCTTTTATCCACTGACTGATATCTGCGACAGTCAATTACTGGATTATTTCAAGTCTCTTTCTAGCCTTTCTAAACAGACTGTAAGATCCAAGTTGAAAGTATTGAAACGTTTTCTCTATTACTGTCACAAGAGGGGCTTTATAGGCTTGGACTACAGCCCGTTGTTCCCATCCAATAAGTTGCGCTCTCACACGGAGATTCCCTCTGTTTATACTCCGGAAGAGATATTTCAGCTACTGGAGTACATAAGGAACAGTGGTTATACAAATAAAAGACGTAATTATGCCATTGCCGTCTTGATTGCGGTGTATGGTTTCCGTGCAGGTGACATCAAAGAAATGAAGTTGTCGGATATAGATTGGCAAAATGAAACCATCCGTGTTGACCAATCCAAAACCAAACAGAGGCTTGTGCATAAGCTTACCTGCCATACTGGTAATGCGTTGGCAGAGTATGTACTGAAGGAAAGACCCGAAGGGACGAGCGAAAAGGTTTTTCTGAAAGGTGACGGGTTTGAAATAAAATCCTCTGTAACGATTTCAACGATGATTTTCATCGCATTCATAGATTCAGGCATCAACATTAACGGGAGGAAACACGGGAGCCACAGCTTAAGGCATTCGTTGGCATCAAACATGCTTTCCAATGGCGCTGGTATCCTAGAGATTTCCAAAACCCTGGGGCATGCCTCCGTGGATACTACCAGAATCTATTCTAAAGTGAACATTACCCGTCTGCGCCTGTGCGAGTTGGAGGTGCCCAGACATGAGTAAGCCCTATATCTGTGACCCTACCTGTTTTAAAAGTTTTTTAGCCGAAAGCATTGTTTCGTTCGTTGAATATAAGGTAAATGTTGGCGGATGTACTGCGGAATCTTTTCTTCCTGTAATGTCATTGTTTGACAGGTACTGCACGAACCATCCAGAACCGGAGGTCTGTTTAAAACAAGAGACAGTCCTCAGTTTTCTTACCATTGGTCCCGGCGAAAAGAATTCAACAGCAATAAGGAAATCTTCGATTATCCGTTCATTAGGAAGGTATCTTGCAGCAGTACTCAGGATCAAAGATGTTTATATCGTACCTAAATTGGTGAAACGGGGGCAGAAAACCTTTGTTCCATATGTCTTTACCCATGATGAGATTGCAAGACTGCTACATGAAGCCGAAAATTACCAGCCAAAACAGGAGTATACCAAAACCCCAAATATGGTTAACTGTATGTCCTGTATTTTCAAAATGCTTTATTGCACCGGCATGCGTATTTCCGAAGTGACCGGTTTAAAAAAGCAGGAAGTTGACCTTGAACAGCGTATTATCCATATTAACCAAGCTAAAAATGACAACAAGCGAATAGTGACTATCTCAGATTCGCTTGCTGATGCTTGCAACACGTATCTAGAATTAACCAAGGACTGTAAAACATCCAATATTTATTTCTTTGATACTGGTTCCGCCTTTAATGACGGGCGCGTATCTATCCAAAGGGCATATACCTATTTCAGGCGTTTCCTAAACAGTGCGAGCATAGAACATAAAGGGAAGGGTTTTGGCCCAAGGATGCATGATATAAGGGTAACATTTGCAGTCCATTCTCTTCAAAAACTGTCACAGTTGCCTGATGATATTAATGTACATCTCATGTCACTCTCAGTATTTTTGGGACACCAGTCAATTTATTGCACACAAGAATATTTGTGGTTAACCGGCGAACTATTTCAGAACACCCTAGAAAAGATGGAGGATTATACCTCATTTGTATCATCCATTTTTGATGAAAAGGTGGATGATCTTGATGAATAAGACTTTCCCTGGAATGCTTGAACACTATGTGGTCTCTTATGTTAAGGACGAAGCCGGGATGTCCAAGGAAACTCTTCGTGCGTACTACTCAGCCATAGAACAGTATATCATCTGGCTAAAGGAAACTCGCAGTATCGGTATCAAAGACATTGGGGTAACGCACTTTAGTAAAGAGAACATGAAATCATTTCTATCCCGAAAGAAAGGTTTCAGTGGCAACGAGGAACCTCCGTAGGGCAGCGCTTGTGGCATTCCTTGCTTTTGCATCGGAAGTGAATCCACTTTATGCCAATGCATATATTGAGGCAAAGAAAATCAAAAACAAGAAAGCGCCAAAGCCCAAAAAGGATTTCCTCACTATTGAGGAGTATCAGGCATTGCTTGAATCCATAGATATTTCAACTAAGGCAGGCTTTAAAACATTATATCCTTATCCATGTAATGTATGATACCGCAGCTAGAGTGGATGAAACTGTTCGAATGAACATGGAGGACTTTTCATTTGGAAAAGAAAATTCAGTCGTTATATTCGGAAAAGGCTCTAAATACCGAAGGATATATCTAACCAAACATACCGTAAAGCTAATCAAAGAGTACAGTCAGAAATTTAACCTTGAAAATGGCGCCATGTTTAAAAACCGATGCGGGTACAGGATATCGGATTCTGGTATTGATTACATACTGAAAAAGTACGCAGAAACCGCATCTAAAAAACAAAAAACACTTGGCAATAAAAAAGTATCGCCGCACATTCTTCGAAGGTCGAAGGCAACATACATGCTTTTGAATGGAGCTAGTCTTCCAGTCATCCAGAGGTTTCTGGGGCATGAATCCATTCAGACTACAGAGGGTTATCTTGACATTGGCTCAGAAGCAATGATCAAAGCAGTGGAGGAAGCGGGAAAACTGATTTTTAAGGATACTTCTGAAGAAATGGTATCGTCATGGAAAGACCCTGACATACTGAAAAGGCTTAAAGGAATGGTTAAGTAACTCCACAAATGATTATCCTTAGTTAGATTCCGACTGTTTCGATCGTTTAAGCTTAATACTACGGTTGTTGGCTATGAAAGCACTGCGGGATACCAAGTACTAACTGGGCGTAATCATTAACTGGTGATAACTTTAATATCAATATCTACCACGAAATGCAGTTTTGATTGATTGACTAGATATTGAACTCTTGCCATCGCATGATGCGTAGAACGTAACGGTCTGAATCCATAGTTATGATTATAAAAGTGAGCTTCCGCAATTGGCTCTAACACTTGTCTAAAGAATTGTTGGATGATTCTGTCGATGATGCATGGAATGCCTAATGGTCGCATCTTGCCATTATCTTTTTCAATAAGTTTACGTCTAACTTTCTTTGGGCGATAATTTTTGAGCTGTCTTTGTATTTCTTCTACTAATTCATCCTCAGTTCGTTTCTCTATATCTAAGATGGTTTTACCATCTGTTCCAGGGGTCTTCGACCCTTTATTGGACTTAATTTTTCGATACGCTAATAAAATGTTATTCCTCGACGTAATGATGTCGTATAGTGAATGGAATGTTCCCTTATTTTTGGCTCGTTGATGTAAGTCAGTAAAGGTATCCGTCATCCCATAATAATCCCAATATCGTAGAGCTTGCACTGTGGCATCATTCCTCTGTGAAGTGATGTTCCCACATTCTTACCCGATCGATGCAATGCACATTTGAAAAATAATTATTACCTATCGCTAGACTTGGGGCTGTTCCTCCATCTCCATTACAGCAATTTCATCAGTCGTACCCCTACCCTCATAAAGATAAATGCATTTCGACTAATGTCTTATAGCAAACGTTTCAGGTAACAGCCTTCGTTTCAACGTTCTTTACTTTCCAAGTCCCTTACAACATAGCTATCAGTTCTAGAATTAGGTGCTTCTTGTAAGCCTGTGAGCTGGATACCACCATTGTTCAGTATAGTGTATTTCAGAGGGCCAAATTTTACTTTACACCACTCACCCCATCGTAGGATGGGACATAGCTTTCACTATGTTCAAACTATAGACCCTTAAATTCAGAAGTTCGTCGGTTCCTCTTCAGAGGAACATCCTCACCATATCTAGTTTTTCAGCCATCCGGCATATCAGTCGGCATACCTTTTCTAATGAATGGCTCCAGCCTTCCTTCTGCCGACTCTACCTGTGCTTCGAACCCCAGGAACTGTCATTCATAGAGCACGCAGGAGTATTGATGAGATAGTTTCAGAAAACATGGTTTCTTCATTCCTATCTTCCGTTGTAAAGTTGAAATTCATTTCATAAATTCCCTGTGTTTTCATGCCGAAGGCATTTATCACAGAACTTGTCGCGCTGGCCCGTTTGCTGATTACTGCTTTATAAAATGTTCCCAATTCCAATAAGCCATAACGCTATAAGCCTCTTTTGACACTTCTTTTTCTTCCTCATCTACATCGACTAAATCGCCATCTTCGACGTTATCTAAATTCAATTCCTTATGAATTTCTTTCAGTAATCCGCCATACGAAATTAACCATTTTCTGTATAGACCTTCTTCCGAATCGGCTACACTCTTCAGTTTTTTTATCATCTGTCCGAAAATCCGTATCTTTTACGGGATATTTTACTGTTTCGGCTACAGCCGATTCTACATCCGACTTATGTTTGTTTTTCGGTCGCACGATTTGAATATGAGCAACTGGATCATAGTCCAAATTCATCGCTTTTCGCCAAAATTTACCCCATTGCTTTTTCCCATAGCAGAAATGAACTTTTCACCGTTGCGTATTTCCGCGACTATTTCCGCGACGATTGCAAATTCATTCCCATAATTCAAAAGAAAAGACCTTGGGCTTTGCCCAAACCCACGAGGGAAAAATTCCCCCTCGACCCCCTCCATTCAAGCCCCCAACCCCCAACTCTTTCGGGGGCTCCCTCGCCGGTAGGCAGTTTCCAAATGTGCATTTGGAAAAGCCAAGAGGGTGGAAGATCAGTGACTCGTATCAACTCCTTAAATTCCTTCCGCTTTGCTCCAGTCAGACATTTACCGTTGACACTTCCCGATATTCTTCCCTCTGGTCAAAGAAAAAAAGAGTAGCCGCAGCCACTCTTTTTTTCTTTCTCAATGCGATAATCGTTCCAAGATGTCAAGAACCTTCATTTTACTTTGATAACCAATTAAATTACCATACTTAAAATCTTTCGATGCTCTTGCCTCAAACTCCGCAATCCAATCTCTTTCCCCTTTACTATTAGCAAACGTTTCATACATATCAAAATCGGCCGAAATATATCCTGGTGCATGTCGTTTTAAACTGCTAGTAGCTTTGTCATAATCAAATGTTAAAGCAGCATGTTCCTTTAAAGATATCTCTCCCGCCCCATATAACGCTTCGGACATTTCAATGATTTCTCCAAAAGTAGCATTTCTAACATCATATTTACTAGAAAGTTCTTTATAAAGAGCAGAAGAATCTTTTTTCTCTATTTTTTCTACTGTTTCACTAATAAGAAATACAGATTCCTCTACATGATCCGACTTCGCACTAGTATTTTCAGAATAAAATGATGTTAATTGATAAGGAGCAATAGAATTTATATTCATATAATCAACTACCTTCTACCGAACACACGGCATTTTTATTTAATGAAAATGGAGTCAGACATTGTATTACTTGGAAAATTCGTTGAAGTATTTTGGTAATTAAATGTACCACTATCGTTACCACTAGCATCCCACCAAATATACCATCCATCAACAATTGAATCGCCATCTAAGTCTATATGTTGTTTCTTATATTCTAGTAAATTGATCCCATTAAATTTAGCATATCTAATATGACCATACCCAAGTTCCCTTGTTACTATATAAAGTTCAGCCCCTCCATGATCATAAACTGAAGATAACTGACTTGGGCTGAAATATTCATAAGTCGGGTGTTGAGTAGAGATTACTGAATAAACTTCCAAATAACTCAACGGTGGAGCTGAACCTCTAATCCCCCAATTTGCCTCTTCTTGTTTTTGTAATTCTTCATCAGTTAAATCAATAAATTGTGCATTTGGATACTCAATTTTAATTTTTTCTAAAAGCTGTTCTTTTAAAAATTCTTTTTTAATTTTTTCACTTGAACTTTCTGAAACAGATGCTGCCGCAGTTTCCGTCCCCGTAAACAACATTGAAATAGATAGTACGCCTAACATTGCCATTGTAAAAAAAATTTTTCATAATTATCCCTCCCTAATTTTAGTTATCATGGATACTATCGACCAAAAAAAACATATTGTGAACCTTTTTTTCCAAACTTCTTTTTTTTCCTCTGGACAAAGAAAAAAAGAGTAGAAAGTCACATTATCACATTTCCGTTTTGTTTTTTTTGTATAAACTAACGATTGAACGAAGGACGGAGTGATCTCATGACACCAAACGGAAAAAGCAGGCTAGCAACTAACATTGACGAAGATCTTCATCATCAATTCAAAATTCAAGCCGTAAAAGAAAAGAAAAAAATTAACGAATTACTTGAAAACATCATCAAAAATTATTTAGACGAAAAAAAATAATCTAAATAACTCAACTTTCGCAGCTGGAAATCGGCAAGTAAGCCTTGATATAGCTAGGTAAACCTGCCATCCATTGCGTCAGTTGACTTTCAATTAGTTTTTTGAGTTTACTATTCGTCTCTTTTAGGACATCTTGAATAAGTTCGATTAATTGCTGCAATGCCACAACCCAATCAAGTTCATTTACTTCATCACATAACTCGAAAAATAGCCCACCTATGGTGCGATCATCTGTATTACATCGATTTTGCCAAGAGAGGACAATGTAACGCGCAAAAACGATTGTTGTATGGCTGATTAACAGGTCATAAGAACGCCCTTGGAACTCCTTTTGGAGTTTTAACAACGATTTCGTCACCTTGAAAAACACTTCAATATCCCAACGCATACCGTAGATACGCACAATTTCTTTCTCAGTTAGGGTGCAATCGGTACTCAAAATGGCAAGCCATTCCCTTTTTTTATTCCGATTTTGAATGAATACGATTTTGACAGGGACACCCGTTGTTGTCATAGATGTTTGGATGGAACGAATCACGCCTTTTTCACCTTGGCAAGGCGTGGCTAATCGGTAAAGTGCTTTTAAGTCGACTTTTTGGTCGCCTACCCAATAACGCTGTTTTGTCGCTTTTACCATCCCGATGACGTCGAGCCCTTCTTCAACATGGCTGGAATCTGTTCAGGTGCGGTTTGGAGTGCTTCTACACGTCTTTTGTAACCTGATGTACGTTAACTCAATATCTTCTGAAATCCCGTTAATTTGGGCTTTTTTTGAACTGAGTAGTGAAAAGTCAATCGGCATGAAAGAATGCCCGTCCGACCAACCAAGCGTTAACATTCGAAAACCTTTATAGAAACGATTCGTCGTTGAAGAATGATCGAAGCATCGTGCAAGTAGTTCTACTTTTTTACTTCGATTCCGATCAAATGTAGAGTCATCTAAAATAAATACCTTTGTTCGTTCTTGATGCGTAAGTGCATCGACCTTTGAAATCGCATGCGTGCTCAATGACAGTAAAAACCGCCGCCAAGCATATTTGGAGTGGTTTAGGAAACGGTACACAGCGTCTTTAGCTGGAACACCATCTGCCTTTTTGGAATCGAGTAATCGAAACCAATTTTTATGTTAGAAAATGAGACAAAAGACAAGTTGGAAAAGATAGGTGCAGCTATAGCCCATGCGCTTTGTAATAGCGGCGTTCCGAAGATGTTTTGACATTTCTTTAAATACTGCTTTTAATTTGGTAGTTGATTAGTTTGCTCGTTATGGTCTATCATGTTGGAAGCACCTCTTCTATATGGTAGTGGTTTTTAGACAATTCCAACTTACCGTAGATGGGGTGTTTTTTCACGTTTTAATTTAAAAGTCAAGCAATATAAAGAATGTCGATTACCCCCATGAAAGACCTGGGTTGGCGGGCTTTATTCAGGTGCGAAAGTTGAGTTAGTATTTTATATTAGATTATTTATTTAAAATCATTTTAGAGACTCAACCCATAGTATATTAATATTAATTCAATCAACATTTTTTATATTCTGAATATTTTAATTATATATAAACCCCATAATATACTATAATGAGAAAAAAGAAAACCCTTGTTTATAGTGTATAAAGTAAGGCTCATGGAAAGATATTATATAATTTTGATTTTTATCCGATAAGTAGGTGTACAAGGTAACAAAAGGCGACACATACCGCTAAAAGATAAGGTTGTCACCAGTATCCATCAGTTTCGGGTAGCACGAGGATGGCCAGCTATTGAACACGCTCAATTAGATACGCCATTTTTCACAACAAATTCAGGGCGGGCTTTCTCGCCTTCATATTTGTCGCAGTATGTAAGCAAACAAATAATGGGTACTGTTCAACCGAAGCTATCGGATCAATCTCTTAACATCACACCGCACGTATTCCGCCATGCCTTTGCAATTATCTCCAAGCTGAATGGTGTCGATATTTATGATATTATGCGTTCGCTCGGACACGAGAAGATTGAAACGACCATGATATATTTAGAGAAGATTTTCGAAAAAGAACGACATGCGATTCATGCGTGGAAATCGGATCAATTCGGAGAATATATCTGATTGAAATAAAAATACCCTCACGTAAACTGTCCAAAACCGTAGCTTTGGAGCTGTTGCGTGAGGGTATTGTTGCTTCGGAATAAAGATTGATTAACACTCAGCTACAATGAGCGCTGCGCAGCTGGGCATTGGACACCGCGGGACTCCGGCTGGTTGCATTCAGGAAGCGCGTATCAATTGTGACGAGCTGTTCGCTCTATGCCATCAGCGATTTCTTTGTACAGTTGGTGCGGCAGGTCGTGTCCCATGCCGTCAACCAACATTAGTTCGGCGCCTGGGATGGCAGAAGCCGTGTCCTCGCCACACGCCGGTACGATCAGGGGATCGTCCACCCCATGAATGATAAGTACTGGTACTTTTATAGTCGCAAGCCGCGGACGACGGTCACCGGCGACAGCCATAGCAGCAATTTGTCGTCCGACACTGCCTGGATCGTAGGCTCGCTGGACTTCCTCCAGAATGAGCGCCCGATAAGCATCTTCTTCAAACGGATAGCCGGTGCCGGCGATGCGTTTTGCAAAAGAGACGCTGTGCGACAAAAATCCTGCTTCATCCTCAAATGGGTTCGGCGCCGGTTTAGTCATCATCGCCATGACTTCTGGGGAAGTTTGTGGAAGGGCTGGATTACCGGTACTGGACATAATGGATGTGAGTGATAAAACCCGTTCAGGGTACTCACTGGCTGCAATCTGGGCGATCATTCCGCCCATCGACCTGCCAACGAAATGGGCTCGGTCAATTGATAGTGCGTCGAGCAGTCCGATAGCGTCTTTGGACATGTCATCGAGAGTGTAAGGGATGTCTGGTCGCTGTCCCGACATGAGAGCAGTCGCCAGTGCGTTAAAATCCAGCGTCGGATAATGACTAAAGTGCGTCGAGTAACCTACGTCGCGATTGTCAAAGCGGATTACACGAAAGCCCCTCGCTGCTAATATCCGACAAAACGAATCCGACCATCGGATCATCTGGGTTCCAAGCCCGGCGATTAGGACAATAGCCTCGTCATTTTCGTTACCGAAACTGTCATAGGCCAAATCGATGTTGTTGACTTTCAGGATGTTCATAATATTGTGCTCCTCCTTTTATTTTGATATCGGAAGTTCTGTCATAGGAAGAAGGCGTGAATCTTCGATCGCCGCAGTGCGATGCCCGATACCGGCTATGTAGTCTTGATGACTTGAAAAAGCAAGAAACGACTGCGCGCTGCTCTGGCGGATCATCATGACAAGATCCCATCTTTCCTCTTCGGGTCCGATAAGAAACTCCCCGCCATCACCAAGAAACATCTCTTCACCTCCGCTTTCACGGAGAAATGGGAGGGTGTGCTCAATATAGCGGTTGAAAGCTTCGGCACCACTGATTGGGTTCTCTGGTGTTAGCTCAGGATTGGCTGTGTAATCGGCAACTTCACGAAAACGCATGAGGTTCAACATGACGATGCTGCCCTCAATGCCTCGCTGTATGAACCTCATGCCAGCGCGTTGTGTTGGGTCGATGTAGCGATTAAATTCAAATTCTGTCATAGTGGCTCCTTTCGTAGAACCTTTTTTATTCCAAATTCTTTAGGCCTCCACATGCTTTCTTTCATAAGTTCCCTTCAGGGAATGCATTAGCGGCTAATCTTTTGATATGGTTTCTGATATCAGGTGCCCAGGCATCGATGAAGTGGTTAAAACGATCCAAATCACCACTATACAGTTCCCGCAGAGCTTCTTCGTATTGATGGAAGTTCCCCGCCATAGTTGTCATAAAGTGATATGTTGCTTCTTGTGACTCTCGTATCTTGCTCTGTTTTCCTCCAGCATGGCGAGCCTCATTAACGAGTTTTCGTAATGTTACCGACGCCCCTCCAGGTTGACTCTTGAGCCATTCCCAATGCCGTGGCAATAACGTAACTTCACCGGAAACAACTCCCAGCTTGGGTCGACCGACCTGCCGTGTAGGTTGGTGATTCACTTCCATACCGGGCAAGTCACCAAACTGTTCTCCTAATCGTTTGAGCACTTCATCTGACTGCCCACGAAAATCAACATCTATTTGCTTTCCCGTGGAATCGTCAAATATAAGCAACTGTGTGAGGTCTCTGTCCTCCAGAGTATCCTTCACTGTAGAAACAACGTGATATAACGAACCATCGGCGACGACTCCCACACCCAAAAATGCCGTGCAGTAAAAGCTAGTTTGGTCATTTTTCATGATGTACCTCCTCTTCTGAATGCCTGCTCGAATTATACCCGGGTAAAAATAAAAAGTCAATATTACCCGGGTAAAATATATTTTGTCGTTCGTGATGGAGGGAATAAATGCAAAAGACGCGGCCTAGGAGGGACCGCGCTTAGATGCTATTATTTGTTCCAAAACCCGTTCATTTATGAACACGGAAATATCCCAATAGTTTTCCGCTTCAATAACTGTTCATAAACCCTGTTAATAAATCTAGGTCAGATATTACCCATCGAGTCAAGTTAGGTTGCGATAGAATACTCTAAAATCAGAGGGTGAGATTTTGAGTTATTTCTATTATATTTAACCCCTCAACAAAGACTAATAAACATATATTCAATTATTAAAACTTTCCATCAAAGTCATCTGCCAAAGTTCTACTTTTTTAACATCACTTAATAACACAACATTATCTTCATTGGTTATTGAGTAAGATGTTTGCTCCTTTGGAAAGTTTTCGAACTCTGTATAAAAGTCTTGAGGATATATTGTGCTCCATGTTTAAGTTGTAATCCTCTAAATCCTTTCTCATGTAGGATTTGGTAATCTGGGTTTCCTATAATTATTTGTTCATTGATGAAATTTAATAAGCCTACTATCTTTCTAGCAGGATTAATTTGAGCGCTTATACTTTTCCCCTTGAATTCATAGTTTTCTTTAATGAAGTGAGTAATTGGATGTGGAACAACAATGCCGTTTTTCTTATTTTGTACACCGATTGTGATTACTGTTCTCTGTTCCAACTGGTTATTACCAAGTAAATGTTCTATCTTATTTTCTCTTACAACCCATTTGTACTTTTCTAATTCCATACAATTTTCATCTCTTAACAATTTATAATGTAAGTATTTTATCACGTCTGTTGATTAACCAAATATAGGTAAACCTCTTTCGCTGTATTCCCTCAAACGACATAGGAAATCGACAACCGCACTTAGCCATTCCACGGCTAATGTTTGCGCCAAAAAACTGCGGGTGAAGCTACGGAAAGAGATTGATTTTCTACCTGTTTTTTTCACTTGATCGAAAAACCATTTTAGTAACACAAATACGCTTAATGCGATAAAAAGTTGCGTAAATACGGCATTTTTGGAGTTGCCAAATAAAATGGGAAGATTCAAGTAGCCTTTAATCCAATGGAAAAAAGACTCGATGGCCCACCTAGATTTATACATTTCGGCAATTTCTTCAGCGCTTACGCCCATCACATTCGTAACGACACGGATATCATGTCCTTCATGATCGCAGAAAGTTACAACGCGATAACGGTCTATCGTGCGGGATTGTTTCGTCCCCACCTGACACGTCACATCACCGACTACATTCGAATCCGGCTGTTGCATCCTGTTAAGCGAATGCGGTCGATGCAGTTCAACATTGTCACGAAGGCGAATGACGAAGTACTGTTTCTGCTTCTGTTTATTGGATTTATTGAACATATCGAACCGATCATGCTTACCGTACGCACGGTCTTGGACGAGTATGAAAGCCTTGTTTGCAAGGCATTCGCCAGCTGGACCATCGTGACTTAGCCCACCCGTTTCCTTTATTTCAAGTGGCATGCCGGTTTCCAAAGTGTAGGCAACATGCAGTTTGATGCCGGATCGCTCGTCGTGAAATGGCGCCCAAGGTAAGCGGTTTTTTCCGACAGTAATCGTCGTAGAATCCACGAGAAGGAGCGCCTGTTTCACTACTTTTGTCCTACGTTTTGCTCGATTACATTTACCAATCAGCAGATGAAAGAGGTCCTTGAAAATTTCATAAGGAACGTCTGCTGCCTTCTTACTGACGGTCGAATAATTAGCAGGCGACAGACCGATGGATGCCATTACCTCAGTGCCGTCCCGGAAACCCGCCCATTTTTCAAGGGCTGCTGCCACAAAGAAATCGAGAAGATCTTTAACATGGAATTTGCGTGCGACATCTTCATAATGATGCTTTTCTACAAGCTCCATCAATTCTTCTGGTGAAATTAGGGTAGATAAAAGCTTTGAAATTGTGCTAAACTGTTTCATAAAGGAAGGATGCAGTTCAATCCTTCCCTGAGGACACCCTTCCTGTATATCGATGTTGGTTTAGTTGCTTTACATCGTAACAGATTGGGTGTCTTTTTTCTATGTTTTTATTGGGAAAAACTAGCTAATCAACAGACGTGGTATTTTATATTAGATTAGATTATTTAAAATCATTTTGAGGGACTCAACTTATAATATATTATTATTAATTTAAGGCTCAACACCAAAGTCTGTTCTTGACATGAAAAGCTATACAAAATATCTATATTTCGTACTCTCTGCAGTTGAAAGTAATAGCAAATAACCGATTTTACTGGAATGTAATGATAAGGTTCTCAGTTGTTGAAAAGTCAAGTACATGTTTCGGTGTTGAGCCTAATTTAATTCACATTTTATATCAGGAATATTCCCAATACACTTAAATCCCATAATATACTATAATGAGAAAAAAGAAAAACCTTGTTTATAGTGTATAAACAAGGGGCTATGGAAAGATTATATTTAATTTCCGCTTTTATTCCCATAAGTAGGTGTACAAGGAAATAAGAGGCGGCATGTTCCGCTAAAAGACAAAGTGGTTCACAGTATTCATATGTTTCGCGCTGCACGCGGGCAGTCACCAATTACACAAGCATCACAGCAAGACTCGCTCTTTACAACGAATACTGGACGAGCTTATTCCCCTTCGTATTTGTCACAATACGTAAAAAAGGAGATTATAAGCTTGAAAGAACTAAAGTTATCGGATCAAACGATGAAAATCACGCCACACGTTTTTCGACATGCTTTTGCTATCATATCCAAATTGAATGGCGTCGATATTTATGACATCATGCGCTCACTAGGACACGAGAAAATTGAAACAACGATGATCTATTTGGAGAAAGTTTTTGAGAAGGAACGTCATGCGATTCATTCATGGAAACCTGAAGAATTCAGCGAATATATCTAAAGATAAGTTAGTTTGGTTAGGTAGTTTACCATGGACTAAACATGAATGCTTACCAGCCTTGAGAACGTATGCAATTATATTTTTGTTGTATTATGTATACGTTCTTTTTCTTCGATAATTAATCTATTACCCCTTCAACTTTACCAATTGTACGTTTAAATACTTTGGCAACTTCATCTACCCCTTTAAGAAAGGAAATCTTCCCATTTTCCATAAATAAAAGCCTATTGTTTGCTGACTGTCCGATTTCTTCAATCAAATGTGTACTGATAATAATCACGCTATGAAAGGATAAGCGCTCAATTTTACGTTTGAAGAATGCTTTTTCAGTATGATCCAATCCTACAAATGGTTCATCTAGTATACAAATTCTTGGTTCATTAATCAAAGCTTGAATGAGTCCCACTTTTTGAAGTTGCCCTCCAGATAAATGCCGCAACTTTTTATTTCTGATTTTATAAAGATTACTGTCTTTCATCCAAAGCTTCAATTTAGATTCAACAAGGTGATACGGAATACCTTTATGGTACGCAATATATTTTAGATACCGCTGAATCGTCATAGATGAATGGCCTTTAAAATCTTGAGGTAAGTATCCAATCATTCTTCGTATCTCTTCTTCATCCAATTGTTGTCGGTACGTTCCCAGTAGACGATCATGTACTAATCTTGAATAAATAATGCCACCACTTTCAGGTTCCAAAGCGGTGGAAATGAGTTTTAACAATGTACTCTTCCCAGCCCCATTTCCACCAACTACATACGATATACCCAACGTGAAAACGCAAGAGATGACATCTATCACTCGTTGATTTTCCAACGAATATTCTACGTCGTGCAAGCTAATCCGAACCGTCATGCAGCAACCCTCCTCATTCTCACTTTCAATAATGCGCTACTAGCTAATAGTAAAGATAAAATGAAAACCATACCATGCATATATACGAACGTATGACTCGTCGGCACCTGAAATAAATAAAAAATTCCACCTTTACCCTTACCTAACAATTGTAACAGCCATACTGTTAGCGTAATGATCAAGCCTATGTTCTGCCCAAACCAGAACGTACTGATAAAACCGACAACACCGAAAAAGAACATGACCAACAATGAAGAAAAAAGAAGCATGATGGCACTCACGCTTGCAAAAACATAAAAACTCAGCGGGATTGTAATCAGTACTTGTACACCCATTACGATGATGAAACGCGCAAATAGTTGGTAATGCAAAGGGTAATAACTAAGTGTTTCAATAATACAATTTCCTTCATCTTTCGTGCGGAAAGCATATGCGATACCAAAAATGACAACTAAAGTTCCCCACCTCACCCATTCGATATAAGCATTTATCACGTTTTCAGTGTTTCCGCCAATTGTTAAACTTAAGAAAAGCATAAGAATCCCCGTGTAGAGCCAACTATGTGAGCCGTAATAATTCCATTGTGATAAAAACAAATGGAAGAATCGGGATCTCGCTGATTGTATTTGTTGCTGATTCTCTAGTTCTTCCCGCATATCAAGAGGTTTTACTGCATGATCCTCTTTGATTTTATTCAACAAATCGAATGACTGCCTTGTAGAAGGTTGGGGAGTTGTGAAACAATCGAAACGATTTTGCCATTCTTTTTCAAGTCGTGTCAACCTTTGATCTTCATTCATCTGCCCCCGCCCCTTTCTGTTCATCTATTCTTAATATGATTTCCAAGCGCTGTAAACCGCGTGTAATCCGTGTTTTGACTGTATTTATCGGTATATCCAATGCCAATGCTATTTCGGAATACTTCAGGTCTTGATAAAAACGCAAATAGAGAACCATTCGATACTCAATCGTCAATTGATTCAATGCTTCAATCATCCACTTGCGTTCAATCTGCAAGTCAATAATATGATGAACTTGCACATGACCCCCTTCATACTGATCGGTCAATTTCTCCCTTTGGGTAGATGCTTTCTTCCAGTAATCCTTACAAAGATTTGTAGCAATTTTATAAATCCACGGTTTAAACTTATCCGGTATATCTCCTCTTTTTCCTTGTTTGTAAATTTTGATAAATGTTTCTTGAATAATGTCTTCTGCCAATTTTTCATCAAGCAATAATCGGTACACATACCCATGTAATGGCTTGTGGTAAAGGAATACAAGTGAATCCAGTGCGGACTCATTCCCTAATGACAATTGCCTCATATATTCTTCATCTTGCATTCCTATTACCTCATCCATCTAAAAAGTCTTTTTATTGAACTGTACCAACGCTAGAACGATTAATAGAACACCTAGTAGCAGATAAAAAAATCGATTTGTGGTAATCCAACCTGAGTTTGTCTCAGCCATACCCGTTTCGACTACATACTTGTAGACATTTTGAAATTTGAGTAAAATCGGATTAAGATTCCCTAACAACTCTCCGCCAACGATTAAAAATAGCCCAGAAATGAGTCCCCCGAACAAGCCGCCAAGCGAATGATTTCCCATAACTGTACCGAATAAAACAACTCCGCCAATGCTTGCGTGCACAGGAATTGTAAAAACTAAGCTATACCAGGAAAAATTGAATCCCCAAATTTTGAACACAATTGTTAGGAGTATGAGGGTGCTGTAAAAGATAAAGTATGAGAAAAGCAATCTTTCCAAAATAATGTGCACTCTCGATAAACGATAAGTTATCAATTGAACATGGAAATTCGAATTAAAATCAATGGAGAAAGACCATTGCAAAACAAATACAAACCAAATCACTGTCGCTTGTTCATACACCAAACTTGAAAATGATCGAATGTCCCCCGCTTCAATAGT
Source organism: Sporosarcina limicola (assembly GCF_014873855.1). Classification (GTDB taxonomy): domain Bacteria; phylum Bacillota; class Bacilli; order Bacillales_A; family Planococcaceae; genus Sporosarcina; species Sporosarcina limicola. The sequence goes on along the minus strand of NZ_JADBEL010000021.1, from coordinate 45,519 downwards.
GAAAACGAGATATATACTAATCGGAACGAGTAACATGATGGAAATTGAATGCACCGTCGTCAACCAAAGTTTCAGCCAAATACGCATCCTAAGCCATACGCCGCTCATAAATCTTGTCCCTCTATTTCTAATTGTTCAAAGACCTCAATTGCATTCACAAGATTGAAGCCCGTTTTGTCTTCCATTTCTTCGTATTGTAAATAAACAGATTTGACGAGCGCACTAAATTCAACTTCACCTTTTTGTTCGTATTTCCCAATCATGTGAATGAGTTTTTCTTCTCTCGGGGATATTGCCAGATTTGATTCATAATATACTTCAGAATAGCTTTCGAAATTAGATGCTGTACCAAAGTGCTTTTGAAATTCCCAATCCATAAGACTAATTACAATTCTCGAATCATTTCTCAAATCGTTGTTTGTATTAAATAAGTAGTCTCCTACAAGGGATGAAGTCGTATAAAAAGCCCTTGTTGTTTCCCTTTCTAGTAAACCCTTTAACACAAACCCATCCCAAACAAGAAATTCTCGACTCGGCGACTGTCTTGTCAATTCGGCATGCATGAAGTCCATTATATAGATGACTTCTGGAACGACCGGAACACCCAACCATTCCTCTATAGACCGCCAACCATCAATGCTCATAGTCACCTCATTCCGGGCGCCTGGAATCAAGTCAGAATGGCCAATCAGCCGTATCCCTTCAAATACTTCTTCCTTAAAGTTACCTCCGATTAGAGACAAGCCATAGTATGATATCCCTTTATAGATGCCTTTCTCTACCTCTGGAATTGTTAACGTAATGGGGATACCATAAGGCTGGTCGATATGAACAGTAAATGCAGTCGGAATCGTCTCGACCATTCGACCGTTCCGTAAGTCGAAATTCGAATATATGTGGGAGTGTGGGCTACTAATCGCCAATTTTCTCTTTCCAATGAGGGGGTACCAGCCTGCCTCTTTTGGAAGATAGATGCCGTCTTCACTGCTGAACGATTGTTCTACGAGTGCATCATTGCGATATTGCTTGATATTCCCTTCATAATTCAGTTTCAACTGGATTAATTGTTGCGGTTGAATCATCTCTTTTGTTTTTACAAGAATGGAATCACCATCTTGTATAAAAGAATCTATAATTTCATTATCGAAATTCGTCACGCTCAACGCATGATGGAGGGTCAACTCCAATTCGTTAACTGCTATCTCCCCATTATGGCGAATTACCAATTCACTTTTTACGGAAATGGTATCTTTTAAAGGAAATACGACGACCAAATCCGTCTGTTCCATAGAAAAGTTACTTTTAGTTTGATCCCATCTATTTTCATAAAAGGACTCTTCCTCTTCTAAAGGCATCAAATAGGTTTGACCCGTTTCAAGATAATGCTTAAAAGCAACATCATACTGGTTATACCGTTGCTTACCTAACAACATAGCCGGAATACTTACTGCCACTAGCATAGTTATTACAATAAATTTTTCTTTTCTCTGGCTACGTCTTGGACGATATATTAATAGCGTTACTACTAATAGAAAGAAACCTGCTAACAGCACAACCGCCTGGTGTAGAAGTGAATTACCCAAAATATTTCCAATCCCCCAAATACCACTGTAAGGATTAACCGTATACATTGCATCCTGACTGAGTATTAGCTTTAACCGGGGATTTATGGGAGAATTAATCGTAATTGTTACGGTTATGTATGTCATCCACCCTATTACAACTGGCGTGATCATGTATGAAATCACGCTCCGAATTAAACTACCCAGTAAAAACCCGATTGAGATGATTAAAAATAGTGCTCCTTCCATTTGAAAAAAAATGTAGAAACTGTTTTGCACTACCTCATCAACTTCCATGCCACCACTCAGAAACCATAGCTCTTGAATAAACAACGTTATCAAGGTGAAACATGCACCGTAACATTGGGCAACAAACCATTTTCCAATCAACCAGTGTGTGTTTTTTACCGAGTATGTAATGACTAACGATTCAAATTCGCTCTCCGAATCTTTCCCTCCTACGTATGTCGCAAATAAGCCTAGCAAGAGGAGATTCACCACTAAGATCCACTGAAAGTTCGTATAAAATAGCTCCCCTCGCGTTTCGAAATGAAAAGGCTCTACTTCATAAAAAGTGATGATCGTTCCCCAACAAAGTACATTAATTACGAGCGGAAGTATTAAAAATTTATTTCGGGACAATAATGAAACTTCATTTTTAAAAATGAACGAAAACCCATTCATTAGATCACCCCATTTAATATGGCCATGTAACCATCTTCAAGAGAAGGTGAAACAGTTTTTGCCAGGTGATGGGGTTGAACTTTTGAAATAACTCGGAAAAGCACATGATCCCCTTCTCTTCTACTCGAAATGATTACATAATCTCTTTCAATAAGGTCATATTCTGAAATAGGCACGTGCAGCTCCCAAACCACATTTTCTGCAATCTGGGCTAGCTCCTCGACTGATCCCTGGAAATGCACTTCTCCATTATTCATAACAGCAACCTTTTCACAAGTAGATTCAATATCACTAATAATGTGAGTCGATAAAATAATTGTGCACTCTTTACTTAACCTTTCAATCAGATTTCGAAAACGAATTCGCTCCGAAGGATCTAAGCCAGCTGTTGGTTCGTCAAAAATAATGAGTTTGGGATTCCCAAGTAAGGCTTGCGCAATGCCGAGCCTTCTTTTCATGCCACCAGAATACGCTTTTATTCTTTTATTTGCATGTTGTTCGAGATTCACTTCGCGTAATACACGCTCAACTTGTTTCGTTCGTTCTGTTGTATCCAAAACGCCCTTCATGCTTGCGATGTAGTGTAATAACTGTCCCCCGGTAAAATGATGAGGTGTTTGAAATTGTTGCGGTAAATAGCCCAGCAATTCACGGACTTTATCGCCTTCTTTTAAAAGGTCAAATCCATATACCGTCACCTTTCCATCGCTCCAACTACTACTTGTGCTTAGGACTTTCATCAATGTTGTCTTTCCTGCTCCATTCGGTCCAAGCAGTCCAAACAACCCAGGTCCAATCTGTAGATCGATCCCATCCAGCGCTCGGAACTTGCGAAATGATTTAGTCAGTCCTTTTATAGTGATTGTGTGCATTTTAATTTCTCCTCCAATACGCTTCTTGTCCCTTTCACGAATGGAAGATTAAAATTGTTTCACTGAAAATTTTAAAACAACAATCCGCTTAGTATTCCAACCTTTGAAAAGATGAATAAAAGAAGGTGGTAAGTTCAAACGATATCTTTTACCACGAACAACTTTCTTAGCAATTCAATCTATAATCAAATAAAAAGACTTTGAATTGACGGTTAAGTTCAATTCAAAGTCGTAGATTAAATGAACATAAAGAGTAAAAACACAAAGAAAACCGGGACAACTACCGGAAGTATAATGGTAGCAAATGCTTTCCAAGCGGAAAAACGATGCGCTTCGGCCACTGTATTAATTAAAATAACAGTACTCCAAATGCCCACAATAACTGAAATTATGCTACGGATTATCAGCCATACTATTTGGGAATACGGAACTTCAGGAGCCTCAGTAAAAAGTGCTGCGCCAACGATTAAAATATCAAAAATCCAAAATACACCCAACAAAACAAGCGGTATATAGGAAACAGCGAACGCCATTCGTAAATCATCAAAACTTCCTTGACCACCAAACCATTTTCCAACCCAATAGGAGATTCCCGAACTTGTCCACCATCCAATCCACCCAAACAAAGGACCCAAAACAAGCGCCATCAAGATAATGAGCGGTAAAGCGAAGGAATCTCCTAAATTTTTGTTACTCGCTTTATCCAATATATCAATTACACCCGAAATTAAGACGACAATTAACATATATTGCATCGATTTTGTTTCAATTACATAGCGCATCGTTTTTCGGGGCTTTACCCAAACTGAAAGCCACGGATTCATTTTTTCATTCATTTAGCATTCCTACTTTCCATTATCTACTGGTGCTGATTGATGATCCATTCTCTAGTTCTGTTAGTATGATACTGCGTTTTTCAATACAGTTTGCGCTGTATGTCGCGCTTTTTAATTAGATAACACCCTCTCTAGGCGGAACTATTTTCCTTACATTACTCCCAAAAACCTTTCGTGAATCATTTTAACATAATTACCATTATATTCATATTTATCTTTAGTGTCAATGTCATTTTTCTAATTACTCGTAACTATTTCTGTTCCTAGATGAAAAGATGGACTGGATGAAAGTAGACCCATTACAAGATTAGGAACTCCTCTTCACTTCTCTCCTCTTCACTTCTCCCCTCTCCATAGTTAGAAATAGTTAAAAATAACTAGACTGCAATGCAAATTGCAGCACAAAAGGCCGTTTGACGTATTAACGTCAAACGGCCTTTAAATTAAGTAGTTACCCATGCAGGATTATAGAATTTTCGAGATTAAACGCCCATTTTCCTATGTGAATTACTCGCTTTTCTTGCTTGCTGGCTTTTCATTTTCTTCGTCTGTTGAACGCCACCACTTATTAAATTACCAGCATTTTGTTTATTTTTCTTTGCTTCAAGCTGTTGTTTGATAATGTCTTTGTAGCTTGCTTTTGTTTTTTGTTCTTCAGTAGATTTCGTTTCATTTGATTCAGTCATATACGATTCCCCTTATAAAAGTTTTCATCTCAAATCATTATCTAGAGATACTTGTTACCATTAAGAATACCATCCTTTGCAATTAGCTGTCCATTTTAATTGAAAAACATGCGCTTTATTCTCTCCGCTTACCTTTGAACACTAGCCATAAACCGAGGAACATGGTAAAAGCCACTGCTTCTAGTGATAGGATATACCACGGATAGGGACCCAGATAGTCCAATAGGCTTCCACCACTAGGTTTTTGCTGTAGAAACATATAGTTGCCATTCACAATCCAATTTATAGCAAAAATTACTGGCAACAAACCATTTAAAGTCACCATTGTTTTGATTATTCCTTTAAAAGTGGGCCGATAACCTTTCATCCGGTAGAAATAAAGTGCCGTCAAAATGATGCCACCATGGACATAGAAAAAATGAAAGTATCTGAAATGTGGATAACCAAAATCAATCACAGGCGTCAAAAAAGCCTGGATAGCCCCTCCGATTCCAGCGTAAAAGACGAAATCGACAAGGTGACGATTCCCGGTCCAGAGCAAGGTGATGGCTACAATCAATGAAAAACTACATAATTCAAGTGGCAACGAATAGCTAATAGCCCATCGACCCACCCACATATACGACATATGAAAATAGAGTTCCATCATTAATAAAGAGATTGCGAAAACTCGTTCAATCCGTTGTCCGCCAAGAATAGTTACGTGTACTTTTCTTTTAAAGCTATATAAAAGTATAATAGCGAAAATTAATAGCCCTATTGCCGCGAAATGTGGCAATGAAAACATCACGAATGCTGATTCATTATTTTCTGACATGCTCTCCCCCATTTCAACAAAGTGAATGAGTTTAGTATATCATTTTGTTCGCGGAAAATGATTGAAGTTTCGAAATACTTTCCTTTTTGATTAAAAAACTGTTTACTTTCCGAATACTAGTAGCGACTGAGGCATTTTTAAATGAAAGGAGTCCCCCCACTTGGTACAGCAAAATAAGCAAGATCAGCTGCAAGTTGAACAACAATTCCAAAAGCAAAAGAAGCATGCGCTTCAAGCAATGCAACAAGCCGTACAGACAATACAGCAAATAACTTCCATGTTCGACACACAATCCGTTCAACAAGCGCAACAACAACTTCAACAAGCTTCGCAGCTACTAAACCAGATACAAGGCGCGGCCGTTACCCAGTCACCGTCTACTGTACAACAGCAATTGGAACAAGTCCGCCAACAGATTGATCAGGCGGCGCAAACGCTTCAGCTAATCCAATCATTGAACAGCGGCAACAACAGTTTCAAAAAAGGCTAACACCACCATCCCCCCTCGACAGTTCATTCATTTGTTGGGGGGGTTCTAAGTTGCGAGCTATTGCACACTGTCCGTACCGCCGCCATAATCTCCTGATACCCTGTACACCGACAAAGATTTGATTGCAACCATTCCTCAATCACTTCATCGCCGGCATTCGGATGTTTAGTTATAAGCGCATGGGTGTTTACAATGAAACCCGGCGTGCAATAGCCGCATTGAATGGCCCAGTTTTCTATAAACGCCTTTTGAATAGGTGAATCTAGCAGTCCTTCTATGGTCGTAATCGGCTGATTAACTGCTTCAATCGCTAGCGATAGACAAGAGTGCATCGACTCACCGTTCACCAGTACCGTACATGCTCCGCAATCGCCATTTCCACAAGCCTTTTTTGCCCCTGTCAGCCCTAATTGTTCCCGTAATGTATGCAGGAGCGTATCTGCGGATCGAATGACAGTATCGTGGGTTTCCCCATTGACATGAAGTTGGATAATCGACTTTGTTATTCCGTTTGAAATAATCATTTTATGCCCTCCATATTTTCTAGCGCGTCTGTCAGGCTATTCTTTAACACAAATTCGCGGTATTTCGCCGAAGCATGTATGTCTTGAACAATAGATGCAGGAAGTTTGGCTACGGCCTTGTCAATTCTTTCTTTCACCGTCAATGTGCGATCATTGAGAACCCCTTCGACAACAGCTGAGCGAAAAGGATGTTCAGAGATCCCACTAAATGCAACGCGAATACGCTGATTCTTCATCAATGCCGCCAAGGAGACAACCGGGTAACCAACCTTCGACATTCTCGTGCGTTTCAAACTAATAAAAGGCAAATCTACGTACTGTGTATCGATTATGATTTGTACAAGGAACTTCCCTTCATCTATTTCCTTGTTAAAAAACTTTTCTAACGGTAGGACCTCTTCCCCTTCCTTGCCTGCAATTCTTACTTTTGCATTTGCCACTAGTAAAGGCAACATCGCTTCCCTGTACATCAATTGACTGTTTAGATTCCCACCTATCGTAATCTTATTCCGTGAAGTGTGATCCGCAATTTTCTTAACGGTCTGGCCCAATAAAGGAAATAAATTCGACTCCGTTATTTTATTCAATGAAACAGCCGCCCCGATGACCAGCTTATCGCCCTGTATCTCTAGCACGTTACACTCTGGAATCCCTTTACTATCAATGACTGTGTCCATCGTTATTTTATTCACACGTGCGAACGTGATGATTTCCGTTCCACCTGAATAATAGATGGTCTTCTCCCCACGTTCCCGTGCTTCGTTAAAGGTATCGACCGCTTCCGAAATCGTGGATGGCTTGAAGTAATTAAAATCGAACGCAATCATTTCCCACCCTCCTTCTTCGTTCTCCAGATGAATTCTGGGATGAGTGGTAACTCATTTAGCTCCACTTGTGCCGCCACTGATAGACTATTTGCCAGTGCTGCCGCCATACCAATCACCCCGTATTCCCCAATCCCACGCGCACCATACGGACCATCGGCGGACGGCGTTTCGATAAAATCGACGAGATATTCCGCCGGCTGTTCACCGAAACGTAGCAGTTGATAATTACGCAAATCCGGATTTTGCATCACGCCTTGTTCATTAAAAATAAATGATTCTGTACTCGCGAAACTAAGCCCCATATACATGCCGCCCCTCATTTGCTGTGTTGCAGTCATGGGATTAATGATAGTACCCCCGTCAAGAACTGTAACGGCCTTCACTATTTTGTACGTATAATCCCGTTCATTCCACTCCACTTCCACCGCCTGCGCACCCACAGACCACCACGGACCTGGTTTCCCGAACCCTGTTTCTTTGTCCATTGGCGTCAAATGTCTTTGAATATGTTTGCCAACACCGACAACTTGACCGCCAATCGCATGGCCATTCGGGAATGTGTACCCTAGCGCAATGTCCTTGAAGTCGACACCATGTGATGGATCTGGCTTCAAATAGACACGTCCTCCGCCCACATCTAAATCTTCTTCGGCGCATTGTAAAACAATGGCTGCTGTCTTTTTCAATTGGGTAATCGCATCTTTAGCAGCGGCGAGTACTGCCTGTCCCGCCAAAAAGGTCGTACTACTCGCTACCGTTCGCCATTGATGGGGGTCATATTGTGTGTTCACTTCCATCGTCACATGAATTTTGTCCATGCCCATTTTCAGTGTTTCAGCAGCAATCTGTCCAAGAATTGTTTTCGTTCCTTGTCCCAGTTCAATTGCCGCGCAGTTTACATTGACAGTGCCATCTGCCTCAAAAATCAACACCGCACCCGCTTGAGCGTTAGTAGCAGTTGTCGATGTTTTCCAAATCATGCTGATTCCTTTGGAGCGCACGATTTCTGTCCCGACTTCAATCCGCTCGCCTTTATCCCACTCGATTATTTCCTTTGCGCGGAGCATACATTTCTCCACATCACCGATATTGCTTGCTGTAAGCACAGATTGTGTTGGCGTCGTGTCTCCAGGTTTGATGCAATTAAGAAGTCGTAATTGAATGGGATCCATGTTTAATTTCCGGGCTAATTGATCCATCGTCCTTTCTACCGCAAATGTCAATTCGGGGTGACCGTACCCCCTGAATGACGTGGCAAACGGATGATTGGTATACATGCAATAGGAGTCGCACCATACATTCGGGATGTCATAAGGGCCTGTACAATCAAGCGCCGCCGCCCTTGTTATTCCTGCCGCCTGGTCCGTGTAGGCTCCTGAATCAATCAAAAACGTATATTGTCCCGCAAGCAATTTACCCCCTTTATCAACCCCCAGTTTAATAGTCGCGTCAAATCCGATATGGCAAGGAGCTGTTCTCATATCCTCTTCCCGTTCAAATTGCAACTTCACCATTTTGCCTCCTACCGCTTTCGATGCTAAATAAGCGAGCGGTTCTAACTGGATAGTTCCCTTCCCTCCAAAGGCGCCGCCTACCAATGGGACATGAACCATAATATTGCCCACTTCAATACTGAAAAACTGATTTAATACTTTCTTGATGGTAAAAGGTGACTGCGTGCAAGAATGAACGATGACTTTACCAGCTGGATTAATTTCAACTCGTGTACTTCGCGTTTCGAGGGCGGCGTGATCCGATAAATTAAATGAATAAGTAGCCGTTACTGTTTCCGCACACGCTGCCCATGCAGTACCGAAATCTCCTTTACGGATTTTAATATGACTGCCGATATTCGTTCCAGGTACGGGATAGACGTCACTGATGATTTTCATATACTGGCCTGAATCGGTATGCACTAATGGAGCGCCGGTCTCAAATGCCTGTTTAACAGAGTTCACGACGGGTAACTGTTCGTATTCGACCTTAACTAGGCTCGCCGCCAGTTTCCCTTGATGTTCATGATCGGCTACAACAATGGCTACAGGTTCACCGTAATAACGCACTTTTTCAAACGCTAAAGGAGGTCGGTCTGCTAGGATTGGACCGATATGGAAAGGGAAAACCTCACCTGTGACGATTGCGCGCACACCTGGTACTTTCCAAGCCTCTGTTGTATCGATTGCTTTGATATTGGCATGCGCCTCTGTGCTCGTCACCAATTTAGCATACAACATGCCAGGAACCGCATAATCCCCCACATATCGAACTCTCCCAGTGGCCTTTTCAACTGTATCGATTCTCTGTTCCGACTTCCCGACGGTTGACCGTATTGAAGTATCCATGAAAACCCCTCCCGAATTTTTAACCTATCCTCATCTACTAGTAGTCATATTTTATCCAATCCAGGCCCTGTTTATAATGACTGATTCTTGAATCGCATAGAAAGGCTTCAATTAGGGCAAAGTTGTAGCAATGAATTGGACTTACGAGGTGGATAAATGGAACGGCTTCAAGAAATAATTAGCACGATATTGACTGATGACCAACCCACTGTACTTGCGACGATTGTGCATGTAGACGGGTCTGCTTATCGCAAAGAAGGCGCTTGGATGTTACTAAAAGAAGATGATACGAGATTAGGTGTGATTAGTGGGGGCTGTCTTGAAAGTGATCTACATAACCGGGCGCAGGGTTTATTCAACACAGGGAAAACGGACGTATTTCGTTATGATTTAAGTGCGGAAGATGATTTGGGCTGGGGGCGCGGTGCGGGGTGCAATGGGGTTGTGACCGTTATGGTTCGCGCTATTGATGCGACTTTCCGAAAAGCACTCACCTTTTTGAATGACCAATTGCAAGCGAAACAGCCCGTTTACTACATGCAATCGATGAAGGATTTTAATATGTATTCATTTATAAGCAGAAGTGGGGCAAAGTTTGGTGAGGTAAATGATGAAACTCGACCCGAATTAGACACCGCCACACCTTTTCAAAACATTGCAGGCCAGGTAACCGTGTGCGATGAAACGGTTTATCGTCAAGTAGTATGGCCTAAACCAAATCTCTACATTATCGGTGCGGGTGCAGATGCCAGACCACTCGCCCGTGTTGCAGGGAACGTCGGTTATGCTGTCCATCTGCTTGATTGGCGCGAATCGCTTTGCAACGAACTTTATTTCCCCACTGCAGAATCATTTCAACTTGGCGACCTTGAGAAGCTAATCGGTAATATTCCGTTCAGCCCGCTGGATTCTGTCATTGTTATGACGCATGACTTTCAGCAGGATATCAAACTAGTGCAAAGTCTTTGTTCGTTTCAACTGTTGTATCTTGGTGTTTTGGGATCAAAGAAGAGGATGAAACGCTTGTATGGCGGAGAAGTTCCTGATTGGATTCATTCACCGATTGGACTTTCCATTGGTGCAGATGGACCTGAGGAAATCGCAGTCAGTATTGTGGCGGAATTAATTGCCGTGAGACGGGGGAAAATGACATGAAAATTGCCGGTATTTACCTTGCCGCTGGAAACAGTAGCCGGATGGGGAGCGATAAATTGGCGTTACCTGTTGGGACAATGACCGTAGGGAGCTTGGCGCTTGAAACTGCTTTGAAATCGTTGCTTGATGAAGTATATATTATTACAAATACGGCGGAAGCGAAGTGGTTGCCTGATGCAATGAAATCGAACGAGAAGGTCACAATCCTTACCTGTTCCACTGCAAATGATGGCCAATCCGAGTCATTACGATGCGGAATTGAACAAGCTCAAATAGAGCAGATGGATGCCGTCATTGTCATGCTGGCCGATCAGCCTTTCATCACAGTCCAAATGCTCGAAAAAATGATTACCTGTATGAAGAAAAACCCGTCATGTAGGTTCGTCGCAACTACATATGAACAGACGATTACCCCGCCTGTCCTTTTTTCATCGGCCATGTACCCCGACCTGCTGAAATTACGTGGTGACAAAGGAGCAAGAGCACTTTTACAAGGTGATTTTTTGCAAACAGGAAAACTGTACCCCTGTACTGATAAAAGGCTTGTATTCGATATCGATACGAAAGAGGATTATCAGGTACTTAAGTCAATAGAAAAAATGAAATGATAGTGGTCTTTTTTCATTACCTAGATTTGTATAGGTAATTTGAACACCACCCAATGTAACTAGTGTAATTTTACTCAGTAATGAAATGCCTTGACATATTAATCTACGTCGTGTAGATTTAAATTAACCTACACGGTATAGATTAATAAGGAAGGAGAATCATCATGAAAAAGTTGCAACGCATATCGGATGCCGAGAAACAGATTATGGTATTTATATGGGGAACGGGAAGCCCTGTAACTACTTCAGAAATTATGAAAGGTCTGCCAGAAGAAAATGCATGGAAGCAAAACACAGTCATTACGTTTTTGGCACGTTTGATTGAAAAGGGAATTATTAAAGCAACAAGAATTGGAAGGGCCTATCATTATGAAGCTTGCATTACAGAACAAGAATATCGGAATTCCGAAACAAAACAATTCATAAAAGACGTGCATAAAGGGTCCGTATTTGGCCTGATAACTGCATTGTGCGAGAATGACGACTTAACGAAGGAAGACATTGAGAGCCTTATGAAGCGCTTAAAGGAGTAGGTGATTTTTATGCTGATGAACATGTACACTCAGTTGTTGATGATGTCCGTTATAGCAGGGGTATTCTACCTGATTTTGAAGATGTTGAGTACGGTAACGCTTAAATATTTTACAGCAACATGGCATTATTACTCCAATATTGTGATTGCCACACTGTTCCTGATTCCTTACCATTACTGGCTATCACGGCTGGATTTGAATATCATCCCAAAGATTGACAAAGTACTGAACTTGCCCTCTATCATGCGTTTTAGTCCGACTTCCCAAACAGCTCTTCCACCTGAATTAGTGCAGGTGGAAAGCTATTCCATAGGCTATTCAATCCTAGTTTTTCTCCCCTATCTTTTGCTGATGGGAACGTTGGTATTCATCGCAATTGTCATTGTTCAGAACTATAAAGCAAATCAACGTATTGTAAGCTTGTGCCGACTAACGGATGATCAACAGATTGTAGGAATGCTTTCAATATGCAAACAAGAAATGGGCATATCAGAAAAAATACCCGTATACATTTCTTCGAGTATTAGCTCACCTTTTCTGAGTGGCATCTTTCACCCACGTATAGTTTTGCCGAATGTTGAATTTCAACTAGAAGAATTGCGGTGTATATTTCTTCATGAATTAACGCATTGGAAGCGCCATGATGCATGGATAAAATGCTTGCTGCTTTTAATCAATGCAGTCCATTGGTTTAACCCATTAGTTTATATGGCCAGACGTGACATTGACCACTTTTGTGAACTCTCATGTGACGAAAGTGTTGTAAAATCAATGAATAATCAGGAAAGGAGGCGATATTGTGAGTTGATTTTAAATGTACTTTGGAATGTCGCAGACCAACGAGTAAAATTATTTTCCGCATTTAGTGACAAGCAAAAACATCTTGAAAGGAGAATTACAATGATATTGAAAAACGAAAATTTTAAAAGTAAAAAATGGATTCGCGTGTCTGCAATTATGCTCACTCTGGGATTTATGTCAGTAGGTGCAATTGTGGCAGATGCCGCGAGTGCAAAGCAGGAGGTATATACTGATAACAAAGTAGGCGTTAGCGTTGCTAAGGTTGTAACTGGTGGTAAAGTAGGCGCTAGGACTCCTAAGGTTGTAACTGGTGGTAAAGTTAAAGCAGGCGTTAAGACTCCTAAGGTTGTAACTGGTGGTAAAGTTAAAGCAAGCGTTAAGACTCCTAAGGTTGTAACTGGTGGTAAAGTTAAAGTAGGCGTTAGGACTCCTAAGGTTGTAAAGGGTGGTAAAGTTAAAGTAGGCATTAAGACTCCTAAGGTTGTAACTGGTGGTAAATAGGCGTTAGGGCTGCTCCTTTTCCTAAGGTTGTAATTAGTGATTAAGTAGGCGTTATTGCTGCTTATAATACTGACTAGAATGTCTTAGCGAGAAATAGTACGTATGGACAGAGTCGAATCTCCATGGTTAAGAAAAAAACAGTGAAATATAATGTTAGTTGGTCGCCGAAACCAAGTGTTATTCGTGTAGGATTATACAATCATTCAACGGGAAAATATCATTGGGAGGCATCGTCCTACCACATCTCCTCTTAATGGGACTATAACTGCTGGTCGTCTATATAGTTTTGCAGTAGGTACACAAGTGTACGTTCAACCAGTTCTTTCACACTTTAAAAATGAAATTTGTAGAGAAAAAGGGCTGTTGTATTTTATTACAACAGCCCTTTCTCCATAGTTAACATTTGACTTTCCTACACCGGAAGCTACTCCAATCACCATGATTCTATTCATTCCTCCTCAAAGTACGCTAATCCACTGATTTGCAAACAGGAAAACTGTACCCCTGTACTGATAAAAGGCTTGTATTCGATGTCGATACGAAAGATAATTATCAGATAATTCTATCATTTGATGATTCAATGTAACGACCTGACGCTTGTTAGGAACTCAAGTTCCGCGTAGCAATTTTATATGTCCCAACGCAAATACACCGAATAAAATCAGCATACACTCTTGCAATACTAGCAAATAAATTCCCCACTCCATATGATGAATCGCCGCACTTCCAACAGAAAACATCAGATATAACACCGTCATTGCAAAAATGACATACATTCCATTCCATATTTTTGCGGAAGTCACCGTCAAGAAAATAAATCTAGCGAGCAAGAATATAGCCGCTAGGAAAATCATCAATACAAATGAAAACAACACCTGAAAAATTGGGTCATACGCTATTAAAGCGAAAACCGTCCCTGAACCTTCGATATCTTTTGTCGCTTCATACATATAGCTATCGAGATCCATGATGTTCATGCGCTGAATTGATCCGAAATAATTCAGCAGTACGTATAGAAATAGCAGGATGAATCCGAAATAACTGTTTTGGAAAAATGTTTTCATATAATCCCCTTCCCTTCTCTATAGACGAACGTCGTGACTGAAAGTTCAATCTAAAGATCGCACTTTTCAAAGAGGGTTATAGCTTAATAATTGTCTATGGGCGTTCAAAATAAAAAAACAAGAGTATGCGTCACTAAGACGTTTTCCTCTTGTTTTTATTTCATAAGAAAAATATTGAAGTTCTCTTAGAGAATAAACCTGCTTAGTTAAATAATGTGTTGAAGGTGTATAGGTTGGAGTTAATAGTTGGTTCGAAATTCACATAACAAGTTTGTCGTTTTTTGAATATAGGGTATTTAGCTTTTTCAATTATTAATTATAAGTATGTTTATCGTTGCTAGGTCCAATATATTGTTGCAATGTTCTATATTTTCCGCAAGCACAATACTGTTCGGTGTAGCGTGTCCATTGTTTCCATTCGCAATTTTTAAAGTCTACGCCAGCAATCCTGTGGGTGTGGTATTCAGTTACATGACCAGTGGTAACATTTCCAGTTTGCCATCTGTGATCGCTCTCCCAATAAGGGCAAGGAATCCACATTGGATTTACTGTCTCTTCATAGAAACTGTTTGTTTCTTCAAAAGGTAATTCATTTAAGTTCTCATTGCCTTGAGCAAACCCAATTGTGGGAAAGATCATCAAAAACATTCCAAATAGTAAAGGTAAAAACATTTTTGTCTTCATTTTGTAATAACCCCCTGAATTTTATAAGTATTTTCCATTGACTCCAACCCCTTCAAGTTTTATGATACATTTATACCAATTAAATGTAAATACATTTCTTTGAACGTTTCATATAATCAGATAAAAGGGGTTGTATTGTGAGAAAATTGTTATTTATTATGTTTTTTTGTATATTTATGAGTGGATGTGATGCAGAAGAAGAAAAAGCTGAAAATCAAGATTTAAAGGAGACATTAGAAAATTTAACTTCCAAAGAAATGAGTGGTAGGCTTACTGGAACTAAGGGAAATGAGTTGGCAGTCGATTTTGTAGAAAATAGTTTCAAAGAATTGGGACTAGAGACATTTCAACAAGATAGCTTCCTAATAGAGTATCCACATAAATTCCACGACCCTAACAAGCTAAAATTTGATATTAATATAACTTTAGATGATGGAAAGACAATAGAGCTGGAAAGAGGAAAAGACTTTCTAGAGAGTTCAGGCTTCACAGATTATACCATTAAATCTCCTTATACACTGGATATTAATGATTCTAAATTAGAAGAAGCGTTTATTGTTCTAGAAGATGACAGTGATTTTCAAAAAGCTTTTGAAGAATCAAAAGGTGTACTTATTGTCAAAAAAGAATTGAGTCGAACACTAGGAATGGATAATTTCGATAAGCCAATTATTCAAATTACCAAAGAAACGTACAACAAACTTAAAAAATCTAAAAAAGGTCAAATCGAGATTGCAAGCTCAGCACAAGAAGAAACTATTCAAGCCTATAATGTCGTAGGGAAAATTCCAGGAAAAGATAGCAAAAAAGCCATTGTTCTGTCGGCACACCTTGACCATGTAGGGCAGGTCAACAATACCATTTACTCAGGCACTATTGACAATGCTACAGGCGTCTCTGTATTACTCAACATCGCTCGACAGTTAATAGACTATCAAGGCTCTCTAGAAAACGACATTATAATCGTTGCTTTTAATGGGGAAGACTCCGGATTACAAGGTAGCTATTTCTTTACTGATTCTATTAAAGGAAAATATGAGCATATTTATAATATAAATTTAGACTCTCTTTTTGATGGACCAGTGGATTTAGTGTCAACCGAAACAGAAGTGTCACAAGAATTAATTCAAGATCTTCAAGTGTTTTTGGAAGACAATGGTATAAAAACAAACATAGACCTTTCGGGTACTATAATGAGTGATCATTCTTCCTTTTTGCACCATCATATGAATGGCCTTAGTATCGGAAGTCAAAATGTAATGAAAAAAATACACTTGCCATCAGATAATACGATAAAAGATATTAATTTAAGCTTTCTGAAGAACATAAGTGATACTTTAATGAAATTTGTTATCAAGCACGACAACAATGTGTATAAACATGAACACATCAATGAACATGAACAATATGAACTTACCGCTGAAGATGAGAAATTGTCTGAAGAATTTCAAGAATTTCAAGAATTTCAAGAATATTTTACGAAAGGATTGGAGGAACTTAAATACAACGAATATAAACTTGCTGAATATGGTGAAGAAAAAAAATTGATTATTTTTGAGCATCTAAGTTATACATTTGAGAACTTAAATGAATTTAAATCTTATTATCCTGGAGTTAAATTTAGTCCAATTATTGATAATTATAGCTTAAAAAGAATTTGGACGAATAAATTAAATGTAGACACCTCGCAATTTGAAGTAAATAAGGTTTATACAAAGGAAACATCTCCTAAAGATTTAGGCTTCTTAGGATTAAAGTATTATTCAGAACAAGACTCGGAACAAGTTTTAGAAATAACTATAAGTATAAGCAAGAACTTGGCTAGAGATGATGATAATTCTGAAAACATCATAAAAGAAATTAAAATCAACGAGCAGTTGTTTGAGTTGAATTTCAAATCTGAGTCTGAGCCTCTTCGTTTTTTTTCTTATAAACAAGAAGTCAATAACGAATTCTACACTGTTACTATTGCTAAAGGAAAAGAAGTCGTGATTGAAATAGACGGTGCTTCGTATGCAGGAATTAAGTCAACGCTTTCCGAAAAAGAAGTAGAGAATATTATTCAAAATAATAATATAGTAGAAATTGTAGCTGAAACTTTAAATTCGTTCTAAAACTATTTACAATCCCCTCCACAAAGTGAATTGGCTTACCGCGTCTGTTTATATCGCAATCTAATACAGAGACGCAAGAGCATAAAAAAACAAGAGGTTTTTGTCATTAAGACGTTGTCCTCTTGTTTTTTTATGTTTTTTTCTTTGGAGATATTGGACTTTCATAACTGCTCACCATTGCTGTCGTTATAAGTTTAATTTATCGCGTAATTTTTGATTGCCGCTTGGCAAAATCGATCTCGGGATAATACGCATCTTTCACCAATAAATTTGGGCCAAGACAATGGACAGCAGAACAATGACAACCAATCGTTTTTGCAAGAGGTCGTTCCAACCAACGATTAAGCATAGCAGGAAGCGAATCCGTTTGAATATTACCCATCGGTGGTGTGTCGCCAAAATCTGTCACGATAACGTCGCCTGTGAAAATATTGACGTTCAGACGAGATCTGCCGTCCGGATCATTGCGCACTGAGACATTTTTACTATTATAAATCCGATTCAATAACGCGAGATCCTCTTCGTTATCACTACATGCGTAAAATGGCAGCGTACCAAACAACATCCATATATCCTCATCACGGGAATCTAATAATTCATGAATCGCTTTTCTGGTTTCATTTAAAGAAAGTACTTCAAGTTGCGAAGCAAAGTCACTCGGGTACATTGGGTGAACCTCATGTCTCGCACATTTCATTTCTTCCACAACTTGTTTATGAATATGTTCAAGATGAGGCAGCGTGCGTTTATTCAACATGGTCTCAGCTGACACCATGACGCCTGCTTCAGCCAATGCACGGCTATTATCAATCATCCGCTTAAATTGCTCCGCCCGGCGTTCACGAGGTGGCCTCCGTTCCATATTCGCAAAACCGCCATCGATGAAATCATCGAGCGTGCCCCAGTTATGTGAAATATGTAAGACATCTAAATAGGGCGCAATCGTCATATAACGGTCGAGGGGCATCGTCAAATTCGAGTTCATTTGCGTCCGGATTCCACGTTCATGCGCATATTTCAAAAGCGGTAAAACGTATTGATCGACAGACTTCTTGGAGAACATCGGCTCACCGCCTGTAAGACTTATGGTCCGTAAATGAGGGATCTCCCCTAGGCGGGAAATGAGTAATTCGACAGGGAGTGCATCTGGGTCTTTATGCTGTAACATATAACCGACCGCACAATGTTCACAGCGCATATTGCATAAATACGTCGTTGTAAATTCAATACTCGATAATGTTAGTTTGCCGTGCTCCTGCATATCCAAGTATGCTTCCCATGGATCATAAGCAGGTGTCATTTTTTCAAGTGTTGTCAAAACAGTCTTCATTTTTAACTAGCTCCTATACATATAGTACGATACTAAAATAGTATGCACTTCCAACTGAAATTTCGCAAGAGCATAGTGATACCCCATCCAATAAATTAACTTTTGAATGGGGTATTTTCAACGTTACACTGCCGGTTTATTAGAAAACTGACTGTTGCACTCTCCGCACCGTATAATTACTAGCATAAAAGCTCCTTCCGTTGACGGACAGAACCTAATAATCACTTCGTCACAATGGTTTTACCAACTTCCGTCTCTAAGTGAATCAAATGTTCACCTTTGCCAAATACCGTCTTCTTATCATTCGCTCCAAAAACATCGATTGTACCGATACTCGTTTCTACTTCAATTGTCGCATTCGTCGGTTCTTTTTCTGTTTTAATCATAATCTTCCCGACATCTGCTTTCAAGTCAATTGCGCGATCTAAATGGGGCGTTACAATCGTTATCATACCTGTATCCGTTTTCCCTATAATTGTTCCCTCAACGTGATCAAGGTCGATTTTACCAACTGCGGTTTTCACACCAACAGCTTTCGCATCTACATTTTTCACATTAATTGTTCCAGCGTCTGTTTCCAATTGGAGATTATCTGTCTTCAGGTTTTCCACGCTAATCTTTCCAACATCGCTTTCAACTTGGATGGTTTTATAGTCCTTGTCAGGAACCAAGATAACTACTGTATATGAATTAGAACCGAAACTAAACAACCCATTCCACTTATTCTTTAATTCAACAGAAAGCGTATCTCCTTTCACATCTGCTTTGAGCGTATATTTACGCTTCTTCTCGTTTTGATTTGACACCTCAACGGTCACAATGGAATCTTTCGTCGGACGAATTTCGACCGAAGCATTCGTTGTCTCCACATCAATATTCGTAAACGAAATATCTTGAATCGTTTTTTTCGTGTCATTCGTTCCGAAAAATAAATCTTTCGCATACAGACCTCCAACGACACCCACAATTAAAAGGAAGACAATAACCAGCAACTTATTCCGCATTTCTTCTACCCCCTATTTTCTAATCGAATTCATATTTTATCCGTCATAACTCATTATAAAGGAATGGACTTATCTTCCAATAGACTTGAGAAGCGATTTCTTCTCAGACCTTAGTCGTAGGGCAAGCTACAATCCTAATTTCTAGTTGCGAATTAACTATAAAATCAAAAACAAAAACGCCTAATTCATAGGCGCATTTGTAAGTAACTATTCCCAGATGACAGAGAAGCCTCTAGTCTTCCACTTGCTCATAATGGTAAATTTCATCGGCTTCATATTTATTAAGCCTTAATTTGAACAATTTGAACACGTGGGTTACGACCACTTTCAATAATGCATACGCTGGAATCCCGAGAATGACACCTGGCACACCAATTAGCGAACCTGCAGTTAATAAGACAAAAATAATCGTGATCGGATGAATTTTTAATGATTTACCCATAATTTGCGGTGAAATGAACTTCCCATCTATCAACTGGACAATCGTCCATACGGCCGCAAGCTTTAAAAGCATAAAAGGTGATGTGACAATCGCAATGATGACAGCGGGAGTAATAGCAATCAGTGGACCCAGATAAGGGACGACACTCGTAAACATTGCTAAGACGCCTAGTAACAGTGCATACTTCATCCCGATAATGAGGAATCCAATGGAAACCATAACACCTATACAGATGGCGACAAGAATCTGCCCCTGTATATAAGAACTAATTTGTCGATCTGCATCCCTAAAAATGACTTCAGCGTCATTACGCATACGCGGAGGTAACATTCTTAGGATAAGTTGCGGCAATTTTTCTCCATCTTTCAGTAGATAGAAAAGAATAAACGGTACAGTCACAATTGCTAGGATGAAACCTGTCAATGCCGAAACGAAGGATGTTATGCCACTGGCAATTCCACCGACAGTGTCGGCAAAAAATTTACCGATATTCGCAGGTGCTGTATCAACAAGTGACAATGCATTAATACCAAGTCCTTCGTAGTAAGATGCGAATATAGAAGTGCGTAAAAATTCGTCAACCGTCACTAAGAGTTGCCTGAAATACGTTGGGAATTCATCGACCAGATTATGAAATTGCTCTCTTAAAAATGGAAATACGAGAACGACCAATAATGTAATGAGTCCAATCGCCCCTATGAAAATAATAAGGATTCCCCATATACGAGGGATTTTCATCTTTTCCAATAAACGCAGTATGGGCCTCAATAAGTAGTATGCAATGGTGGCTAGAATGATTGGCAGCACGACGGTCGAGAAGAACACCGTAATCGGATAAAAGATGAAGGATACCCGATTGAAGACGAGAATGATCAAGCCAATTAACAGGACGGAAACAAGGACAAACAACGTACTTCGCCCACCAAGAAAAAGGATTAAACTCGATGTTCGCCCAATTCTATTTTCAATTTCCACACGCGTTGATGGTCGTACCTCTTCATCGAAGTTCATTTGCATCCTCCTTCAAAATCATCTCATCAATCCAGCTGCATGGTGAGAAATTTTGCAATGGCCTCTTTATTTTTAGCAACATCCAATTCAATAACTGAACCAGCATGTGAATACGATTTGAATGAATAGGTACCTTCCACAGGTACTGTCATTGTTTCAACATTCGCCCCTTTTTTCAATAGAAGGGAGATTGCACGTGAGATTTCATCTTTTGCCGTTAAATCCGTCTTAACAAAGCCTGAAATTGCTCCCGCTAGTTTTGGTACAGTGAAAACCATGCCTGGACGGATAACTTCCGCTTTCATCGCCGAAATGACTTCCTGTTGACGCGCAACACGTCCGAAATCCCCCTCCGCATCCGCACGGAATCGAGCATACCCTAGTAATTCCTTACCGTTCAACGGTTTTTTCCCTGGCACCAGTGTAACACCGATTTTTTCGGACATTTCTTTCTTAACATCGATTTCTACACCGCCTGGAAAAGCGATATCTACGATGGATTCGAAATTATCAAAATCGATGATTGCGTAATGATGAATCGGCACGCCAAACATGCCTGTTATAGTATCTTTCGTAGATTGGACGCCGTTAAGGTAATAAGCAGTATTCAGTTTGTACGATTTATATCCTGGAATATCTGCATAAATGTCTCGCATGAATGAAATGGCCCGCATCGTTCCAGCACTCTTGTCCCATGACAACACCATCATCGTATCCGTGCGAGATTTGCCGCTACCATCATTATCTACACCAAGAAGTAAAAAATTTTCAACTGACGTATATTTGGGATCTACTGCATCCCCTTTAAATGGACCAGGATCGATTGCATTGCCCCTTGCCAATGCTTTACCTGCATTATATTGACTATATGAATAGAATCCGATTCCAATGAAGCATAGTGTAAAGACTGTAAAAATGACCCGTCCTAAACGAAGTTTCTTTTTCTTTCTTCTTCTCGGCACAGGTCCTTCATAATGATCTTCCATGTTTTAAATTCCTCCAAAAAATGATCTACCTATAATGACGAATGGGAAGCTTCTTTGTTGCATATTGCTGTACCAATTATACCATGATAAATCACAACCGCTATCCTATTCCACATTCATCATGTTTCACAAGTCCTGGTAAACAGATGATTCGAAATACCGGACTTCGATTAAACTTCTTTTGCATGTGATACCCTGTCTATAAATTTAAAGTAAGGCAAGAGAATTCCTATAATAGAAACTGAACTGATTATAGAACCAATCACTATATACAATGCTCGAACTCCCCAAAGTTCGCTAAAGACGCCGCCCACAAGAACTCCAAGAGGCATGACTCCCCTAATAATCACTAATCTAACAGACATTACTTTGCCCATCAAATGATTTGGAATCGTTTGTTGAAAAAATGTTGTGTTATGAATAGAAAAGAATGACAGCGCAATGCCGGCAATAATTTCAATAAGAATTGCTAGGTATAACGTGTTCACTACACCCAGCGAAATGTACGTACACCCACCGATTACTAAAGATCCTAACATCAACACTCTTCGACTCCGGAACTTCAGTTTGCCAACTAGCATAGATCCGATTACGTAACCTAATGGAAAGCCCGCCATAAACAGTCCATAATCTTCGTAATTGCCGTTTAATACATCCGTAATATAAGGTAAATTAATGACCATTGTAACGCCGACACCAAATTGTACAAACGCAAGGAATATTCCCAACCAAACAATTGTCCGTTCTTTAAAGAAATAGCTTATCCCTTCCTTGAATTGTTCAAACCACGTTTTACGTATTTCAACTAACATTCTTTGTTCTTTAATCCATAAAAGAAGAAATCCACTTAAAATAAGCAATAGGAAGACAAAGAACAATGTATTTTCAGTTCCTATATACTCAATAACGATGCCGCCCAATACTGGCGCTAAGAACATCATCAATCTTGTCGTCCCGTCAAGATAAGCGTTGGCCTGACTTAACTGCTCTTTTGAAACGATTGTCGGAGTAATGGCCTGACTTGCTGGAACATAAAGCGGAGTGACAAGCCCAATGATGATTTGCACCATATAAATATGCCACACTTCTATAGTTCCGAATGCAATAGATAACAATGGAACAAGAAAGACCAACGCCCTTGCCCACTGAGAGAAAACCATAATCCGTTTTCTACTCCATCTATCGATGAACGGTCCACTGATTAGCTGCAATAAAATAGAAGGAATAAAATACAGTAACCACATACTCCCTAAAGCCAGTTTAGAACCAGTAAGTTCATATACAATGATTGAATTGCAAAATGTTCCGAAAGAGCCACCTAACTCTGAAATTGCGGTTCCCACCCACAAGGATACAAAGCCTCGATTATTCAGTATCCGCTTGGTCATCATCCATCACTCCTAGACATGGTTTATTTTTTTAAATAGAAATCTAGTTCACGCGACAACCAATTGATAGATCTCTCTTTCAAACGATATTTCGAATTTTTGATTTCCACTAAAGTAGCTGTTCTAAGGATTTTGAGATGATGATGCGCAGTAGATTTCCCTAATTCAAGCGTTTCAGTTATTTCTTTCAGCGAATGATCCCGCTCCGATAATAGTTTAATAATTCGTAACCTCACCTCATCCCCCAATGCTTTATATTTTTGAATTAAAATAGTACTCGGCAGATAGGTGTCAGTAGGGTGAATGTTCCCATCTGCAACAGGGTAATAAAAGACTTTCATCTCTTCAATGTCAGACACAATTGTCCATGGACGATAAGTTATCTGAGGAATTAATAAAACTGTGTGTACACTCGGTTCAGGGATATAATCAATCCCTCCCGTAACCCATGAAACAAACTCCTCGGAAGTGAATTTTTCTATCATACTATTTTTCTCATCACAATCGCTTTTTAAAATAGCGTTTACATGACTAGACTGAGACTCAATTACTACTTCATGCCATAAAGATATTACGTTAATTAAATGAGTTCTTAGTTCAGCTATAGGAACTTGGCTAATAAAATTAATATAGCCTGGAAAGAAGCTATTTTCTTCCGTTTTTTTCATCATGAACTGAATTGAATCCCTATCTCCCTCAGCAGTAAGTTTCCTTTTTTCTTGAAAGTCAATTCCAAGATATGGTAGACAAATATACCTTAGCTCTACTTCAGGCAGATGATTAATATATCCAATGAAGTTTCCTAGATCAGAGGAAGAACTTTCATAACTATGAAGGAGTTGAAGAAGACTTTTCCATGTATTGTTTTTTTCTACATAGTCCAATTCCAATCGTAGTTCGCTAGACATGATTGCACTGTATTTCTCAAATTCGTTTTGCTTCTCCAAGGTATCCACCAAAGGCGTGTTTGTTACAGCCGCGATTCCCAATGCACTTTCCCATAACAAGGAATATTCAAGCTCCACTTTAAATGATTCTCTACCTTTCGGCGTAATATTTAGTATGTTCATAACTATTCACCATTCTCCCTTTTTGTCATAGTATATAGACTACCAGAAAAAAGTTCAATATTTATCGAATAATATATTCAATAAATATTGAACTTAATGTTCTATTAACAGAGTTCCACTATAAAATCATCAATGATTCTTACTTCTTAATGTCATTATGCCCGGCTTTTCCCCATCTCTCTCACGTCACAATGCATAGTCTGTAAAGAAGGTGGTGTTATGTATGGGACGTGAATGTCGAGGAGGCGCAGGTGCTTCATTTGCTTTGCTCGTTGTGCTTTTCATCTTGTTGATCATTATTGGCGCAAGCTTTATTTATTAAAGAGGTCAAAATGCTTATTGCTCACCCACTCATAGGAACCTCTCAACGTTAAGGGCGCTTAATTGGCGCTCTTATTTCTTATGGATTGAATACAAGAAAATGCTATTTCTCACGATTATAACTGTGATACAATTCAACTATGTTGACACGGATGGAGTTGTTCAATTTTATGAAAAAAATTATTGAAAAAGCTGTATTTGCAGGGGGTTGCTTCTGGTGTATGGTGAAACCATTCAAAGAATGGGACGGCATCTACGACGTTGTATCCGGTTATATGGGCGGACATATCGAAAACCCGACATACGAAGATGTCAAAAAAGGCGACTCAGGTCATTTAGAGGTTGTCGAAATCACCTTTGATCCCACCGTATTTCCGTTCGATAAATTGCTAGAGGTATTTTGGCAACAAATCGACCCGACGGATACGGATGGACAATTCCAAGATCGTGGACATTCATACTCATCCGCCATTTTCTATTACACGGACGAACAACGTGAAATAGCCGAACAATCCAAAGAGAAACTTGCGGCAAGTGGTAAGTTCTCTAAGCCAATCGTGACACCAATCCGCCACGCTGAAACGTTCTACCATGCAGAAGAATACCACCAAGATTATTATACAAAGGAAAAAGACCATTACGAAGAAGACCGTACGCTTTCGGGGAGAGATGAGTTTATTAAGAACCATTGGTAATCAAAAAAAGAGCAATCCAGTTGATAAGTTCACTGAATTGCTTTTTTATTACCATTCGCAAAGAAGAGATAAACTGCAGGTGATTAAATAGGGGTAAGAAAGATTTATCTTCTATCATTTATTCCTCCCCCAGGGTATAATCCCCATACTAGTAGGACGACACTAAGATATCGATGGCTTTTTACTGCTTAAAAATGACCTATGCAAATTCAGTTCCTGCAACACTGTTTTAAGTTATGAAGATTTATAAAGAACGCAACATTCTCCGCTTACAAACGTTTATATGCAAGACTCATTTTTCAAGAGGGAGTTGGTAAGTTGAGATACTTTTTGTTACTCTTATTGGTAGCTCTTTTAATTTTTCTTCTTTATACCGTTTTCACAACTAGTATAATACGGATGATGAATATTCATATTACAAAGAAATTGTCTGTACAAAATGGTATACTTTTAACATTCGATGATGGCCCACATCCCGACTACACACCGCAACTGCTTGATTTATTGAAGAAGAATCAAGTGAAAGCCACCTTTTTTGTGGTAGGAGAACTAGTTGAAAAGCATCCTGAAATTATTCATCGAATGCATAAAGAAGGACATACAATTGGCATTCATCATTTTCGTCATGTATCAAGTTGGTTACTCAATCCTTGGCAATTAAAGAAGCAACTTAGTTCAACCGAGAAAGTAATCTCTAAAATCACAAAAGAACCTGTCGCCTATTATCGCCCACCATGGGGACACTTCAATTTAGCAACACTTTCGCTAAGCAGAAAATACGACATCATCATGTGGTCCCATATTTTTAAAGATTGGAAAATCGATACCCATCAGCTCCATTTACTTGAGCAGCAACCTGCCGAAGGGTCCATTTTACTTCTCCATGATAACGGGGATACCTCTGGAGCAGATAGGGATGCGCCAAAAGAAATGGTAAAGTACTTATCAAGATTTATAGCTATGTGTAAAATTAACAACACGGAGTTTCTTTCGTTGAAAGATTTAAACCTTCATAAAAAAAGACAATGAACAACGTCAAAAAGAATTAGAGGTAATTATGACAATTGAAACGATCGTTCATTATTTACATATGTATGGGTATGTAATCATATTTCTTTCGCTATTCTTTGGGATTATTGGGATTCCAGCCCCGGAGGAATCCTTGCTCGTTTTGATAGGAATTGCATGTATACCTAGCGAATTATCATTAGGTTATGGTGTGTTAAGTGCCTTTCTAGGTACATTTATCGGCATGATTGTCGCTTATCTTTTCGGGAAACAAATGGGCCATTCCATTGTCCAAAAGTATGGACGCTTTGTTGGTTTAACAGAGACGCGCTGGATGAAAGTACAGGAAAAGTACAAGAAAAATATCAAAAGAACCGTTATTTTCGGGCTTTATTTACCAGGAATACGTCAAATTAATCCATACTTCGCCGGAGCTACACACGTCAAATTTAGTACATATTTATGGTGCTCTTTTATTGGCTCGATTTTATGGACAATCCCATACATAATCGGTGGCTATTATCTGGGAAGTTGGTTTGATATTCCCCTTAACTATGTCTCATTTTTCGGGTTCATTTTTCTATTTATATTCATCTGCTCGACGCTGTTTAAAATGGTCAGAAAGAAAATTAGAAATCAACTACAAGGACAAGGAGAAGCCTCATGAAAATTTTAGTTCTGCCATTATTTCAATTTCCTACTGGACATACAAAAGTTGCTGAAACAATCAATGAAAGCATTCGTCAACACTATCCAAATGCAACGATTAAAATGGTGGATTTCTTAAGCTTTTGTAGTCCTAACTTAGAAAAGTTTATCGGTTCTTTTTATATGAACTGGATTCGCAAATCCCCATCTTCTTATCAATCTGTTTATCGTATGCTCGTTAATAATAAATCACCAAAACCGTCAAAATCACCTTTTCGTTTGACGGCTCCCTATTTCCAGAAAAAGATGAGAAAACTAATCGAAAAAGAGGGTCCATCTCTTATCGTTTGTACCCATGCTTTTCCTTCCAATATTATTGGACAACTCAAACAAAAGAAGCTAATCCAACCGATACCACTAATTAATGTGTATACGGACTTATTTCTTAATGATGTATGGGAAAAAAATGAGTCTGATTATCATTTAGTACCCCATCATAAAGCGAAAGAGTCACTTATTTCTCAATACCGTGTGGACGCGAACACCATATTTGTGACGGGTATTCCAATCCATTCCTCATTTAAACAGTCCGCCGAATCTGCAAATCCGATTAAAAATCATGTTTTAGTCGCAGGTGGAAACATAGGTTACTTTAATGCAAATGAGTTGCTAAAGTTGATAGACGTACTTCCTGAAGTGCACTTTACAATATTATGTGGAAATAATGAAAAATTGTTTTACTCACTTGAAAAACTTCAATCTCCTCATATTACACCCATGAGGTATATTGAAAGCAAGATGGAAATGAATAAATTATATGATCTAATAGATGCAATTATAACAAAACCAGGCGGCGTCACGATTAGTGAAGCCCTTCGAAAGAGAATCCCGATCTTTGTAAACGATTTTTTACCAGGACCGGAAGAAGTAAACTTTCAATTTTTGCTTGAGAATGGGATGACGCATAAAATCTCTTTTTCATCCTCTGACAAAGAAAAAATCCAGCTTCTTAGTGATCCGGCAGAACTTTTAAAAATGAGGCAGCAAATGGATTTGTATTGTCAAGAAATAACGTGTACCGTCGGAGATGCGCTCTCTACGATTATTTTTAATGAGTTCAAACTCTTCCCGATTCAGCCTTCAGACAAGCTAGAAAGTGAAAAGCTATTGCAGAACGTTTGAATTTTCATCACAATACTATCAAGTATTCAAAAAGGAACTCGACTAGAGTTCCTTTTTGAATATCCCTCTACTAAAACCTTAGCTTATTTCAATCCAAAAGCGCCTCACGACGTTTCCGTTCTCATCCACATAATCCTCATCCCGAACTCCGCCATTATTAAGGATTGTCTTCTCGGAACCGACATTTACCTCGTCGCACACTACCAAAACCTTATTAATTTCCAATGCTTTCATTTTGACCAATGAAAGCTCAAGTACTTTAGTCGCAAATCCTTTTTTTCGCTCACTCGGCCTTATTCCATAGCCAATATGTCCACCAACATTTCGAAGATGCTCGGTCAGATCATGACGTATATTAACTGCTCCCAACACACGCCGTTCACTATTTACAAGCCAATATGTGGTATCAGGAACCCAACCAGGCCGCAATCCAATGCCTTTTTCTGCATTTTGTAGTTCCTTCACCATTTCACCAAAATCGGTAGGATCCTTCCCAATAACCCATGGGATGAATTCCTCTCCAGAACCCCCCCATTCCTCGTAAAATGACATGTACTCATCTTGTAACTCGATTGTTGGTTTTACCAACCTAACGTTCATTGCTCATTTCCCCTTTCGTCTATTACATGACTCAAAGACCGCTCTTCTATTTGTTGTTTAATCAGTCTATTGAACTCTTCTAATGATAAACTCTCTGAGTCTTGATTTCCAAATTTCCGAACATTTACCGTACCTTCGTTGACTTCAGCATCACCAAGTACAAGCATATACGGGATTTTTTGAATTTGACTTTCTCTTATTTTATAGCCAAGTTTTTCATTTCGATCGTCAATTTCGACCCGTACACCTTTATTTCTTAAAGAGGACTGTACTTTTAGTGCATAGTCCAAATGAACGTTTGAAACAGGTACGATTTGGACTTGAATAGGTGCCAGCCATATTGGAAATGCGCCTGCAAAATGTTCAATTAATATACCGAAGAAGCGATCAATCGACCCGAAAATTGCGCGATGAATAACGACTGGACGAACTTTGTCATTGTTTTCATCAATATAAATTAGATCGAACTTATCCGGCATTTGGAAATCTAGTTGAATTGTTGCGCATTGGTGGCTACGTCCAAGTGCATCCTTGATATGAAAATCGATTTTAGGGCCATAAAACGCTCCGTCCCCTTCATTCAATTGATACTTAATGTCTAGACTCTCCAGAACATTCCTCAAAGCCTCTTCGGAATCCTTCCAAAGTTCATCGCTTCCTAATGACTGCTCCGGTCTTGTTGAAAGTTCTACAGAATAATTAAAACCAAAAACACGATATACTTCATCAATCAAATGATAAGCATGCTTTATTTCACTTTCAATTTGGTCATGTCTTACAAAAATATGCGCATCGTCTTGGCAAAAAGTGCGAACTCTTAACAATCCATTGAGCGCACCACTAAATTCATGTCGATGGACTTGACCGAATTCAGCCATTCTAATGGGTAAATCACGGTACGAATGAAGACTGTTTTTGAATATCAGCATATGCCCCGGACAGTTCATGGGTTTCATCGCAAACTTCATATTTTCTACTTCGGAAAAGTACATATTCTCATGGTAATGATCCCAGTGACCTGATTGTTCCCATAGACGCTGATTCATCATAGACGGTGTACGTACTTCCTTGTACCCTGCTTTTGTTTGAAGCTCTCGTGAGAAACCTTCCAACTCTGTTCGTATCACCTGCCCTTTTGGTAAGTAGAAAGGCATTCCAGGTGCCTCTTCCGAGAACATAAATAACTCTAATTGCTTACCTAGTCTACGATGATCTCTTTTCTCTGCTTCTTCCAAAAGAAATAGATGCTGGCTCAAGTCTTTCTTATTCAAAAATGCAAATCCATAAATACGTTGCATAACCTGATTTTTACTATCGCCGCGCCAATAGGCTCCTGAAAAATGTGTTAACTTGAAAGCTTTTATAGAACCCGTTGACGGAAGATGTGGCCCACGACAAAGATCGACAAACTCTCCTTGCTTATAAAGCGCTATTTTTTCATCTACGGGGATGTCTTTTAACAATTGTAATTTAAACAACTCTTCCCTGTTTTCAAATAGCTTCTTAGCCTCTTCATATGTTACTTCCATTCTCTCAATTGCTAGATTTTCCTTAATGATTAATTGCATTTCTTTTTCAATCGCTGTTAAATCACCAGGAGTGAGGCTACTGGATAATTCGAAATCATAGAAAAAACCATTTTCAATAACAGGTCCAACCCCTAATTTGGCCTTATCATAAAGTCTTTTAACGGCTTGCCCCAGAACATGTGCAGTCGTATGTCTTAAGATTTGGAGTCCTTGTTCTGAATTCTTTGTGATTAAAGTTAGTGTAGCGTCTTCCATAATGCAGTGTGACAAATCATATAATCGGTCGTTCACTTTTCCCGCTACTACGTTCTTTTTCAAGCTTAAGCTAATTGATTGTGCAATATCTGCTACTGATACTCCGAACGGAAACTTTTTTTGGCTACCATCTGGAAACCGAATCTCAATTTGTTTATTAGTCATTTTCATAGCACCTCTTCTATTTTTATCTATAAAAAATACCCGTCCCAAATAAAGGGACGAGTATGATTACCCGTGTTTCCACCCAAACTTTTAAATACCATCAAACAATCGTATTTACTTATGGCGCTGTAACGTAGCATAGACGGCATTAGATACTTAATTTCTCTAATGCAGCTCGAAAGTGGTAAATTATTTTTCTGCGTTAGGAAGATTTCAGCTGTTCTTCCCTCTCTGTAAACCATCAAAATAATTCATGTCTTTGTCATCGCTTTTCAAAAGTATTAGTAAATATCAAAAAAATAAACACACTCGTCCCTACGAAAGGGACGAGTGTGTTTACCCGTGATTCCACCCAAATTTCTAACGTCCATCAATCAATGGAGTTAGCTTATGGTGCTGTAACGTAGCAGGGACGGCATTAGCTACTAACTTTCACTAATGCAACTCAAAAGTGGTAAATTATTTATCCGCGTTAGGAAGATCTCAGCTTTTCTTCCCTCTCTGGCAACCATCAAAATAATTCATGTCTTTGTCATCGTTTTTCAAAAATATTTAGAACAAATCAAAATGAATTATTTATCATACTACAAGAAACATATTACTTTAGCAAGTTTTTCTTATAATATAAAATCCATTCTATGCAAACTTCCGATAAATGCGTACACTGAACTTCTTCCATTCCTCATTCAATTCATTTAAATGTATGACTTTCCATGGATTGAAGAAAGTCTGTCCGTTTTTATTGAAAAATAATTGATTTCCAATATGGTAGGCTGCATGTTGAATGACACCTTCTTCATTAACCCACGCAACGACATCCGCTTCATGAAGTTCCTCTTCCGTTTGTTTATAAGAGGCATTTTTCAATCCTGCCAAAAAAGTCTTTTGGTGGACCCATTCATGTATAATCCATTCTTGATATTCAGGTTGACTACTGACCGCAAATAGCGTTGCTGCCAAACAGTTAGCACCTGCTTTTTCAGAAAAGGTATTTGCGAATGATTTTAAATGTGCCGGTATATTCATAGGAACTGCTGAACACAACCAATTGTCCCATAGAAGCGCATAGGCTTTAATCGTTTCCTCTTTACTAGAAAAGGGAAGCTTATTCCACATATCATATTGAAGAACAACATACTGTTTTTCCTTCTCTTCCAAAATATACTCTACTGGTACTACATCAATAGCAGAGAACAAGTCTAGCGGGAAAATTAGCCCCCGACCCACACTAATCTGTATTCTGAGGAGAGCTTCTTTGTCTGAAGCTGCAAGACTAGTTATCCAATCCGGTTGTGCCACAATAACGTACTCGATGTCCTTTGAAATATTCCAGTACTCATAACTATTTGCCAGTTGGATTTGTAGATAGGTGGCGTGTTTGAAAAACTCATCTTTAAGGATGACTAATGTGTTATGTAGATAGTTATTGAACTTTGGCAATTGCTCTTCTCTCACGAAAAACAGATCTTTTTCCGGCACGTAATTTTCAATCCATCTAGCAATCTGTTCGTTTGATGGTGCAAGTAGAACATTCACTCTCTTCAGCTTCCTTTCATATTCAATATAGGTAGGTCCAACAATAAAAAAGAACGCTCTAAAATGCGCTCATTTCACTTACTATTAATTAATCCTCTATCTGGATTGCAGACATTCCCTTTAACAAAGCTTTTGCATCTGCATTTAAGTAGTGTTTGACATCTTCTCTCATTAACAAATCCATATTGTTTTTGATTGTAAATCTCAGGCCCCTTATATCAAATTTGGAAGCAAACGTATTTATCGAGTATATCGTAATCATATCCCTTCGGTTCAAAGGTTCAGTTTCTGCATCGGCATTATCTACAATAAATTTCAATAATTCCCGTGCATTACTTCGAAGATGTAGTTTGTTTTTATTTAATAAATCTAGGTTTTCCTCCATGTACTTTCTAGCTGAAACTAAGTCTAAATCGTCCATACTTTGGTTGATTTTTTTATATAATTCTCGGATGTCCAATAAATAATCCCCTTTCGCACCAATAATAATGTTATCGGTTATATCAATCTATTATTAACAGTTGAGAGCGATGTGTAATTTGGCAGATAAAGTGAAACTTCAATCATTAGAGGTTTTTCGACGCACAGGACATCGCATATTTAGTCTGCCCACCGTTAATGCGGGATAAAAAAACCTGGAAGATAGACAAAAAGCTTGAGGCTGACCAAAACATGAAATTGAATACGGATGAAGAGCATATTCAGTCATGGATCATGCGAATGAATGAGAGTGATACATTGAATCTTGAGGTGGATTTGACGCCGGAGGGTGTGAGACGATGCCGATCAGACTTATGGTTAACCTGGTTGGTCGATCTGCGTGAGGACGGCTCAGGTAAGATTTGTACAAAGATGAGCGCACCGTATGTCCCATTGATACGGTCAAACAAAACAAGAACTATTGCATAAAAGATTAAATGAAAAAAGCGACCATTCACAATGGAATGGCCGCCTTTAATTTTATTAGTCTTGTTAGCACCAGGGCTTCCTTAATTTTTCCCCTTAAACTTCAATACGTTTACCACCCGCGATTGGATTCCTTAAGATTCCATTTGCTACACAATCGTCCAAAACGTCGGATAAACTAGCTCTCCTCCTTGTGGATTCTACGATGATCATCAGCGGTAAGAATTGATTTACCTGGGCATCTTTTCGTGCGAGCTATCCGGTATCAAGCTACATGTCGTCTATCGGACACATATCTTAACGATAAACAATTCCACCATATACTGCCCTTGTTTTGAACTCAGGGTATGGGGAGGGTAGGGAGAGAGTTCTTAAAAAATAAATATATCCTTTATAACCATCGGCATCTTCATAATAAAATTCAGGTACTGGTACATGATAAATAGTTCTTATTATTTCAACATACTTCTCCTGTGGATTGAGTTGATTCTCTGTTACCCTATCACTTGATGATGCAGATGCTTGATTGAAAATTGGACCAAACGACATCAATAAAACCAGTCCTATTACTCCGACAATATTTTTCTTCATCTTCCTCATAAAAACTCCTCCTATATGTTTAGTAGAATTTGCGCAAATTCTTAAATAACCTATTCTACCAATAAAGAAGAAAAACCTTTATTTTTCAGGTAAATATGTCTAAAGTAGGGTATAATCGACAAATTATATCTTTATTCGACAATCTATATATACAGTTTAATGCATTCATGAATTAACATTCAAGACTTGAAAAGCGACCTAACCAGTTCCATCAATTCTTCTGGTGAAATTAGGGTAGATAAAAGCTTTGAAATTGTGCTAAACTGTTTCCTAAAGGAAGGATGCAGTTCAATCCTCCCCTTAGGACACCCTTCCTGTATATAGATGTTTGTTTTGTCGCATTACATCATATCAGAATGGGGTGTCTTTTTTCTATGTTTTTATTGGGAAAAACTAGCTAATCAACAGACGTGCTATATTATGATATTGTTTATTTTTGCGAAAATAAAGAGAGGACCTCGTATGATGAGGTTCTCTATCTTCTTCAACTAAAGCAACCCGTTTAGCTCAATAAGTACTACCTTGTTTATTGAACATTTTCTTCGATTTCACGAACTTTTAAGGTGTATATTATTTTCAATGTCCCCTCTTATTGTAGAAATGAACGCGTTTATTTAGTGATGAAGACCTTTATAATCGACTGTTTAATGAATTCCCTCATTGGCTTAAAGAAGCGAGACGATTAGGAATAACAAAATAGATTGTCTGAATGCAGTTTAGAAAAAGCAGGTTATTCCTCCATAAAATCCCTGCTTTTTTCTTTCAAATCATTAAAGAGACTGTGAAATTAACCTTAAAATTTTGTTCTATATACTCGGCACTATTTATTTGTAATTCATTAGGGGGTGCTACCTAATGAGGTACAAATCAGTGGAAACTGAAAAATACTCACGAAACCAATGAGCAAATCTAGCGTAGAAGCGATGTTTGAGGTATTTTTTATTTCTACATATATGTTCCTTGCTTTCCATTTGCTAAGTGCCGAGTATATAGTTCTATTCCACATTGCAAATCCATTATCCGTTACCCATTCGTTGATTAATAGAAATATATAACAATATTCAATCACTTATTGAAGCCCAGTAGTAATATGTCAAGCCAGGCGTGTTGATTATGAACAAATTTCCATAAAAAATCGACAAAAAGGAACGCTCTCTTGTAAAAAGTCACTGTTACGTGTGCCACCAAAAGACTCGAACGTCACGCGGGACATTACCTGTCTTCTAGGCACGATTCAATCGCGTTCGGAAATACGGCATCGTGTCGTCTTTTTTAAAGACAACGACGGAAATGAAATCTGTGTAGTGACAAGTCTTTTCAACGTGTCCGCTGAAGTAATCGCCGATATGTATAAAGCACGCTGGGGAATTGAGTCTTTTTTTCGCTGGATTAAACAAAGCCTGAATGTGCCAATGTTAGTTGGCACGACTGAAAATGCAGTGTTTAGTCAGCTGTTTGCGGCGCTAATCGCATATGTACTACTAATCTGGCTTCACCAACAGACAAAGGCCTCAATTTATAGACCAAAACTATCGCCTACTTCTTTTCTACGAATGCTTCTGGAGGATACGCTGGCTTTTTTCTGTATAATTACTTTGCAAATGACAGGACTTGTCTACCTAATTCTGAATAATCAACACGTCTGATTTCGCAGTTTAGTATGATTTGTTCGGGTTCGCATTCCTCGTTTAGCTTCACCAACAACCCAATCTGTTCTTCGATGATTTCCTGTTTGCGTTCCTCTGTCATCCCTCTCACCTCCCTATCCGTCTTCCCCACTCCCGTTGATTGTATGTGGGTTACTGATTAAATCCCCTCTATGCGATTTCTCCACCACTTTGACATGAGGATGCTGTTAGACTACTGTTTTTTCTTCTGGTTCCGATTAACTCTTCTGTATTCTATGTGCAACATCATCTATAAAAAATTTGCCCTCGGATCTTTTCTGAAGAACTCCGCAATTTTCATCACCATTTTACCCGTCGTGTTACCACCGTTTTCTATAGATATAATCGTATGTCTTGAAACTCCTAAAGCTTTAGCTAATTCCTCTTGCGTTAAGTCGAACTCTTGACTAATACGAAGATGTTTCACATTGCTTACGACCTTTGTAGTGATATATGTGCAACAGATTGTCAACTATGTTCTACAAGTTTTTTAATTAAAATAGCTTATTAATTTGTTGCATATGGTTTACACTATGTTAAATAGAGTTTACAAGGTGGGTTGATATGAACAGTTTAGGAGAGTTGTTTAAAAAATTACGAGGTAAAAAGTCTTTAAGGGAAATTGCAGACGTTACGCAATTAAGCCATACGTATATAGCTGATATAGAAAAGGGTTACAGAAGAGGTTCGAAAAAACCTATACACCCATCGCCAGATACTCTAAAACGGTTAGCTGAGGCCTATAGCTATCCCTACGAAGAATTAATGAGGGTTGCGGGTTATATAGAAGGGAAGACGGATAACGAAGAAAACGATTGGGATTCAACCCCTCCGGAATTAACAACAAAAGATGAACGAGATATCGCGAAGGATTTACAAAATATGATAAGTAACCTCGGAAAAGAGGGGGTTTACTCTCAATTCGACGGACAAACAATAGAAGAGATAGACGATGAAGATAAAGAACTTCTTATCGCTTCGTTGGAAAACTCTATGCGATTAGCAAAGCGGCTGGCCAAACAAAAATTCACTCCTAAAAAATATAGAGACTAAAAAACTTACAAAGGAGTGATGATTGTGCCAAAAAAGCAGCTACTAGGCTGATTAAAGAATGTGAGTCGAACGATCCTTTTGAAATCGCTCAATATAAAGGTATTTCTGTTTTTTGAAATGCTAGGGGGCACTTTAGGATATTACAATCGTTACAAGCGGATTCAGTTCATTCACATCAATAATGATGCCAAAGAAGCATTACAAAAATTCATCTGTGCACACGAATTAGGACATGCAATATTACATCCAAATGCTAATACACCTTTTTTGAAGAAAAATACGTTTTTCTCTATAGAAAGAATCGAAATTGAAGCAAACACTTTTGCGGTTGAGTTACTACTTTCTGATGACGTTATCTACGAGTACAAAGATAATAGTCTTTCAATCAACGAGATTGCTAACATGTATAGCATGCCTGAAGAGGTTTCGCATCTTAACAATTTACGGAATGTTCGATGAGCAACAAATAGAAGGGGGCTTATAGATTTGAGTATCGCAGATGAAATTAAAAAACTTAAAAAATTGCTGGATGAAGGAGTCATTACGCAAGAAGAGTTTGACAAAATGAAAAAAGGACTAATTCCTAATACAGAAAAACAAATTGTTGAAATAAGCAAGGATGAATCGAATAATATTCCCGTTCTGCCAATTAAAAAGAAAAAACCTTTCGGCTGTTTGGGTTGCTTCGGAATCATAATGATTTTTCCGTTAATAATTGCCGTTATCGCAATGACGAGTGAAAAGAGTGAAAAAAACACAGAGAAAAATGAGTTGACAGAGCAGGAAGAAAGTAAAGTATACAATGAAAAGCTGAAGCCTGAAATCGATAAAATTATGAAGGAATTCGATATAACTCATGCAGATTACTGGAAATCTACATTGCTCCAATTCTCAGAAGGATCTTTGTCTTCTACAAATACATATAAGAACTTAAAATCAGGCGAAGAACGATACAAATGGTTACACGGAACGATTGGGGATTTAAAGGGAGACTTTCTTTCTAAAGAAAACAAAAAACTCTTGAGCGAATTCCAAAATGCTTACCAAATGACGATGATCAAAAGACAAATAGCGCACAAGGACATGGCTAAAGCAATCAACGAAAGTAATTTAAAGCCCGCAACTGATGCAGATATTCAAAAACTTATGGAAGAATCAGATATCGCAATGATGCAGGCTGCTGTGAAATTAACTCAATTAGAAGTGGCGTTAGGTATCAAAAGAAAAGAATAATTATCACCCTACCCAGGGCTTTTCTTTTAACTTAAATTAATGATATATATCGTTGGATGATGATAAAGAGATATTTTTGGAAGGGGAAGAAATTTTAGATCCATTCAACGACAATAGATTCTTAGGTACTTTGGATTTTGTCAAAGAAACACTGCGAGTAACAGAAATATATTCTTATTTTTCAGTTTGCGAAAAGATAATTCAAGAAGAAGTCTATGAAGCTGCCCCGCGGGAAAAACAGATATCTAGTGCTTTTTCTCCCTTAGCTAAATTTTCAAAAGGCAAAAAGGTTACAAGAGAGCTTGGAGTGGCGATGAAAATTAATGAAACAGAAAAAACAGGGAGAATAAAATCTGACAGAACCGACGTCATCGGAGACGATGCAAGAATAGCATTATCTTCGGATTGATATTATAAGAAAGTTGTCACAACAATGATGAATCCCCCGCCCACTTCTCTGTCGCATTTTTTTACCTTATTGGTGGGTATATTAAGCTAGTTGCGGATAGGTATGGATTCTACTAAGGAAGTGGAATTGGATTACAGGGATTGCTGATCACTTCGTGGTTACTGAGGAATTCGCGTATTACCGAATGGAATTGATATTTAACCGGAGAGTTGATGCGTTGTTGACGCATAAAAGCGTACTGGGAACAGTTGAGTGGTTTGAATGATACTGCCCTACCTAGGGCTTTTCTTTTAACTTTTCACTAATACAAATACCAGTTTGGTGGATTTTTTGACTTCAATGAGTTTAATGCCAGGTATACAGCGGATTACGATCCGTAGCGGAAAAGAACACGAAAATAGTTCTATAGCTAGATTAGAAAAAGATGGAGTTACTGAAATTGTACTCGATTTTACGTTAAATGGTCTTAAAAAACTAATCAATCCAATTACACTAGAAAGAGACTCGTTATATATATATTCTACTATATAAGTTGAACCTTTGTTTTACATCCTAACGTACAATCTATTTACCACGGTATCCAGATCTTGATTAACCCAATTCAGAAACTCATTGACGTTTTTCTTGATTTTATCTACATTCGGGAAAAAAACAGTATTGATGACGGATTCTTTTAACCACTTCCAAACTCCTTCCATCAAATTTAGTTGGGGACTATAAGGCGGCAGATAAAATAAAGACAGTGATCCGCTTTAGTACTTTGAAAACCCAAAACAATTCATCCACTCACCAAAACTGCTGAAAAAATTTTCGAAACTTTTTCTGAATATCTCCGTCTGTAGGTTGCTTACCCAACAGCAACGACCCATAAAAAAAGATAGAAAGGAAGAAACCAAATGAAGAAAAAAACTATCACTTTATTCGGCGCACTGTTGCTTGCCAGCAGTTTTCCTTTATCCGGCAACGCAGCAAGCAAACAGCTATTTGAAGACGTGCCGCCAACAAAGCACTTCGCAGAAGCAGTCAATGATCTGGCGGAACGCAATATTATCGGAGGCTATCCGGACGGCACATTCAAGCCAGGGAATTCCATTACGAGAGGGCAGGCAGCCGCGATTATTGCGAAGATGATCAAATTGGATACGAAGAATGTCAAGAATCCTGGATTTAAAGATGTCCCGACGGCAAATGGCTACTACATGGCGATTGCCGCGATGGCGCAGGAAGGTATTATTGGCGGTTATCCAGATGGGCGTTTCGGTCCAAATGATCCAATCAAGCGAGGACAGATGGCTTCAATTTTGGTCAAGGCGTTTGATTTACCGCGCCAGCACGGAGAGAATCCATTCAAAGATATCGGGTGGAAATGGGATTCGTCGCATTACGAGAATGTTTTGATCATCCACCATCTCGGCATTACGGCAGGAACGACTTCCAATACATTTAGCCCGAATCTCTCCATCACAAGAGGTCAAGCTGCCAAAATGATCAAAGCGACGGAAGAGGCGAAACCGACGAATGTGGTGACACTCGGAGCGAATGATTTTGGCTGGAGTCGATTCTTTGTTATGGAAACTGAAATGAATCCTGGTCTATTCGATGTGATTTTGGTGGAATGGAAGGATGGCTATCAGGGCGATAAAATCCAATTGATCCCGAAAAAAGAAGGAACGGGCACTTTCATCCTGTCTGATAAGCATTTTTTTGAAACGGAGAACTACAAAAAATATTATGTGCATGTGAAAAAAGAAAACGACGAGTTGAAATTGACGCTCGAGGAGACGAGTGATTTTCTGCCGACAGCCATACAACTCGACACTCCGTACATCAACTTCGAAGAAAAAGGGATATTCGGAGACAAGGAAGTAGCCCAAAACATTTCGCTTACGACGATGGACGGAGAGAAGCTGTCCGACAATGTGGCGTTCAAAACATGTGATCACACGAATGTCTGCATTGATATCGACAAGCCCGGTCAGTACATTGCTACTGTACGTTTCGCTAGCGGTAAGGAATCACGCTATGGAATTGAAGCAAAAGCAAAGAAAACGCATTTTTATTACGAAGTAGAGTCGTTAAGTGAAGAACTTTCCGCGACGTATAAGCAAGGAACAGCAGATGATATAGGGGAGCATAAGATTGTTACGAAAGCCCACGAGCAGATCGCGGAGATTACAAGAGATGCCAGCACAAATCTGTTCACTGCTCGTCTTACTGGTAAGAAAGAAGATACAATTGTGATTGAATATGAGAAACCTGTCCGTTCAGAGTTTTATCATCAATCGGGGCTTCGGATAGATGTGAAGGGAATCGGTTCTATTTGGAATGTTTCGATTAGATCGGATGGTTATATTACGGATATGTGATGGAGTAAAGAGCAGACCGCTCGGCGTGTCTGCTTTTTGCGTTTCCGTGAAATAGACAATCTCTTCCCGTCCCCCACTAGAGCCTCAGCAATTTCTACTGTAAACTGATTCATAAGAGATTGAGTAGATTTGTATTACTCCCAGATGAACACAACTTTTTTGGAGGAATAAAATGGATGAATTAATAATAAACGAAGGACATTCAGTTGGTTTATTTAATTTTGGAATGAAGATAGAAGAAGTAGAACATTATAGTAAACTAAACATCGAGAAGTACAACATCCATGAAGACTCATTCTTTTTTGAATACGATGAAGAAGGAAAAGTTATAGATATTCATCTTATCATAGAAGATCTTAAACACCACTTTCAATGCAAATTCAAGGGGATCGATATTTTAAATACAAAAGCTATTGAGCTTATAGAGCTCTTCGATACTATCACTCCCTACTTAAGAGATCCAGAGTCATCACTAGGTTACAGCTATCAATTTCTAAAATTAGGTTTATCGTTTTGGAGAGGCAATGTATGCAATGAAAAAGATCTTGAATCAGATTGGTTCAAAGAACTTCATCCGGAAATCCAAGAAGACAATAAGAGGTTTCTATACTTTGAAACTGTAACTTTCCATCTATATAGATTGAACTAAAGAATCCCTTCAACATCACTTGGCGCTTGGGGATGCCTCCCGCGATAAGCCTGCTAGAAAACCAATCGCTTCGGCTACCCCAGTAAGACGCCTTCGCTGGAGATTAGGTGAAGATCATAAGTTCAACATATATAGTTTACCAAAATGGAGGAAAGAATTTTGAAGTTCTCTCGTCTTCTCAATTTTATTGTGACGAGAAGTTTTTAAGTCATGATAACCTTCAGTTTTTCACAACATTAGATATTCCCGGAAACAAAAAAATTCCCAAGTGAGGACTTCGTTTGGAATTATTATTCACTTGAAATTATTTACTCGGCAACTGAAGTGAAAAAAAGTTCTGATATAAATTTAATGTTAAACCATTCTTCCAATTCCCTTTTCAGTACTAAATTGAATATTACTAGTGAGGATGAGTAATATGGCGGATAATCTTGTAAAAATAGAAAGTCACAATAATTTCAGAGGCGTGATAGGATCCTTTTATCCAGAAAATGATATAATATATAGTCAGCACTTAACAAATAGAATGTTCTTCCAACACCGATTTATCGCTTGGTGATGGCCTCACGCTAGATTTGTTCGTTATACTGGTGAGGTATACCACCTAGTTAATTCTAAATAAGTAGTGCCGAATATATAGAAGAAATAAGAATCGGAATAATAGATTCTATCGCAGAAGTTCTTGCCTCAAAATATGAAACCTCATCCGATGAGGATTCGATAAATACAGCTAAAGGAGTGAGTAATTTGGATATTACACCAAAAGAATACATCGATGGTCGAATCGGTGCGTTGGCAAAATCGATGGACGAAAAATTTATCACTCAAGAAAAATTGTTATCCGAAAAAATCGACCACCTACACATGAAAATTGATGGCAGCTTGGAAACTAAATTTAACTCTTTTAAGACTCAACTTTCGATTGATCAAAAAGAATCACGGCGTTTTTTAATCACCACTATCTTAACTTCTGTCGGTATTGCTACAGCACTAATTATCGGCGTGTTAGGGTTTGCGATTAAATAAAAAGCGGCTTCATCTAAACTCACCTTTCCTTTGGTGAGTTTTCTTTTAACTATAAAGTGAACGTACATTCGATTCATGAAAGGAGGTGATGCCCATATCTATCCCCCACCGTGCGCCTGTCAACGCAAAAGGGAGATAAACATGATGAAAACTACAAAGAAGAAGCCGAAGAAATATCCCTCAAAGAAAGAATCTGAGGTATTTCATTATTTCAATGCCGAAGG
Organism: Sporosarcina limicola; assembly: GCF_014873855.1. Taxonomy (GTDB): domain Bacteria; phylum Bacillota; class Bacilli; order Bacillales_A; family Planococcaceae; genus Sporosarcina; species Sporosarcina limicola. The sequence goes on along the minus strand of NZ_JADBEL010000021.1, from coordinate 3,116 downwards.
TGAAAAGTTGTGGGGATACCGACATCGGTACTATGACGCGTTAAAGAATCGCCGCGAAAAACCTAAACAGGGATTAGCCTCAGAGAACATAGCAATTAGAGAATTACTGAAAATTAAAACGGATTTGATTAACGGTCATGTTAAACGTGTTGATAATGAGAATATCACCGTTGCGGAATGGATGGATAGTTGGTTTGAGGCGAATAAGAATGATTGGGAAATCAGTACACGTGTACAACGTGAACAAGCGAATCGACTAGTCATCAAGCCGTTGCTTGGAAAGGAAAAATTAACAACGCTAGATCGTACAACTTACAAGCAAAAGTATATTAACGCTCTGCTGAAGAAGTATGATCCAGGTAGCGTCCAACTTTATCACAACATTTTTAAAATCGCTGTTAATGCTGCTGTCGAAGATGAAATTCTTCCGCGCAACAGATTCAATAAAATAACAGTCGTAAATGATGAGAAGAGGAGAAATGCTAGGGCTTCGGTGGACCAATATCGATTTCGAACGAAAAACAATTACAATTGAACGCACTCGCGACAGTCATGGTGACAGAAAGCCGAAAACTAATAATAGTTACCGGACATTTTTTGTGGACGATATATTGTTAAATCAATTGAAAATCTATCGGACTTGGTGTAAAAAAATAATGCTTACCTACGGGGAAATATGGTCTGAATCAGAATATGTACTTATCTCTGAAAGATACGCGACCCCCATTAGTGTTAAATCAGTGTGCGGACCGATTAAACGTATCGTCAAGAAGACTGGAGTAAAAAGCATCACACCACACGGACTTAGGCATACTCATGCTACCATCTTAATCAGCAAAGGCACACCGCTGAATACAATTGCAGACCGCCTAGGGAATACTCCGGAGATGGTCCTAAGAGTGTACGGCCACTCATTTAAGGAACTTGAGATAGAGTCTGTCAAAGCATTCAGTGAAGCCGTTAATTATTGAGTTTGGGGGACCATTTGGGGGGACATCGTAGTTTTAGCAGGTCGGAACCCTTGTAGTATAAGCTTTCTTGCTACTATTGAATAGTACGTGCTATAACATTTTCATAACGCATTATACACCGTTATTCATCTGTAACCTCGTTACTTCAACCTTTTGATAAATTTTTGTTTAATACGATAATGCAAGATAAAGCATGATGAAGCATGTTGTTGGGGCTACATTGGGGCTAATAAAAAAACGCTTGGTGGCATATTTTAAGAATGGTTAGTGTTGCTAATAGAATGTAATATTGTACCCAAATAAAAAAGGCGACCGTCCATTTAGGATTGGTGGCCTTTTTGATGTTCGTATTGAGAGCAAATTTAAAAGACCGGCAATAGACGATCTCCTATTGTTGCACTAAAGCACCCGTTAGTTGAAGTACAAATATTTACACTGATTGTCAGTGGACTGCTATTGGGTAAGTACCTTACAAGCGATAAGAATAAAAATCCACGAGTTTACAAATTCGTGGATTTTATTTTTTTATATGAAAAATAATTGTATATGAAATCGACTATTGAAACGAAATAGGCTGAACCAACAAATAATAATGTGGGGGAATCGTAACTGTAATAAATATAGTCTTGTAAATGTAGATAAAGGAACCAAAGTGTTGTAATGACGAAAAGAGAAATATCGTAAGCGATGCTTAGTGGGCGTTTAATGTTTTTTAGGGCAAAATTGAAAACAACAACTCTGAAAAAAACAAAAAGGAGTAAGAAAATAAAATAAGCGGTGGTAACATAGACGATTGATGGTTGTATTGATTCTGGTATCGTCAGCATCAGCATAAACCCCTTTGAATAATTTTATAAATAGTTTATCGATTGGAGTTGTTATAAAGTAGGAAACGAAATTATGATTCTATAATTGTTATATAATACAAAAAGGTATGATTTTTATATTGCATACGAATTAGACGAGCAAAAAGAATCATTATTGAACTAACCTGCTTCTTTACTTTAATACGTTTGAATCGAATATAAGTTCCAATTTTTATTAAATTTTCCATATAAAAATATCAAAAGTCCATTTTTTCTTATTGAACTAACCTGCCTCGTTAGTTGAAGTAGAAAAAAGAGACGCTTATTAAACAATCGCGCCCTTTAATGGTTAACTAAATGTAGGGGAAGTCACTCCAGCCAGAATTATTAAAAGTGATATAGAAGCAACTATGGCAGGATTCATTGATGTTTTATCGTCTTTTACTAAAGATGAAATCGCATAAACCAATGAAACAACAAACACAAATGGCCAGATAAACCAAGTCCAATAATAAAAAATCCCTATACCTTGCATCAAACTAATCAACATACAATTTCCCTCCCTTATTGGGTATACTTGCCCTTTCCAATTTGCTTTAAAATGTTATTCAATGTATTCAATTAAATGGCCCGATTGTGGCACAGATGAATTCAACAATCGCGCCCGATTGCTTCAGTAAATCTATTAAGTCCCAATACCTGCAAAATGCGTTTCCTCACCATTCTTGAAAACCTTCAGGTACTCATAGTCCCATTTGGGATTGATTTTGTATAACTTATATGTGGCTACTTCCCCCTCAGAAACAGGGATGTCATTCAGGTAAATATTAATCGAATTTTCGTCCGTATTGATATCTACATCTCCAAAACCTCTTCCGTCATCCAAGAAATCTTGATTTAGATACAGATAGCGTTGATTTTTAGAATCGTTGTACATATAAATACCAGTTTCTAAACCTTTTTCATCGCTTTCTACATTCTCAATAAAACTTTTCACATTATCATTTACGTTTTCTAAATTAATTTCTGAAATGGTTTCTTTATTTCCACCACATCCAGTTAGAATACTGCAAACCATTAATATCAGTAATAATATTCGCTTCAAATTCCTCCAGCTCCTTTGGAAGTTTTACCGAAACCTTTTCACAAAATGGCCCGATTGTTGAACAAGAACAGGACACTCCCGATAATTTGTTCATCATTCTATTGTTCGGCGTTTTAAATACGAATTCCTCTTTAAATCGACAATCGAGTAGGAGGCTAATCATTATTTGATCAGCCGACCTCTCACACCACCGTACGTACCGTTCGGTATACGGCGGTTCAACCTTTTAAGTAT
>NZ_JADBEL010000020.1:78507-78750 GCF_014873855.1 Sporosarcina limicola | reverse complement strand
GATACTTAAAAGGTTGAACCGCCGTATACCGAACGGTACGTACGGTGGTGTGAGAGGTCGGCTGATCAAATAATGATTAGCCTCCTACTCGATTGAATAAGCCTCGATAATCTAACAAAACAACTCAAGCGACCAATTCCTCCATCGAAGCGACCAATTCCTCCATCGAAGCGACCAATTCCTCCATCGAAGCGACCAATTCCTCCATCGAAGCGACCAATTCCTCCATCGAAGCGACCAATT
>NZ_JADBEL010000020.1:0-78409 GCF_014873855.1 Sporosarcina limicola | reverse complement strand
TTCCTCCATCGAAGCGACTAATTCCCCCATCGAAGCGACCAATTCCCCCATCGAAGCGACCAATTCCCCCATTGAAGCGACCAATTCCTCCATCGAAGCGACCAATCCCCCCATCGAAGCGACCAATCCCACCATCGAAGCGACCAATTCCCCCATCGAAGCGACCAATTCCCCCATCGAAGCGACCAATTCCCCCATTGAAGCGACCAATTCCTCCATCCAAGCGACCAATCCCCCCATCGAAGCGACCAATCCCCCCATCGAAGCGTCATGTCAACCACCGTAAAATGATGTATACTTAAGCTGCAACAAACCCGACTTCATCCATCCAAATAATAAAAGGAGTGAATCCCATGAAAATGTGGAAAATTTACGCATTATTAACCACCGCCATGGCCATCTGGGGATTCAACTTACCACTCCTTAAATACATGGTTACATACGTCGATCCGGTCACCATGACAAGTTTCCGAATCCTACTCGCAGCCGTCTCCGTATTCATCATCTTACAAGCGTTTAAACTCATGCGCTTACCAACAAAAAATGAGTGGAAATTCATTATCCTTGGCTCGCTATTGAACGTCGTTTGTCATCACTATTTCTTGAACATGGGCATAGCCCGAACAACAGGATCCAACGCCGGACTGATACTCGGAACAGGCCCCGTTCTAACCGTAATCTTAGTCTCACTGATCATGCGAAACTACCCGACGAAAATGCAATGGATTGGTTTCCTACTCGGACTCATAGGCGTAAGCTCTGTCATCCTCGCAGGTGGGGGACTAGGTGGCCTTGCACTAGGTGATATTTTCGTCTTTCTCGCGATTCTGACACAAGTACTCTCATTCCTAATCATCGCCAAAGCGGCCAAAACAATCGATCCACGATTACTAACCGCTTACATGATGCTCATCGGTAGCCCGATTCTTTTCATTATCAGTCTCATCCAAGAACCCGGCGAAATCCATGCCTTCGCTACAGTACCACCACTATTCTGGCTCGCATTCTTCGCGAGCGGCATCATCGGAACTGCCGTGGGACACATGCTTTACAACTATTCAGTCGGAAAAGTCGGCCCATCCAAAGCTGCCATCTTCATCAATTTCAACACCATGTTCTCCCTACTAGGCTCAGCACTTTTCCTAGGCGAAATCATCACCAGTCGCCACCTTATCGGTCTAATCTTCATTATCACCGGTGTCATCCTAGGCTCTGGAGCAGCAGAAGACCTATGGAAGAAACGAAAAATGCGGAGTGAAAACTAGGAATTAAAGTACTTAGCTCACGAAACCGCAGAACACGCCAAAAACTCCCCCTATCCACCAATCAAAAAATTCAGTAAACTAAACCTAACAGGCGGCCACATCCAGAACCATCATCCCAAGCCCAGCCGCCAAACAAAAAGGGGGAACTACCATGGCGCTCACCATCAACTCGCGCGTACAATCAATCGAATCATCTGGCATCCGAAAAATCTCCAACCTGCTCACGAACTATCCGGATGCCATCAACCTGACAATCGGTCAACCCGATTTTCCGACGCCCGAACGTATCAAAGAAGCCGGTTGTACAGCGATCGTAACAAATAAAACCGTCTACTCACACAACGCCGGTCTGCTCGAACTTCGGCAAGCAGTATCCAACTTCTTTACTAACAAATACGACTTCACCTACGATCCGCAAACCGAAATCATCGTCACAACTGGCGCAAGTGAAGCGATGGACACCGTATTTCGCACAATAATCGAAGAAGGTGACGAAGTCATCTTGCCAGCACCTATCTACGCCGGCTACGAACCGCTCATTACACTTGCTGGCGCAAAACCAATCTATCTCGACACAACGACAACCGACTTCATTCCGAATCCGGCTCAACTTGAACAACTTATCACACCTAAAACAAAAGCGGTCGTTTTCAATTATCCTTCCAACCCGACCGGAGCTACTATCCCGCGTGAGACGATGGACCAGCTCGCTGAACTACTCAGCAAACATGATATCTTCATTATCTCAGACGAAATATACAGTGAAAATATATTTGAAGGGGAGCATCATTCATTCGCCCACTATCCGCAACTCAAGAACAAACTGTTCCTCATTCATGGACTATCTAAATCGCATTCAATGACCGGTTGGCGAATCGGATTCCTACTTACTGCTACCGAATGGATGCAACAAGCCGCCAAAGTACACGGCTACAACACCATCTGCGCAAGCGTACCGTCCCAATACGCAGCTATTTGCGCACTAACCGAATGCGAGCACACACCAGCGGATATGAACCCGGACTATATTCGAAGACGTAACTACATCTATAATCGTCTTACCAATATGGGACTTCCCACCGTCAAACCGAATGGTGCATTTTACATGTTTCCTTCAATTAAACAATTCAATATGACCTCCGAACAATTAGCACTCACATTACTAAATGAAGCTGGAGTCGCTGTTGTACCAGGCAGCGCCTTCACATCATACGGCGAAGGCTATATCCGGATTTCCTACGCCTATGCCTTCGACCAACTTGAAATAGCCATGAACCGGTTAGAGCACTGGATTACCAATTGGCGAAACCAAGAACGTCATATTGTCCCAGATCCACCACTTGTCTAATCAAAACTGAGAATATTCTTGATAGAAATGCACAACATAACAAAATCCGAATGCGTTACCACTCGACCTGACAACTACAAACCCCAAGAAGAGCGGTTGGCCCAAATTTAGACAGTAATAACCGTCATACCTTATCAGAGGGGGCGGTTATTTTTTTCAATAGGAAAAAGATAACCGACAACAAAAAGTTGTAATCATCAACCGCCCTATGTAATTGCTAACATAATTAATTTGCACTAGAATCATTAGTTCTACATAGTGAAAGAGAAAAGTAAGCTGAAAGAATGCCAAACTCTAATCCTTATCAGAGTTTGGCATTCTAATTGCTATGTATTTTTCAAACGTTCAATAATCAGATTTACTTTCCTTCATTTATATACCCTTTCAAAATTAAACCCCTGTCTCTACCACACTAAAATAGGGTATAGTAGATAGCATCATTACCCGCTGCGAAAAGGAGGACGATTCATTATGAGAAAACAACTCGCTGCACTATTACTCGCCATTCTAACACTATACCAATTCACACCTACCATACAAGCCGCAAACCAAGCAACAGCAACAACAGCAACAGCTAACCAAGTGGCAGATCTCGACGACATCAAATTCTTCGTCGACGCATTTTACTATGGAGAAATCCCGAAAAACCTTTACAAGCTGAAAAGCATCGACGAAATCATCGACGAGCTCGACGAATACTCTCGCTACCTGACAGCAGAAGAATACCGTGCATATATCGCAGCCGACACCAAACACAAAGCATTGCCCGTAGCAAAAACAATAACAACAACTGCAAAACCTGTCGTCACATCATCCATACTTTACGGCAACATCGGCTATATAAAAATCACAACTTTCTCAACCAGTTTAAGCCATGAAGTCGAAGCACATTGGGCGAAGCTGAAAAAATCGGGCGTGACGAAACTCATCATTGACCTTCGCTACAACGGCGGGGGCTACGTAGAAAGCGCCGAGCAGCTCCTAGGATTCTTCCCTAGCGTAACAGACGCCTACCATATCTCAACACGTGAAGGAAAGAAAATAGTTAAACCGGTTCAAGCAAAAACCAAGTTTCCACAACAGACCTACGTCCTCCTAAATCGTTATTCCGCATCCGCATCCGAAATCGTAGCTGCGGCACTACAAGACCAGCAAGCTGCAACACTTGTAGGCGAAACAACAAAAGGGAAGGGGACCGTCCAAGCGTTCTTCGAATTCAAAGATGGCAGCGCGTTAAAACTGACCATCGGCGAATTCACCGGTCCAAAAGGAGCTAAAGTTCACAAAAAAGGCATCATCCCAACCATTAAAACCAAACCTGACAAAGAACTCATCACCATCCATCAACATTTGCTAAACAAATCATTCAACAATAAACAATACAAACAAACGGTTGACCTAAAAAACGTCCCGACCGATAAAACGTTTCATATCCAATTCACACAACCCATGAACTTTACACAACTAAGAATGCCAAGCAAAGTGGAACTCATAAAACATGGAGGCGTCGCAGTCCCAATCACAACTAAATGGAACAATGACAACACGCTCGATGTCTTCCCTAGCAAAAAACTGCAACCAAGTGCATCCTACGTCCTCATCATCCATCCAGGACTCACAAATGCAGTCGGCCGCACAACCAAACAAGGCATACGCACTGACATCATCATTAGTGATTCATTCGAATAAGGACTACTTGTCATTTTTTTGGATGTACTCCGCATTGACTAACGATGGGATTATATGACTGACGTGTAATTGACATCCTTCTAGTAGCTAACTATACTTTAGTGGGCAATGGATTCTATCTTTCATTTTGCCGTGGAAGTAGATGATTTGCCTTATTTCTAAACTAAGAGGAGGAAATAAGTCAATGGCAAACTATCAATCGCAGTACAGCAAGTTTTTAGCCAGCGCTACAATGGCTGCTCTAGTAGCGACAGCAGTAGTACCAGTAGCAAGCGCAGCAATTTTTACAGACACAAAAGGCAACACGCACGAAGAGGCTATCAAAGCGCTATCTGATGCAGGAGTTATCTCCGGTTACGCAGATGGTTCATTCCAACCGAACAAAACATTAACACGTTCAGACGTTGTTAAATTGTTGGGTAAATGGCTTGTATCTGAAGGATATGAAATTCCAACAGACGCTGTATCAAACCCACGTTTCACAGACCTAAAATCTACATCTAACAAAGAGCTTTTGGAATTTGCGGCAGTTGTTAAAGACAACGGCATATTCAATGGAAGCAACGGTCGTCTACTAGCTGGCGACAACATCACTCGTGAAAACATGGCGGTTGTCCTTGTTCGCGCATTTGATAGCGTAAAAGGCATCGAGTTAACCAGTTATGTAGCAGGCCAAAATTTCAAACAGGACGTTAAAGACTTGTCTACTGCAAAAGCTGAAGCACAAGCTGCTATCACCGTGCTCGATTTCTTCGACATCACGAACCCAGAAGTGGCAAACTTCAATCCACAAGGATCTACCACCCGTGGACACTTTGCAACATTCCTTCACAAGTCAATCAATACGGACTTCTCTAAAGTGACTGGAGTTGTAACTAGTACTTCAACAGTTAGGGCCATTAACGCTACTACTGTTGAGGTAACACTCAAAGATGTAGTTGAGAACGTTAACTTACTTACCTTCACGATTGAAGGTTTAACAATTTCTAACGTAGCTATTAAAGAAACGGATACAAAAACTGTGGTATTGACAACTGCTGTACAAAAAGGCGGAGAGAAATACATAGCTGCATTGAATGGCAAAGCAATTGGTTCATTCGAAGGTATGTCAGCTATGATTCCAACTACAATCGAACTAACTGCGAAATCCGTACAAGGCAAAGTCGGCGTACAAACAACTCTTTCTGCTAACGTAGGCGTGAAACAAGCAGATATTCCTGTTACATTCAACGTTACAACAGACACACTCGTTCTACTTAATAAAGACCAAGTGTTTGAAACAATTACAAACGCTGACGGAATTGCAACATTTACCTACACACAAAATGCGGCAGGTAATGACGAAGTTGTTGCTTACCCAACAGCGGCTCCAACAGTTCGTGGCCTTGCCTACGTATTCTGGGGTGTTGACACCATCTTGACAGTTGAAGCGCAAGATAAAAAAGGCAACAATGTAACTAATGGAGAAGATAAGACGTATAAAGTAATCTATCTTGATCCTACATCAGGCAAACCAGTTGCAAATCAAAAATTCAATGTAACAATTGCTGAAAACATAAATGTAGCTGTTGATAAACTAACTAAAGCGACAGTTAACGGTGTAAACCCACATCAACTAGTGACTAACGAAGAGCCAATTGTTGCATCTGTTGTAACAGACGCACAAGGTGAAGCAATATTCACAGTATCTGGTCATAACACAGCTGTAACACCGGTTGTATTTGTTGATAATGCACAAACTGACAGCACGAAGTATGAAGTGACTAAACTTCAAGCCCAAGCTGACAAAATAACATTTGCTACACAACAAGTTGGCAACACTTCCGGAAGTACCGTTCCATCAAAACCGAATTCAGATTCGAATTCAAATCCAAATCCAAATCCAAATCCAAATCCAAACCCAAACCCAAATCAACCCATTTCAACTACACTTGGAGCGGTCAATGCAGCAACATCACCAGACACAGTTGTAGTTGCGCTTGAAAATGCTGGACTAACGCCACCATTTGGCGCATTAAATACGAATCAAAAAAAAGCACTAGCCCAAGCTGTTCTTGACAGTAAGTCTTCTGGCGGTGTGACAGATTACACTGAAATTCGTTTGAGGGAAGTTTACGCAACAGCATATGCTGCTCAGGTAACCCTTGCGTTAGCAGCAGTAAACGCAGCAGCAGATGAAACTGCTCTAGTTGCAGCATTGAAAGCGGTACCTGGACTTGACTTGACAGCTTACAATACAGTGGCTCCTACTGACAAACCGACTGTCAACGCTGAATTATTAGCTAACACGCACGGCACAGTAGCAGCACTCCAAAATGGACTTGCTATCGCTATTGGGAAAGTTAACGTCCCAGCAGTGCACCCGGCTCTAGCAGCAATTAATGCCGCTTCAGCTAACACATTACAAGCTGTGCTTGAAACTAATGCAGCGGCATTACAACTTAATACAACTGAATATGCTAAATTAGCAGCTGTAGATAAAGCTAAAGTAATTGCATCTTTGTTGACGAACAAACCTGCAACTGGTTATACAGCGATAAGTCTACAAACCGCATTTGCTCAAGCTGTTAGTCTCGCAGGTGGGAATACTGGTAATCCTGGCGGCGGCACTGTAACTCCGGCCAAAGCAGTCAAAACCATCGAACTTGTCAATGAACACCGGAAAAGTCGTAACCAACAAGAATTCAATCACGACATCGAGCTATCCCGAATTGCTCAAATAAAAGCAGAAGATATGGCGAAAAACAACTATTACGACCATGTATCACCGACATACGGAGACCCTGGCAAAATGCTCACCCACTTCAATTATAAATGGGGAGGATATGGTGAAAACATTGCAGAAGGATACCCGACACCCGAAACAGTTGTTAAGGGATGGATGAATTCACCAGGCCACTACAGTAATATTATCAATACCAACTTCACGCAGATTGGCGCAGGTTTTGCCACCCGTGCTGATGGGACAACCTACTGGGTTCACATATTCGCAAATAAATAACTAAATCACACCAACAAACCGTCCAGCTCCTTGGACGGTTTCTACTATAATAAGGATTACTAATTAAATAACCAAGCTAACCTCAATAACATCCGAGTGCCTGTCACCACATCACCTTAAAAAAAGTCCTCCCCTAATACAAGCACCACCCCCTAACAGAACCGTATCAGTGACAAGTCACTCGCAACTTTACACACCCAATGCTATAATCAACAGATGTTTACATAGACAAGCACCCCAAAACGAAAGGACCAACAGCCATGCAAAAAAAACTATGCGTCATCGGACTCGGCTACATCGGCCTACCCACAGCAGTCATGTTCGCAAACAGCGGTGTACAAGTACACGGCGTCGATTTGAACGAAAAGGCCGTCTCTATGATTGCCAATAAACAACTTCATATAGAAGAAAACGGACTCGGAGAACGACTCGAACAAGCCATCGACTCCAAACTGTTCACCGTCTCCACGCAACCGGTTGAAGCAGACGTCTATATCATCGCCGTCCCATCGCCCATTAACCCGGATAACACGGCAAACTTAGAATTTATTCGGACAGCGACAGCCTCCATCGTGCCTTACCTTAACAAAGGCGCACTCGTCATCCTGGAATCGACTGTACCACCGAAAACCGTCGAAAACGTCATGTTGCCAGAACTTCGGAAATCAAACCTGATTCTCGGCGAAGAGCTATTTGTCTCCCACTCACCGGAACGTGTCATCCCAGGCAAAATTTTTGAAGAACTCATCAATAACGATCGCATCGTCGGCGGCATCACACCAAAATCGGCCGAAATGACAAAAGAGCTCTACAAAACATTCGTCCAAGGAGAAATTCATCTCACTGACGCGACAACAGCAGAACTCGTCAAAGTAATGGAAAACACCTACCGCGATGTCAATATTGCTTTTGCCAACGAACTTGCAAAAATCGCTGAAACAATCGACGTCGACATCTGGGAAGCGATTCGTTTCGCTAACTTCCATCCACGCGTCAATATTCACCTCCCAGGGCCAGGCGTAGGCGGACACTGCATCGCTGTAGATCCATGGTTTTTGGTGGAATTAAGTCCGGAAAACGCCGAAGTCATCAAGAAATCACGCTTAACGAATAACGGTATGCCGAAGTTCACAGCACAAAAAGCACAAAGCCTTCTTGAAGAACGGGGCATCCAAAACGGTAACATCACCATTCTAGGCCTCGCATTCAAAGGTGACGTCGACGATTTACGAGAAAGCCCTTCTACAGAAGTCATTAAAGAACTGCAAAATTTGAGCCTGACCGTAGTCTCATTCGATCCACATATAAAAGAATTGCAACACCCAACACAAGTGGCAACCATCGAAGAGGCAACAGCGAACGCTGACCTACTCATCCTGACGACAGACCATACAGAATTCAAAAATCTTAATCCGCAAACGCTTATAACAAAAAACAAGAAACCACTCGTTCTTGACACTAAAAATGCACTTAACCGGGACAAGTGGGAACAAGCCGGATTCCGGTTCTATAAACTCGGCGACGGCAAGAACAAAGGACTTCCTTCTATATGAAAGAAGACATCCTTGGCGTCAACGTCAATACTGAAAACTATGACGCATTGATCCCGCAGTTATTCCGTAACATCGACGACAAGAAAAAATCACTCATCGTCGCCATCAACCCGGAAAAGCTTATGAAAGCGAAAGAGGATCCAGAACTCAAAGCACTCCTAAACCGTGCAGAATTTCAAATTCCAGACGGTATCGGCGTCATCATCGCGTCAAAATTAAAAAAAGGCAACATCACAGCCCGTGTCACAGGTGTCGACATGATGGATCGCATCGTGAGAGAGGCGGCAAGAACCGGACATGCCATCTACCTTTACGGTGCAAAACCAGGCGTCGCCGACAAGGCGGCTCAGAAATTGAAAGACACATACCCAGCTCTCATTGTTGCTGGCACACAAGACGGCTATGAGCCAGACTCGGAAAAAGTTATCCAAACCATCAATAAAGCACAACCGGCTATCCTATTTGTCGCCATGGGTTCTCCAAAACAAGAGCAGTGGATTGAGCAATATCGGGATCGACTCCACCCAACTCTTTTTCAAGGAGTGGGCGGTTCATTCGATGTCCTAGCGGGTAATGTGAAACGAGCACCAGCCGTATTTCAGCGAGTGGGTGCTGAATGGCTCTACCGGCTCTTAAAAGAACCGAGCCGTCTAAAAAGACAAATGACCCTTCCGAAGTTTTTAATCAAAGTTTTAACGCAGAAATAAGAAAAACACGCTTGTAATTTGCGACATAAGATGTTAGAATACGAAAGTGTAAGGATAATTTCCTCTATAATATATAACAAACGCCATGCAGGACGAAACGGTTGGTTGACCGCACAAAAAAACTTGAACAGTTCCCATCTGTTCAAGTTTTTTTGTTATTCTTAATAAAACAAAAGTCGAAAATCATAGAAAAATTTAAATACGCCACTGAACGTCTCCCTATAAAAGAATCTCTGAGTGACTCGCAACCCACAACGCCAAGCAATTTAAACACTCCAATGAACATTTCTCCATAAATGGATTTCCGAGTGACTGGCATCCCCATCACGACAAACAAACGCCGCCCTATCCACAATGCCGGTGTCAGTTTCTCGCAACTCACGCCCCCATTCAATCACAATCGTACTGTATCTTTTCACCAAAAGCAGTAAAATACTTGATATATATTCTAAATACGATAGAATAGTAGAAGCGGCACAGGAGTCTAGTACAATTTGCAAAAGAATTTGCGATAATACTAATTTACAATTGACATCCACGCTGTTAGTAACTATACTTTAGTGTGTAATGGCTTCTACCTTTCATTTTGCCGTGAAAGTAGATGACAAATTTTATTTCTATCTAAGAGGAGGAAATTATTCAATGGCTAACCAACCAACGAAATACCGTAAGTTCGTAATCGGCGCTGCATCAGCGGCTCTAGTAGCAACTGCAGTAGCACCAGTAGCAAGCGCGGCAGACTTCAAAGACACAAAAGGGAACACGCACCAAGAGGCAATCAATGCATTATCTGATGCAGGTGTTATCTCTGGATACCCAGACGGTACATTCCAACCAAACAAAACACTAACACGTTCTGACGTTGTTAAATTGCTTGGTAAATGGCTCGTTAAAGAAGGAGCATCTATTCCAGCTGACGCTGTGTCAAAACCACGTTTCTCAGATTTGACATCAAAATCAAACAAAGAGCTTTTGGAATATGCAGCAGTCGTTAAAGATAATGGCGTATTCAACGGAAGCAACGGCCGTCTATTGGCTGGCGACAAAATCTCACGTGAAAACATGGCAGTCGTTATTGTTCGCGCATTTGATAGCGTGAAAAAAATCGACCTAAATACTTATGTAGCAGGCCAAGAATTCAAACGTGATGTTACAGACCTTGCATCTGCAAAAGCTGAAGCACAAGGTGCAATTGACGTTCTTGATTTCTTCGATATCACGAACCCAACAGTTGCTAGCTTCAATCCAAAAGGATCTACAACTCGTGGACACTTTGCAACATTCCTACACAAAGCAATTAACACAGATTACTCTAAAGTAACTGGCGTAACAACGGGAGCTACTGCAGCAGTTAAAGCAATTAACGCGACGACTGTTGAAGTTTCTTTCAAAGAAGCTATTACAGATATTAACTCACTTAAATTCACTATCGAAGGTCTAGCAATCTCTAATGCTGCTGTTAAACAAACAGATAGCAAAGTAGTTGTTCTTACAACTGCTGTTCAAACAGGAGACAAAGAATACACAGTTAAATCTGGCGAAAATACAATCGGTACTTTCAAAGGAATCTCTGGTGTTATTCCAACGAAAATCACTATCACTACAAGCTCAGTACAAGGTGTAGTTGGTAAAGAAGTGACACTTAAAGCTGACATCGGCGTTAAAGAAGCAGGCGTTCCTGTAACATTTAACGTAGCAGCTGGTTCTAAATTGAACAAAGACTTCATCGAAGAAGTAACAACAAATGCGGATGGAGTTGCAACTTACTCTTACACGCAATATGTTGCTGGACTTAGCGATGAAGTAGTTGCATACCCAACAGGCGCACCAGCAGTACGTAGTCTAGCTACTGTATACTGGGGAGTTGACTCAATCCTTACAGTTAAAGCACAGGACGACAAACAAGGTAACAGCGTAGCCAACGGCGCAAGCAAAGTATACAAAGTTACGTACAAAGATCCTAAAACAGGAACTGCTGTTGCAAACCAAAAAATGCACGTATCATTCGTTGAAAACGTTGGTGTCACAATCGACAAAATGTCTAAAGCGACTGTAAACGGCACGAACCCAACGCAATTAGCAAACGGAACTGCACCAATGACTGCTGAAGTTGTAACAGACAGCAAAGGTGAAGCTACTTTCACTGTATCTGGACACAACACATCAGTTACACCGGTTGTATTCCTTAACCAAGTAGTAAACAACACAGACGTAAAAACTTGGGATGCTACTAAACTTCAAGCACAAGCTGAGAAACTTGTATTTGGAGCAACTCAAGCAGACTACGTAATCGACGTTACTCGTGAAGGTGGCGAAGAAGCTGCTCGTTACGAAGCAAACGGACGTGAATACAAAGTCGTTTTGAAAACAAAAGATGGTAAAGCAGCTGCAAACGAAATCGTAAACGTTGCATTCAACGAAGACATTGATCGTAACATCAACACAAATACAAAAGCATACTTCACAGATGATGATAAGAAAGTTACTGGTACTGCTAAACAAATCACTGTGAAAACAGATGCTAAAGGTGAAGCTACATTCACAATCAGCAGTGACGATCTAAAAGACTATGCAACACCAATTGTTTGGCTTGACATTAACACAAGCAATGCAAAAGACGGTAACTTTGACGATGGCGAACCATTCAAAATCGCTCCAATCTCTTACTTTGCAGATGCAAAACTTACTGAAGGTGCAGTGAAAGCGTATCTTGTTACTACTAAAGATACAGCTAAAGTAGAATTCACAGGTCTTGAAACAGCTGTATTCAAATTTACTGCTGCAAACCAAAGTGGTAAAGCAATGTCTCTACCTGCTGGATATGATCGCATTGAAGCTTCATTCACAGTATTCAATAATGGTGCTAACGAAATCACTGTAAACGGTCAAGTTGTATCACCAAACCGTAGCTTGACAACATCAACAATCAGTGCTGTTGTACCTGAAATCAAAGTTGAGTCTGTAGGTAATAAAACAACTTCTGTTGAAGTAAAAGCAAACGGAACAGCAATTCCAAATGCTACTAACAAAACAGACCGTCCAATTAACCTTGGAAACCATACAGCGAAAGCTAATTTCACATCTACTTTAGATGCTCCAAACTTCGTAGCAAGCACTCCTGTAGAGTGGGCAAATCTAGAGAAGAACACAATGAAATTAACGAAATATAACGGTGTAATTGATTATACGAAAGCAAGATTCTTTGTAGCAGATGAGATTCTAAAAGGCGGCACTGGATCACTTACAGCTGCACAAACGTATACTGAAACTACACTTTATGATTTCGAGCGTTTTATTGCTGGTGGATCTACAGTTACATTTACAAAAGGTACAGATGGAGCACATACAATCCGTCTTGAAGTAAAAGGTACTGGAAGCACAACAGGAGCGGTTACTACGTCTGATGCATTTGTTGCTCCAACTACAGTAACACCTGGCGTTGGAACAGCGGAATCTGCAAAAGCAGCACAATTTAAAAGTGCGGCTATTGTCACTTCTAACTTCCCAAGTGCGACACTTAACTTGACTGTTGGATCTGTTGCAACTGCTCCTACAGCAGCTATTAATATTGATGGAACTGACACAGCTGAAGTAATTGCAGGGAAAATTAATGCTGCACTTCCGACAGTAGTGACTGCAACAGTTGTTGACAATCGCGTTGTAATTACTGTAAAAGATACTGCTGCAACTTTAACAGTAACTTCTACCGTAGCTGCATTTGGTAGCGTTGTAGTAAGCCCAACACCGGCTAAAGTTGTTGCAGTAGGAACAGCAACTTATACTTTCACTGCCGATATTGTTGATGGTCAAAAAGTAACAGTGAACGGAAAAGTTTATACTGCAGGTACAGTTACTAACGGAACGACATTTGTTGCAAGTGGTACTTTGGCTGAAGACTTAACTAACTTAGCTGTATCTGTGACTGTTCAAGACAGCTCACTATCAGCAACATCTGCTGCGACTGTATTAACTTTGACAGAAAAAGCAGGTCAAGAAGGTAAAGCATCATTCACTTCAATCGGTATCAAAAACTAATACCATCAAAAGAACAACGCGTGCCAGTCACTCACCCAATTCAGACATGGTTCTGACATTGAATGAATGATGACACAAAAGAAGAAAGCCCCTTGATCGAGCAATCGGTCAAGGGTTTTTTTCTGTATTCTTATGCTTTTTCAAGCAGTTTCTTGGAGAGTTGGGACTGGGAGTATTTTATCGAAATGTCGAAGCTTATCCGGGATTGGAAAGCGGATAAACTGGATCCATGGAATGACGTATTGGCTTGCTGGTTATTAATGCTTGGGATGGTAGACCGTCGAAATGGTAAAGTATATGAAGACATCTTTAGGGAATTGGAGGATATTGCCATGAAAGATGAAACCTTGAATACGGCTTTCCAAAACTGGGAAGTGCTAAGTGGCACACAGGAGCAAAGATTGCCTTTGAGGCGCGTTGAAGCGCGTCCTCGATGAAGAACCAGCCAGACGTGAAGCCGAATTACTCGTGCAAGAGGCTCAGCTGAAAATGAAACAGGCCCAACAAGCAGCAGAACAGGCCCAACTAGCAATAGAACAGGACCAACAAGCAACAGAACAGGCTCAACAAGCAACAGAACAGGCTAGTTGAACAAGCCCAACAAGCAACAGAACAGGCTAGTTGAACAAGCCCAACAAAAAGGAAAAGAAAGCAATGGTCCGACGACTTCTAGCAATAGACATGGATATTGGAATCGTTGCTAAATTGACGGAGCTTGATGAGGAATGTGTCATTGAAATCCAAAAGAAAATGTTGTGAACATCGCTTCCGCAGTCACCGGCATGACTAAGTCAATATTTTGATTTTTGATGAATGACGATAGAGGAAGACTACTCGATATTGGTCGAGTGGTTTTCCTCTATTTTGTATCAATTTTGTTCGAAATGAGTATAAGAGGGGAGAACATTTATTTATACAATCGTAGGTTGAGTAATTAATCTATCCCACCTACCCATTAATTTCAAGAATAATTTTCAGGATTTTTTATAACTTCAAAATTTTGTTTTATAGCCTTTATTGAGCTCGAAATTCAATTATAGGCCGATATGGGCAAGTTAAATGGCATTGTTGGATTGTGTATTACTTTACAACAATTGCCTTTTGTTTATGGGTAGGATAGGGTGATGAAAAGTGGAAGGAGGGATTTACAATCAAGTCAATAGTAAGGAGTGTTGGGCTAGAGGGAATGAAAGGACATGAAATAGTAGTAGAGACGAATGTGCGATCAGAGAAGGATCAATTCGTCATTGTCGGACTTCCAGATGCATCCATCAAGGAGTCGAAAGAAAGAATTCTAAGCTGTATTCACACACTGAGTCTAGATATTTCCATGAAGAAGATTATAATACATCTGTCACCATCGGATAAGCGGAAGACAGGAACTGGCCATGATTGTGCAATGCTTTTGGCGGTACTCCATGAAATCTTGGAAGACCCGCTACCAATGGATGATACGACATGTGTCCTTGCTTCGTTATCATTAAACGGAAAACTAGTTCATTTTTATGGGTTAATCCCCTCCATCCAGCAGGCGATGCTACTCGGATTCAAGCGGATCATTTTGCCGCCAGTTGACCTAGCATTTCTCGATGATAAACAGGACGTGAAGTTTGTACCGATTGCAGATGTGGCTCAGCTTATTAGCTATTTGAGGGGACAGTCTTCGTTCAGTAGACAACAAAGTAAGAAAATTATAGTAGAGGAACAGAATATGGAAGATTTATCTGTCCAGACAACAAACTTTGCAACAATTCGCGGGAATTCAAGAGCAAAACGAGTACTGGAAATTGCAGCCGCCGGCGGTCATCATGTATTACTGAATGGTCCTCCAGGTTGCGGAAAGAGCATGCTAGCAGACGCATTTCATACAATTTTTCCTGATGTATCCAATGAGGAGATGCTTGAGGTTTATAGCATTTATCATTTAGCAAAAGAGAAACGGGGATTTTCTGTGCGTCCACCGTACCGATTCCCTCATCATTCAGCGTCCGCAATTTCGCTTATTGGTGGTGGAACATATCCAAAACCGGGTGAAATATCATTGGGACATCATGACGTTTTATTTTTAGACGAACTGGGGGAATTTTCAAGAAAAGCGCTCGATATGCTAAAGCAACCGTTAGAAACCGGAGAAGTGACCATTAGTCGGGTCAGCCAATCCGTGACATATCCATCCTCTTTTATACTCATTGCGGCAACTAATCCGTGTCCATGCGGCTATTTTGGTTCGAATGAACGGTATTGTATATGTACACCAAACCAGGTACGTTCCTATCAGATGAAAGCCTCAGGCCCCCTGCTTGATCGCCTGGATTTCATCCTCACATTAAAAAGTGTTGGCATTGTAGAAACGGCAGATGTAGAAACATCGGACGAAATAAGAAAACGTACGGAACAGGCCCGTCGGTTGCAGCGAAATCGTTATGGAAGAGGTTTATTAAACGGAAATATACCCGTCCAGACGCTTCTTGCTACTTGCTGTATTTCGGAACATCAGTCTGATTATCTGAAAGAAGTATGCTTTACGGAGAAATGGAGTAACCGGACACAGGTGAAACTTGTCCGGATTGCGCGAACAATTGTCGATTTGGCTGGTGAAACGTTTATTTCGGACACCGCTCTACATGAGGCAATCGAATTGAAGCGGATTGCTTCCCTTCATCATAAACAAGACAAGGTGGCAGACCAAGGTGGCTGAAAAAGTCGGGAGTGGAATCCACAGTTGTCCTTCTACTTATCCGTATCTAGATGTAGAATTGTTTGCTGTCAGCTAAGTTACAGGCATACGGTTAAACGCCCTCTCGACCAGTAATCTGGCTTGGAGAGGCTCTTTTTTTGTCAATAGTCATGAAACATCAGAGTAGTTTCTAAGTTGTATGATTGACTGGTATGCAATATTTTTATTTATGAAAGGTATTTAGACCTATTGTTATTCAATCGAAATTAGTAGTCAATGAGATTATTATATACTATTATTTCCGATTTACAAAAATTTTATTATATGTAAATATTATTAATTATTAATGATTATGTCCTGTTAATAGCCTGTATATATCTAAAATATATTAAAATAAACGTATAATAAATTAAAAAAATATATTTTTTTATATTAAAACTATTAAACTTATGCTAAAATGATATAGTCACACAATTTAAACAAGTGACAATTTAGAATAAAGGGGAAATTAGAAATGAAAAAAATGAAGGTTAAGAAGTACTTTAGTACTATGTTGGCATTTGCGATGATTCTTTCATTGCTAACGCCGTTTGCGGCATCAGCAAATGAACAAGAAATGAATCCGTTGGAGCCGAATGGCCAAAGTGAAAGTATTATGCAAATGAAGGCGGCAATTGCAGAGCAATTGAATATGTTGGATGGGGGTCCAACACTACACGAAGATTTACAAGATTTATCGGGAAATGAAGAAGTAGCTGTAATTGTTCATTTATCTGAAAAACCAGTAGCACTTGAAATGGGGATTAAGGAGTTAGCAGGTAAAAGACTTTCAAGCGCAGAAGAAACTAAAGTAAGAGGGAACATAGAAGCGCAACATGTATTTTTGAAAAAAGAGATGGTTATTAAAGGTATCTCATTTGAAGAAGGCTTCTCATTCGATACGGTTTTAAACGGCTTCTCGGGAACTGTTAAAGCCAAAGACTTGGAAAAAATAATTGAAATCAAAGGCGTAACGCTTGTTGAACCTGATACGGAAGTTCACGCTTCTGAAACGCTCTCAAAAGAGGGTCAAGTAGAAGCCAATATGGATACGAGTGTTCCATTCTTGGGGATAGAAAAGCTTTGGAAAGAGGGTTATGAGGGGCAGGGGATTAAAGTCGCTGTTCTCGATACAGGTATCGATACACATCACCCTGAGTTTGCTGGAATCTACAAAGGCGGAAAGAACTTCATTCCGTCAAGCAGCACAGCTGATTATACTAAATCGCGGAAAGACGATGACGCTTCAGAAACATTACCATCAGAACGTCCGTCGCATAAACCAGAAATCGATTCAAAAGGAAAATATTTTCAAACATCTCACGGAACACATGTAGCTGGAACAATTGCGGCAATCGGTGCGAATCAATACGGCATTAAAGGAATTGCGCCAAAAGTTGACCTATACGCTTACCGTGTACTTGGAGCGTACGGTAGTGGTTCTACATCTGGAATCGTAAAGGCTATTGACACTGCGGTACAAGAAAAAATGGACGTTATCAACCTTTCGCTAGGTGGCGGTGCGAACACTGAAGCGGACGCAGGTTCATATGCCATTAACAATGCAATGCTTGCAGGAACAATTGCGGTAGTTGCAACAGGTAACGAGGGGCCAAAACGCGGTACGATGGGAACACCATCAACAGCGCCACTTGGAATTGCAGTAGGGAATACAACGAACCCTGAAACAAAGCATAGTCTAAAGGTTTCTGTTGTAGCAGGTGGCTATACGTATCTGGAACAACTTAATTTAATGTCAACAACATTTGGTGAAAATCTTGGGGAGCAACTAGCAGGTGAGTATGACCTTATAGAAATCCCTGGAATTGGCAATCCAGCTGATTTTACTAACATCGATGTAAATGGAAAAGTAGCACTTATCGCACGTGGTGATATCGCATTTGTAGAAAAAATTGCAAATGCAAAAGCAAAAGGTGCAATTGCAACAGTCATTCATAACTCTGCAACAGGCTCGAACACACCGAATGCTTCGGGCACATTCCTAGGGGATGATTTTGATTTCCTTCCTACAGTTGATATGTCCTACACAGACGGTATGAAAATTCGTGAAGAACTTAAAACTTCAGGCGGTAAAATTATATTCAGTGATGAAAAAAGCACTAAAACAGTAGGCGACGATGTAAACGATTCAAGTTCACGTGGACCATCTACACCAAACTTTGATATTAAACCAGACGTCAGTGCGCCTGGAACAAACATCATGTCAACAATCCCAATGTATAAAACAGACAATCCAGATGCCGATTATTCAAAAGCATTTGCGCGTAAAACAGGAACGTCAATGGCAACACCACATATCGCAGGAATCGCGGCACTCATTAAACAAGCGAATCCAACATGGAGTGCGTTCGACGTTAAGGTTGCGCTTTCCAACACGGCAAAAATAATAGACACAGAAAAGTATGACGTTTTTTCGCAAGGTGCGGGACGTGTTCAACCATACGAAGCAGTACACGCAAAAGTACTTGCATATGCAATCGGCACAGCGAGCTATGAAGATAAAAAAGATGTAGCTAGTCTAAAAGGAACAGTTACATTCGGACCACAATCACTTGAAGAAGATCTTTCAGTAACTAAACAAATACGTGTAAAAGATCTGAAGGGTACAACTGGTGGGGATTATAAAGTAACAGTCGAAGCTACAAAAACGTTCGGCGATGCAAAACTCACAGTTGATAAACCAACCTTCACATTAAACGACGAACAAATGGTAAACGTCACACTAACTGCTTCAAAAGCAAAGGTGAAATTAGGCGATGAATTCCTAGGGTATATTCATATTAAAAGTAATACTGAGGATATTTCATTACCATTTGCAGTTGACTTTGGTGGAGTAGCAAATGTAGAATTTAAAGACTTTAAAATTGCGGAAACAGATCTATCGTTTGATGGAGATGGCGTCCATGATGAAGCAGCACTTTCTTTCGATTTAACAGGCGATTTAACTGCGAATTATATTGAGATATGGGATATCATGAATCCAAAAGGCGGGGAATTCAAAGATGGCTTTATTGGCTATATTCATGCAGCCCAATCACTCGCAGCCGGAAAGTACACGCTGAATGTTAAAGGTGAATATAAACCATGGGATAAATCACCTTCGACGACAATTCCTGATGGACTGTACACAATTAACTTTAAGGGAACGACTGTATCTGGCAATCCGAAAGTAGTGAGCGATTTTGTAGGCCCAATCGTTGTTAAAACTACGAAACCTGAAATTGTAGGTTCAGTTACAACGGATGGACAAGCTAATGGTAAAATAGCGGATAAATATATTGAATATAATGACATAGTAAAGGAATATGAGCTTAGCTATGACTTAAATGATAAGTTGCATGTATCGTATGTAATTTCACTAGACGGAAAAGCGGGACAACCTGAAAAAGTTACACTAGCGCAAGATGGATCATTCACATTCCCACTAGCGCCGCTTGATGTGAAAAAAGATACAGTGTCAGTAATGGTTGAAGATGCAGCTGGTAATAAAGCTAAAAAAGTCATCTTTGGTGAGGGAGTAGATCCAGTAGATCCAATAGATCCGGTAGATCCAGTAGATCCAGTAGATCCAGTAGATCCAGTAGATCCAGTAGATCCGGTAGATCCAGTAGATCCAATAGATCCAGTAGATCCGGTAGATCCAGTAGATCCAATAGATCCAATCGAAGTGACACCAATCAATCCAGTTCCATCTAATCCGATTGATGAGTCAAATAAATTTGTAAAATCATTCGGGTTTGATAGCATGTCGATTTCTCCAAATGGCGACAAGAAATTGGATTCAACTGAATTTAAATTTGAATTCAAAGAAACACCGAACTCAACAGTTTCGATTATCGTACTGGATCCTGCACGATTTACGGATGAGCCAGACGAGTGGAAACAAATCGGAGATATTTTCAACAATTACAAGAAACCAGAAGAGGGTACAGGTATCTTCGATGGTACGTATACAAACAAGAAAACATTTCAAAAAGAGAAATTAAATGATGGTGTCTATGGTCTAGAGTTATACTCGTTTTCAAGTTCATACAAAGCAATGTCAGCAACCATTGAACCAGTATTCGTCAAATCAACAGCGTCTGTAATCACAGGCGAAAATGCAACAGAGGTTGATGGAACCGAGTTCTTATTGAATGGTAAAGTAGAAGATGAATTTTTCAAATTCGAACCAGCTTTAAAAGAGCATTTTGGTGTAGAAGCATTTGATATCAACAATTATCTAAAAACTTCTTATGTAGTTCAAGATAAAGGATCTAAAACGGTTGATAAAGGGGAACTCCTTATCAATGAAGATGGAACATATTCAATTGAACTAAAGGATCTTGAAAAAGGTCAAAACTATAAAGTTTCTGTGATCGTACAAGACATCGCAGGAAACGATACAATTGAGGCATTTACAGTTAAAACTATGGCTGCGACTAAAGCTGTTGTTAACCTATCAGTCGACAAAACAGCTCTTTCAATTGAAAAAGGTAAAACGGCTACTGTTAAAGTAACGGAAACCACTACAATGGAAGGTGTATCTACAGAAGTCGATGTAACTGCTAAAGCGAAGTATGCTGTTGAAGACGATGCAGTAGCATCCGTCGAAGCAGGCGTAATCACTGCGAAAGAAAAAGGCGATACAAAAGTCAGTATTACACATGGTGAAAGTACTGCAACAATCAATGTTTCAGTAACGGATTCAGAAGTTGTAACTCCTAATCCAGAACCAGTCGTTACCCTTTCAGTCGACAAAACAGCTCTTTCAATAGAAAAAGGTAAAACTGATTCTGTAAAAGTAACAGAAAAGACAACGATTGATGGTGAATCTACTGAAGTTGATGTAACAGCTGATGCAAAATATATTGTTGAAGGCGATGCAATCGCATCCGTCAAAGCAGGCGTGATCACTGCGACAGTAGCAGGTGAAACAACAATCACGATTACACATGGTGAAAAATCAGTAACAGTTAAAGTTACAGTAACAAATCCGGCTCCAGTTGATCCAGGTCCAGTAACGCCAGGTCCAGTAACTCCGGACCCAGTTAAACCGACACCGGTCTATCCGGATCCAGTCTATCCAACACCAGTCTATCCGGGTCCAGTAACGCCAGACCCAATTAAACCGATACCAGTAGACCCGGGTCCAGCTAAACCGGTACCAGTAGACCCAGATACGGATCCAGTAAAACCAGAACTAGTGGATCCTGATCCGATTAAACCAGAACCAGTCGATCCGTCACCTGTGACATTCACAGATACAAAAGGTCATTGGGCAGAAAGTTATATCGCAAAAGCTACTGCATTGGGGATTTTTAAAGGCTATACGGATGGAACGTTCAAACCAAACAAGCAGTTAACACGTGTACAGGCCGTCTCCTTAATTGTCCGTACGTTGGGCATAACTACCGATGAAGCAGCACCGTTTACTGACATTGCTAATTATGCCGATGAAACAAAAGCGGAAATTGCAGCGGCGTATAAATACGGGATTATCAAAGGGAACAATGGCAAATTTAAGCCTGCGGATAAAATCACGCGTTCACAACTCGCGTTAATGATTGAACGCGCATATGAATATAAAACAGGTAAGAAATACAAAGCATCGAAAAAAGCACCGTTCTCTGATTATGGAAATTATAATGCAGAAACAGTGAATGCAATTACCATGATGTATGATCTTGGAATTGTGTCTGGATCTGAAGGTAAATTCATGCCAAATAATCCGACGACACGTGCACAAGCATCGAAAATTTTTGTTAACTTAATCGAAAATCTTAAGTGATTTTCACTGCATACCAGTCACTCGTAGAGTTTGGGGACTATTCCCATAGTTAGCATGTGACCACATGAAATAAAAAAGTCCCTTGACCGAGAAAATCGGTCAGGGGACTTTTTCTTGTCAAAAGATAAGAAGGTATGAGTTTTTTTGCCCGCCACAATCCACGAGGTTGTGACATCTACTACCATGAAGCGACTAATTCTACTCCTGAACCACTCAATCCTTTTATGATAATCAAGATGTATTAAAAAGATAAGAAAATTGATCCTTTTGGACTCACACAACCTGTGGTAAGTATAGACGACAAGGTACTGGGTGGTTTGTGCCAGGTTTTTCTAAGTAATTAGATGAAAGTTGCTATTTTTTCAAGCGGCAAGCGGGTAGAGCCATAAGCAGGAGCAGCTGCTTTACCTAAAGCAATTAGTACGATGGGCACATATCGATCTTCCAACTCAAACTTTTCCGCAAATTGTTTTTTATCAAAGCCGCCCATGCAAACGGTATCATATCCTTTTGCTTTAGCAATTAACATAAATTGCATGGAAATTAAGCCGGCATCAAAAGAAGCTATATTCAAAAGTACTTCAGTAGGCGCAATCGGATATAACGCTTTGGCATTTTGAATTTGGCGTTCCATATTTAGTTTATCGATATTGCCAGCCTCGAAATTGGAACGATAAATTTCATCGATATTATGATGCATTTCAGTATCGCCAATTACGGCAATGATGGCTGAAGATGTTTCGATTTGCTCTTGATTAAATGAAAACTCTTTAATCTTTTTCTTGGCTTCTGAATCTTGAATAACGATGAATCTCCAAGACTGTGTGTTACTCGATGAAGGAGCTTCTGTTGCTTCACTTAGCATTGCTGCAATTTCTTCTTTAGAAATTTCGGTTGATGCCTCGAACTTTCTTACGGATTTCCGTTCATGAATGATTTCAGATAAGGTATTATATTTTTGGGACACGGTCATTATCTCCTAAGAACATAGTGTTCATTTATTAGCTTACTAATAGTAAGCTTAATATAGAGGTTACTATTAGTAAGGTTGTTTGTCAACAATAAGTATGCTAAAATTAAGGTATCAAACAAATGGAGTTTTTATTATGGAGCATAAAGATAATCTTATACAATCATCTATTAAGGAAAAAGCTGTCACCTTGTGTGATAGTTTTCATGGAACTATAGAATTTATTGGTAAGCGATGGATGGGAATTATCATCTATCATTTGCTAAGCGGTCCAAAACGTTATCATGAGTTAGTAGCGGAAATTCATGGTATATCTGATCGATTACTGACCGAACGATTACGCGAATTGGAAACACAAGGCCTAGTCGTAAAGAGTGTTTCTAAATCATCTCCAAGAAAAGTGGAGTACGAATTGACACAAACGGGACTGGAATTAGAAGAAATCATTAACTCCATCTTAAAATGGGTGAAAGTAAATGGCTGCCATACCGACCGGAACAACAAATAATGGGGGGGTCATTGTGACTGCTAAAGCTTAAAGGTCTCATTCAAACGTGAAAGTTTAAACAATCATGTTTACTCGAACTAACATGAATATTTCAGTGTCATCGCTCACTGGGGCCACTATTGCTATATAACAAAAGCTACTATATAATGGAATTAACTTCATAAAAACCTAATCGGGTGCTCGAGTGAATCGGGCTGAGATTGCAGCTATAATCCGCTGCTAACCGTTAATCTGATCTGGATAATGCCAGCGTAGAGAACTTGTTGAATGACTACATAGGGACCCTTCTACCGTCTGCGCACCCAGGTGGTTTTTTTGTTGTAAAATAACGCAATATAGAAGGGGATAAAAGAGATGAAGAGATTGAAATTTTCGGATTTACTAATCACTATCATGATTGGTGTTGTATTCGGTATTACAATGAAATTCTGGGATGATCTATATACGGTTGTTAAGCCGATGCTTCCCATTGCTCGTCAGTTATTATACGGTATGTGGTTTATGGTAGGTCCTTTCGCATTTTTACTCATTCGTAAACCAGGTGTTGCTTTACTAGCTAGTATTGCAGCAGCAAGTCTTTCGGCATTTATTGGGGGAGGCTTTACGGTCCTCATTTATGGTTTTGTACAAGGTTTAGCGGCAGAATTACTATTTGCTTCATTTCGTTATAAGAAATTCGGAATTGTTGTTGCGGGATTGGCGGGTGTGGCGTCGTGCTTCGCAGGGTTCTTTTTGGATTTATTCTACGGTTATGCGAATTTGGAATCATGGGCATTATTCGTCAAGTACGGTCTACGTGTAGTAAGTGCTTTCCTATTTACAGGTGTATTTGCCTACTTAATCGTTCGTGCATTGGAAGCGACTGGTGTAACGAATCTCATTAGGCCTGTATCGAAAGAAGAATACAGTTTGTTAGATAACTAGTTATAAAGGGTGTTAGCCAGTGAATAATCATCAACAAAACAGTATTATGCAAGTTTCGAATCTTCGTTTGAAATTCCCAGGAGAGTCTTCCTTAATTTTTAAGGACCTCTCCTTTACTGTATCGCAAGGGGAAAAAGTATTATTGCTTGGTCCTAGTGGTTGTGGAAAATCAACATTGTTACAGGTATTGAGCGGAATTATTCCCCATTCTATTGAAGTTCCACTTAAGTGCGATTCGATTCAATTGCCAGAGTCATGGGGATTCGTCTTTCAGGATCCGGACACTCAGTTTTGTATGCCTTATGTGGATGAAGAACTTGCATTTGTATTAGAAAACTTGAATGTACCAAGAGACAAGATGGGTCCGCTGATTGGGAAGGCGTTATCCAGTGTGGGCTTGCCGTTACCCGAACAGCATATTTTGATTCAAACTCTTTCTCAAGGAATGAAGCAACGGCTAGCGCTTGCTTCGGTATTACTTCTAAAGCCAGATGTTCTATTCCTAGATGAACCCTCGTCCTTACTTGACCCTGAAGGTACCATTCAAATTTGGGATTCGGTCAAGGAAGTGGCGGCAGAAAAAACGGTTATAATCGTTGAACATAAAATTGATCACATTGCCGACTGGGTTAATCGTGTCGTTTTGTTCAACGATGTTGGTGAAATCATAGCTGATGGGTTGCCAGAGGAAATCTTTGACCAGTACAAACAAGAAATCGCTGAATATGGCATATGGTACCCCCAAGTGTGGGAAGATTATTTAGTTTCTACGAATTTCAAGGAAATAAATACGTTAAGACGGCAGGAGAATCTGTCCCGTCTTAAGCCACAGAAAACGATAATCAAACTTCAAGACTTTCGAGGGTATAGGGGTAAAATCGAGAAGATTAACATACCACAGGCAGAAATAGATGGAGGTAGTTGGATCACCATCATAGGAGATAATGGTGCAGGTAAGAGCACATTGTTATTATCTTTAATGCATTTGCTTCGCACAACAGGTCAATACGAGTTAAACGGCAATCTTATTAATTTGCAGAATCGAAAGAAATCACCACCTAATGAACTTTCGCTCGTATTTCAAAATCCAGAACTGCAATTCGTTACAAATTCTGTGTTCGATGAAATCGCGTTTTCGCTTCGACTAATAGGACTTTCAGAATTGGAAATACGTACAAGAGTAATGAGTCTGCTAGAGTTGTTTCACCTTAATGTAAATGAACAACGTCATCCTTTTCAGTTATCGATGGGGCAGAAGCGGCGTTTAAGTGTAGCTACTGCATTTGCACATGGAACTACGATGTTGTTGCTTGATGAGCCAACGTTCGGTCAGGATGCTCGAAATACATTCGCTATTCTGGAGAAGTTGGAGCAGTTACGCAGTGGAGGAACGACGATAATGATGGTGACTCATGATAGGAGGATTGTAGAAAATTTTGCTACAGAGGTATGGACAATTGACCAAGGTAAGCTAGTTAAGATGTGTGCTTCACAAAACGTCTCTGAGCAAAAACGGGAGGAGAAGCACTGTGCTGGAATTATTCACACCACATAGAGAAACTTGGCTGTATCGGGTCAATCCTGCTTTGAAATTCGTCGTTTTTTTCGCCTTTATGTTAATCGTGCTCTTCAATCAAAATTTCCACTTTGCGCTCAATCAACTGATTTTATATGGGGTACTAGTGTATAGCTTCAGCGGCTATTCATGGCGAAAGTTATTGCTTTTTTCTGTTCCGATTGTTATCTCTTTTGTCTCTTCTGCGGCCACGATGATGTTGTTTGGTAAAGGGGTAACTATTTGGTGGTCATGGGGACTAATCAAAATATCGGAGGAAAGCTTCAACTATGGGTTATTACTAGGCTTTAAAACACTTAGCTTCGGCTTTATTAGTCTAGTCTTCCTGTTGACGTCTCGACCTATTTTGTTGTTCTATGCGCTTATGCAGCAGTTCAGGCTACCCTCTAAATACGCATATAGCTTCATTGCCTCCATCCGCTTGATGCCGGTGATTGTGGAGGAATTACAGACACGTTCCGACGCTTTGAAAATACGGGGAGTTCACTTTCCGAAAGGTTTGAAAGGAATTTTCCAACGTTTACGGATGTATACGGTGCCCTTGTTTGCCCAAAGCATACGCAGAGCTCAACGTGTGGCGGTGGCGATGGAAGCAAAGCGTTTTCAAATGGGTGCTAAGCGAACGTACTATTATCCGACGACTTATGAACGGGTGGACGCAGTATTTGTGATTGTTATGGTTGTTTCGTTTGCTTCGGCATTGGTGCTATCAGTTAGATAATGAATGTTCCGATTCGCAGCTTGTATAAGCTACGGAGCGGGACATTTTGTTTGATGCTGCTCACTTGCTTCACTCGCTAACTTGGCTGTATGTAGTTGATAATGACTTTTGTCGGAAACTTTCGAAGCTTAAGCTTTACTTCTTTCGAAATCAGTCCTTACAAACGTGTAAGATAGGTTACCAAATAGAGTCGATCAAAGTATTCCGACGACCTATCGAATTAGTAGGAACCCCCTCACTTCAAAAACGATGCGTTGGAAGTGAGGGAAGTTCATAATTGCATGACTGGTACGCTTTAAAACCAAGAAGTTAAGTCATTGAAGTACACTCTAATTCTTGAGTCCGCCAAAATGCTGACAAAGATATAAAATAGGATTGAAAATGTGACGATGTACAAAATGAATCTATACAATGAATCGATTCCAGTTGGTTTTTTTGTTAGTAAGGAACTAATTAGGTATAACGGTAAAATGAACACGGCGAAAGTGAAAACAATCCATAATACTAGATTTCCATACGTGAAAGACTCCAAAAATAGTAGCAGTAAAGATACTCCGGCACCTATCAGAAGTGGCGATAAATGTCCGCCATAAAGACTGGTGATTGCCTTGAAAGAAAGTTGAGGTCCGAAAAACCGACTTATGAGGAATAAAGATACTAGTGAAATTCCCATCGCAACCAATGAAAATATGAGAATGCTACCAAAAATTGAAATAAAACCTGGTTCGTAGCCCGAAAACATACTATTCAAAAATGAATACAAGGTCAAAGCAATTACAACAGCTAAAAGTAGAATACTAGTTAGTCCATTTGAAAAGTTGGCCTTCTCTTGGTTAAAAGCAAGAGAGGGCCTCTTTAGCTGTTGAACGAAATAGGATCCATACATTTTCGATTGCGCCTTAATCTTTTCTATATGAATATTTGGCTCAGCCATTTTCTCGGGGGAGATTGGCTGCTGCACAGACTCTATCGTAGCTCCTTGTTCTAGGATTGTAGACTCGATGCCTTTTTCGAACTCCGTACCACATCTACCACAAAACAATCCTATATCTTGCACATAACCACATTGGGCACAATTCATTCCCCTACTCCCTCCAATTCTTGATGATGGTGGATTTTTTGCTTGTTAAGGATTTTTCATAAGCATTTCTAGAGTCTATGATAAATTACTCCAATTTATCCCAATCAAAAATCTCTTTCGTGATTTACTTGGTTTTTTACAATAAGTTGGACGGATTGAGCGTTCGGTGACAGGAAGTTATAGTTAATTTTTTATAGACAAAAGAGAGGTTGGAGAATAGTAAGTAAGGCTTTCCGAAAAAATAAACAACATTTCGGACAAATATAGTATTGCGAAAAATAGTTCTATTCTGTACAATAATAGAAACAAGAAATGAAATCGCGTTTCAAATAATGAAATCTCTTAGGGGTGTCAAAATGAGTAGAAAATTATTGGAAGTTGATAATTTGCAAGTTGGCATAAGTGACGATGGTGTGCGGACACCAATTGTTAATGGCATAAGCTTTCAACTGAATAAGGGGGAAACGCTCGGCATTGTTGGAGAGTCGGGATGTGGTAAAAGTATGACTTCTCTTTCTTTAATGGGTTTACTGCCACCGGGTGTGGAATGGCAAGACGGGGACATCCATCTACATAATTTGCATTTCAAAGACTTCAAGAAAAAAGATTGGAGAAAAACCCGAGGTAAGAAGCTATCGATGATTTTCCAAGAACCGATGAGTTCGCTAAATCCTGTTTATCCAATTGGTAAACAAATAATAGAAATGATTTTAAATCATGAAAAAATCAGTAAAAAACAGGCGCGTCAACGTGCGCTCCAAATGCTGCAACTTGTAGGAATCCCAAGACCTGAACAAGTATTGGATGAATACCCCCATCAATTATCTGGCGGGATGCGTCAACGTGTTATGATCGCGATTGCATTGTCTTGTAATCCAGAAATACTTATTGCAGACGAACCAACAACTGCTTTGGACGTAACCATTCAAGCACAAATACTAGAATTGATGAAGAAATTGCAAGTGCAAATGGATATGTCAATTATCTTAATCACGCATGACTTAGGCGTCGTAGCAGAAATGTGTGACCGTGTGATTGTCATGTATGCAGGCGAAATTATCGAAGAATCTACCATTGTTGAGCTATTTGATAATCCCAAGCATCCTTACACAAAAGGATTATTAGAATCTTTACCAGATATAAATGAACAAAAAGAGTATCTTTCGTCTATTCCAGGCATGGTTCCAGCACCAGGCGACATGCCAAAAGGATGTCGATTCGCTCCAAGATGTTCGAGGGTGCATGATAGATGCTCACAACAACCGCCTCTTGTCACAACAGAAAGCGGTTCCAAAGTGCAATGTTGGTTGTTTGAGGATTGAGAAGGGAGGATGACGTCATGCACAAACAAGAAGAATTATTGAGAGTGGAAAACATAAAAAAATATTTCCCTATTAAAGGCGGAGTTTTCGGAAATAAAACAGTGCAATATGTGAAAGCAGTTGACGGCATATCATTCACTGTCAACCAAGGGGAGACGTTCGGGATTGTTGGTGAATCGGGTTGTGGGAAAAGTACGGCTGGTAGAACAATCATGAGAATGCTTGAACCGACCGAAGGCACCGTCTATTTTCAAGGGCAGGATATTACAAAGCTTGCGAATGACGACATGAGAAAACTTAGGAAAGACATTCAAATTGTTTTTCAAGATCCTTTCGCATCGCTGAATCCACGGATGCGTGTCTATAAAATTATCGAAGAACCATTGATAAACTTCGGTGTGACCGATCAAGCGGAAAGACATCGAAGGGTTCTGGAAGTGGCAGACCAAGTCGGGATTTCTCAAGCCCAATTGAAAAGGCTTCCGCATGAGTTTTCTGGTGGCCAACGTCAACGGATCGGAATTGCCCGCGCGTTGATATCTAAACCTAAATTGATTATTGCCGACGAACCTGTTTCGGCATTAGACGTTTCAATCCAATCACAAGTGTTGAATTTAATGAAAGATTTACAGAAGGAATTTGGACTTACCTATATATTCATTTCCCATGATTTAAGTGTTGTGAAGCATTTTTGCGATCGTATTGGCGTGATGTATCTAGGGAAGATGGTAGAAATCTCAGCGAAAGATGATTTGTATGATGACCCGAAGCATCCGTATGCCAAAGCGCTTCTCTCAGCATTGCCAAAAGCGCATCCGTTGCAGGAAAAGGAGAGGATTATGTTAACTGGGGATGTGCCAAGCCCTTCTAATCCGCCGAGTGGATGTACATTTCATCCGAGATGCCCATCGTGTATGGACGCTTGTAAAACAGTTGAACCAATCCTTCAACCGATTGGACAGAATCATATCGTCTCGTGTCATCTGTATACAGCAGAGGAGGCGAAAAGTAGATGAGTAAAACAATGGAAAAAGGACTACAATTACTGGATTTGTTCACAGAGGAAAAGCATTCTTGGACGTTGGATGAAATCTCTACTCACGCAGAAATGCCTAAGCCGACTGCCTATCGAATGCTACGTTCTTTAGTGAATGTTGGTTTTCTACAAAGAACGTTACTAGAGAAAAACGGAAAAATTATTGAGAGTGACAATTATGTCCTTGGACTAAAATTGTTGCAGTTAGGCGGGCGTGTCGCAAGCGCCCTTGAAATAAGAGAGATTGCTTTTCCATATATGAAACAGTTGCAGTCTGAAATTAATGAAGCAGTTCAATTAGTGACCCGTGACAATGAAAATGGAATTTACATTGAAAAGGTGGAAAGCACAAGACCTGTTCGGCTGTATACGCGTATTGGGCGACAGGCTCCACTTTATGCAGGTGCTTGTACGAGAACACTACTGTCTTATTTACCTGACGATGAAATAACCGAAATCCTTAAGAACCCGATTAAAAACTATGCCAGTCATACGCCTAAAACCGTAGAAGACGTTTGGGCATTAATTCATAAAACAAGGCAGGAAGGTTTTGCTTACAGTCATTCTGAACTGGAAGAAGGTACTGTTTCGATTGCAACCCCTATCTTTAATCATCGTGGTGAAGTTCAATATTCAATTAGCATTGCCGGTTTTCCGGTATCGCTTCCCATTGAAAATGTAAAAAAATTCGTAGTTCCACTTTGGAAAGTTGCCAGTATTATTTCGAAAAAACTCGGTTATAACGATCCATATCCGTATGGTGATAACATAACAAAAATTAGTTAATAGGAGGAAATGACATGCAAAAGAAGAAATTTTTTATGCCGATAGTAATGGCAGTCATGCTAGTTTTAACTGCTTGTTCAGGCGGAGATAAAGACAAAGTGGACGGAGCTGGGAAGAAGCCTGTAAAAGATGGGGCTGCTTCTGTAGTAAATCCAGCAACAGATCGTGGGAATGAAGTCGTTGTCGGTATGTCAAGTGACCCACAAAGTTGGGACCCGATTGATACATTTTTACTTGACTGGAGCACAGTTGCGACATCTGTATTTGAAGGACTCGTCGAACGTGACCTAGATTTAGAATTAAAACCAGGATTGGCTGAAGAGTGGGAGTACTTGGACGAACAGACGTTGCAATTCAAACTTCGTAAAGGGGTTGAATTCCATAATGGAGAACCGTTTAACGCTGAAGCTGTAAAATTTACCTTTGACCGTTTATTGGGAGAAGAAGGACAACAAGGCCCTCAATATTCAAACTACACGGCAATCGATTCTGTAGAAGTGAATGACGAATACACAGTAACGATGATATTGAATACACCAGATCCTGTATTACTAACTAAATTAGCAGGTTATGGTGCAGTTATTGTACCACCGACCTATGTAAAAGAGAACTCGGATGATCACTTCAACAATAATCCAGTTGGTACTGGACCATTCAAGATGACAGGTTATAAACGTGATTAGGAAGTAGTGTTAGAGAAAAACGACAAATACTGGAAAGAAGGACTACCAAAACTCGACAAAGTAACGTTTAAAGTCATTCCGGAAGCTTCTACTCGTTTAGCAGAATTGCAGACCGGAAAAATTGACATTATGAAACGTGTCGAAGTTGCACAAACGAAAACAGTGAAAGATACAGACTTCTTGGAATTGAAAGATGTCGGAACACCAACTGTCTTCGCATTACGCTTTGATACTTCAAAAAAACCATTGGATAATAAACTGGTTCGACAAGCCATTAACTACGCAATCGATAAAGAAGCGATTATTAAAGAAATTTTGGGTGGTTATGGAACACCAATCAGTACATTCCAAAGTGAACTTTCTTTCGGGAATAACCCGAATTTGAAACCCTATCCATATGATCCTGAAAAAGCAAAAGAGCTTCTTAAAGAAGCAGGTATTAAAGAAGGGACAACTTTAGAAGTATTCATCCCTGGGAACGATGGGAACTTTAAAGAAATTGTCCAAGCTGTTGGATTCTACATGGAAGAAGTCGGTTTGAAAATAAATATCAACAGTGTGGATAATACGACATTGATTTCCGACCTAATTCCTAACGGCAAATCGGGTGATATGTACCGTAATGGCTGGGGCGGATGGACATTGGACTTTGATAATACAGCCTACTTGATGTATTACGAAGGGGAGCATTGGAATCCGACTTACAAGAATGAAAAAGTTGAGGAATTGTTGCGTGCTGAACGTGCTACAGTCGATCAAGTTAAGCGTGAAGCAATTTTCATGGAACTGACGGAATTGCTGTATGATGAAGCGCCAGAAGTAAACTTGTATCAAGATGTTGCGCTATATGGTGTGAATAGTCGGTTGGAAAACTTCCAACCACCACATGAGGATCGTATGAGATTAGATGAGGTCACTGTAAAATAAAGGTACAACAGACAAAGAGATAGTATGGTCCTCATGCTATCTCTTTCTTTTAAAGATAAAAAACAAGTTTTTTACTAGGTAATGGTGTCTAGGCTTCAGCGCCTAAAGGCTCGGGTCATAAGCCAGTCCGGCTATGCGGCAAAGAACGCCGCTTCGCCAGCCTTTCTTATGCCTGTCGCCTCTAGATAGGCGCTTACGCTTTTCTTAAGAGGACGGAGGAACGATAATGATTGCATATGTTACCCGAAGATTAATTCATACAGTATTTGTTGTTCTTGCTATTTCCATCGTCATTTTTTTCTCCATCCGACTAACAGGGGATCCTGTGACAGTCATGTTTTCTGCTGGCGAACCTACTAAAGAAGCCATTGCAGATTTGACTGCGAAATTAGGTTTGGATAAGCCGATTTGGGTACAATACGGAATCTTCCTGAAAGGTCTTTTTACATTGGATTTTGGAGAATCCTTTCGTAGTGGCGCACCGGTTACGGCATTAATATTTGAACGTTTGTGGGCTACCTTGGCATTGGCTCTTGGAGGAATCGTCGTTGCAGTTGCAATCGCTTTTCCAGTAGGAATAATATCCGCTGTAAAGCGGGGCACACCTGTTGATTTCTTTGGACGGATTTTTTCATTGATTGGCATTTCATTCCCTAACTTTTGGCTTGGAATAATGTTGATATTGATATTTGCTGTGACCTTGCAGTGGTTACCCGCTTCCGGATTTGACGGTTTTTCTTCCCTCATACTTCCTTCGATTACATTAGGAATGATATTATCCGGAATTTTAGCAAGGCTTGTTCGGTCTTCAATGTTGGAAGTGTTGAATCAGCAGTATATTGCCACCGCAAAGTCAAAGGGAATCAGTGATTGGGCTGTTATTATAAAACATGCATTCCGTAATGCGCTTTTACCGACAGTGACTTTCTTAGGTTTACAGTTTGGTTCCTTATTAGGTGGAACAGTTATTGTTGAGCAAGTTTTTGCTTGGCCAGGTATTGGTCGACTCATTATCGATGCCATTAATCAGCGAGACTATCCTGTTATTCAAGGCGGCGTCATCTTCCTGGCAATTATCATGGTTGTCGTAAATTTGATTGTCGATTTGAGTTACTCATTGATTGACCCGCGCATTAAAGTTGGAAGGGGTGGGCGGTAATGGTGAATGTTCAATTGAAAGAATCAAAAGGGAAGAATAAGAAGACGAAATTGCAATTGCTCGGTCGTTTCATAAAGAAGAATCCAGCAGGGTTTGTAGGAATTTTACTTGTCCTTTTAAGTGTCGGTTCAGCATTGTTTGCACAGTGGATTGTACCATTTGACCCGTCAAAAGCGAGTTTGGCAGCCAGATTGACGCCTCCTTCTTGGGCTAATCCAACTGGAGAATCCACATTTTTCTTAGGTACTGACCAATTAGGTCGAGACTTGTTGAGTCGGATTATTTATGGGGCGAAAATCTCGTTGATGGTTGGGTTTTTCGGTGTTTTGATTTCATTGATTATCGGGACTGTTTTAGGTCTGATTTCCGGATATTTTGGGAAATGGATGGATGATTTCATTATGCGTTTTGCAGATATTCAACTAGCATTTCCATTTATTTTATTTGCAATTGTTGTTATGAGTGTTTTAGGGACTGGTATTTGGAAAATTATCATTATTTTAGGGTTAACCTATTGGGTTGGTTTTGCGCGTTTGATACGTGGGCAAGTCATTTCCTTAAAAGAGCAAGAATATATTCATGCTGCCAAAGCAATCGGAGGTACGACGTTCACGATTATTCGGAAGCATATTTTACCAAATGTACTGTCTTCGATATTGGTTTTGGGAACGATGTATATTGCGGAATTCATTCTACTTGAAGCGTCTCTTACGTTTTTGGGGCTTGGTGTAGATCCGACGATTCCATCATGGGGTGGTATGTTAGCGGATAGCCGTAACTATATTACAACAGCATGGTGGACAGCTGTTTTTCCGGGAGTTGCCATTATGTTAACTGTCTTAGGCTTTAATTTGCTTGGGGATTGGCTGCGTGACCGATTCGATCCAAATATGAAGTTGTAGGTGAAATAGGATGGATAAAACCTTATGGTCAGAAGATGGCATTTTTGTCGATAAAAATGGTGACGGAGTTCTTGATGGTGTTTCGTTATTTATTGATTTGCCGGAGGGTTTATTGCCAATAGGTTTAATCGATTTTTGTGCAAGGGTTGGTTTTGAAACAACGGCATTGTCATTTAGTTTTTTTGAAAAAAACAATCAACAAGTGACAATGCAATTTGTACAATCGTCAAATGAGACAGCGGCAACATATACGGATGGTAAACTCATTTTGACTTATCGAAATGAGGGTGAACTAACCCAGTTACTGCGCTCCATCACGTTTGGGGATGTAAAAAAAACGACAGCAGAGGCAAATCGATTTTATAGTGAAGTGAAAAGTTTAAGTGAGATTTGGAGCTTTTCAGGTTTCGGGACTCAAATTGAAGCCTCACCAACTCGCATACTGAGTTTGAATATTACGGTAGAAGACGCTATGCTGACAACTGCTTTATTGAAAGAGTTATGTTATTTTGCGGCACGAAGCGCGTTATATTGTACTGAAATTGACTTTCCTGTAACCCAAAATAATGATGCGAAAATTTCGTTCGCCATTGTTCAAGCGGAGCAAACTGAGCTAACTTTGCAAAGGGAAAACGCGATTTGTTTGGCAGGTACGAAAGACAATTTGCCAGCCGCGTTGCATTCATTTGTTCGTAGTACACATTGGAGTGAAGGCGGCACAATTGGAAACTGGGAGCAGCAACAGTTGTTAGCGTCAAAAAATGAAGCGGAATTACTGTTCGAGCAAACATGGACTGACGATAGTGAGGTCGATCGGGTTTTTGATTGCCTACAAGCATCATCTAATTTGGATGATGCAATTATTGAAATCTATTTGTCTGAACCCGTTAATAGAAGAAAGGAATTAAGTGCTGAGTGGCAGAAGGTATTCCCACAAGTTCAATCCATCGTGGTTCGATCGGCCTTTAAAACAGGCTTCCATTGGATTAAAGAAGAGTTATTGCACGACCTTCATGAGGATGTTGAAAAAGTAGTCATCTCAGTCAAAGAAGATGTAAATGAACATGCGCTGGAACTACCTATACGATGGATTCAAGAGATGTATCCAATCGATCGTTACATAGAAGAAATGACAACGATCCATTCTGAAGATGTGACGTTTATCCTTGAAGGAAATCAAGAACCTACGTATGAGGTTTTCGGTGAGTTGCGAAATGGCAAGAAAAAAAGAATCGGCGTTTTGAATGTACCGGTTTCGCGAATGCCTTATGTAGATGAAAGGCATGCTGTTTATCCGTCAACGAGTGCAGTACAAATCTTTCAAAATGGTACACTTGTTGAGGAGCAGATTATTGAAACAGATCGAGCGCAATTTTATAGGTACTATATGGCTCAAATATTGCCGGAACTACGCGAAGCAATCAGCGAATACAATGATGGACAAGGGCATACACGGCCTTTGTTTGACCGCATTGAAATTGACGTTTGGATGAGTGAGGAAGAGGCGAAGCTTCCTGTCGATGAAGAACGGATTTCATCTCTCGAGGCATTACATGAAGATCTTTATTTCAACACATTGGACTACTTTGCGCAAATGGGTGAAGATCTGGAAGGGAAACCTTTTAATGCTCCAGGCGGCGTACATCCGTTTATGCATGTACGAATCGGTGAGAAACCGAAAGCGCGTTTTCGTGTCTACCAATGGAATGATCAAGAAACTGAAAAGATAACAACCGTGAAAATAACGTTCCAGCAAGATGGTACCTTAGAATATGCTTATATGAATCAAGGAAAACAGCAAATTATCTCATCCATTGAGTGCTTCAAACTTCCCGAAAATCATCTTCACCCAAGTGTTTCGAAGTGGATGAAAAACAATGAATCGTATCGGATTGTTTACCCTGACCATTCCTATCGACAACATGCCATACCTGTTATTGAGTGTTTTGCACCAACGGGAGAACGATTTAACTCGGCTTTGAAAATGACATTGTTGAAAAAGACGGTATTCATTGAAGCGGGGCATCATTCGAATGAAGTATCGAGTACGCCGGCCATTGTCGAGCTGCTAGAAAAGAGTCATCAACTACTTGTGAAAATGAATATTGTCGTCATTCCTCTGGCAAATCCGGATGGTTATGAACTTCTTCAAAAACTAACCGTAGAGCATCCAGAATGGAAACACCACGCGGCTAGGTATAATGCTGTTGGATTAGAGTTTGCGCATGTCCGTTTTCAAGAAACTGTTTTTAGGGAAGCGAATGTCTACTCGGAAATTTTACGGAAATGGGCACCAGATATTATCGTTGACAATCATGGGATCCCTTCGCATGAATGGGTGCAGCCATTTGCGGGCTATAATAGTCCGCCTCGATTTCCAGTGTCCTATTTTTTACCGAGTGCGAAAATCTATGGCATCGGGCGAGCATCGTTTGAAGTAAATCGAGCCCTTCACGAAGAAAATTTAGAGAAAATCGTGCAGGAAGTGAGCTCGGCGATTAGTGACACGGATATTGCGTGTGAAAATGACTATTGGAAGCGACGATTCGTAAAATATGGCCAGCAATGGTTGCCAGAAGTTTTTCCGATTGAAGAAGCACCGGGAATTCATTTTTATCGACAGACGACTGTCACACCAACGTATTCTTCTGTTGGGATTTTACGCTACCCAGAATGGGTGGCGGCGGATATCATTACAGAAGCGGCGGATGAAGTCGTCTATGAGGAAGCATTGGATACATGTATCGAAGCACAAACGCTCTTTAATAGGGCCATTTTGAATTTATTGTACCGTGCGAAATCAGTGCCTAACAGAGAGGGTGCTAAAATGATTCGGCATCGCCCCATACACTTATAGGAAAGTAGGTAGGAATAGATGAAAAAACTATTGCTGACAGGATTCGAACCATTTCTAAACTATACGGTTAATCCGACAATGAAAATTGTTCAGGAACTAAACGGCCAACAAATTGGTGACTATGCGATTCATAGTGAAGTGTTGACGGTCGATTTCACATCTTCTGGTGAACAACTTCTCGCCCATATCGAACGGCTACAACCGGATGCTGTCATTTCTTTAGGTTTGGCAGGAGGTCGTTATAAAATGACACCTGAGCGGATTGCCATTAACTTTAAGGATGGCGAACCTGATAACCAGGGAAATAAACCAGTAGATGAAGCGATTCAACAAGGCGGGGAGCCAGCTTATTTGTCGACGTTACCTGTACGTGCGATGGTTGACAAGTTATTGGCGGTCGGATTGCCTGCTGAACTATCAAACACAGCCGGAACGTATTTATGTAACAACGTCATGTATGAAGCATTGCATTACGCAGCAACGAAACAACCAGGCATGAAATCAGGATTTCTTCATATTCCAGCATCCCACGAACTTGCGATTCAACACGGCCAAATTCCGAGTTGGTCGCATGAGGATTTGAAAAAAGGGGTAACGGTTTGTATCGAAGTGTTGTCGGCATATGAATCGTGAAAAAATGAGTTTTCCTCAAGTGATGGTGACCGGCGAGCAATCCATCAGATTTCAATTTGGAGAGGCAATCAATCAAGAAACATACAGCTATGTGCAAGCGTTTTCCCAATTAATCATAAAACGTAACCATCATTTACTAGCAGAAATTGTGCCAAGTTACCATGCAGTCACGATTTATTTAAAGAAAGAAGTAGCTAACTCTTCTTTGCTGATAGATGAATTATTAATGCTGTG
Source organism: Sporosarcina limicola (assembly GCF_014873855.1). GTDB lineage: Bacteria > Bacillota > Bacilli > Bacillales_A > Planococcaceae > Sporosarcina > Sporosarcina limicola. Next base: position 39,985 of record NZ_JADBEL010000020.1, on the reverse strand, counting down.
GTCAATGAGAGAAGTTTTTACACCTACCCAACTCACAAGCCGGCAGTTTCAAATTCCCGTTTGCTACGATGAAAAGTTTAGTGAAGATATGGATCGAATCATAAATATAACGGGACTTTCACGGGAGGAAGTTATTTCCTTGCATACGACAACAAGTTATACGGTCTATATGATTGGCTTTTTACCTGGCTTTCCCTATCTAGGAGAATTACCGGAAGCCCTTCACGTACCAAGACTCGGCAAACCGCGTTTACTTGTACCTAAAGGAACTGTTGGCATCGGTGGAAATCAGACAGGCATTTACCCACTCGAATCGCCCGGCGGATGGAATATTCTTGGGAGAACTCCGCTCGATCTTTATTGTCCAAATCGGAAGGAACCTTTTCTGCTGCAAGCTGGGGATTATTTGTCATTTGTTCCTATACCTATCGAAGAATATAGAGAGTTGGAACATCAATTAGCGCGTGAACCGGAAGCGATATATGACCTTGTGAAGGAGGAGTCTCGATGCGAATCGATATAAATGCGGATGTAGGAGAAAGCTTTGGTGCCTATAAGATGGGTGAAGATGAAAAACTCTTTCCATTCATTACATCTGCGAATATAGCTTGTGGCTTTCATGCGGGCGATTTCAATGTCATGCAGGATACAGTCCAAAAAGCCGCGAAACAGGGGATAGCAATCGGTGCTCATCCAGGGTACCCGGATCTTCAAGGGTTTGGAAGACGGAATTTATCGATGGCGCCCCGTGAAGTCTATCATGCTGTCGTCTATCAAATTGGCGCCCTTCATATGTTTTGCAAAATTAATGGTGTCCCGGTATCGCATGTTAAGCCGCATGGAGCGCTGTATAATACAGCTGCCATCGATGTGGAAATTGCGGAAGCGATTGCGGAAGCCGTCTATGATACAGTGCCAGAAGCGTATTTATTCGGCCTTTGTAACAGCGAAATAATCCGAGCAGGTGAGAAAATCGGCTTGAAAACAGCGGGTGAAGCATTTGCTGATCGGCGGTACGATATATCAGGTCGCCTTTGTTCGCGGACGTTGCCAAATGCCGTACTCCATACAACTGAAGCGATTGAACAACAAGTGTTAAGCATTGTTTTGGATGGAAAAGTGCAAACGATAGGTGGGGGAACAATCCCACTGAAAGCAGATACGATTTGTTTTCATGGAGACGGGAGTGAGGTTGCCAAGCGGGCAGAATTGATCCGCGCAGCACTGCAATCGAATCATGTAATTATTCAAGCGATAGGTGAACACCGATGATTCCTCTTTTTCGAGTGATTAAACCCGGTGTTTACGGCACGATACAAGATGCAGGAAGACCTGGATTTAGACGATTTGGAATGCCAATTTCTGGCCCCATGGATGAACAAGCCTTCCATTTGGGAATGAAGATAATGAATAATAATGGCAAAGAGAGTGCGCTTGAGTTGTTTTTGGGTGGGCTGACACTGGAAGTCCTAAGTGATCATCGAATTGCGATTACAGGAGCGGATTTGACGGTAAGTATTGATGGCATCGAAGCTCCGATGTGGAAATCATTTTACATAAGGAAAGACCAAACTATTCGTTTTACGAAACCTGCTACTGGCGGTATTGCATACATCATTCCGGAAGGCGGATTTTGTTCTCCGAAAGTGCTCGATAGCCAATCTGTGTATCCGAAAGGGTTGATTGGTGGTCCTGTGAGAAAAGATGAAATTCTCTATGCCAACATACCTATAAAGAACCGATGTAATAGTGGCATGCGAGTGGAAGATATCCCGACGTATTCAAATGATGTTACCGTTGAATTATGGGATAGCCCTCATATGCATCTATTTCGTAAAGAAAGTGTTCAAACTTTTTTCAATGCAACTTACACAATGCGTGGCGGCGATCGAATGGGCTACTTTCTAAATGGCCCAGCACTTGAATTTGAAGCAAGCGGGGACATCATAAGCGAAGCCACCCAATTTGGCACAATCCAAGTCCCTACAAATGGCCAACCAATCATTTTAATGGCAGACGCTCAAACTGTCGGAGGCTACGCGACGATTGGAAAAGTTGTGAACAAGGACTTACCGAAAATAGCGCAACTACGAACTGGTGGAACGATTCGTTTCGTGCAGAGGATTTAATCAGTGTTCTATAACAGAAGAAATCAAGTCGGCAATTTTTACCGGCTTGATTTCTTCTGTTTTTGAAAGACAAGAAACAATAAGTGTTTAGGCTCGCCACAATTTAAGCTATTGTGACACCTTTCACCGTCAAGCGACCAATCCTTCTAACCAAGCGACCAATCCTTCTAATCAAGCGACCAATCTCACACTCCAAGTGACCAATCCTTCTAACCAAGCGACCAATTCCACACTCCAAGCGACCAATCTTCTAATCAAGCGACCAATTCCACACTCGAAGCGACCAATCTTCTAATCAAGCGACCAATCTCACACTCCAAGCGACCAATCTTCTAATCAAGCGACTAATCCTCTAATCAAGCGACCAATCCTTCTAATCAAGCGATCAATCTCACACTCCAAGCGACCAATCTTCTAATCAAGCGACCAATTCCACACTCCAAGCGACCAATTCCACACTCCAAGCGACTAATCCTCTAATCAAGCGACCAATCCTTCTAATCAAGCGACTAATCTCACACTCCAAGCGACCAATCCTTCTAATCAAGCGACTAATCTCACACTCCAAGCGACCAATCTTCTAATCAAGCGACCAATTCCACACTCCAAGTGACCAATCCTTCTAACCAAGCGACCAATCCAATTCTTAAAAAACTTGCAGTGCGTAGGTGACTGGTACGCTATAATTTATTTGGTATACTAAAGGAACATACAATTATAGAGTAGGTGGGTTAACATGGATTACACTACATGGCGTCATGCTTTTAAATTAGATCCTGCAAAAAAGCTAACAGACGAACAATTGGAATTGCTTGCGGAATCGGGAACAGATGGGCTTATCGTTGGGGGATCAGATGGGGTTACACTCGACAATGTCCTCGACTTGCTTGTTCGGATAAGACGTTATTCCGTCCCGATTGCACTTGAAGTATCCACGGTCGATTCTGTAACACCGGGCTTCGATTTTTATTTCATTCCAACGGTACTCAATTCAACAAAAGTAGAGTGGGTCAACGGCATCCATCATGCGGCGCTCCGCGAATACGGTCATATGATGAACTGGGATGAAATCGTTACTGAGGGCTATTGCATATTGAATCCTGCTTGCAAAGCAGCAAAAATGACTGGTGTTACAGCAGTGCTGGACGAAGAAGATGTAATTGCGTATGCGCGTATGGCGGAGCATCTTTTTAGATTGCCAGTTTTTTATATAGAATATAGTGGTACATACGGTAATCCTGAAATCGTCGAAGCCGTAGCCAGCGTTCTCAAAAATACGCGACTCTTCTACGGTGGAGGCATCAAAAATGCCCAAGACGCCAAAACGATGGCCAGAATCGCAGATACAATCATCGTTGGAAATAGTATTTATGACGATTTGAATGCCGCACTTGAAACGGTTGATGCAGTGAAATCAGTTTCCCGTAAAGGGCAAATAAGTGTATAATAAAGAACGAATGTTCCGAGAGGGTGTAAATTATGAATAAAATTGCAGAAGATTTACTTGCGGGCATGAATCCTGAACAAGCGCGCGCTGTGAAGAAGACAGAAGGACCACTTCTCATTATGGCGGGGGCGGGCTCTGGGAAGACGCGAGTACTAACTCACCGTATCGCCTATCTCGTTGTAGAGAAAAACGTTTACCCATCCAATATCCTTGCCATCACATTTACGAATAAGGCGGCAAGGGAAATGCGTAATCGGATTGATGGACTCCTAGGTGCTGGCACCGGGGAACGGATGTGGGTATCGACCTTTCACTCAATGTGTGTACGTATTTTGCGTCGAGATATCGATCGTATCGGGTTCGCCAAATCATTCTCGATTCTCGATTCCTCGGATCAATTGACCGTTGTGAAAAATGTCCTAAAACAATTAAACCTTGACCCAAAGCAATACGATCCGCGTATGTTGCTGAATACAATTAGCTCGGCGAAAAACGAATGCATTAACGCACAAGACTTCCGTAGTCAAATTGATCCCTCCAATCCATATGAAAAAACAATTGCGGGCGTATACGACGGTTACGCCAAACGGTTGCGCCAAAACCAATCACTCGATTTTGACGACCTGATCATGATGACACTCGTCCTATTCGAACGCGTCCCAGATGTTCTTGAGTTTTATCAAAATAAATTCCAATACATTCATGTCGATGAATATCAGGATACGAATAACGCGCAGTATCGTCTCGTCAATATGATGGCGGATAAATTCAAAAACCTCTGTGTTGTCGGAGACTCTGATCAGTCCATTTATAGATGGCGCGGCGCAGATATCGGCAATATCCTATCTTTTGAAAAAGATTATAAAAATGCGGAAATGATCATGCTTGAGCAAAACTATCGTTCGACAAAACGAATCCTACAAGCGGCGAATGACGTCATTACAAACAACCACAGCCGTTACGATAAAAAATTACGGACGGACAACGAAGAAGGGGAAACAATTTACGTCTACAAAGCGAGTGATGAAAAAGACGAATCACAATTTGTAGTCGGCAAAATTATTGAGTTGAGAGATCAGGAAAGCTTGAAACTCGACGAATTCGCTATTTTGTACCGAACGAATGCACAGTCCCGTATCATCGAGGAATATCTTGTGAAATCGAATCTCGACTACACAATCGTAGGCGGCACGAAGTTCTATGACCGGAAAGAAATCAAGGACTTACTCGCCTACTTACGACTTATCGCAAATAATGCGGATGATCTTGCGCTCGCACGAATCATCAATGAACCAAAACGGAGTATCGGCGCCACTTCATTCGAAAAAATGGCAAGATTCGCGATTGAACATGACCGCTCGATTTTTGACGCATTACAAGAAGTCGACTTTATGGGAATTACGGCAAGGGCCGCAAATGAAGTAGCGAAGTTCCGTGACCTAGTAATAGGCTTTACGCAAATGCAGGAATATTTGTCGGTCTCTGAACTTGTGGAGCAAGTGCTCGATAAATCGGGTTATCGCGAGATGCTTAATCGGGAAAAAACGATTGAGTCGGAAAGTCGCTTAGAAAACATCGAAGAATTCCTTTCCGTGACAGAGGCATTTGAAAAACGTGCGGCAGAGGAGGAGGGGGATCGATCATTGGTCGCTTTCCTGACAGATCTAGCACTCATTGCAGATATCGATTCGCTCGACAAGGAAGAGAACCAAGCGACTGAAAAAATCGTCCTTATGACGATGCATGCGGCGAAAGGACTTGAGTTCCCTGTCGTATTCATTATAGGGATGGAGGAGAACGTCTTTCCACATGCCCGTTCAATCGGCGATAACGAAGAGATGGAAGAGGAAAGACGCCTCGCGTACGTAGGCATTACACGTGCAGAGCAAAAGCTTTACTTGACCTCTGCATCGTATCGGACGCTCTACGGACGTGCGAGTTACAATAACCCATCACGGTTCATCAGTGAAATTTCAGATGATATCATGGAAGTGATTTCGAGGAAATCGGACTTTTCTTCTGGTGGATCACGGAGCAGAATTGTTGAGCCAACTCGTTCGGCGGTTAAAAAGCCTGTCTATAAGACGAGTGGTGGGGACAAGATGGGATGGAACCCAGGCGACAAAGCGGTCCATAAAAAGTGGGGTACCGGAATGGTCGTCAGCGTGAAGGGATCAGGCGAGGAAGTCGAACTGGACATCGCATTCCCGGATCCGGTGGGTATTAAACGTTTACTTGCGAAATTTGCACCAATCGAAAAAGAGTGACGGCTCAAGGAGGAAAAATGAACATGAATCGAAGCGAACTCGAAAAGCGAGTGGAAGAATTGAACAATCTACTTCATACGTATGGACGGGCCTACTATATGCTCGACAATCCGGTTGTGACCGACAAGGTTTATGATGAACATATGCAGGAACTACTTTCAATTGAAGCGGAAAATCCGGACCTCATCTACCCAGACTCTCCATCGCAGCGCGTCGGCGGTGAAGTTTTAGCTGGATTCGGAAAAGTCGTTCATGCGTATCCAATGCTTAGTCTATCTAATGCTTTTAATGCTGAGGATTTGAGAGAGTTTGACAGACGCGTCCAGACAGCCGTAGGTGATGTCTCTTATATTTGCGAATTAAAAATTGATGGATTAGCTATTTCACTCAGATACCTTGATGGGAAATTTGTACAAGGTTCAACTAGAGGGGACGGAACGATCGGAGAAGATATCACGGCCAATCTAAAAACAATCCGAACAATTCCACTCCGGTTGAATGAATCTAGTACAATTGAAGTACGTGGCGAGGCGTATATGCCGAAAAAGTCGTTCGTCGACTTGAATGCCGCACGTGACGAGGCAGGGGAAGAGCCGTTTGCGAACCCGAGAAATGCAGCGGCGGGTTCACTTCGTCAGCTCAATCCGAAAATGGCTGCTAGTAGAAACTTAGCGATTTTCGTCTACGGAATTGGCGGCGACGGTAGTGCATACGGACAAGATAGACATTCGGATTCTTTGGATCATCTTGGAGTACTCGGATTTGAAACAAATAAGGAACGGCAACGTTGTGCCACAATCGAAGAAGTGATTGATTATATCGAGAAGTGGACGAAAAAGCGCTCCAATCTTAATTATGAAATCGATGGGATTGTCGTGAAAGTCGACCGTTTTGAAGAGCAAGAACAGCTTGGCTTCACTGCTAAAAGTCCGAAATGGGCAATCGCGTATAAATTCCCAGCCGAAGAAGTAATGACGAAATTACTGGCTATCGAACTAAGTGTTGGACGGACGGGTGTAGTTACGCCCACCGCTATTTTGGAGCCTGTTCGAGTTGCAGGTTCTACAGTCGGACGTGCATCCCTTCATAATGAGGATCTTATTAAAGAAAAAGACGTCAGAATCGGCGATACCGTCATTATTCGGAAAGCAGGCGACATCATCCCTGAAGTAGTTGCCCCATTGGTCGAAAGGCGTACTGGGGACGAAATACCGTTTGAAATGCCGAAAAACTGTCCGGAATGTGACTCGGAACTTGTGCGTATTGAAGGGGAAGTTGCCCTTCGTTGCGTGAATCCGCAATGTCCTGCACAGATGAAAGAGGCAATCATCCACTTTGTGTCCCGCAATGCCATGAACATCGAAGGCGTTGGAGAAAAGGTAGTCGATCAATTGTATCGTTCAAGCCTTGTTCACGATGTCTCGGATTTATATACGCTAACAAATGAGCAATTACTTGCGCTGGAACGGATGGGTGAGAAGTCGGTCTTCAATCTTCTGAGCGCAATTGAAGCCTCAAAAACGAATTCCCTAGAAAAAATGCTCTTTGGACTTGGAATTCGACATGTCGGTGAAAAAGCAGCGGCAATACTAGCGGAAGAGTTTGGTACACTTGATGCGTTGATGAAAGCGGATGTAGACCATCTTTTAACAATCCATGAAATCGGTGATAAAGTTGCTAATTCCATTACAACCTACTTCAGCAATGAAGACGTCGTTGAAGTGCTCCGTAAGTTGGAATCCTACGGCCTGAATATGACGTACAAAGGGCGTAGCAGACAAGATGTACCAACTGATGGACCATTTGCTGGTAAGGTAGTTGTATTAACAGGAAAGTTAACGATACTAAGTCGAAGTGAAGCGAAAGAGAGAATCGAAGCACTTGGCGGAAAAGTAAGTGGTAGTGTAAGTAAGAAGACCGATCTTGTCATTGCGGGGGAAGACGCCGGTTCGAAACTGGTAAAAGCCGAGGAACTTGAAATCACGGTATGGAATGAAGAAAAGCTGATTGAAGCACTCAGCGAAAAGGAGTAAATAGGATGAAAAGGTTATTTGTAATCCCTGGACTCTCAGTTGTGTTATTGCTTGGCGGATGTCTCCCTTCATTCGGAACGGAAAAGGAGGAATTCATTCAAGAGAACGAGGAAAGTATCGAAGAAACGGTCATGATTCCGGATATACAACTGAAAGATGAGTATTATAGGATACTACAGCCTTTCAAGAAAAGCGCAAGCCGCGGACTTGTTATACCAAATATCTATACGAAATATGATATGAAAGAGGCGGAAGAGGGGTTATTGCGTCTGTCTGTCCCAAACTTCGCCCCAAAAACCCACCTCTTCCAAGAGGGGCAATATATCGATAAAGAAATGACTGGCGCTTGGCTCTCAAGGAGTTCAGTAAATAAAGCTGGGTTGAATCCCCCGATTAAAAAAGGGATGACTGACGAGCAAATAGTAGCAAAGGCACCCCTTTATCTTGCACATATTGTCGAACAAAATTACTTAGTCAAGACCGATAAGAATAAAGTTCAACTTTCGGGTATTTCGATTGGTCTTGCTCTTAATTCAATCTATTATACAAAGAGTGGGCAAAAGGCTGAAATTTCGGGTAAGGTGATTGAACAACAGGGAATGAAGATGGCTGAAGAAATTGTTAGTCGCCTCCGTAAGCAGGAAGGACTTGGAGAGGTCCCGATTGTCGTAGGATTGTTTAAACAGGCAAGTCGAAACTCCATTGTCCCTGGTACTTACTTTGCAACAGCGGTTGCTGGTAAAGGTCAAGTAGCATTAACAGGGTGGAAAGAAGTTAATGAAAAGTACGTGGTATTCCCTGCGTCGTCAGACACTGACACTGATAATTATAGGGATATCAATACGAAATTCAATAATTTTAAGCAGGATATTGATCAATATTTTCCGAGCTTCGTCAATGTCATTGGCACTGGGTTTTATAAAGAAGACAATTTGAAATCACTCAAAATAGAAGTGCCTATTCAGTTTTTCGGTACGAGTGAAATAATTGGTTTTACACAATATATGACTTCTCGTGTATTAAAGTATTTTCCGGATATCCATACCGAAGTAAGTATAACTTCAGTAAATGGGCCAGAAGCGCTTATAGTCAATGAAGCTAAAAGTAATGACCCTTATGTTCATATTTATGGCTATTGATTTTCCTAACTTTTCACCATTAACAGAAGGTGTTATGATGAATCGTACAACTAATGATGAGGGGGAGAGAATATGACACAATTTACGAAAGATGATGTCTACTACTTCGCAAAATTCGCGAGACTTGCCATGACGGATTCTGAAGCGGAATCATATGCTTCACGACTAAGTGATATGATTGGTTTTGCAGATGCATTAAAAGAAGTTGACACGGAAAATGTTGGACCCATGACCCATCCACTTAAACTTATTAATGTATTACGTGAAGATATACCGACAGATAGACTTGACCGTGAAGAAATGTTGAAAAGCGTAAAAGAACATGAAGCTGGAATGATAAAAGTGCCGAACATCCTTTGATGTGTGGATTTGAGGAGGAGAAAAAATGACATTATTGACAAAGACGGCAACAGAACTTCAATCGCTTTTACATAAAAAAGAAGTGTCTGTCAAAGAATTGACTAAAGAATCACTTACTCGTATTGCTAAAATTGACGGGGATGTACAAGCGTTCCTTACAATAACCGATGATGAGGCACTTGCAAGGGCCGAACAATTAGACAATCAACCTTTAGAAGGCAGAGGACCATTATTTGGTCTGCCTATCGGGTTAAAAGATAATATTGTAACAAAGGACGTTGTTACAACTTGCGGAAGTAAAATGCTTGAAGACTTCGTACCGGTCTATGATGCGACGGTCGTTGAGAAACTTAATGCAGCAGGCATGGTGACTGTTGGAAAACTAAATATGGACGAATTTGCGATGGGATCGACGACTGAACGATCTGCATTTAAACAAACGCATAACCCATGGAATTTGAAGCATGTTCCTGGCGGCTCATCGGGTGGTCCAGCGGCAGCAGTTGCGGCTGGTGAAGTGCCGTTCGCACTTGGCTCGGATACAGGTGGTTCCGTTCGCCAGCCAGCAGCATTCTGTGGCGTTGTCGGTATGAAACCAACATACGGTCGCGTCTCACGCTTTGGTCTTGTCGCATTTGCATCGTCACTCGATCAAATCGGGCCGATTACACGAAATGTTGAGGATAATGCGCTTTTACTTAGTGCAATTGCAGGCGTAGATCCGAAAGATTCATCGACATCACCTAATGAAGTACCTGATTTCAAAGCTGCACTTACGGGCGATGTCAAAGGTTTGAAAATCGGTGTTCCAAAAGAATACCTTAGTGATGGAGTAGCGGAAGAAGTTAAAAACGCCGTGAAGGAAGCATTGAATGTGCTAGTGTCACTTGGTGCGGAGTGGGAGGAAGTTACACTTCCACATGTTAAGTATGCATCGCCTACGTACTATGTCATTTCTTCATCCGAAGCGTCATCAAACCTTTCACGCTTTGACGGAATCCGATATGGCTATCGTCCTGAAGATGCGAAAAATCTTGAGGAACTATACTTGCGTTCCCGCTCTGAAGGATTTGGAGACGAAGTGAAAAAACGTATTCTTTACGGAACCTATGCGCTAAGTGCAGATCATCATAAGGATCTTTATGTAAAAGCACAAAAAGTACGTGCATTAATCGCTCAAGACTTTGCGAATCTTTTTGAAAAATACGATGTTATCATCGGGCCAAGTTCAGCAACAACAGCCTACGAAATGGGTCAATTGATCAACAATCCATTGACGCTTTATGCGAATGATGTATTGACTGTACCAATCAATCTGGCTGGTGTTCCAGCAATTTCCGTACCTTGTGGTTTTGCAGATGGCTTGCCGATTGGCTTACAGATCATCGGTAAGCATTTCGATGAAGCGACAGTATACAGAGTTGCGCATGCGTATGAACAAGCCACTGATTTCCATACAAGCACTCCGGACATATGGGAGGGGAAATAACAATGAATTTTGAAACGATTGTCGGCCTTGAGGTTCACGTAGAACTTAAAACAGATACAAAAATCATGTCACCCGCACATGCTCATTTTGGTGCGGAACCGAATATGAATATCCATGTCACTGACTTGGCCTATCCTGGTGTATTACCAACGCTTAACAAACGTGCAATTGACTTTGGTATGAAAGCATCAATGGCATTGAACTGTGACGTTGCAACTGTCATGAATTTCGATCGCAAACATTATTTCTATCCGGATAACCCGAAAGCCTACCAAATTACCCAAGATGAACGACCAGTCGGTTCTAATGGTTGGGTTGAAATTGAAGTCGACGGGAAAAAGAAGAAAATTCGTATCGAACGTGTTCACCTTGAAGAAGATGCGGGGAAATTGACACATACGGACGAAGGTCACTCTTTTGTCGACTTAAATAGACAAGGGACGCCACTTATTGAAATCGTTACGGAAGCAGATATTCGCTCACCGGAAGAAGCGTATGCATTTCTTGAAAAGTTAAAAGCAATCATTCAATATACAGGTGTCTCTGATGTACGAATGGAAGAAGGCTCTCTTCGTTGCGATGCGAATATTTCCCTTCGTCCATATGGCCAAAAGGAATTCGGAACGAAAACAGAATTAAAAAACTTGAACTCTTTCAACTTTGTGCGTAGAGGGATTGCGAATGAAGTGGAACGTCAGGAGGGAATTTTGTTATCTGGCGGGGAGATTGAGCAACAAACACGCCGTTATGATGAAGCGACGGGCCAAACTGTGCTCATGCGGATAAAAGGCAGTGCGAATGACTACCGCTTCATCAACGACCCTGATTTATCAGAAGTCCATATTGACGAGGCGTGGATGGAACGTATTCGTGCGGAAATTCCTGAACTTCCAGATGCGCGTAAAGAACGCTATGTCAATGAGTTAGACTTACCTGATTACGACGCAATGGTGTTGACGTTGACAAAAGAAATGTCCGATTTCTTTGATGCGACTGTTACAGCAGGTGCAGATGCAAAACTTGCATCTAACTGGCTTATGGGAGAGGTTTCAGCGTATCTAAACGCTGAGCAAAAAGAACTTCGTGCAACTGAACTTACACCTGAAGGACTTTCAAGCATGATCAAGCTTATTTCGGATGGCACGATTTCATCCAAAATAGCGAAGAAAGTATTCAAAGAATTGATTGAGAACGGCGGTAATGCAGCTGACATCGTTAAAGAAAAAGGACTCGTCCAAATTTCTGATGAAGGCACGCTGCGCAAGATTGTCACGGACATATTGGATACCAACGAGCAATCGATTGAAGACTACAAAAACGGAAAAGAACGCGCTGTCGGATTCCTCGTCGGCCAAATCATGAAAGCGACGAAAGGGCAAGCAAACCCGCCACTCGTCAATAAAATTCTTCTCGAAGAAATTGCAAAACGATAGAAATTTTTTAACTTCATTCAGCAGGGATTCAAACCCCTGCTGAATGAAGCTAAAGCCTCCGGCGGATGCCACAGATTTTAAAGGAGTCAATTGGGCAAGCCCAATTCAAAATCTGGGCACAATTCGCCGAGGCGTTTTTGATATGGGCGTCCTATGCAAGACTTTAAGTAGTCAGCGCATAGGGCGTTTTCTGGACTTTGTATTTGATTCGCACCATAGGACAGTTTAAACTGATAGGAAAGGAGTGTGGATGATTGATGAAAACAGAAAAGCACTATTTTGATGAAGCAATTTCACTCTCAGCATATATGGATACGATGGAAACCCATAAAGAAAATAGTTTTCGCATCTATGAACAATTTGAAGTCCCGCAAGACGATGAATTCATAGAACTGTTGAAGGTTAAGAAACTCAATATCCTCGTTATCACAGAAGATTGGTGCGGAGATGCGATGATGAACAACCCTATTCTACGGCGAATTGCGGAAGCCGCTGATCTTGATGTACGAACGGTTTATCGTGACAATGACACGGATTTAATTGATAAACATCTGACAAACGGTGGCAGGTCGATTCCTGTCTACCTTCTTTTGGATGAAAACGGTGAAGTTGAAGCGAAATGGGGACCACGTGCGGCCACGATTCAAGAATATGTCATGGGTTTGCGGAAAGACTTACCACCAGCGGATGCACCGGAATTTAAAGAGAAGCAACAGCTGTTCATGGAACGAATCATGGCGGAATATACGTCCAAGCCCGAACTTTGGTTGACGGTATACGAAGATATCCGTAAAACATTTCTGCCGGTCGTACAGAAGCAAGCATGACCGAGAACCGCGTTGCAACTAACTATGTTGAACAATCGTCATACTTAGCACTTTCAATTAAATAACCATTGCAAATTATTATTTGTAGGAATAGAGAGGGAAATTCGGATGAAACGTGCACGAATTATTTATAATCCGACGTCTGGCCGTGAGGTATTTCGCAAGCATCTTGGGGAAGTCCTTGCGAAACTTGAGATAGCTGGCTATGAAACTTCTTGCCATGCGACAACTTGTGAAGGAGACGCAACAGAGGCTGCTAAAAATGCAGTGGAACGAGGCTTTGACCTTATTATCGCTGCTGGCGGGGATGGCACGCTGAATGAAGTGGTTGCAGGCGTTAGCCCATTTGAAAAACGTCCGAAAATTGGGCTCATTCCTACTGGAACAACAAACGACTTTGCACGTGCATTGCATATTCCGAGAGATATTGATGCCGCTGTAGATATCATCGTCCGAGGAGAAACGATTCCTGTCGATGTCGGACTCATGAATGACCGTTGCTTTATAAATATCGCGGGTGGCGGCAGGATGACGGAATTGACGTATGATGTTCCGAGTAAACTTAAAACCGTACTCGGTCAACTGGCGTATTATTTAAAAGGCATCGAAATGCTGCCATCCATTCATTCTTCACATGTAAGGATTGAATATGATGGAGAAGTATTCGATGATGACGCGATGATGTTTCTAGTTGGATTGACGAATTCGGTTGGAGGCTTCGAAAAGCTGGCACCGGACTCTAGCATCAATGATGGCAAATTCACGTTAATCATTTTGAAGAAATGCAATATTGCGGAATTCATTCGTGTGGTATCTCTTGCAATCAGAGGGGAACATTTGAATGATCCGCTTGTTATTTCAACAAGAGCGGAAAAAATTACTGTGACTTCTTCAGAAGATGTTTTGCTGAATCTAGATGGAGAATATGGCGGTTTACTTCCAGCGAAGTTCGAAAATCTCTACCGTCATATTAAAATGTTTGCACCATTGGAGGATTTAAGAGAACAAGATCGGATCTAATGGACTGATCGTTGCCTAGAATAAGTCGTTAAATAAACAAAAGCTGTTTCTAAGAGGATAAAGCTGTGTGCGTGTCGCAATATGACGTGTGTGCAGCTTTTCTATTTCAAGAGGTAAAACGAAATAAAAACCTCGATGCGCAAATAATTTTCATATTTCTACTCAATTTCGCATTATCATATTGAATAGAGGGTATAGCTAAGAATCAAGATAGAATTGAAGGGGTGTGCTGCCCATGTACAAAATACATGAAAAACGTCTTATGTGGCTTGCATTCATTGTCGCAGGGATTATGCTGATATCCATCATTGGTAGACTATTTGGAAGCTGAAGGGGGATACAAGGATGGGAAATGAAGAAGCCGTCTTTTTTTCGCGCGTTTTAACAGAACTAACCTTATCATTCCATATCATTTACGCTACAATTGGCGTTGGTGTACCGCTTATGATTATGATTGCCCAGTGGGTAGGGATTAAGAAAAATGATGAACATTATATTTTACTCGCCCGTCGTTGGGCACGCGGTTTTATCATCACAGTCGCTGTCGGAGTTGTAACCGGAACCGCTATCGGTCTTCAATTATCATTGCTCTGGCCAAATTTCATGGAACTTGCAGGGAATGTCATTGCACTTCCGCTGTTCATGGAAACATTTGCGTTCTTCTTTGAAGCAATTTTCCTCGGCATCTATTTATATACATGGGATCGTTTTGAAAACCAGAAAAAACATTTTCTTCTGCTCATTCCTGTTGCAGTCGGGGCATCTTTCTCAGCTGTATTCATTACGATTGTCAATGCCTTCATGAATGCACCGCGCGGATTCGACATCGTCAATGGGGAACTCGTCAACATCAACCCATTGCTTGCGATGTTCAACCCAGCGATGCCGACGAAAGTGGCACATGTCGTTGTGACAGCTTATATGACAGCCGCCTTCGTACTTGCTGCAATCGCTGCATTTCGATTATTGAAAGGATCGAATCACGAATACCATAAAAAGGCCCTTTACCTTACGATGAAAGTCGGGCTTGTCTTCGCAATAGCGGCAGCAATTATCGGCGATTTCTCTGGGAAATATTTAGCGGAATATCAGCCAGAAAAATTGGCTGCTGCAGAATGGCATTTTGAAACAGAGGGCAATGCTCCGCTAATCATGTACGGTGTCCTTAAAGATGGGGAAGTTAAATATGCTATTAAAATTCCGTACGCTTTATCATTCCTCGCGCACAGCAGTTTCACTGAGGAAGTGATCGGTCTGGATCAATTTCCACCAGATGAGGTTCCACCCCTTTACATCCATTATCTTTTCGACATCATGGTGACGATTGGCGTCTGGATGACAGTGCTGTCCGCTGTGTATTGGTTCGGTATGAAGCGGCGTTGGGCAATGGTGAGGGCAAGGTGGTTCCGCTGGCTCATCGTACTGGGTGGTCCACTATCGGTTGTAGCAATTGAAGCAGGTTGGTGGCTAGCGGAAGTAGGAAGACAGCCGTGGATCCTACGCCATATAATGCGGACACAGGAAGCCGCTACGACGAGTGCACATGTCGATTCGATGCTCATTTTATTCTCGTTACTCTATCTTGTGTTGGGTGTTGGGAGTATCGTCGTGTTAAGACGGATGTTCCGCAACAATCCGGTTGAACGTGAAATTGAAGACCGTGAAATGGAGAAAGGCGGTGACGTATTATGACGCTTGAGATAATCGGCATATCCGTCTTATGGACTTTCCTTTTCGGTTATATACTCGTAGGCGCGATTGACTTCGGAGCAGGATTTTTCAATGCATACAGCCTACTCACCGGTCGACAACGTGTCTTGACAAATGTGATTCAGCGCTATCTATCACCCGTGTGGGAAGTGACGAATGTTTTCCTCGTCTTCTTCTTCGTTGGAATCATCGGGTTCTTTCCGAAAACTGCGTTCTATTATGGAACGACTCTGTTGATTCCCGTTAGCATAGGAATCATCTTAATCGCAATTCGAGGCTCCTACTATGCGTTTGAAACATACGGTACGCGTGGCCATAAAGGCTATTCGTTCATGTATGGACTCGCGGGAATACTAATCCCTGCTTCACTATCGATTGTTTTGACGATATCCGAAGGCGGTTTCGTGACGATGGTGGATGGAAATCCCGTACTTGATTATTGGTTGTTATTTACGAGCCGGCTTACATGGGCTGTTGTCTTTTTAAGTATTTCTGCAACGCTCTATATTTCGGCGGTGTTCCTAACCTGGTATGCCAATAAAGCGCGGGATGTTGAAGCCACGAATCTTCTGCGGAAATATGCGCTCATTTGGGCATTGCCGACGATAATTACAGCGGGCGGTATCATCGTTGAATTGAGACAACATAATCCTTTGCACTACAGCAATATTCAGATGTTCTGGCCGATGTTCCTCATTTCATTTCTGATGTTTGTCGGAACGGTATGGTTACTTTGGAAACGTCGAAAGTATGGATTGGCGTTCAGCTTACTTGCAGGGCAATTCGTCTTTGCCTTTTTCGGCTATGGCGCATCACATTATCCCTATTTGCTCTATCCATATTTGACGATTTACGACAGCTTCACAAATCCAGCAATGGCAATATCGCTTATTATTGCGTTCATTCTAGGGCTTGGCTTGCTGATACCGTCATTAGTTCTACTCATGCGCCTGTTCCTGTTCGATAAAGACTATGTCCGCGGAAAAGGCGATTACCATGCATAAGGGAGGAACCGATTCATGACACACTTTCTAATGTTCTACGCACCATTCATCGTACTCATCGGGGGAATCGTTCTGGCGTTTGTCATTGCTCCAATGGATGAGGCAGTGAGGAAACAGATAGAAGATGAAAAATAAGTAGGGAGCAGACGTCGGTAGTGCGTCTGCTCTTTTTTTGATTAAATATGGTGTAAGCGACTAATGTTTCGGTTCAAGCGACCAATCTTCGAACCAAGCGACAGATTCCACTGTTGAAGCGACTAATTTTTGAAACAAGCGACAGATTCCACTATTGAAGCGACTGATTTCTTAATCAAGCGACCAATACCACTGTACAAGCGACTGATCTTTGAACCAAGCGACCAATACAACTGTCGAAGCGACTGATCTTTGAATCAAGCGACCAATTCCATTGCCGAAGCGACTGATCTTTGAACCAAGCAACCATTTCCATAGTAGAAGTGACTGATCTTCGAATCAAGCGACCATTTCCATTGCCGAAGCGACTGATCTTCGAATCAAGCGACCATTTCCACTGCCGAAGCGACTATTCATCGAACCAAGCGACCAATTCCGTTGCCGAAGCGACTAATCTTCGAACCAAGCGACCAATTCCGTTGCCGAAGCGACTAATCTTCGAACCAAGCGACCAATTCCGTTGCCGAAGCGACTAATCTTCGAATCAAGCGACCAATTCCACTGCCGAAGCGACTGATCTTCGAATCAAGCGACCATTTCCATTGCCGAAGCGACTAATCTTTGAACCAAGCGACCAATTCCACTGACCAAGCGACTATTCATCGAAACAAGCAACCTAAATGGACCGCAACACCTTCTTTTTCAGCTCCACCGTGTTACTATAAGACATCGAGAATTATTTGGAGGAAAAAAACATGTCTTTTACTGTTCATAGAAATGAATGTCTTACCGTCTTCGTAGAGGACTTAACACATGATGGCTCAGGTGTCGCAAAAGTTGAAGGGTATCCGCTTTTCATTCCGGGTGCGCTGCCAGGCGAAGAAGTTAAGATACAAGTAGGAAAAACGTTGAAAAACTACGGATTTGCAAGGTTATTGAACGTCATCAAGGCGTCACCAGACCGTGTCAAACCACCTTGCCATGTGTTTTCAGAATGCGGTGGCTGTCAAATGCAACACTTATCCTACGAAGCACAACTCGTACAAAAACGTAAAACGGTCCGCGATGCGCTAGATCGAATCGGCAAACTACCCGATGTACCTGTCCACCCCGTAAAAGGAATGGCCAACCCATGGCGCTATCGCAATAAATCACAAATACCTTTCGGTGAACGCGATGGCGAAGTCGTATCCGGTTTTTATAAATCCCGTACACATGACATCGTCGACACGGACGTCTGCCTCATCCAGAGTCACGAAGCGGATGACTTAATGACGATGTTGAAATATGAACTTCATGCACTTGGCATCGATGCATACGACGAGAAAACACATCTAGGTATGTTGCGTCATCTTATCGTTCGCAAAGGTCATGCAACTGGCGAACTGATGGTTATCCTAGTAACGCGCAAGAAGAAATTCACACAACAAGATGAAGCCATTAAACTCATCAAACGATTCGCTCCAGATGTGACATCCATCATGCAAAACGTCAATACAGAAAAAACAAACGTTATTTTCGGCGATGAAACAATTCTGTTGTACGGCAAACCAGTTATCGTCGATTCAATCGGCAACATCGATTTTGAAATATCCGCAAGATCCTTCTATCAAGTCAATCCAGTACAGACGGAAGTTCTTTACAGACAAGCCCTGGACTATGCTCAATTAACAGGGAGTGAAACAGTCATCGATGCCTACTGCGGTATCGGTACAATTTCATTGTTCATCGCCCAAAAAGCGAAAGAAGTGTACGGCGTAGAAATCGTCCCACAAGCAATTGAAGATGCAAAGCGAAATGCGGAACTGAACGGCATCACAAACACCTATTTTGAAGCAGGTGCCGCAGAAGTCGTCATCCCGAAATGGTATAAGGACGGTAAACGATTCGACGTGCTAGTCGTCGATCCGCCGCGTAAAGGCTGCGACGAAGAACTATTGAAAACAATCTTGGAATATAAACCGAAACGTGTTGTTTATGTATCGTGTAACCCAGCTACACTTGCACGGGATTTGCGTATTCTTGAAGACGGTGGGTATCGCACGCAGGAAGTGCAGCCGGTGGATATGTTCCCGCATAGTAGTCACGTGGAATGTTGTGCGTTTCTAGAATTGAGTAAATAAAGAGCAGGCGTGTCCGAGAATCGATAGTGGATTCTCGGGCTTCTTTCTGCTTTTATTTCGATTTTTTCTATGAAGCGATTCAAAATATCAGAAGTTAATTTCTCGAACGACAACAAATCAATAAGAAGAGATTTGATCAATTTAAGACCTTCAATATCATCATCAGTTGAAAAAGTTTCTTTTATAGAAACAATCTCATCTTGTATTTTGCATTCCTTATTTCTTTTAGACTCAATATAAAGATGATATTCCTCTTTAGTCGTATTACCATCCATATGGAAGTCCATTGCCTTATTTTTTTGTTTTTGTATTCGTTCTAAACGACGCTCAAGTGCCGGGATCTTTTTCTCCAAATTCACGGATTCCTTGTTCATTTCCGCTTCTAGTTGGGAGAATACGTCGTTCTCTTTGAATCCGCTATTCAACTGCTTAAATTCTTGCTGTAATATCTCAATCAAATTGTTTTCTCGCACCCTATGATGACTACATTTCTTTTTCCCGTGCTTATTGAAATTTCCACAAACATATCCCCTACTATTCTTTTTGTGTAACTACTTAGGTACCCAATTTCAAAACTCAAACAAATGAGGTATAATGAATAGATTACCAACATCGAAGATTATGAAAGGGGGATAGCCACTATGCAATACTCTGCTAAGGATATTGAGAAGATCAGTCATGGCAAACCGGCTGACATCGCAACGTTTATTACGACCCTTTTGACGCATATCGAAAAGCTAGAAACCCGTGTAAACGTGTTAGAGCGTCAAGTTGGTTTGACAAGTGCCAACAGTAGTAAGCCCCCTTCAAGTGATGGACTACGCAAGCCAAAAAGTATGCGCAAATCTGGAGGCAAGAAGGGAGCCCCAAAGAATCATGACGGATATACTTTGAACATGGTTGATGAACCAGATGTAATCGAATGGCATCCAGTTCAATCCTGTTCCCATTGTGCGACTTCCCTTGAAGACATTCCAGCTGATGGGTATGTCCGTCGTCAAGTATTCGATTTACCCCTTCCTAAAATTGTAGTTACGGAGCATCGTTTCGAAAAAAAGTGCTGTCCGAACTGCACAAGTAAACAACAAGCTCCTTTCCCAGAAAACGTGAAAGCACCCGTCCAGTATGGCGACAGCTGGGCTGCTTGGTGTGCTTATTTACATACCTTTCAACTACTTCCCCTCGAACGAATCAGCCAGTTTTTTCAAGATATGACGGGTTACCGCCCAAGCGAAGCAACACTTCTTAATCGTTTGGACGCGTTTCACGAAGAGCTTGAACCCATTGAAAAACACATTCAACAGGAAATCATAAAAAGTGACGTTCTTCATTCAGATGAAACCGGTCTGCGTATCGAGGATAAAACACAGTGGCTACACGTGGTAAGCAGTGAAGACTGGACGCTGTATCATGCCCATGAAAAACGCGGACAAGACGCCATCAATGAGCATGGAATACTTTCCAAGTACGAGGGTATTCTTGTTCATGACTTTTGGGCACCCTATTTTACAACCGATTATTCCTATGAACATGCGATGTGTGGAGCCCATCTTCTTCGTGAGTGTCAAGGGATTATGGACCATGACAAGCATCGATGGGCTGCTGATATGCAGAAGTTCCTGCAGGAAACTTGGAGCGAAACGAAAAAAGCTAGAAAATCAGGGATCTTGGTGGATGAATTCAAAATGGCTGAATGGGAAGCCGAGTATGACGCTATTTTGAGTCTGGGTGAAATTGAATGGTTTACAGCCCCCGTCCCCGATGCCCCGCTCAAACGTGGACGAAAGAAAAAGAGTAAAGCCGCTAATCTGGGAGAGCGTTTTCAAAATCACAAAACCGCCATTCTGCGGTTTATTCGAGATGACCGTGTACCTTTTGATAACAGTTTAGCCGAACGTGATGTCCGAAGGATGAAGGTAAAACAAAAGGTATCAGGATCCTTTCGTACAGTCAAAGGTGCAGAAAGATTCGCCCGAATCCGTGGCTTCGTCTCTACTGTTCGAAAGCAGAATCGTGGGGTACTTTCTTCTTTGATAGCAGTCCAATGTGGGAAGTTTACTTTCTAATAAGTAAGACCTACCTAAGTAGTTACCTTTTTGTAATGCATAGCTCTTCCACAATCAGCACAATAAATGATATTTGAAAAGAGTCGGGTATTTGCTTGTGGTCTAATTCTTTTTCGGGATTGTATTATTTTTTGTACAAGATCAAAATCCGTTTGGGAAATAATCGCTTCATGTGTATCCTTAACGATAATCATTTCATCTGGATTTTTAGCAACTCTTTTCCGGGAAGTAATACTAACGCTTTTTGTTCTAGATTGAACAAGACTTCCTGTGTAGTGCGGATTTTCTAAAATAATGCGAATTGAAGATCCATGCCATTCATCGCTCGCATTTTTTCTAGCTTGTTTCATTGAAGGTGTTGGAATGCTTTCGTTATATAAACCACGTGCAATAGCGTCATGTCCGTTACCAGCTAAATATTCACGGTATATTCGTCTAACGATTAGTGGAGTTTCGTCATCGTTAATAAACAACTTCTTATCTTTTACCGTGTATCCATACGGGGGATTCGAACCATTAAATTCTCCGTTTTTAGCTTTCATATCGAGAACTGATTTGATGCGCTCTCCAGTTGTTCGGGATTCGTTTTCATGCATCCAAACATGTAAACCAAACATTTGGGTATTACCGATTAATGTATTGATCGAGTTATCCAAGGAAACCCAATGTAGCTGCTTTTCTGATATTGAATCACGAATAAGGTAGGATAAAGATGAATTTCTGGAGATACGGGATATTTCCTTTGTTAAAAGAACATCAAACTTATTTTCTTTTAAATCATTTAAGAATCTCTTAATTTCATCACGATCCGAATAGCGACCACTTTCGATTTCATAGTAGAAGTCGGAGAGTTCCCAACCGTTTTTTTTGATCGTATCTATATACATTTGCTTCTGATTGACTAAAGAATCCTTTTGTTCGTCTTTGTTTGTTGATACTCGAATAAAAGCTACGCATCTCATGACTTTCTTCTCCTCATCATTGAGCGTGCGTGTATTCACCTTACTCATATCGTAGTCTTCAGTAAATTTATTGTCAATTCCGTATGCCATTCCCATTCCTGAAAGTGGTGTCTCTTCGATTGTTGTAAGTGAGCCAGTCAATATAATCCCCTCCAAATGCGTATGCTATTTGTGATTCAATGGCAAGCATACACAAAGTTTAGAAATTGCAAGTTCTAAATATGTTCGAGCAAGTTTGAGATATTGGTAAACGTCAGTATGGAGTCTGAAAGGTCTTTTTATTAATTAGGGATTTGCTTTTACAAGTCGTTAGTTTGCTCTTTTTTGTTGTGTATGCCTTCTTTGTAGTCTTGCACTAGATTGTTTATCTGATTGGAAATAAACTCCTTAAATAAATCTTCTACCGTACGTTTACTATCTTCTGTAAATACTCTTTCAATCTTCATTATTATTTTCCCCTCCACTAGCTTTTCATGGCAAAAGCTTTATATGGAGTATTGTAGAAAAAAACAAGTATTTTAGGACCGAAATCTGCCGAAGTCTGTTCGAGTCACTTGGCAACGTTGAACACAGTCCTTCATCATTATGTTTTGTGAACTTATGTAAAAAGAGTTGTGAAGGCCTTCGATTATGAGGGCCTTTTTGTTGTTCGACAGTGTAGAACCGTTTTCAGCTAGATGCCGATTGGATTTTAGTTATGATTCAGGATGTCAGTGGACAGGAGAGTAGCAGAATTTGTGCTGTTCATTATTTTTTCATTGTCTTACAAGCTGCATATAAAGTGCTTGGAAGGTAGTTCAACACTAATTTTGTTATGGGCTTAGAAAAGGAGGGATAGCATACGAAAACAACAATCGATTTAGATTCGTTGTCAGAACTAATAAATATAGCTGAGATATAGGAAGGAGAAGACGAACGAAGTCATATACACCAATACCTTTAAGTTAATCAAGAGGAGGAGAAAGTTGATGATTCATACATTCAGGATTATATCTGATTTGGAAGTGCAGCATGTGAACTACATGAAAGAAAAATATAGAATCGAAACATATGAATTATGCGGAAATTTTGGGTCTATTTTCAAAGGTGTTGAGGTATGTATTGCTAAACAGTTATATACCAACAAATTGCATGCAAGTATTGTCGTAGATTTACCAGTTATGCTTAACCGTGGTGAAATAACTAATGCAGATTTTCCATTTGTTACGAAAACATTGGAAAACGTATTCGAGTGTTTTTTTGGTGATAAGAATCTATTTCAAAAGCATCGACTAATGCGCATAGATTACCGCTATGACGTTATTGTTGAGAGTAAGGAGCACAGAGATGCCTATATAGACCTGTTCGAAAAATCTTTACAGAAAAAAGGGCATCTACAAAGAAAGTTAGGACGATTCAATGTTAAACGAGAATTTGTGGAATATGGTACGACAATTGAACACAAAAATAAATCTATCAAATCAATGATTTACGATAAGATGGCTGAAAGGATTATTAAAGGTGAAAAGGTAGAAACATATGAAAAAAATGTTCTTAGATTCGAAGTTGCTTTATTAGTAGATCGACTATACTATGAAAAAAATCAAATGGATTAGTGAGAACGCTGGACAATTACTTTTGCTATTGGTCGTTTGTTTATTATATGAAGATTTATATCTTAGAAACTTATCTCCCACAGGATTTCTATCGCTTTGCAAATGCCGTGAAGGTGATAAATGGAAGTCATCATTCTTTACAAACTTGGTTTGTCAAATTAAGCGAGACAAAATATCTTTATCAACATGTTCGTCCATGTGACTCATGAAACACTCAATGGGCGTCTGGTAATTCAATGATTTTCTAGGTATGTGGTTTCTACGTAAAACAACACTAGAGATATAATCCTGTAAGACAGGACGGAAATCCATTTCTTTGGGTAATCCATTCTTACGTAAAAGTCCGTTAGAATTCTCATTCAAAGCTCTTTGAGAAGGTGTTCCTGGATCAGCGAAATAAATGTCTATATCGTGATTATTACTGATGCTTTTCCAATTGGAAAATTCTTTCCCACAGTCAAAAATAATTGATTTGAATAAGTGTTTCGATAGCTGGTTGAACCATTGATCGAATGCCTCTTCACTATTGATTGCTTTTCTTCCAGCGGTTTTAATGGCGATAATGCACTTGCTTACCCGCTCAACTAGCGTGATGATTGCGCTCTTATGTTGATGCCCGACGATTGTGTCACCTTCGAGATGTCCAAATTCTATTTGATAGTTCGGATGTTCATTGTCTCGATCGAGAATGCTGCGCTTGAAATTTTGTTTCCCTCTTTTTTCTTGATGACCATTTGGTTTGCGTTTGCCCTTCATAGGGAGGATTTCTTTATTGAACACACCCGACTTAAACAATCGATAAAGCGTGCTCGTACTGCAGGAAACAGGCTTTTCTTTTCGACCTATAATGACGTCAGGCGTCCAACCTTGAAGTGCTTTTTCATTGATGTAGTCCACTTCAGAAGCAGGTAATTCGATGTTCTTACGTCCGCAATTTTGTTTATTCTTTTCATACTGAAGGTAAACTTCAAGCACCGTAAAACCATCCCTCAACTGTCTAATGACTCGGTAGATTGTTTCATGACCACGCTTTAATTTTTTAGCTATTTTTCGACCAGAATGACCAAAGGAATGATATTCTTCTATGAATACCAGCTCTGTTTGGGTAAGATGGGTGTAGGACATGTCTGATGCACTCTCCTTTTATTAACTTTCGTAGGTTATAAATTGAGTGTATCACGACATGTCTTTTTTTGGTGTCTCGCTTAATTATACAATCGGCGAAATAAAAAAGAGTTTGGAGAGTTTTATTGGAATGGTAACACGCGGTGACTTAACTACCCCCCAAAGATCTATGAGCCCCAGAACGTTTAGGAATAAGTTAAAGAACTTTAAAGAACTTGAAATGCATCCCATTACTATTCCGGTACGTTGGAAGCATGTACCGGATGTATTGCCTAATCCTCTGGGTACCTTAGATAGTGAAGTAAGTAACTATTTAAATAAAGAAGAATGTGAAAAAGAAATTGAAAAAAGAATAGCCTGAGTTGGATAAGAAAACGAGGAAATATTTGTTGGGGAATTGGAAAAAGTGTGTTGTGCAATAGGAATTGTGCATACTTGCCAAATCAATCGGTTCTAAAATTTCAATTGATTTGGTAAGAATCTGATATCACGGATCAAGCTCCTTCACTTGAATGGGGATTTTGGGTTGGTGTATGAATAGATACACAAGAATATCTTACTAACTATCAAATTCTTACTATCAAAAAATAGTGAAGCTCAAACTTTTTTTTGGAGTATCGGCAAAAGTAAATAGTGGTTATTATTATTAAATCGGTTTTTAAGCGCCTATTGCATACTTTTTCATACCTATTTATCCATTGTTCTATCTGCCTATTAAATCAAGGGTTCAATTGCGCTGATATTTGGATTTATCACAATAATATCAGCAAAAAAGGCTTTAAACGTTGGTTTAAAGCCGTTTATTTGTTTGTAGATTACGGAATCTTATAGGGTTTTCGGTAGATTATAAGAAATGAGAGTAGAAAGTAAATGATATCTTCAAGATAAGTTGGCTCATGTAACTGGAAATGCCTTTTAGTAGCTTCTCAAAAACGATTAAGCAGGAGGAAGGCAGATAAGGATTATGAATCTAAACGGGAGGGGCTAATGAATACATTATGTGATTTTATAAATTTGCCTCGCAAAAAGTGTTTAAGTTAGGAGCTAGTCGACGTGTGCAAAACATGTGACTGAAATGTACATGGATTGTGTATTTGTTGTGTTGCATATACACATCATTTCGGAAAAAATAATTTAAACTTAGTAGTCATCTTTTTTTATCTAGAATATATGTGGCTGATATTCACATATAATGTGCATTTGTTGTGCCTAACATGTGCATACAATGTGGGATTACCAATAATAGTAGTTTGTTTAAGAGGGGGTGTGGAAGTCAAAGATCAAAGGTTTTTAACTATCACAGATATTGCGCTTATTGTCATACATATTGCGTATTATAACTGTAAAAAGGGACAATCGAGTGAAAACTATCACAATTATTTCCTCTCAATGTGCCTAGTTTGATCGAATATGAATTGGTACGATGGCTCGCAACACGTCCTTTTATGCTTGACGACGCGGATGTAACGATTGAAAAAGGATAGACCTAGCGCCTCAAGAGCAATATTTCGGTCTTTATCGTCTGAAATGGTAATTAAGTATATTGTTGATTTCGATAGTAGTCTATTCAAAGAGTATTTTACAGTACGAGATCTTTTGACTGTTAATGCCGTCCAGGAGGAAAATCAAACTGTATTAACTATCACACATATTGCCTTCCAATTAGCCAAGCCTAATTGAACACACAGTAGAACGATAATCCGCAACACCTTCATTTATGCTTGACGACAGAGGTGTAACGATAAAAAGGGTAGACATAGCCCCGCAAGAGCCAGTTTTAAGACCATGTCATCTAAGAAAACTGATTTTAAAAAAGTATCTGTTCGACGTTGAAATCAGAATAGTTTGTTTCGTGCAGTATTCTATGGTCTTATAGGAATTTTGTATTGGGCCTATAGAAAGGCTACATAGTTTGGAAGGGTGGGTTAAATATGCCCGGCGGTGTATAATAGTGAATAATGTGAATTCATTACCTTTTTAGTATCCGCACAATATTGAATTTTGTATAGCTTGGCTACATAGAAGCATTAAAATCACACTAATCAGCATTTATACTTACATTAAAATGAACATTGGGAGGTAATATTTATGTTTGTGAGCAAGAAAAGGTATACAAATTTATTAAATGAGCTTTTGGAATGTAAGTTTGAAAAAGATGCAACAGAAAAAAAGTTGGAAGAATCGACTGCTATTATTAAAGCACTTCAAGAAAAAGAAATTATTCTAGAAGTCCTTACGAAAAAAGAGAAGCAATTAAAAGATTCTGTGGTGAAAAGTGGTGGCTTGAATGATGATTTAATGAATCGTATAGAAGTTGGGACTGAGAAGCTGGATTTACTTATGAAAGAAGTAAGAAATGAGGAGGGAAAGTTAAAGAATTATAGGCAAGCTATTGATGAAGCGGGGGCAAAATATAAATTAGAAAAAGATAATGTAGAAAAGAAATTAGCTGAATCCAATGAGATTATTAAAGTACTCCAAGGAAATGAAAATGTTCTGGAAGCCCTAATGAAAAAAGAGGAACAACTAAAAGATTCTGTAATGAAAAATGGCGACTTGAATGATGATTTAATGAATCGCATAGAAGTTGGGACAGAAAGGCTGGGTTTACTTACAAAAGGGGTAAGTAATGTGGAGAAAAGGTTGGAAGATTACAGGCTAATACTTAATGAAACTGAATCAAAATGTAAAAGTACTCAAGTCGTACAATTGAGCCAGTTGATGAAAATTAGGAGTTACCAACTGGAACTGCAGCAAATTAGTGAAACGGTATTGAAACAATCGAATACGATTCATATGAAGGTCAGGAAAAATGAAATTAAGCTCTCCAACCGATTGACAAAAGAAATAAAAAACAAAAAAACAACGCTGTTAAAGCTTGAAGCAGCCATACGGAATGCTAATAACGAGTATAGTCGAAAGGAATCATTACTCAAAGAAATATCCGAATTAAAGAAAAAAGTGATTTTTATGCGAGAGGAATTACAACTTCAAGAAGTAGGGTTTTACAAAAATGTATTTCACTTTTTCACCACAGAACAATACAAAGAGGAATTAGAATTTAATAATGAAAAACAGAAAGAGATGATCAAAAATAAGAAAGTTGTTTATGAAGGAACTACATGGACAATAAATGGAAGTGAACGGGAGGGACGCAAACTAGCAAATGACAATGTGAAATCTATGATTCGATCGTTTAATATTGATTGTGACAATGCGATTCATAACTTAAGATACTCCAATATAATCGCCACAGAGAAGCGAATAAGGAAGTCATTTGAAACGATAAATAAATTTAACAAGCGTAGCACTTTGAGTATTGAAGACGGATATTTAAGATTGAAATTGGAAGAAATGCAATTGGTGTATGAACGTTTGGAATTTGAGCAGGAAGAAAAAGAAACATTGCGGGTCTTAAAGGAAGAAGAAAGGGAACGAAAGCAAGTTGAGAAAGAGATACAAGAAAAATTCAATGAATTAAATAGCAGGGAAAAAGAGTTAGAAAAACAGTTAAAAGTACTAAATGGCGAATATGCAAAATCAAAAGGCCAAAGTGACCATCTACTACCACAAATTCAAGAAGTTGAAGACAATATTTCTTTAGTTCATAAAAAGCGGGAAGAGGTAAACAATAGGCTGGAAATAGGAAAGTCAGGGTATGTATATGTAATATCTAATATCGGGGCTTTTGGCGAGGATGTATATAAGATAGGCATGACGAGGAGATTGGAGCCGCTAGATCGAATTAGAGAGCTAAGTGCGGCATCAGTACCGTTTGGATACGATATACATGCGATGATATTAACCGATGATGCACCTAGCCTGGAGAATCATTTGCATAATGCCCTTCACGATAATAGAGTTAATATGGTAAATAACAGAAAAGAATTTTTTAATGTAAATATTAATGAAATTAAACAAGAAGTATTTTCGATAATTGGTAAATCGGTAGTTTTTAAAGATTATCCAACAGCTACGCAATATTATGAGACAATGGCGATTAAAAATGCAATGGCAATAGTGAATAAAGAGGCCAGCTCATTATATTATAGATGATGGTGTGGAATAAAAAAACCTGTGCAACATTGAATTCAGAATGGTTTGCTGCACGGGTACGCGAAATTAATTGACTACCAATAAAGAGGGGGGGGGATCTTGCAGAAAATGACTTTTCTTGGATTCCAACCAATTTCAAATGATTACTGAAAGTGAAAATAGGAATAGTGAAATAACTGAATAAATCATATCACTAAGTTTATGTTATAGGAGATAGAAAAATGGAAAAGCATAAATGTATTTATTGTTTACGTACAAAATATGAATCAGAATTTAATAAAGAACATGTTGTACCAAGGATGATGGGGACATATCAGGATGCGTTTGTTCTGAGCAATTTCCAAGTCTGCCAGGAATGTAATTCTTATTTTAGTAGACAGATAGAAGATAAAATTGCACTTGATTCCTATGAGGGTTTCCTACGTATGCAATTTCGCGATAAACCAATGTCGGATGGTCGAAGATTGACTGATAGTAGAATTCGAATAATTGGAAACGAAGGTGTATTTAAGGGTCTCCCATTTTATGTGCTTACAGATACGAGTAACCCCTATCGTATCCGCTTTGAAGTTGAACCAATGGTAGGTATAATTAGTTCACTTGAAGCAAATGAATACATCTATTATACACTTGAAAATTTACCTGATGCCACAAAAGAAGTGAAAAGTAGGCTGAAGAAGGCGGAACAACCAATTATTAACACAGGGATTGATAGGGAACTTTTAGAGCGGGAACTAGAAGAAAAGGGATATCTTATTGGAAAGTATAATTACTTTGAGAAGTCAATTACAGACTTCTATAAAGAACCCGAATTTATGACGATAATTGAAATGAAAATTGATTCCTTCATGCGTAGGGTATGTGCTAAAACTGTTTTCAATTATTTGTGTCATTCGAGAGGTAAAGAATTTGTGCTTGATTCTAGTTTTGATTTGATTCGTGAGTATATTAGGTACGGTCAGTGGTCAGAAGAGCTTTGGTTTCGGTATTCTAAAGGTCCAGTATCATCAGTGGAAATGCCAAATGAAACTGCACATGTTGTCGGGTATATGTGGTATCCAGAGAATGACCAATGGATATTATGCGGTAGCCTTACTTGGTTTGGCGACATCACATACATTTTTAAATTAGGAATATCAAACCAAAAAGTGCAACAGCTGAACACGTTAAATTCCACAACAATGGCTTGTTTTAATAATGTTGACCGAACAATAATAGAGGATGATGCCGTTCACATATACGGTGGTAGGCCAGATGAAATCTAAGTCGACATGTACCCTATATGGTAAGGGGCGAAAATTGTATAAAAACATCAATTCTATCCACTTAAGCCATATTGAGACGGTCTGTTTGATGTCAAGGGTGTAGAAATAAAGGGCTTAAAATCCCAGTATTACTGAGGTTTTGAGGATTTAGATGGTTGATATGTTTCTGCTTACTGCTTGCAGATTTAATTCTGGTGGAACATATCAAAGCTGACTATCTGTATAGTTTAGGCTGTGGATTGGATGGCAGGTATGTTGTGACTGTGAATTGGCTGTCACAGGGTAAGTGGGCAAGATGGATATTTAGGGAGGGATTAATATGGAAATAGAAAGTATAACGGTAGAAGATATTGTGACAACACATAATAACATTAATTTGATACCAATAATTAATCCTTCATTAAACGTATTAGCAATTGACGCTATTGAATTAATGCTTAATTATAGAATACAAAATACGATAGAGGTAGATTCATGTACGATTATTAAGGACTGTTACATGTTGCGCTACGGGAAACATATTCCTGATAAAGCGGATACCATATTAAATGCACTGAACCCGTTAAAAGCCTTTTGTATTTTTAGACTTAAAAAAATTGGAGGTACTGTATATCCATTTTGCAAGAATGGTAATGGGTGGATAATCAGACATGACATATTAAAAGTTATGTTAGATAATTTGAAAACAATATTTGATGGGTATGATGAATTAAAAGTAAAGTTTAATAGATTTTCTGACTTAATGTATTGTTTTGCCAATCTTATGCCAGCACCTAAGGGATATAATGCATATACAGATTCAGAAGGTAATCATATATTTGGGAAAGGAACCTATAAAGAAAACAATGATTACCCATGGTTCTATTTAAAAAATTTGCAAAATGGAAGAGACTCTGAAATGTTGTTATGGCTTAATAACAATATGGACAAATATCATTTACAGGAGGCATTCCATTTACGACCACCATTTTCAGGGCCGAATGAATATTATGATGATAATAAATATGATAAATTAATGGAATACCTTGATAATGCTATTCAAGTAATAGAAAATCGGGCTAAATGGTTGTTTGAAGGAAGAACAAATGCCAGAAAGTGATTTTGAAAAAAATGAGTACTATTATAAAGCGTAGGCCTCACGTTGTCATTCTTGGAGCAGGCTCAAGTTGTGCAGCCATTCCAAACGGTGACAAAAATAGTAAGAAGATATCCGCTATGAGTGGATTCATTGACAAATTGGGTTTGTCGAGTACGCTTTTAAAAGTGAGAATTTAAAAAAAACGAATGATCTTGGAGGTATATATGGAAATTGATGAGCGGAAGTTTGGGTGACTGGTACCACAACGAAGGGTTTTGGTGGACACCATAGGCTTGTCTTTCCAATCGTTTTGTTGTTTCGAAAATCCAACCACTGCATTAGGTGACCAGCCTTGATTCATGATCTTTCCGCAATTTACTTTTGGCACCACAAATTTTCTATTCTGTTCATACACAGCCTGTCCTGTCTCGGGGAAGTAGGCTGTGTAAGGATTTCTGCCAGTCTTGAGTTGTGTCGTCGTTCCACACTTAAGTTCATTTGCAATCGCTTGGTGAGCGCGCCCCAAGCGTCTAGCGATTCCCCGATTAGAATGTCCTTCTTTATGCAGCGCAGAAATCATTCCACGCTCAAAAGAAGTGAGGTGTTTAAAATTACGTTTTTGTACGGTATTCTGTAGGTGCGCCATTATAAAACTTCCTCTCATTGTTAGTCTACTAATTTCAATGATACACGAAATTTTATAACGGCATTTTTTTGACTGAATTTAGGTGGCTAAGTTGATTATACAACTAGCCTAAATTTTAAATATAGAAAAGCGGGTGAGATTATGGGTGGGCGTGAAGGAGCTAGGGGTTATCTATTCCAGGCAGTTGTGGCGGTACTCTCTTCTTTAACAGAATCTACTTGGGAGAAAGTTACACTTGAACCGTCAGAGAGTCATGAGAAAGTAGATATTTTATGGGAGTATTCTAATGGGGACCGAAAAGTTACACAAGTAAAATCCAGTATTAATAATTTTAGTGAAAAGATAATTTCTGATTTATTAAAGGAGTTAATTAAAGACGAGCCCTCAGCAGAAACATATGAATTGATTTTAGTAGGACAACTCTCTCAAGGTGGTAAGAAATTTAAGAGGCAATTAGACAATTCTATTTTCTCGGTGGATAGTGAATTTCAGAAATATTCAGGTAGAATAAATATTGAAATAGAAGATTTTTCGATCCATTCCCTTGAATCGAAGATATATATAGAACTGGAAAAGATATTATTTAGTATCAATCCACTATTATCACCTGAAATAAAGCGTTTAAAGGTTCAAGCATTAATTTACCAGTTTATTAGTTATTCTACAAAGGGAAAAACATTTTCAAGGAAAGACTTACTTGGATGGTTTCCTAATCAAGAAAGTCTGAATCTTTCGGGTGTTGATTCCAAAACATTAAATCTATATGCCTTTTCACAAATAGAAAGATTCTTCGAGGTTCCAATAAAGGAACAGCTCAAAATAATCTTGCAGTTAGAAAAAGTAATGGGAATTCTAGTTCAGAGAACAAGAAAAGAAAGAGATATAAATCCTTATGATTTATTATATGAAAATAATTACTTTTCGTTTGTGAAGATTGACGATAGTCAGACTGTTAATTTCACTACTAAATTAAATGAAAATACAATTTTCATACCAAAGGGAGTAAATTGTATAAGCGAACTAATTCTAGCAATGTTTAAATTGCTTGATTATGAGAATAAAAAAGATAAAGAAGTTATGATTGAAGAATTTAATAATAGATATTCCAAAAGTGATATAGTTTGTGAAATGATATGCGGAAATAATGTTCGTGCTTTCCTCAAAAAGGAGTGGATAAATTTGCCGCTCCAGGAAGTGTGGTAAGTTCCTTTAACATCAATGGTAAGTTTAATTAAATCTCTAAACTTTAATTCTTTAAATTTATTTCTTTATCTTTCTCATCTTCAGGCGTTCGGTTATTATAGATTCTCCTTATCTCTGTTAGTTGTATTTTACAAGACCTTAATTTTATTGTCTAACTTAGTGCAACCTGCCCAGTTTGAATCAATGAATTAAATTTTGAGTATTAAGTTCTAAAGCGATTCTAAATTGTTTTAGAGTAGGGTACTCTTTATTTCATTCTAAAAACCATTTATCTTTTGAGATATCATACATTCAATCTCGAACATTCAAACATTAGGTAACTGTGGTCGACCCCCTTATAATGGACATAAAGCGGGTATAGTATTGTACCAGTATTATTTTATAATTCATTAAAAGGGGATGACAACATGGTTTACAGACCACGTAGGAAACGAAATATTAATACATCACCTGAAAATAAAATAAAAGCGGTAGAGCGTATTTTGGAAGAAAACATACCCACAAAACAAATGGCAGAAAAGATGGACGTTAGCCAAACAAGTATTCAACAATGGGTCAGACAATATAAAGATTTTGGTCCGGCTTATTTTCTAGAAAAAGATACGCATAATAGCGAAATGACTATGGTGGATATAGAAGAATTAGTACGTTTAAAAGCCATTGAAAAAGCTTATAAAGAACAACAGATTCAGGTGGAAATCTTAAAAAAGTTCCAAACCTTTCTCAAACAGAAGTAAAATCTGTGTACTTTGAAGCAATGACAAGTTTGAGAAAGGAATATACGGTGGAACTATTAGCTAGAGCGTTTAATGTGTCACCTAGCGGTTACTACGCTTATTATGGGGCGCTCCCAAAAAGGCCCTTCTGAACGCGATTGGCGTGATAAAAAGATGATCCAATCGCTTTATGATGAGTAAGTGGAACGTATGGAGTAAAACGAATTGCGGGTACGTTAAAAGAACAAAATGGCTATGTGATTAACCATAAACGGGTAGCCCGCTTAATGCGTGAGATGAGTTTAGCTGCAAAAGTGAGAAAGAAAAAATCGTCCACAGAGAAGAAAAAAATTGCCGCTGGCTATATTTATCCGAACCTGTTAAATCGTAATTTTAATGCGTTTTTCCCGAATCATAAATGGGTAATGGATGTCACTGAAATTACATTTTGTGATACAAAAATCTATGTATCTGCTTTAATGGATCTCTTTAATCGATCTCTTTAATCGAGAACCTATTGGTTTTCAAGTTAGCTTCCATTCCGATACAACTATGATGGAAGCCACTATTCGCCAAGCCATGGAAGCACGTCAACTCACAGACTTAAGTCAGGTAATCATCCATACAGATCAAGGGAATGTGTATCGTTCTTATCGCTATCATCAGCTTTCGAAGGTATTGGGATTTATTCCAAGTATGTCGCGTAAAGCAAATTGTCATGATAACGCTATGATTGAATGCTTTTTCTCTCATTTAAAAGTCGAGTTTTCACTTCTATTCCCTATGCTTTCGGTTGAGCAGCTGATGGAAGATTTACCAAAATACGCAACATTTTACGCAAAAAAACGTAGCCAGAAAAGACTTGGGTTTTTATCACCGTCATCTTTTCTAACTACGTATTTTAAAAGTGCTTAGTGGCACAATTTAAGCATTTATTTCGTGTCTATTTTCATGGGGCTTGACCACTGTCACCATAAAGTTAAGATATAGTTTAGATGGTATAATACAGATAACTGACACATCAATACAAGAAGGATGATTATATGGGGAAAACTAATATTTTACCACAAACTATTTATCCCAAAGTAATAGGTAAAGTTGAAAAATTACTTATAACTCTTGAAAGTGAAAGTACAGATTCAGAAATAATAGAACACCAAAAACAGGCTAAAAACAAGCTGAATTCACTTCATCAAAATCTGCAAGAAACACTTCAATCACTCGAAAAGAATGCGGAGTGGGATGTATTTACGATTGCTTTTTATGGGGAAACTAATGCTGGGAAATCAACCTTGATTGAGACCTTGCGCATTTTATTAAATGAAAAAACGAAATTACAGGAACGGGCCAATTATGTAGTGGCACTTGATGAATATAGGCAAAAAGAGTTGAAAATTGCTGATTTACAGAACAAGCTAGATGAACTTGAAATTTTTAATGAAAATAAAATTCAAACGTATGAGAACATCATACAAGATATATTATCGAGAAAAAATGTGCTTGAAACTTCTTTGGAAAAAAAGAAAAGTAGTGTAAATAAATTAAATTACGAAATTTTACAGAAAGTTATTTATAGCTTAGGTGGTTTTCTAAAAAGTATTGTCCACCAGTTAGATGAACAAAAAGAATTGAATATGATAGAATTACTAATTTTCGAATTAGAACAGCAAGCTGTACAACTTGAGAAAGCCATTCTTAAGAATCAAGAGAATATGGAAGGCATCGAGTCAGAATATAAAAATGATAAGAAATACCTCGAAAGTAAAATACCACCTTTGAATGAACAGTTAGCTAAACTTGATACAAAACTAATAGAAAATAGTGATGGTAATATTGTCGGTGATGGTCGCTCCGATTATACTCGAAATGTTGGCGAATATAGGTTTAATGTAGACAGTTTACAATTTTGTATTTTGGATTTACCAGGAATAGAAGGGAAAGAAGGGGTTGTTCAAAAAGAGATTGATGCTGCTGTCGAAAAAGCACATGTTGTTTTTTATGTTAGTGGAAAGGCAACGCCACCGCAAAAAGGTAATGATGAAAGTCTGGGAACGATAGAAAAAATTGGGGAACAATTAAAAAAGCAATCTGAAGTATATTTTGTTTACAATAAACGAGTGAAGAACCCGAGGCAATTATTGAAAGCATTAATTTCTGTTGATGAATCTGAAAGTTTAGATATAGTTGATCAAAAGATGCAAGATACGCTCGGTGAACAATATACGAAGCACATATCATTAAGTGCTTATCCAGCTTTCATTTCGGTTGGGAACTATTGGGGATCTAGTTTTGAAAAATCAAAAATGAAATTTATTGATGCATTTGATTCCTCAGAAATCTTGTTGGAGAAGAGCAAAGTCACCGCCTTTTCAAAATGGATGACCTCACAATTAGTTAGTAATGTTAAGGATAAGATAGTTAAGTCTAATTTCAGAAAAATTGCTCTCTCACTGAGTGAAACGCGGGAGAATATAAAAGAAGTCTCAGAAAGCATCAATCATTTAGAGAAAAGGTTAAAAAGAACTCTAAAAGATAGTTCCTACCAATTAGATGAGACTGGGGAAATATTTCACCAAAATCTACTCAATTCCATTAATAAATCAATAAATAGCTTTAAAAGTAGATTGAGAGAGAAAGTATATTCGGATATAGATGATAAAATTAAAACTGAAGAATTTACAGAGAAATTAAAAGTGGGAACTGAGGAAGAGACTAAGAAATTAGTCGAAAGCTTTCATAAGGAAGTTAATAAGATTAACAAGGAATTTCAAACTGATATATCAGAGATTGTTAAAAAATACGAACGATATGTTGATGAATTAGTAGAATCCTATTCAGATACAGTTGATTTTAACTTTGAATTTAATCCGGAAATTAATATTAAAAGTAACGTAAATAAGGTTGGAGCAGTAACTTCAATCATAGGTGATATTATAGGCGTAGTTTTTCTTGCAATTAATATTACAAATCCTCTAGGGTGGGTGGTACTTGCAATATCTATTCTCGGAGGGATGGTGAGTGTTGGAAAAAAAGTTATAGCCTACTTTGATAGCGACTACCATAAATCACAGCAAAGAAAAAGTGCAGATGAAAATATTGAAAAATTTGCAAGTGGACTAAGAGAGGAATTAGAAAAACAAATGGAAAATATAATAAACTCTGTAAAAGAAGGAGTAAGTAATATTAAAAATGAAATAGAAAAATCGGTTAGCCAAGTTGTAGTGATGGCTGAAGTTTTTAAAGAAGTTGAGGATGAACTTAAATTAATCGCAATAGATGTTGAACGGGAAGGGGAGCTCATGTATGGAAACGATTGATTATTTCAAACAACAACAAACAAAGACAATTGAAATACTGGAAAGACTACTAGGCTTTTTAAAGGACGGACAGAAATTTGGTATTGTACCCAGCGAAGAAATCACAAATAAAATAGAAGTAGGAATCAATAAAATAACAAGTGAAAAACTCAAAGTAGCTTTGGTTGGTGGGTTTTCTGAAGGGAAAACATCGATTGCAGCAGCTTGGTCGGAAAATTACGATACTTCAACGATGAAAATTAGTCAATCAGAGTCAACAGATGAAGTAAATATTTATGAAATGGATGATTTCGAGCTAATTGACACTCCTGGATTATTTGGTTTTAAAGAGACAGAGGAACAAGAAAAATATAATGATATCACAAAAAAATATGTGAGCGAAGCAAACCTAGTACTTTATGTGATGAATCCTAATAATCCAATTAAGGAGAGTCATAAAGATGATTTGATTTGGTTATTTAAGGACTTGGATCTTCTGTCTCGAACAGTTTTTGTTATAAGTAGATTTGATGAGGAAGCGGATATCGAAGATGAGGATGATTTCAATGAAAGATTCTATACAAAGCGTGAAAATATATTAACAAGGTTACATGGTTTTGGAATCATTCAAGCGGATCAGGAAGTTTCAATAGTCGCTGTTTCAGCTGATCCGTTTGGAGAAGGAATTGATTATTGGTTATCTAAACTCACCGAATATAAGGGAATATCACGTATTGGTGATTTGCAATCAGCAACAACTCAAAAAATAAAGGAATTTGGCGGTAGAAATACTTTGGTGGTTGCATCACAACAAAGTATTGTTAGGGACGTTATTATACGTGAAATGCCGGTGGCGCAAGACCGAGTTGCTAAAGCAATAGAAGAAATGAAGAAATTTAAGCGTGCTTGTTTGGATATACAAAAAGAACTTGATAGATCCGAAAGACAAATTAGTAAAGTTCGTATTGATTTAAGAGACTTTATGACAGAATATTTTTCCGACTTGATTCTTCAAGTGAACGGGACTGATTTAGATACAATAGAAGCCTTCTTCGAACGAAATATTGGTGAAGGGGGAGTGGTGTTAGATACCAACATTCAAAATGAATTTGAACGTCAACTAGGAAAAATGGTTCGAGAAATCTCACAAGTGGAGATGAGTTTTAATGCTAGTATTGAGCATTACAATCATATCGTTGGTGATATGGCGTTAAATGGCATAAAAGTCGGTGGTGAATTTCTTAAAAAAGGTGGTGTTAAAGTGACAAATTCTAATGTGCTTGCTGCGAGAGATTTGTTGATGCCATCTATGAAATTTAAGCCTTGGGGAGCAGTTAAATATGCTGATAAATTATCAAAAGGATTTGCAATATTTGGTGCAGTGTTAGGAGTAGGAATAGAAGCTTGGGATAGCTGGAATGAAATGAAGAAGAAAAAGCAATTTCAAAATGTAGTTGAAGGGATTGTTCGAAACTTCAACAAGCAACGTCAAGAATATCTTGGTTTCATCAATGATAACGAGAAATTTATCGAGCAACTCTTCCCCAATTATATTGAATTAATTAATCGTGTAGCTGAAATGAAGGGGGAAGTGGACAAGAGGGCAGATTTTCAAAGAGAATTTAAAGAGTGGAAGCATCAAGGCGAGATTATCGAAGCTGACTTTAAATTTCTTTTCTAACAGGATTTAGACACCTGCAAAAGTTAGCAGTGAAATGAAACAACTTCTTGCTGACTATCATGCAAAAGCTACAATCACCATTGGGGATATTATTGATTTTCATTATCAATTTGAGCGCATACACCCCTTTCAGGACGGAAATGGACGGGTGGGACGAATCATTATGTTTAAAGAGTGCCTAAAGAACAACGTCCTCCCATTTATTATTGACCATGAGTATAAGCTATTTTATTATCGTGGCCTTAAAGAATATAAATCGGAAAAAGGATTCTTGATAGATACTTGTTTATCTTCGCAGGATCGGTACGAGAGGATGGTATCTTACTTTGATCCGGAAATATAGCACAATAATTTTTGAAT
Source organism: Sporosarcina limicola (assembly GCF_014873855.1). Classification (GTDB taxonomy): domain Bacteria; phylum Bacillota; class Bacilli; order Bacillales_A; family Planococcaceae; genus Sporosarcina; species Sporosarcina limicola. Next base: position 820 of record NZ_JADBEL010000020.1, on the reverse strand, counting down.
GGATTCCAAATAAAGGAGTTCGTTCTTTTTTATTGAATATGTTTTATAAGGACTGTGTAGATTTTTTATTTTCAATTAAGGTGGGAGGCGAAAAACATGGGGAGATATACAGATGATGAAATAAGGTCTTTCCCAAAAATCACATGCAAAATAGCAGCAGATTATTTAGGGATATCGCCAATGGCTGTTAGTATTGGAATGAGAAATGAGCTTCTACCAATTGGATTTGCCATAAAAAATGAAGATAGGTTTTCTGAGAGTTGGAGTTATCAGATTATTGATGAGCGGCATGAGAAAGTATATAGAATTAGAGCGTATATCAAGGCGGTTGAAAATACTCCTGGCCAAAACGCCGTTAATGATGATACTTCAGCATGGATTGACTGGGCTAAGGGGAAGGCTGACTGGTATGATCCAATTGTAGCTCGAGAAGATGTGTTGTTAGGTTGTAGGGAGCATGAAAAAAGCGAAGAGCAAAAGTTATTAAAGAAGAGTGGTCGTCATTTGTGGTAAAAAGACTTGTTAAAATTCGGACAGACATCTCAATTGGATAAGAATCCTCATAAATACAAAAAACTCATGTACCAATCGATATGAGTTGAACGTTAATCTAAATTCTAACGCAAGGCTTTGTGGTACTTTAAGTATCCGAAAGATCTGAATCTTTTAATCATCTATGTTGTAGTTTATTTTAATGATTGATACACTATAGATATGATAAATGACTCAACTTTCGCACACTGAAATCGGCAAATAAGCCTTGATATAACTGGGTAAACCGGCCATCCATTGCTGTAGTTGATTTTCGACTAGTTTTTTG
>NZ_JADBEL010000019.1 GCF_014873855.1 Sporosarcina limicola | reverse complement strand
TAAGTGCTTGAAGAAGGACTTCAGCCTTCACAACGACTTTAGTCGTAGACATTTATGTCGGAAATCCACCTGCTTTAGCAGGTGGTTGTTTAATTGGTTGGGCTACATTAGCCGCTTTTATAGGAGGAGGGGGACTCGGAGATTATATTTTTAATGGGCTCAACTTATATCAACCTGAATATATTATTGCTGGTGCCGTGCCTGTCACATTGCTTGCTCTGTTCGTCGATCTCTTTTTTGCCCGAGTTGAAAACTGGGTTACACCGACAGGCATGAAGGAAGCTCGGGAAATGACTTGATAAGGAGGCAACTGAAAAAAATGAACATACAATCCAGTAAGTTGTTAATTGTCATCGTACTTTCCGCCGTAGTTGTCATGAATGGTTGTTCCCTTCCAGGTTTAAAAGGACCCTCGAATAATACGATTATGGTAGGAACGATGAATACATCAGAGTCCCAGATTATGGGGCATGTGGTTCGACTGATGATTGAACACCACACAGACCTTCATGTAGGGATGATTAATAACTTAGGTTCCTCTATCGTGAGTCATAAAGCGATGATGAATAAAGAAATTGATATTAGCGGTGTGCGCTACACAGGGACAGATGTAGCAGGTTCGCTAGGTATGGAACCGATAAAAGATCCGAAAGAGGCCATGAAAGTTGTTCAAGAAGGGTTTACAAATCGATTTGATCAAACCTGGTTTGATTCCTATGGGTTTGCAAATTCTTACGCATTCACTGTGACAAAAAAACTGGCCGACGAAAAGAATATTAAGACTGTATCTGATCTAAAGAAATTTGCACCTAATCTTAGATTAGGCGTAGATAATTCATGGATAAAGCGAAAAGGCGATGGCTATGAAGGCTTCATAAAGGACTATGGATTTGAATTCGGTCATCTATACCCTATGCAGATTGGACTGGTTTATAAGGCTGTAAATAGCGGGGAAATGGATGTCGTTCTCGCATATACAACAGATGGGCGCGTTAAATCTTATGAATTAGTTGTCCTAGAAGACGATAAAAGATTCTTTCCTCCCTATGATGCTTCGCCGGTTATACGCAATGATGTTTTGGAAAAACATCCAGAACTTAATGCTATTTTACAAAAGCTTGTAGGGAAGTTCAGTACTAAAAACATGCAGGTATTAAATTATGAAGCCGATGGGAAGATGAAAGAACCGTCTTTAGTAGCAAAAGAATTTCTAGAAGAAAATCATTATTTCGACTAAAGATTTGTGGAGGTGAATCGATTTGGAAACGATTCAAGGTGTATGGACGTATTACGCACAAAATACAGAATATGTATGGGTGGAGTTCTACCGGCACTTCTTAATGTCTGCATACGGTGTATTGTTCGCAGCGATTGTCGCGATTCCACTGGGTATATTCATTGCTCGTTTTTCGAAACTAAGCCAATGGGTTATCTCCTTAGTTAATATTATTCAAACGATTCCTTCCTTAGCAATGCTCGCTGTTTTAATGTTGGTCATGGGGCTAGGTGCTAATACGGTTGTCTTTGCACTCTTCCTATACTCACTTCTTCCAATTTTAAAAAATACGTACACTGGGATAAAAAACGTCGATCATGCCTTGCTGGAGTCAGGTCGTGCTATGGGTATGACGAAATTTCAAATACTACGTATGCTTGAGCTTCCGCTTGCTTTGTCAGTCATTATGGCGGGACTTAGAACTGCCCTTGTAATCGCAATTGGCATCACGACAATGGGAACGTTTATCGGTGCGGGCGGTTTAGGCGATATTATTGTTAGAGGGACAAACGCTACAAATGGTACTGTCATTATTTTAGCGGGTGCATTGCCAACTGCTTTAATGGCAGTCATCGCAGATATCGTTATGGGCTGGTTTGAACGCGTACTCTCGCCGATGAAAAACAAATCAAAAAGTAAAACGCTTGCTCCTGTTACGGATATAGCTTAAAAAAACCATTCAGCGTTTTGAATGGTTTTTTTGTTTTGGAATAAGTCTCAATTTTTGGAATGCCGCAATCACCGATATTTTGGTGTTATAAACCTAATAACAAGAATTAGTAGAGTTAATTACTTTATCCCGGCACCAATCCATAGTAAACAATGTACAGAGTACGCAAAAATCGCGTAGAACGCAGGCTTTTCGTTGCCTGGGTTCTGTTATAATAAAAAAGCCCAATGGATAGTTGGAGTAAAGTGATATAGCAGGATTGGGGCTTATTATGAAACATTTATTTGGTGGGTTGCAATCAGAATGGGGTGCTGTAAAGATGACTTTGTCTTTACATCCGTTTTCGTTAATGCATCAAGTGTACCGCAAGATTATACATGTGGTTCATGAGGAGCTAAAGTTTTGGAGAAATCGAGCGGAAGAAATTCCGAATCAAGAATTAAAAGAGCAGGCGTTAGCAAGTATTGAGTATAAGACGTTTCACTGTGAAGGCGGATCAATTATGGTGTTGACTGCCATGAAATAAGAGATTGTGTTTGTTGGGAATGGCGAACTAGGGATTTCGAATTAGAGGAAAGCAATCGGTTTGAAACGTATTCTTTTACTCGTATTGATCACTTAGCACCGAAATTTCTCATGGGTTGCATTTAGCTACTCACGAAAATTAAATCTAAAATCTAACTGAAATGACACATTATAGCTTCAAGCTACGCATTTTGATTGCTGAGCATCTCATGAAGATTATAGCTTTAGTGACACCGCTTAAGAACGAAAAAATCAAACAAGCAAGGTCTATACACGGACCTTGCTTGTTCACTTTAATAGTCTTTTTTCTCAATAGCTGAAGATACTGATTGTAGATAGACACTATCGGCTTCTTGCTGTGTTATTCTTGTCGCCTTAACCTCTGTATCATATGGGCCAAACTCAATAACTTCTTCCTCATTGGAATCTATGCTAACACCATGACTTTGATTAGTCACAATAACGTTCCCATCTCCCGATTTTGATAACAACGTTCCATTCTTAATATCTTCCAAAGTTTGTTCATATCGGCTGATAGCTTCATTCGCTATTTCCTGTGTCCAGACAAACCAGCCAGTAGATGGGCTCCAGCCTTTTTCACTAGAATCCACTATCTCTTGCAAGCTTTTCTTCTCCAGTTCTAACCAAGATTTATATTCATCATAGGTATAGGTGTACCACTCTACTTTAGGAGATGGATATGCTTTTTCAAATTCTTCTTCCGTTATCCAATTATTCCCACCGTCTATACTTATCATTATTTTCTTAGTTTTCTGGTCAATAGTTGACATCATAATCAATTCATTAACATCCGTATCAACGAATTCACTACCTGTTATCATATTTGGCTCTGCATTTTTCCTCGTGGCGTCCGCCGTCGTTGCAAAAATAGCCGTAGTACCAATCACGAAAGCAAAGGCAAGAGCAATGTTTAACAGAGTAGTTTTTTTCATTTTCATAATAGATACAATCCTTTCTTCGATTGAGTTTTTACTGAATCCATTAGATAGCGGGTTAAACTTACTTTTTTTGTCTGCCATATTGATTAAAGATAATGCATAGGCAGGTTTTATTGTTTCACCATACATCTTGATAACTTTTTCATCACAGGCAAGTTCTAAATCTCTGTTCATCAGCACAAACATGACCCAAACCATAGGATTGAACCAGTGGAAGCATAAGGAAACAATCATTGTGAATTTCCATAGTGTATCAAAATGTTTGATGTGAACGAATTCATGGGTGAGAATATAGTTCATTTGTTGTGAATTAGTAAAGTCCATTGACTTAGGCAGAATAATCTTTGGACGCAGAAATCCATAGGCCAGTGGGGTTGCTGTTTGATCAGATACCATAACTCTTAAATTACGATATAGCTTTTGTTTGCTCAACCATTCGTTAATAATAGGGTTATTGGTGATTGGCAATGCTGTTCGTAATTGTTGATAGCTTTTATAAAACGCTATTACAAAAAAGGTTGTAAGAAGTAATGTACCTATTGCCCAACATATTTCAATGGGACTACTATCCATAAATTTATTCATCACACTGCTTTGTTCTGTAATAGAAGGAGCAGTAGTTATTCCATTTGGTATCGAAACGGGTAGTGCTTTTAGTGGTAAATATACTGCCGATGTGGTTTTTTGAAACAAATTATACACACTGAACTGTGAGGATATAGAGACAGGTATCATTAATTTGCAAATGACAATTCCCCATAACACAATAAACGTTTTTTTAGGTAATTTATTAAGTGTGAGTAATCTGACAACGACAATAATGAGTATGAGTAGGCCTGCTGAACCACTCATCTGAAGAATATTCATTGAACTCGCCTCACTTTAATTTATCAACAATGTGTTTCAACTTGTCAATGTCTTGTTGGGATATAAGCCTTTACAGCAGATAGCATTTCATCTTTCGCTTCATATGGTCTAATTTCTATAGTATTGTTTCCCTCTGTAATAGTTAGTACTAACTCCAGTTTGTAATCGGCTATCCCTAAAAATATGCTACCATTTAGCCGTCAAAGTAACTTATACAATCGTCCCTCTCCATATCAACATTTTTAATTTGTTTGTCAATATTTTTTGCAAGGCTTGAAGTGGGGTCTTGGATTAAGCTCTGGGCGGAATAAAAATAGCCGCAGATATCTTTAATAATGGTCTACGGCTTATTTAAAAGACAAGATATATTACATATCACATTACTCAATTAGATATTTCCTCGTAAATATTTTATAATCTAAACGAGCCACTTCAGAGTAGTCCTGAGCCGCAAAAACAATCCTCATTGTTTTTCGATTCCAATCAGTTTGCCGTACCCGTCAGCGTCAAGATCCTTATAGTCGCGTACAGCCTTAATGTCAATTTCCCCATCAGGACTACCCACTTGTCGCATAAATCCCTGGAACTTTCCACCTGTTAAGGACTCTCCGTTTGATGACAATATATCAACAAACTGCCGAACGAGCTTGCCATCATAGTAAAAACAATCCTGTTTCTTATCATAAGTTACGCCAAATGGCTCATAAACAGCGTACAATTTTGCCAGTTCATCCGGCGATGGGACAGGGCCGCTTTCCACTGCATAAGTTTGCACTATGGATGGATTATCGCTTTCCAGTTCCTGTGCCGTGGAGGTGTTAGCTTCTGTTATCGCATATATCTGAGGCGGATTGATGAAATCGCTAATGTCTCTTGAGTCAAACTCTTGCTGGCTACTTTGTTCTAACCCAAGCAGCTTTCCAGCTGGATTTAGCGATCCATCAGGGTTTTTAGTGAGAGTTAAATCTCTTATTGCATGAACGTCAACTGATCCATTTTTATCGAAAAAATCAATGCCCGTATTGGCATAATCGCCCACAGGATAAAAGTCCTCAAAATAGCGAACCTGTTTTCCTTGATAAGTAAGTTTATCGGTGGTCTTATCATAGACAAGGCCGTACTCCTTGTATTGTGAGAAGTCTTTTGTAGAATCTGCATTTGCCTCATTGTAGTTACTTTCATAATTCGTTATAGCTGTATTTTGATTAATCATATTTGCATGCGCACTTTTCCTCGTAGCGTCCGCCGTCGTTGCAAAAATAGCCGTAGTACCAGTCACCAAAGCAAAGGCGAGAGCAATGTTTAACAGAGTAGTTTTTTTTTTCATTTTCATAATAGACACAATCCTTTCTTCAATTGAGTTTTTACTGAATCCACTAGATAGTGGATTAAACTTACTTCTTTTATCTGCCATATTGATTAAAGATAATGCATAGGCAGGTTTTATTGTTTCACCATACATCTTGATAACTTTTTCATCACAGGCAAGTTCTAAATCCCTGTTCATCAGCACAAACATGACCCAAACCATAGGATTGAACCAGTGGAAGCATAAGGCAACAATCATTGTGAATTTCCATAGTGTGTCAAAATGTTTGATGTGAACGAATTCATGGGTGAGAATATAGTTTATTTGTTGTGAATTAGTAAAGTCCATTGACTTAGGCAGAATAATCTTTGGACGCAGAAATCCATAGGCCAGTGGGGTTGTTGTTTGATCAGATACCATAACTTTTAAATTGCGTGATAGCTTTTGTTTGCTCAACCATTCGTTAATAATAGGGTTATTGGTGATTGGCAATGCTGTTCGTAATTGTTGATAGCTTTTATAAAACGCTATTACAAAAAAGGTTGTAAGAAGTAATGTCCCTATTGCCCAACATATTTCAATGGGACTACTATCCAGTAATTTACTCATCACACTGCTTTGTTCTGTAATAGAAGGAGCAGTAGCTATTCTATTTGGTATCGGAACGGGTAGCGCTTTTAGTGGTAAATGCACTGCCGATGTGGTTTTTTGAAACAAGTTATACACGCTAAACTGTGAGGATATAGAGACAGGTATCATTAATTTGCAAATGACAATTCCCCATAACACAATAAACGTTTTTTTAGGTAATTTGTTAAGTGTAAGCAATCTGACAACCACAATAATGAGTATGAGTAGGCCTGCTGAACCACTCATCTGAAGAATGTTCATTGAAATCGCCTCACTTTAACTTATCAACAATATTTTTCAACTTGTCAATGTCTTGTTGGGATAGTTGTTTGTGGTTAATAAATGCGGAAAAAAACAATTCAGCTGAACCATCAAACATCTTATTAATGAGCTCGGTAGTTTCTTGTTCCTGCACCTGTTCCCTTGAAATCAAAGCCTTGCACGTATAGTTCGGTTCTACCCTTTCAATCGCTTCTTTCTCAATGCATTTCTTAATAACGGTGTAGGTTGTGTTTCGATTCCAACTCGTTTCTTCCTTTAAGATTTTGGCAAGCTGACCAGCAGTTAAATCACCCTCTCGCCACAACACCTCCATAACTTTTAACTCAGAGTCAAATAATTTAATTTCCATGATGTACATCCTCCTTAAATGACTATTGCAATAGTGTATAGTTAGACTATCATGATAGTCACTTGTTGTCAATGACTATCTCTATAGTTGTTTTTGGGGGTTTCCATTTCAGTGCCAGTGACTTATTTAATTGGGAAAGTTTAAATAATCATGTGTGCTTCAATTAACGTGAAATTGTGAGTGACATCGCTTATTGACAAATAATGAACGCATACCCTAGGCGTTTTGTTATAATAGAAAAGCCCAATGGATAGTTGGAGTAAAGTTGAACTAGTAGGGTAGAGGTGTTTTATGAAACATTTATTTGGTGGGTTGCAATGGGCGGTTTTTCTCATTGCGACATCGATTGCCGCTCCGATTGCAATTGCGCATGCGTTTGGGATGGATGTGACGGAGACGGCGTTATTTGTTCAACGGACGATTTTGGTCCTTGGTATTGCGTGTATGGTTCAGGCTTTCATTGGTCACCGCTTGCCAATTAATGAGGGGCCGGCAGGATTATGGTGGGGAATTTTCGTTGTGTATGCAGGGATGGTCGGTGTGATTTATCCAACGGCGAAGGATTCCTTGCAGGCGTTGCAAAGTGGGATGATGTACAGTGGTGTATTATTTATTCTACTTGCCGTTTTCGGTCTCGTCTCGAAAATGAAAAAATTATTTACCCCGGCTGTGACGTTCACGTATCTATTGTTGCTTGTTCTTCAATTGAGTGGAACATTCATTTCTGGAATGCTTGGCATTGAAGGAAAAGGAGATCCGATTGATGGTACAGTTGTATTTGGAAGTATTGCCGTTATTATCATTACGTTCATCACTATGAATCATAAAGTGACATGGGTTTCAAAGTATTCGGTCCTTTTATCAATCGGTCTAGGCTGGCTCATTTTTCTTTTATTGGGCAAAACGACGAGTTTTTCATCGCATTCTGAACGATTGATTGAATTACCGAAGTTGCTTGTTTACGGCAAGCCAATATGGGATAGCGGCATGTTTGTAACAGCGGTATTTATCACATTGTTGTTAATCGCCAACATGATGGCATCGATTCGAGTGATGGAGAATTTGTTTAAGAAAGGGTTCTCGATTTCAGCTCCTGATCGGGTGAAAGAGGGGTCAATTGCATCTGGGATCAACCATCTTTTTGCTGGGTTATTTTCCGCAATTGGGCCTGTCCCGATATCAGGCGCAGCTGGTTTTGTAAGTGCGACGAGGCTGGTGTCCATGATTCCGTTTGTTGTTGGTAGTATCATTATCGTAGCAATCACTTTTTTCCCGGATGTCATGTCTTTATTCGCAACACTTCCAGCACCTGTTGCATATGCAGTGACGTTCGCCATTTTCACAAAAATGGTTGAAATGGCGTTCAATGAATTGGCATCGGATCCGAATCAGTCGCAAGCATATAAAGTTGCCGCTTTTGGCTTGATGATTGGCGTTGGATTGATGTCTGTTCCAGCGGAAAGTATGGCTGGTTTGCCGAATGTACTGGTTGCAACATTATCGAACGGTTTGATAACCGGGACGATAATTGCGATTGTGATTGAGCAGTTTTTGTTGAAAAGGTACAAGGGCATAAGGCGATATTAATTACTCTATACTCTTGTACTTGAAAATTAGTGACAAGCCACTTGAAGTAAAGGAAATGGGTGGGCTGAGTCACGATGGTCCAGCTGGCGAATCTCTTGCGAATAAGGCATTCATACTCGTCAAAGATTGTACGTATGGTAAGCATGATCGGTTCGATAAGCTCAATAAACAAAAACAGTATTTCGTCATTTGCTTGGAAGCTACCATTGAAGTAAGTGATATTGACCGTATAAAATTCCGCTATTTTTCTAGGTTCTGAGATTTGGGTTTTGGGCATAGTGCAAATCATTGGGATTTCGAGATAGATGAAGGTGGACGGACGATCTTCAAAGCCTGCGAAAGCAAACCAAGCGGAACTTAAGTGATAAAAATGTAGGGCTTTAAATTTGATACATACGTAATGACTGCGTACTAAATGCTTTTTGGTGGACTAATTCTCTTTCTGGGAAGCTTTCTATTGGAAAAAAATTTCTTCATAATGAACCCCTATTGGAGTTCCCAAGGGCTCAAAAGTCTGGTATTAAGTTACGAATTTTTGCGTCAGTCATCTTAATTGAACCACGGGTATACCGTACGGTGGTGTGAGAGGTCGGGGGTTAATCGCGTTCCCTCCTTCGATGTGCGCCAGCATGGGCGTTTACAGCGTAGTCTATAGGATGTAAGTACCGAGTTGTGAAGGCAAAAGTGGCACTGATCACATGTTTGAAGTAACATGTGGTCAGTGCTTGACACCAAAAATCATGACTATTTTCTTTTTTAATGGCCTCTAAAGGGGCATATGGGTATTCGTTTATCTAATTAATTTTTTACTTCATATTATATTTTTCGAGCAAACTATTTCTACTTCTTTCATGATATGTTTTATCGATATTACCACTGTAGAAATTATGAAAAACAGGGACGTCATCTGGAATATGCACATGACCTGTTTCATCCACGGTAAAATCTTTTCCATCTACGGTTATTATTTCGCCCGCAGTATAACCGATTTCAAATAAATTTTCTTTGTTAAGCGCCCTTCTTGAAGCCTCCATATCATATTTAGGATGAACGATCCCGGTTTCAGTTAAATAAAATGTGTTTGGCTTTGCCCCTCCCTTGATTGTAAACCATCCTGGTTCAATACCAACACTTTTTAATATACTTAACGTCTCTGCCCCTGTATACTTCTCCCATGAACCGATTAAACCTGCTGGACTACCTGCTAAAGAAGAGAAAAAGCGTTCTATTCTTAATGACTTTTTATGCTCTTGGATGGATAATATAGTCTCTGTACCTAGTGCCTCACTAAGCTCTGAACTAGGTAATCCTACATATCCAGAGCTACCCCCTGATAAAAGAGTAGAAAAACCATTCATTTCAAATCGGTAATAAGAACCTTCTTGGATATCGAGTATATTACCGTTAGCTTTTAACTCCCTTATTGCGTTCCCTTTTAAGTGAGTAAGAGAATCTAAAACTTTCCGATTTGCATTTAATTGATGTGCGGATAAGGATAACTCAATAGTATCCTGAGATTTTATATTTTTGTTTAATAATCTTGCGTTATTGTAAGTGCTATTTTGCATTAAAACCCTATTGGAAAGTAGTTGATAAAGTCGATTTATTTTCATTTCAATTCACCCATTTGTATATATTTTTGTTGTTGTGGAAGTATTGGATATACATAAGAGAAGCCGATGTCAGGTGTTAAACTAAATGGCTTGGAACTATTTATAACAGTACCTTCTACGCTAAAATTCCAAGTGCTGTGAAATAATTTATTATTTTGAACAGGTATACTCGCATGCCATGTATACATAGCTGTGTTTGTCCATGAAGAATCTGAAGAAAGTTTGATTTTTCGGTATTGACTTATTGCGGAGTTTACAGTTACTCCCCCTAAACTAACTCTGTAAACAACAGCATTTTTAGGGACAGATAGTATATTTGTAAAATTGTAACTATCTTGAACAGATTTTATTGTAGGTGTTAAAGTTAAAGATTTCCACGCTTTATGATAATAAGTATCCAATGAATAATTAGGGCTTCCAATAGTAAACAGATAACCTTGTGTTATACCAATAGGATTAAATACTTTTACATAATAATCTCCGGAACTTGGTATATCGACTATATATGGATATGCTCCTGAAAACGAGGGGTCTTTCTGAAAATCCACACTCCTAATCCTGGTAAAATTAGAATCAAAAACATCAACAGTCATTCTCATACCCGTTGAACCGTTAATAGACAATACTGTTTCAGCGTTTGCTGGTAACGATACTTTGTACCAATCCTCATCAAGCTGACTCTCAAGACTACCAGCTACCACTTTTTGACTCGTATTGTTACCAATAAGCATTTGAGAAGGGTCATGATTATTTCTTTGAATAAGTTGAGCTTGTGCTGGTGTGTTGTTTGGTTCAACTTCATTGAGAATTTCCGCAGAAGCTTTTTCACCTAAAAACGGCCATGCGACTAAACACGTAAATAATAAAACACAAATTTTTTTCATTTCTAAACTCCCCTTTTGTTTTTTACCATCTCCTTTATTGTATCGGATTAAAATCAGAAAAGTTTACAAAAGAAAGGAAGAAAGAAAGAAAGTGGGAAAATTATTTACCCCAGCTGTGAGTTTAAAACACATATCTATTGTTGCTTGTCCTTCAATTGAGTGGAACATTCATTTCTGGAATGCTTGGCATCGAAGGAAAAGGAGATCCGATTGACGGTGCAGTTGTATTTGGAAGTATTGCCGTTATTATCATTACGTTCATCACGTTCATCACCATGAATTATAAAGTGACGTGGGTTTCAAAGTATTCGGTCCTTTTATCAATCGGTCTAGGGTGGCTCATTTTTCTTTTATTGGGCAAAACGACGAGTTTTTCATCGCATTCTGAACGATTGATTGAATTACCGAAGTTGCTTGTTTACGGCAAGCCAATATGGGATAGCGGCATGTTTGTAACAGCGGTATTTATCACATTGTTGTTAATCGCCAACATGATGGCATCGATTCGTGTGAAGCGACCAATTAAGAAAACAAGCGACTGATACCACTAGCGAAGCGACCAATTATGAAAACAAGCGACTGATACCGCTAGCGAAGCGACCAATTAAGAACTCAAGCGACAGATTCCACTAGCGAAGCGACCAATTAAGAACTCAAGCGACCAATTCCACTAGCGAAGCGACCAATTAAGAACTCAAGCGACCGATTCCATTAGCGAAGCGACCAATTAAGCAAACAAGCGACCAATTGCACTAGCGAAGCGACCAATTATGAAAACAAGCGACAGATTCCACCCTCGAAATCCCACACGATGTTTACACCAGAACCCACTCGGACATACTCTAGGAAACGAATTGTATATGTGAGGGGAAGCAAGTATGAACTTTTTCGAGAAATGGGTATCTAAATCTTTTAAAGAATCCTTTGAACGGGACTCGGAGCAACAGCAAATCGAACCCGAAATACCCCTACATACAAGCCTTCAAGATAATATTCGAGATATTAAAAAGACACTTGGAAACAGTACTGACATCGTAATTAGGGAAGTACGTATTGGGAAGTCGGGTGATCAGTTAATAGGAATCGTTTATACTGATGGCTTGGCGGATAAAAGTGCCATTACGGACTTCATAATGGAGACGTTGATGTTAAATATTAAAGGAACACGTCTGGATAAGAAAATCCAATCTTCAACAAACATACTCCAACTTCTTAAAGACTACGCCCTAACGATAGGTGATATCAAGGACGTTTCAGATTTTAAAACGCTATACAACTCGGTCTTATCTGGTGAGACGCTTATTCTGATAGACGGACATGCTGAAGGGCTTTTGGCAAGTACCAGAAGCTGGCAAGATCGTGGTGTGACAGAACCTTCAGCAGAATCTGTCGTTCGTGGTCCACGCGAATCGTTCTCAGAAACGATGCGCACGAACACCTCATTGATTCGGCGTAAAATAAAAGACCCGAATCTTTGGCTTGAAACGAGGCAAATTGGACGCGTTACCCAAACTGACGTTGCAATTATGTTTATAAAAGGGATTGCGAGCGACAAAATTGTCGATGAAGTTCGTGCACGTTTAGATCGGATTGATATCGATGGCATTTTGGAAAGTGGGTATATTGAGGAGCTAATCCAGGACGATACGTTTACGCCATTCCCGACGGTGTTCAATACAGAACGTCCGGATGTTGTCGCTGCGGAACTTCTGGAAGGAAAAGTTGCAATCCTTATAGATGGAACGCCTTTTGTTCTTGTTGTCCCGGCTTTGCTTATATCCTTCATTCATTCACCCGAGGATTATTATCAACGGGCAGATATTAGTAGCCTTGTGCGGATTCTTCGTTATATCGGTGCATTTATATCGTTACTTGGCCCTTCATTATATGTCGCGCTTACAACGTTTCACCCTCAAATGCTTCCCACAGCAATGTTAATAAGTATTGCTTCACAGCGTGAAGGTGTTCCGTTTCCCGCCTTCCTGGAAGCGATGTTAATGGAATTGGCATTTGAAATTTTACGGGAAGCTGGGCTCCGTATGCCAAGAACGATAGGCACTGCATTATCGGTCGTCGGCACACTGGTTATTGGGCAGGCGGCAGTGGAGGCGGGATTAGTGTCTGCTGTAATGGTTATTGTAGTTTCCTTAACAGCGATTAGTGGCTTTGTTTTCCCTTCCTATAGTATGTCTAGTACAATCCGTATGCTGCGCTTTCCCATGATTGGCCTGGCAGCCACATTCGGCTTATTTGGAATTATTGTTGGACTCATTGCACTAATCCTACATTTATGTAGTCTTCGGACGTTTGGAGTCCCGTATATGAGTCCATTTGCACCTCTTATACTAACCGACCAGAAAGATACAATTCTCCGATTTCCAAGATGGGCTTTACTATCCCGTCCACGTCTTATTAATGAGAAAAATATGATTCGCGTAGAAAATGAGCTTACTCAGAAATTGAAGCGTGGAGAGTAGGGTATAAAAGCATGAGCATTTGAAGGGAGTTTTTAATGTGAGACGAGTGATGGTGATTTCTTGCTTATTTATTGTCATAGTTCCACTTATATCTGGTTGCTGGAGCAAGCGGGAACTCAATGAACTTGCAATTGTCGTCGCTATTGGAATCGATAAAGTCGGAGAAGAATATGAAGTCACGGTTCAAGTGGTTGATCCGAGTGAGGTTTCTGCAAGTAAATCGAGTGGAGGGCGTACACCAGTTGTTATGTATCATGCAAAAGGAGAGTCAATGTTTGAGGCTATTCGGAAAATGACAACGGTTACCCCAAGGAAGCTCTATTTTGCTCATATTCGGATGATGATTTTAGGAGAAGAATTAGCAGTACAAGGAATTGGTCAGACATTGGATTTCTTTACAAGAGACCAGGAGTTACGAGCAGACTTTTACGTAGCCGTAGCAGATCAATCATCAGCAAAAGAAGTACTGAGTATCTTAACTCCGTTAGAAAAAATCCCAGCAAATAAAATGTTTAACTCGCTTAAATCTTCATCAGAATTTTGGGCACCGACTGTACCCACTCGATTTGATGAGCTACTCAAAGATCTTGAAAGTAAAGGAAGGAATACAGTTTTAACAACCATCCGTATTGAAGGAGACCCTAAACAGGGTACTGGTAAAGAGAATGCAGAGAAGATTAATAACTCCGTCCACTTGCGGTACTCTGATATCGCTGTCTTCAAAAACGAAAAAATGGTTGGCTTACTGAACGAAGAGGAGAGTAAGGGATATAACTATATTAGAAATAAAGTAAAAAGTACTGCGGGAATAATTGCATGCCCTAAAGGAGGGATAATAACTACAGAAGTGAAGGATTCTAAAACGAAAGTGAAAGGGAAAATGGCAAAAGGAAAGCCCCGTATTGATGTAACCATCCGAAGTGATACGTCCATAGCAGAAGTAGATTGCGACATTAACCTGCAAAAGACAGAAACAATTGCGGAGTTGGATAAAATAGCTAGCGAAAAACTCAAAGGAATTATTGAAAAATCGCTAGACACCATTCAACATAAATATAAAGTTGATATATTCGGATTCGGTGAAGCCATTCATCGTGCAGATCCCAAGGCTTGGTATAAGTTGGAGAAAGAATGGGAGGAAATTTTCCCCGAACTGGAAGTGAAACTGAAAGTAGATGTGAAGACTAAAGGCTTAGGTACGGTTATGAACAGCTTGCCAAAAAAACAGAAGGAGTAAGTCATATGTGGATGAGCGTGCTAATAGTAGTCGTGGTCGTTGTGATGTTCACAGCCGAAGCTATCCCTCTTTTAAAGAAAGGAAATATAAAGGAATTTCGAGTGTTCTCGGTTCTCCTCTTGTTTGGAACTAGCTTGAGTATTGCACTTAGTTTAAAAGTAGCTATACCCAGCCCAATTGATTGGATTGAATTTATTTATAAACCACTTACCGATTGGTTGCAAACGACTTTAAAATAAGAAAGTGGTAAAGGCCTGTTCAGAGACGAAAGGCATAAGTTGGCGTAGTCTTTGCGACATCGTGTCGCAAAGACTACATGACCAAGCGGCATTCTTTGCCGCACAGCAGGGCAGGCTTATGACCCAAGTCTCTAGGAGCTGGAGTCTTGACAGCTAATACGTTTATAAAATAAGAAAGTACATCAGCTTGATAGAGGTAGGTATTCAATGGAAACCATTAAAATAAGCGTTCGCCAATTCACAATCTTAGTTATTTTATTTTCGGTAGGCTCATCCATGTTAATAATTCCGGGAATTATAGCTAAGGAAGCCAAACAGGATGCGTGGATTGCTGCTATTCTCGGTGTAGGTGTCGCTCTATTACTAGTGAAGTTATACAACGTCGTAGGAAGTATCGAACCCAATATGACTCTTATTGAAATAATTGAAAAGGTGCTTGGTAAATGGGTTGGAAAGATTGTGACGATTGCTTTTCTTTTCTTTACACTTGTCACATCAGGAGAATTTCTCTATTTTGTTGGTAACTTTATGAGTACTGAAATTATGCCAGAAACACCAATTTTAGCTTTCAACATTTTATTTGCTATCGTCGTCATTATTGGAGTACGTTACGGATTAGAAACGTTTGCCCGTTCAGCAGAAATTATATTTCCTTGGTTTATTGTTCTATTCGTACTATTTATCATCCTCATTTCTCCAAATGTCGAGATTCAAAACATTCAACCTGTATTAGAAATAAAAACAAAACCAATGCTACACAGCGTATTGCTCTTTATAAGTGTCTTTTCACTTTCTCCAATAGTTCTATTAATGATTTTCCCCATCGCTGTGAATGACGCACAACAAGCTCAAAAAGCTTTTTTCAAAGGAACATTCATTGCTGGAATCATTTTGGTTATCATAATCACGCTAACGATTGTAGTTTTAGGTACGGAGGCAACTGCACATCTAATGTACCCCAGCTATGCTTTAGCAAAAAGAATCGAAATTGGTAACTTTCTACAGCGCATAGAAGTAATTATGGCATCCATGTGGATTATCACAATTTTCTTTAAGCTTATCATATATTTCTATGCGTCTGTCGTAGGTTTTGCACAGCTAGTCAACATAAAAGATTACAGACCACTTACATTGCCTTTGGGGATGATTATAGTTGTACTTTCCATCATTGTACATCCTAATATTGTTGAATCAATACAATACAATAATGGTTCTTGGATACCTTTTGGTGCTACATTTGGTCTGTTACTTCCTTTGGTACTGTTAATCGTAGCAAAAGTTCGTAAAAGGACTTAGTGTTGCGTGGCTATGTTCTACAACAATTCCGGTTCTTTCGAGAAACCGGGATTTTTTGCGTGTTATTATTTACTAGTGGGGGAAAATACAAAGCGAAAGTTTGTTTCGTGATATAATAGAGAGCAATTACAATAATTTGAGGGTCATACACCGTTCATTTATTCGTGTAATAGCGAAGGGGAGACATAGATGTTTTTAGAATCAAATAATAAAGTCCGAAGAGAGCTATTCAAGGCGATTGAAGGATTAACGGATGAACAGTTCAACAAAATACCCTCAAGTGGAGGATGGTCTCCAAAACAAATTTTCGAGCACTTAGTCTGTATGGAAACAGCGATTGCTGCCAATATTGCCAAAGAATTAAAAAATCCTGATAGCCCGAAAGTAATGAAGAAACCAATCATACTATCTACGAATCGTATCATAAAAGTGGAAGCGCCGAAATATACTGCACCAACGAATGACTATAAATCAAAGGATGAGATGAAACAGGAACTCCATAATTCACGTCTCTTTTTATTGGATATATTTGAATCAAGCACAAAGGATGTATTCCGTGAAAAATCATTCAAGCATCCGATTTTCGGAAGAATTCCATTGGTCCAATGGTTTTTATTTGTTGGATTGCATGAGAAGCGTCACTTAAAACAATTGAGACAAACAATTGAAATGGAGTAGCTTATCGTTTAAGAATTCTTTCATATAACCATTGTAAATGGCTAAGTAGAGGGCTTCTTAAATTAGATTTGGTTTTATTTCAAGTGGGTCTGACTTTGCCATTATGATTATACGACAAAAAAGGTTCATTTCTCTTGGTTGAGAGGAATGAACCCTTTTTTAATATGAATTTTTACGGATTTGTTGACCATAAACCCGCAGATTTAACGAGGATACGTGGGTGAAGTTTTAACTGTGCTACCATTACTTCTGCAAGATCTTCTGGTTGCATTACTTTGTCAGGGTTACCATCTGTAAGATTTTCATCGAAAGCCAAATCTGTTGCCACTGTGCTTGGTGTCAATGCACTTACGCGGATGTTATGCTTTCTAACTTCAAGCATAAGAGATTCAGTAAGGCCAAGAACACCAAATTTCGAAGCGCTGTATGCACTTGTAACAGGTGCACCTTTTTGACCAGCAGTAGAGGAGATGTTAATGATGTCACCAGCACGTCTTTCAATCATTTCGGGTAGAACAGCTCTTGTGACATAGTAAACGCCCATCAAGTTGACATCGATAATATTTTTGAATTCCTCGGGCGTCAGTTCGAGGAATTTCCCGAATTTACCAATCCCCGCATTGTTGATGAGAATATCGATTGGGCCGAGTTCTGATTTGATGTGAGTAACTGCAGCAATTACGGATTCATTGTCTGATACATCAGCGACAGCCATTGACACGTTAACGCCGTATTCTTCGAGTTCTTTTGTCACTTTTTCAAGGTTTGCAGAAGTTCTTCCGATAAGCCCTAAGTGAATTCCTTCTTTAGCGAAAGCAATTGCTGTCGCCCGTCCGATACCACGAGCGGCCCCTGTAATTATTGCCGTTTTGCCTGTTATGCTTTGCATTATATAGAACCCCTTTTTAGTTTAATTGGTAAGCGTCATTTACTTTTATATCCAAATTATCACTACATATTCTAGTATATCACACTCAATAGTATGACCTTAAACAAGTGACTTATTCTAAGCGTTTACCTGGAGACTAGGTAGTAGATTGAAAATTTACAAACGTACATTCTAGATGATATAGTAACTATTGAAATAGAAACATACGAGGAGGTTCATTATGAAAAAAATAAATGAGGTAGTATTAAAACGGAATAAAGCTGAATACATTGAATCTCTAAAGGGATTTGAATTACCAAAAGAACAAGAACAATTTACCGCATTGCCAACCGAAATGCTGGAAACGACTCATGAACGCTATCCGATTGTCATCGTGAGTGAAGATGAACCAGTGGGCTTTTTTGTATTGCATTCGGGCGTCAGAGTAAAAGAATATACAGATAATCCAAGGGCTATGTTGTTAACCGCACTTTCAATAAACCATTCTCAGCAAGGAAAAGGATATGCAAAGAAGGGGATGGAGCTACTAAATGGATTTGTACATCAGGAATTTCCTGAATGTAACGAGATTGTTTTGGCGGTAAATAATAAGAATATCCCAGCACAAAAGTTGTATGAAAAAGTCGGATATAAGGATACCGCTAGAAGAAAAATCGGGAAATTGGGAGAGCAAATGATTTTTATTTTGTCTGTTTAAGGTGACAACTAGGTAGGATAGAGGGGGATATAAATGTTTATAAGCGAAGAAATTTTACATAGAAAAGGCGCTAGTAAGGCAATCAATATTCCAAAGGAAGTACTTGTTTTACTCAATCGAGGAGAAATTGAAAGTGTTAATTTAACTGAATGGTTAGCCGTCAACCATATTTTTTTGTTGAGAAACGTTTTACCAACGCTAGATTTTGATCATGAATCTGAATTTATTGTAGCTGAAATGGAACAACAAAGTGTTGAGACTGGGATGAAAGCTATTCGATTGATAGGGTCCCTACTAAATAATGTACTGCTTGAAAAAAGTACAAGTGAAAAAGAAGACTTCATTAGAAAATGTTCAATTCATATTTCTGATAGTGTTCGGTGTTGGGCAGCTTTTATGAATAATAATCCCCATGACGCATTAAAAGACAAACTAGATTATATTCGACCATTTGCTGCTGACTCCCATTTTGGTGTTCGCGAAATTTCTTGGATGTCGATTAGGGAGGACCTTGCTAAAGATATAGATTCAAGTGTGAAATGGTTAGTAGAGTGGGCAAAAAGTGATGATGAGAATATTCGTAGATTTTCTGTAGAATCGATTCGTCCTCGAGGCGTATGGTGTAAGCATATTGAAATTCTAAAACAAGAACCTCAAAAGGTACTCCCTATTTTGAATTTGTTGAAATCAGACCCGTCTAAATATGTTCAGGATTCGGTAGGAAATTGGTTAAATGATGCAAGTAAAACTCAACCAGAATGGGTGCTTACCCTTTGCGAACAATGGGAAAAAGATTCTGTATCAAAGGCAACGGATAAGATTATTAAGAAAGCAAAAAGAACGATTGTGAAGGGTTCTATGTGAGTAATGAGATATTAGTTCATACTTTCTTTTTTTAGAGTAACATGAAGACTCTGATAATAAAAGTTGACCACAAAGGTTCAATCCACCTTTCAAATGAAGCGTTTGTGAATTTTTGTCCATACTGGGATCCTTTATTTAGATTTGTATAGACATTTATCTGTACAGTCCATTATAAAGGATTTTTTCTTTGGATTTCTCAGGTGAATAAATAGAACACCGGTGCCACTTGACATAACAAAGTGGTTCACTTTATATTAGTAGTTAATAGAATAACGTCTAAGGAGATGTGCTATGGAATCTAAAATTCATCTTGCACTCGAACAATTAGGCTTCTCAATTTATGAGTGTAAAGCTTACATTGGGTTATTGAAACACTCACCCATTACAGGGTATGAAGTGAGCAAACGTACAGGTGTGCCTCGATCTATGATATATGAAGTTTTGGGAAAGCTTTTAGACAAAGGCGCAATCTATACAGTACCTTCTGAACCAGTGAAATATTCTCCTTTGAATGCAGCCGACTTAATTGATCGGATGAAGAAAAGCTTTGATCAATCCTTTGATTTTCTGAAAAAAGAACTAACAACACTCGAATCCGAGCAAGAAATAGACACAATATGGCGAATTAAATCAGATAAATTTGTTCTTGAGGAAATGAATGAACTTATTCTAAAGGCAACTAATGAGGTCTGGCTCTCTATTTGGGAACCTCAAACTACTGCACTTGAACCAAGTATTCTTCAAAAAGAAAAAGAGGGTATTACATTCTTTTCGTTATTGTTTGGTGCTTCTGATAAAAAGTATGGACATACGTATCACCACAATTATATGCCTCCGGAAGTTGTCAGTGAACGGATAGGTGGACACTTAAGTATTGTCGCGAGAGATCATGAAGAAGTCATAATTGCTAATTTTTTGAATAAAGGTGCTGCATGGGCGGTAAAAACAAAAGACCCAGCTCTCGTTCTTGTTGCCATAGAGTATATTCGACATGACATTATGATTGAAGAAATTACACAGGAATATGGTGCTGAAAAGTTAGATTATCTGTGGAGAAACAGACAAGACTTAACAGCGATTGTAAGTGGTAAACGGTAAACGGTTCAATACACTTGGACCGTTTCACTTAGGTTTTTTTCGTAGTAGTTATAAAAATAACTACTAATAACTATTTAATGTATGGGAGGATGAAACATGTCTAGAGAAATCGTACACACCTTCGAGACGAATTTAGCATGGCAAGGAGTGAAAGACTGCTTGCCTACAGTATTTGGCTATTTAGGGATAGGCTTTGCAGCGGGGGTTGTTCAAACCGCAGCAGGCATGAACATAGTTGAAGTTGCACTCATATCCATGCTTCTTTATGCGGGATCTGCACAATTTGTCGTGGCCAGTATGATGGTAGCAGGAGCTCCAGTTTTTTCTATTGTTATGGCGATTTTCATAGTTAATCTTCGCTATTTCTTATTGAGTGCTTCACTTGCTCCCCACTTTAAACACTTTTCGATAGGGAAGAATGCACTCAACGGGTTCTTACTGACTGATGAAACATACGGAATTATCGCTAATCGCCTCACAAAAAAAACGCCATTTCAATTCAATTGGTTAATAGGATTGAACCTAACAGCGTATGTCAACTGGATTTTTGCGAATCTTGCCGGTGCCTATTTTGGAAACTGGATAGAAAACCCAAAGACTTTCGGGTTAGACTTTGCTTTATCGGCTATGTTTATAGGTCTAATTGTCTTACAATTACTTAGTCGCAAGAGATGGTCAACTGATTTGATTGTAGCGACTGTAGCTATTTGTATCACTTTAATAACAAGCCTATTTTTAGCCAGTGGGGGAATAAATATTGTTTTGGCTACACTTATAGCGGCGACTGTAGGGATGGTGATTGAAAAATGGAAATAAATACAACGCTTCTACTTGTCATTTTATTGGGTGCTCTTGTGACGTTTATTCCAAGAAGTCTTCCATTATTAGTTTTAAGTAAAATGAATATTCCTGAGCCTATTGTGAAATGGTTAGAACATATCCCGGTAGCCGTGATGGCTGCATTATTCATTCAAGAAATCGCCGTTCCAAATGACGAATTTGGATACGTAGTCGGAAATTTAAGATTATTAGCGGCATTGCCAACATTATTGGTGGCATTCATTACTAAAAGCCTCTTATTCACGGTTCTTATCGGGGTTGTAACAATGACTTTGTTGCGTTATTTTATTCCGCATTAACGGGGAAACTGACTAGAAGCAGCAGGGTAGGCGAAGGCAATCTAAATGCGAGACCTTTGTATCACATCGACTCCAAGACTAGCTTCTTGCTAGTCTTGGCTATGTCGTGTCATTAGTACATGCTATACGTCAAAGGATCCCCTGCATCAAGGATTCCGAAAAGTATAAGTAGGGAATCAATTGTCTGTAAAAGCTGGAACAGCCAAACTTTTATTTAAAGGCACTAACTATATAAGTTAAATTTAAGTTTTATACTTTTATTAATTCTACATATACTTGTTTGACGCGTTTTTTTCAACTATTCAAGTATAAATGGGCCGATGATCTTTCGTTCAACTTATATAATCTGATTTTATAGTGTTTTTATAGTGTTTTTATAGTGTTTCTATAATTACTTTAAGTCAGCATTCCATGCAGTTAAAAGGTTTGTTGACTTCAATCGTTTTCTAACGACTATACCAGCCCATGATGCAACACTAGCTTTAACAAGACCGAAAAGAATGAATGGTGTAAATCCGCCTGCAAATGCGGCAGTCCATGGTAAATCCGCAATGAATTTCAACCAAATTGTTCCGAATGTTAACGCTATAAACATTCCAATGATATTGGCGATGATTGCATTTTTAATTGTGAAACTTGTTTTCTCAAGGAAATAGCCAATAACAAATGCAGATGGAAGGAAACCGAATAAAAATCCACCAGTAGGTCCAAAGAGGCTACCTAAACCACCTGACATATTTGCAAAGACAGGGATTCCAACTGCACCCATACAAAGGTAAATCAATACGGATAATGTTCCATACCTAGATCCTAAAATGGTTGCTGCTAGCCCAATTGCTAGTGTCTGTCCAGTGAATGGTACAAGTGGTGTTGGAAAAGTAAGCTGTGCCAACACACCGATAATGGCTGCGAATAGCGCGGATACAATCATCATACGTAATTTATAACTTGATTCTGTCATTAGTTCTTCATCTCCTGATTCTATGTTAACTAAAAATAAATAATTGATAACTCATTTATTATATAGTAAACTAATCAAGTCCGTCAACACGTTTTTAACTTCATTCAGCAGGCATTTACAGGTAGTAAGACACGACTGATTGCAAGCTTACTTTTTTGCTGTTGTTATACCAGGGATTATTCTCTCTAATCAACTAGTCGGTAACATATTTTTTATGAGCTATCCAAAAGTTTGTGATAATCATTGTGAATCCAATCATCACAAATGTCATTAATACACTCCAAATAACATCCGTGTTTACTGTGCCGATCATCAGCATCTCTAGGGCGTAATTACTCATACTTGCTGGATTTATAAAGTCGATGGCCACGCTCAAACCTACAATAATTCTACTGAAAAATAGGAATGCAATGGATAGGAGCGCAATGACAGCTGGACTATTGAAAATCGTACTGATCATAGTTGTAAACGACACCATAAACAAAACCCATAGTAGATAGAATAGCAAAGCGACAATCATATTTATAACGGCAACATTGGAAAATAAGTAATTCACATAGAGATAGGAAGTTAAATAGCCTAGCGATACGCTACCCGCAAGGAGTATATAATTGGAAACTATTTTTCCGCTAATATATGAACGAACCGTTACAGGTCTTGTCAAAATAAAGGCCAGCATTCCATTTGCTTTGTCAGTCTGTACGACCGCCATCATGGAAATGACAATGATCATAATCCCTAACTGATCAAATTGTGAAACCAGTGTACTTGCGAGTACTTCCGCGCCTTGTTGGACCGGCATAGTGGGGTCGATTGTGATTCCCTGTCCTCCACCGACCATTTTTAATATCGTTGGTAAATAGTAGCTAACGATTGGTTGAGTAATCCCCAAAAATACAAACACGAGAGGTAACCAAAAAACTTTTAGGTCGCGCGCCATTTGAATGAATTCTTTTTTTACTAACACGGTAAAATTCCTCACTTTTCCACCACCAATTTCAAGAAAATATCTTCCAAAGAGCCGCTCTTTATTTCAAATTTAACTAAATCAACATGATGCTCCAGCACACTTTCTAGCAGTTTTTTCTTGTTCAACTGGACATTTTCAACTTCTATTTCAACTTTATTTCCTAGAACCTCCACGTTTTTCACGAAATTAAACTCTTTTACAGCTTTTATCCATTGCTCATTTTTAGAAGCAACTTCAACACTTATTTTCTTTACGTCATTTCGAGATAGCAAATCCATAATCGTCGCATCTTCAATTTTCTCTCCGTTTTTAATAATGATAAATCGATCACATATTTCTTCAGCGTCACCTAATAGATGTGTTGAAAATAAAATCGTTGTTTCTTTCTTTATGTCATTAATGAGATTCAGCACTTCTCTTCGACCAATTGGATCCAGTGCAGATACGGGTTCATCCATTAGCAGTAAAGAGGGCTTGTGCAATAATGCTTGGGCAATCCCTAATCGCTGCTTCATGCCACCTGAAAACGATCCGACTTTCGAGTCCGCGTCTTTACTTAGCCCTACTCGTGATAATATTTTTGGAATCGCCTTCGTTAAATGATCTTTGGATAGGCCTGATAGTTCCCCCATAAAACGAAGTGTTTCCTGGGCAGACATCCACTGATAAAAGTTGGGGTATTGCGGTAGGTATCCAATTTCTTTTTTCATTTTCATAATCTTTTTCCCATCAATGACTATTTCTCCATCACTTGGGTCAATGATATCTGCAATCATTTTTAGAAGTGTTGATTTACCCGCACCGTTTGGCCCTATTAATCCCACACATTCGCCTGATTGCATCGCCATTGAAAAGTTTTTCACCGCTATTTTCCCCTTAAACTCTTTTGTGACAGTCTTAACCTCTAATTTCATACTCTTTTATTCTCCTTTCTTCCCACAACAAAATATAGAATCGGGCCAAGCGTATTTGCAAAAAGTATAATCAGTGTCCACATTAAAACGTTGTTTCTCTGCTTTCTATTTCTATACAAATCGATTAATGCAACAAGAACTAACAGCATACCTACAACAAGTACCGGCAAAATGATTGGTAACAACGCCATAAAGTCAATGTCTTTCAGATCACTCAGCTCATAATGCAATTGCATATTCATCATCTCCTTAGAAGTACTATACCTTATTACAATTTCGTTATCAATAGTGATAACGAAATTCTTTATACATTGCATTGAACCACTCTGTTATCTATAATGATATTATTCTCAATACATATAATGAAGGGGGAGTAACTTTGGCGAATAAAGCAGAAGTATTAATGCACCCGGTAAGAATGAAGATTTCACAGGTGTTAATGAGGAACAAAGAATTCGGTTTAACGCCATTAGAAATGGTGAAAATCATTGAAGATGTACCTCAAGCTACACTTTATAGACATATACAAATTTTATTGGAAGCCGGAATCATTCGAATTAGTAAAGAAAAGAAAGTGAGATCCGTTTCTGAAAAATACTATGTGCTAAATGAAGAGGAAATGAAGCTTAGTTCAGATGAATGGAAAGAATACTCCACGAAAGAGAAACTAGGTTACATTTCTTTTTATCAATTATCGCTCTTCACGCAATATCAAAACTATCTCACAAAACTAGAAACACAAGCGTGTACAGAAGATAAGGCCACTTTTTCACTTGGAGATTTAAAGCTTGATGATAATGATTTTGAAAAGTTTCAAAATGAACTAAAAGACTTACTCATGAAATACTACACGAACACGGCTAAAATTGATGAAGCGGATACACATTATCGAACGGTTGCTATAACAATCATTCCAGAATCTTAACCACGTGAATCAAAGATAATACCTACTTATAGTGTGAAACAAGTCCGTATGAATTTGCGAATATTCTTATACCATATGACATCCCATTGAGCACAATCATTATTCCGCTACTAATAAACAGACTAGAAAGAACCATTGGACAACAGACATGGGGAGAGTGGAACGAATGACGCTAATATGAAGGGAAGTTAACGTAAGAACGATTTCCGAATAATTGATGATGATAAAAAATAGTAACGTATTTACGCTTCGTTTGAATTGAATAATTGTATATGCACAAGTTAATAATGTAATATGAATGTAAAGCATACGCATTGTAGAAAAGGGAGTGAAGTAAATGGCTGTCGACGTTTATCTTAATTTTAATGGGAATTGCCGTGAAGCAGTAGCGTTTTACGCACAGGTTTTTGAAACGGAGCAACCCCAAATTATGACCTTTGGGGAGACGCCGCCTAATCCGGAATATCCTCTACCCGAGGAAGCAAAAAATTTAGTGATGCACACACGACTCAACATTAGTGGTAGTAACGTCATGTTTTCAGACGTGTTTCCGGGTATGCCTTTTACGCTAGGGAATAATATTAGCCTTGCGATTGTGAGTAAGGATTTGAATGAAATTAAAGCTGCGTTTAACAAATTAAAAGAAGGCGGTACGGTAGTTATGGACCTTCAAGAGACATTCTGGAGCAAATGCTACGGTCAACTAACGGATAAGTTCGGCATCCAATGGCAGCTCAACTATGACAGTGGAGATATGAAGCTGTGATTTTGCAAAGAACTAAAATTTGAAATCGTGTTAAACTGTTTCATAAAGGAAGGATGCAGTTCAATCCTTCCCTGAGGACATCTATCCTGTATACCGATGTTGGTTTTATGGCTTTACATCGTATTAGGTAGGGTGTCTTTTTTGTGTGTTTCTTTTGGAAATAACTAACTGCTATCTAACTTTTCTCATAACTAAGAAAAAACAAGTTGACCTACCCTTAAATATTAGATAAACTAACAACACGTCACCAAGTCATCAGATGACCTGTAGAGTTTGGATAATGATATATAATGTAAGCGCTTTAGTTAGTGAAAGCGAGCCTATGTTTAACTTAAGGGGGATATAAAATGCTGTTATTGATTGCACTAAGCGCTATTATCGCACCATTTGTCTTTTTAGTAATTCTAAGATTCTCTGCACGTAAAGGGATGTTTTTTAGTGCAGTTATTGTCATTACACTGGCATTCTTTGTATGGGGGATGGAACAGACCGTTGTTTTGGCTTCTGTTTTTGAGGGAATGCATAAAGCATTGACGATTCTATTAATCCTATTTGGTGCCATTCTTTTACTAAATACGTTACGTCATACGGGTGCAGTCGATCGCATCAACCAGGGATTTCGTGGTATCTCGGGGGATATGCGCGTACAAGTTGTACTTGTTGCCTTTTTATTCGGTGCTTTAATTGAAGGAGCGGCAGGGTTTGGTACGCCTGCTGCTGTTACGGGACCGCTAATGATTGCATTGGGATTTAACCCGATGGCGGCAGCAGCTTTGGCCTTGGTAGCGGATAGTTCACCTGTTTCTTTCGGAGCAGTAGGGACTCCGGTACAAGTTGGTTTGAGTAATATTCCAGGTGCTGATTTAGAATTTTATAAAAATATCGCTGTAAAGATTACACAGATTGATTTGTTACCTGGGACTTTTGTGCCGTTCATATTAGTCGTTATATTAACGGTGTTTTTCGGAAAGAAAAAAGGGTTCAAAAGTGCTTGGGAACTATTTCCGTGGACATTCTTCGTGGGTATTACCTATACATTGTCTGCCCTATTGTACGCCTCATTATTCGGGCCTGAATTTGTATCGATTTTGGCATCATTAACAGGGTTGGTTGTTGCGACACTGACTGCGAAAAAAGGGTTTTTATTGCCGAAAAAGGAATGGACAGATGCTTTGCAGGATGATTTTAAGGTGGAAACAGAAAAATCGACTATGGGATTGCTAACTGCATGGTCGCCTTATTTGGTAGTAGTAGGTTTGCTACTTATTACGCGAATCATGCCATCTGTAAAAGAATTTACGCAGACTGCAGTTGATTGGTCATGGACTAACATTTTTGGTGTAGAAGGCATCACGTCAAAATGGCCAGTTTTATATTCACCAGGTACGATACTGATTTTAGCTGCGATTCTTGCAGTCTTTATACAGCGCAAATCATTTTCAAACTTTACCAAAGCCTCTAAAGAATCACTTGTTGCTATACAGGGAGCGGGTTTAGCGTTACTTTCGACATTAGCTTTAGTACAGGTCTTCACCCATTCGGGAATGAATATGAATGATCTAATCAGTATGCCACAGTATATTGCCGAGTCATTGGCAGCTACTTTCGGTTCCATGTGGATTTTTGCAGCACCGTTTCTTGGTGAACTTGGAGCTTTCATAACAGGAAGTGCGACTGTTTCTACATTGACGTTTTCTCCTATCCAATTTAATATTGCAAATCAAACCGGTATAAATACGGAAGTTGTATTGGCTTTACAGGTTATTGGAGCGGCTGCTGGCAACATGATTTGTGTTCATAATGTTGTTGCTGCATCGGCAGTTGTCGGTTTATCCGGAAAAGAAGGAGATATTATCCGCAAAACGATAGGTCCAGCTATTTTATATGGCCTCTTAACTGGTATTGGTGGATATATTGTAATCGCCCTACTATAGGAGGGAAACGGCTGCCTCGCCGTTCTGCTTTCCAATTGCGTCTATTTCCAGTAAACTGAATGGTAGGGTTAGTATATTGGAGGAATAGGATTTGGAATATAAACCGATTCGAACGAGAAAGATATATGAAGAGGTAACGGATTCATTACTGAATCTGATAAAGACTGGACGATTGAAGCCAGGCGATAAATTAGACTCAGTTGAGCAGCTTGCAAAAAACTTCGATGTTAGCCGCTCGGCAGTTCGTGAAGCACTTAGTGGACTACGGGCGATGGGTTTATTGGAAATGAAGCACGGTGAAGGAACCTACATCACTCATTTTGATGCTTCAAACTTTTTACTTCCAGTTGCTGCTGCTTTGGTGATGGAACGTGATGATGTCAAAGAACTATCGCAAGTGCGAAAGATATTGGAAGTGGGTGCGGCAGGATTAGCTGCAATAAGTCATTCAGAAGAAGATTTACTACCGATGGAGCAGGCATTACAAGCAATGCGAGACGCAAATGGTGAAGGTGAACTTGGAGAAAAGGCAGATTTAGAATTCCATCTAGCAATTGCTAATGCGACGCATAATCAAATGCTGATCAATTTAATGGGTAGTGTGTCTGATATAATGGTGGAAGCTATGAGGGAAGCTCGGAAACTAATCTTCCATTCAGAAAAGGGACATGCCAATTTATTAAAAGAGCATCAGTTGATTTTTGATGCGATTAAGGGAAAGCAATTTAATGAGGCGCAAAATTGTATGTTCAATCATTTAGTTGAAGTAGAAAATATAGTATTTAACTTCATTCAGCAGAAGTCTCCCACTTAAAAAAGTAGTAAGATGAATACGATGAGTGTAGACAATTCAGTGGGGATTCGAAGCCCTGCTGAATAAAGTTAAAGCCTCCGGCGGATGCCGCGGATTTTGAAAGGAGTCAATTGAGTAAGCTCAATTCAAAATCCGGGCACAAATACGCCGAGGCATATTTGATTCATTTAGATTAGCTGGGTGTTTTCTTCTGAAGTCTCCTAAAGTGCATTTTTCTATAGTAGTCATCAGATGACCTGTTCTATCAAACTTTGGAGGTGCTAGAGTTGAAAGTTTCATTATTTATTACTTGTATGTGCGATATTTTTGCTTCGAATGTTGGAAAAGACACTGTAGAAATTTTAGAAAGAGTTGGTTGCGAAGTTGATTTCCCAGAACAACAGACTTGTTGTGGGCAACCTGCTTATAACAGTGGCTATTTAGAGGAATCAAAAAAAGCAATGAAACAAATGATGAAGGCATTCAAAGATTCGGAATATGTTGTGGGTCCTTCTGGGTCCTGTGTAGGGATGTTAAGAGAATATCCAAAAATATTTGCAGGGGACCCGAAATGGGAAGAAGAAGCTAATAAGCTCGCTGCAAAAACATTTGAAATCACACAATTTCTTGTTGATGTTATGGGAGTTGTCGATGTTGGTTCCTCCTTTACTGGCAAAATTACGTACCACCCATCCTGCCATATGACACGTGTCTTGGGCGTGAAGGAAGCACCGTTAAAACTGCTAGAAAATGTGAAAGGTGTCGAGTTAATCAAGCTTCCAATCGGTGAAGATTGTTGTGGTTTTGGTGGTACATTCGCTGTGAAAAGTCCAGTTATTTCCGGGGAAATGGTCATGGAGAAGTCGCGGCATGTTACAGAGACTGGTGCAGAATACTTAGTGGGCGGAGACATGGCCTGTCTGATGAATATTGGTGGACGGATGACAAGAGAAGGTAAAAACATAAAAGTGGCACATATTACGGAAATTTTAAATCAACATTAATCGGGCAGGGGGAATAGCAAATGAGTTTAAAAATTAGTAGTGGTTCATTTGAAAACCGTGTTCAAAGAGGCGTTGAAAATGATTTCATGCGCCAGGCGGTGTCTTCTGCACAAGGTCGCTTTAAAAGTGGCCGTTTAAATGCTGCTGCTGAACTTGGTAATTGGGAAGACTGGCGCACATTAGGGGAAGAAATCCGGACACACACACTAGAAAATATCGATTACTATTTGCAACAATTAAGCGAACAAGTATTCAAACGTGGCGGACATGTCTTTTTTGCTGAAACAGCTGAAGAGGCGAATGAGTATATTAAAGACGTCATCAAAAAGAAAAATGGAAAAAAAGTAGTGAAGTCTAAATCGATGGTCACTGAAGAAATCGGTTTAAACAAAGCACTACAAGAAGCCGGTGTAGAAGTTGTTGAAACGGATCTTGGGGAATGGATTTTACAATTAGATGATGATGTTCCTTCCCATATCGTGACACCTGCACTTCATAAAAATAAAGAACAAATTCGTGAAACATTTGCTGAGAAAAAAGGCTATGATAAGTCCGATAAACCAGAAGAACTTGCTTTATTTGCACGTGAGCAATTGCGTAAGGATTTTTTATCCGCTGATATCGGTATTACGGGTTGTAATTTCGCGATAGCGGAGTCTGGTGCAGTAACCCTTGTTACGAATGAAGGGAATGCTCGACTCGTTACTTCTTTGCCTGATACACAAATCACTGTGATGGGTATGGAACGGATTGTACCCACTTGGGAAGAAATGGAGGTTCTTGTTAGTCTCCTGACACGTGCAGCAGTCGGACAAAAACTGACAAGTTATATCACCGCTATTACGGGTACACGATTAGAAGGCGAAGTTGACGGTCCCGAGGAATATCATTTGGTAGTTGTTGATAATGGACGTTCTAAAATTTTGGGAACTGAATTCCAATCTGCTTTGCATTGTATCCGCTGTGCGGCATGCATTAACGTTTGTCCGGTTTATCGGCATGTTGGTGGACATGCGTACGGATCTATTTACCCGGGTCCAATTGGCGCAGTTATTACTCCGTTGCTTGATGGATATGAAGATCATAAAGAGCTTCCGTATGCATCAACATTATGTGCTGCTTGTACAGAAGCGTGTCCGGTGAAAATACCATTACATGAATTATTGATACGTCATCGGCAGATTATTGTAGAGGAAAACAAGACCTCTAAAATAGAAAAACTTGCGATGAAGGGATTTGCGAAATGGGCCTCTACACCTGCGGCTTATAAAATCAGTGCGAAGATGGCCCGCCCTGCATTAAAGCCATGGACGAAGGATGAAACGATTAAGAACGGACCTGGACCTATGAAAGGCTGGACGGATATACGTGATTTTCCGGCCCCTAGTCGACAAGGTTTCCGTGATTGGTTTAAGGATAGGGATAAAGGAGGAGATGCGTAATGGTTATTCAAAAGCAAGAAGCATTTTTGGATAAATTAGCAGCGACTCTAGGTCGAGAGCGTCGGACAGAAGGCGTTGAGCGTCCGATATGGAGCGTAAGTCCCCAATTGGAAGTGTATCAAGGGTTTGATCAGGATGATTTGGTGGATGTGCTCGAAAAGCAATGTGCAATCATCCATACTGATTTTAGACGGACAGATAAAGCGGGTCTGGCAAACGTTTTGAAAGAAGTAATCATTGGATATGAAGGGAAGTCTATCATCGTTGCCAAAGATCCACGTAATAAGGATTATGGCTTAGATGGTTTTTATGAAAAGTTGCAGCAAGTTGGTCGAGAAGTCCATGAATGGGATGCGACTAAAGGAAAAGAAAATCAAGTTTTTGCTGAACGTGCCGATATTGGCATAAACTTTAGTGACATGACACTTGCAGAATCAGCAACGATTACGCTATTCAACAACAAAGATAATGGACGCTCAATCAGTTTGCTACCTAGAACATGGATTGCAATCATCCCGAAAAGTACGCTTGTACCACGTATGACTCAGGTAGCTAAACATATTCATGAAGCAACTCAACAGGGACATGCTGTATCCTCATGTGTAAGTTTTATATCTGGCCCAAGTAATAGTGCAGATATTGAAATGAATCTAATTGTAGGCGTCCATGGACCGATTAAAGTTACCTACATTGTTGTTGACTGAAAGGGAGTTGGGCAGCCCTGAAATACGTTTGGAATTACCAAGTGCTTCCGACAAAGTTTTAATTTTGCCGGAAGCTACAAAGAAAAACAGCTCCCTATCAATTGATAGGGAGCTGTTTTGTATATTATACTATAGTTATTCATACGTTCAACTTATATAGATATGTAAAAATTAAGATTGGACTAACGTTCCAACCAAATATAAAGCAAATGTAATGAGTAGGCCTTTTCCAGGGTTAAATAATTTAAATAGCAAATCGTATCAGAGTAATGAGTCAGTGGATCTGAATGAATACAAATGACCAAAAAGTCTGCTAGGACACGCGCTAGATCTATTGCATTATACTGTTTTATGAATACTCACATGATCAATATAGGAAGAGGCCATTCCAGAAAGCACGCTTGCATAGGTAACTAATCGGAAACTAACCCTATTACCGACTTCATAACTTTGATTACTATCTGTCACGTCAACAATCAAATGATCACTACTTGCTCCCTCTACAGTAATTCCTTCATCAATCGCTTTTAATCCGTTAATATCAATATCTTGTCTGCCAATTGCTAGAATGGCTCTCTTTCTAATTCCTTTATCAATTGGTGAAAGTGGTTTTCCGAAAGCATTCATGTAAGCTTTTTTACCTTGAGGTAATGAGGGCTTAGTCTGTAATTCAATGATCTCTGCTTGTAAGCGTATAACATCAGACTCCCAATTCTCCAAATAGTGACCGTGAGCAATTTCCGTTCCTAAAAAAATTGACTGATTCACTCTTAAATTAGTAACACCTATAGGAATGACTCCTCCATAGAGCATATGAAGGCTACTTGAATTTCCACCTGAAACCAGTGGTAACTCGATACCAAATGTTTGGCGTATAGTTGCTGCAAGACGAGTAATAAATCCGTAGTTTTCTTGCGTTGGGATAATCCCACCAAAGCACGTTAGATTAGTTCCAATTCCAACTAAATGAACACCTTTTAATTGTAAAATAGCACTGATTGTACGATAGATAATTTGCTCATCTTCAAACCAAATACCTTCTCGAAGATCTCCAACATCGATCATTAGAATTACATTATGGATTTTATCTTGCGACAGAGCAGCTTCTGATAACGCTTCAATCACTACGATTTCCGAGTTTAGGCTATAGTCAGCGTATTGAACAACTTCGTTCACTTCACTCATCTTAGGAGAACGAAGCAGCATTTTTTTTATATCAAGAAAGCTGATTTTTTTCAAGTTTTCCATTCGTGAGTCTGCTAAATAATCGACGCCTGCTTCAACAAGTGCCGTTGCGAAATCGATATTTCCACAAACCCCTTTGGTGATACCTGTTATTGTGATATTTTTGTCATTCGCTTTTTTCACTAACTCTCTTACATTGTGTTTGATTTTATTTATATCCATTTGTAATTGTGGTTTCATCGCGTTATTCTCCTTTCTATGACTTTTACTAGTCTTTCGAATTGAAGTGTTCTAGATGCTTTAAACAGTAGAATACAGGGTTCTTTCGTATAGTCGAGTATTGCATCAATTAAACGGGCTTCCTCTGTGAAAAGAATTGCTTTTCCTTGGGGGAAATTCTGTTTTGCGGAAGCAATTGTGTACCTTGTGAGTTCTCCATAACCATATACTGTATCAATTTTTTTATGTGACAAATACTCACCAACTTGTTTATGAAGTTTGATATCCTGATCTCCCATATCCAGCATATCACCCATAATAAATAATTTTCTATGACTGCTTGTTAAGGAGCCGAGTGTATCAAGAGCCGCTTGCACACTTTCAGGGTTTGACTTGTAGGTATCATTGATAATTGTAATGTTGCCAATTTTTTTCACTTCATTTCGCTGTTCGGTCAACTCGACCTCACTCAAACCAACTTGAATCAGTTCATTTGACATCTTTAAAATTTTTGCAATCATTATGGCAGGTAAGCAATTAATCGCTTGATGCTGTCCAATGAGTGGTAAATTAAATTCGAAGTGATTATCTGAAATTGTAAACAAAACCGAGGTTGAAGTTTGTCGACATGATGTAAGAAAAAGATCATTGCTCTCGTGTATTCCAAACGAATAGTGTTTATATTTATGCTTTTTTACTTTTGTGGTGACTAAAGGTAGGTCACCATTGAATAATAATAATCCATCCTTCTTAAGTCCTCTAACGATATTCACTTTTTCTTCTGCAATATTTTCCAGAGAACCTAATGAAATAAGATGTGCATTTCCTATATTGGATATAATAGCAATATCTGGTTGGACCATTTTACTTAGAAATGCGATGTCCCCCTTATGATCCATGCCCATTTCTACTACAACTATTTCTACATCTTCATACAGCTGTAAAAGAGTTAGTGGAACGCCAATTTCATTGTTGAAATTGCCCTGTGTTTTCTGCGTTCTAAAACTTGTACTTAAAATGCTATGAAGAATATCCTTCGTAGAGGTTTTTCCGTTACTTCCTGTAATGCCAATAAAGGTAGTTTGTTGCAATTGTTGTCTATATGAACCCGCTAATTGTTGCAATGCAGCTAATGTATCTTCTACAAAGATTAAAGGAATGTCTGTAGGAGGATTAGGCTCGTTTTTGTTCCAAAGTGATGCTACGGCTCCGTTGTCAATAGCACTTTTACTATAATGATGTCCATTGCTATTCGGACCAATTAGTGGGATAAACAGATTTCCTTTTGAAATAGCTCTAGAATCAATCGATACGCCATGAATAACAACATTATGACCTTTTAAGTAACTGTCATGTAGCATGTCCGTTACATTAGTTAATGCTCTTTTAATCATGCTTCTACCCTCCTAAATTGCAGGTCATTTTTCTTTTGATGTTGATTAAACCCTAACGTAATTAGCCGATCTAATAATCCTGAATACGACAGATTTTCCGTTCTCTCAAAAAGAATCGGGAACATGCTGTGTTTTGTGAATCCTGGTAATGTATTGACTTCATTTAAATAAATGGTTTGATCTTTTGTCACAAAGAAGTCAATCCTCATAAGTCCTGCGCCATCTAACGCTTTAAATGCTTCTTTCGCATAACTGCATAATTTTAGATAGGTATCATCTGGAATAATCGCTGGTATTTGCGGTGTTAAGTGGTCGTCCAGATATTTATCGTCATATTTGAAGAATTGCTGCTCTCTTTGCCATTCACCCGCAAGTGAACAACGAAGTGAATGGTTTCCTGTAATCCCAATAATGACTTCTTTACCAATGATTTCTTTTTCAATTAGAATTTTGTCATCATATATAAACGCGGTAGAAATGGCTTTCATTATTTCTGAATCGTCATGACAATAACTAATCCCAACACTCGATCCCATATTTGCAGGTTTAACATAACACGGAAATCCGATTACTGTGTTAATTACATTTACGTAAGTACTTGCATTTTCTTTAAAAGAATTGCGATTGTAGTACACATAAGGCGCTTGTGGAATGCTATGAGCTTCAAAAGCCTTCTTAGACATCACTTTGTCCATTCCAACTGATGAAGCCAAAACACCATTTCCGACGTAGGGGATATCTAACATTTCCAACAACCCTTGCAATTTTCCATCTTCTCCAAATGTTCCGTGCAAAATCGGGAATATGATGCTATTTTCATCGAAATCGCCCTTTAAAAATTTGCGAATCGACATTCGTAAATCGTCGTGTGTATCCATAATAAGTTGATGACTTTGTAAATTTTTTCGGCCAACTTTATGTGGCAGGCTCCATTTTCCTTCTTGAGAAATATAGATGGCGAGAACATCATACATATCTTTGTTTAATTCATTTATCACATTTAATG
This sequence comes from Sporosarcina limicola, assembly GCF_014873855.1. Lineage (GTDB taxonomy): Bacteria > Bacillota > Bacilli > Bacillales_A > Planococcaceae > Sporosarcina > Sporosarcina limicola. The sequence continues at coordinate 47,150 of NZ_JADBEL010000019.1, read as the reverse complement.
CAGAATCTAAAGAAACCTGATGTTCTGCGGACTTCCCTCCGTATAACACAAATACTTTTTTCTTCATTTCCTACCTCCGGCTACTACTGTATTTTTAATGATGTTCATTCCTCATTAATTAAGGGAAAATTTAGATCGCTACGATTATTGAAATCCATCGTTTTCCGTTGACACTCGGTATAGAAAGGGAGCCTCCAGATTCTCCTTCATCCGAAATGTAGGTTAAAAATTCTTGAATCCGAATGAAAATAGCTTATGTGTCTCAAGAAAACGGGCTTCATCACTTTTAGCTCCCATTACGACCGAAATGAGCCGTTTATCTCCTAGTTTTGCTGTTCCTGTAAAGCAATAGCCAGCAGCCTCCGTAAATCCTGTTTTTAATCCATCCACCTGTTCAAAATAGAGATCTTGATTTTCGGGAAATAGCATAGAATTTGAATTCCTTAAAACTGTACCATCGAATGCCAGTCTGTATTTAGTGAGTTTGGTTGTTTCTACTACTTCGGGAAAATCCAGTAATAATTGATAAGCTAGTTGTGCGACATCTTTAGCTGTCATTTGGTTTTCAGTGTGATCTGCATTAGGCAATCCGGTAGAATTTACAAAGTGAGTTTTATCGGACAAGCCCATTTCTCGTGCCTTGTCATTCATTAACCGTGCAAATTCTTCTTCTGTGCCAGCTATATGCTCTGCTAAAACTTTTGTAGCATTGTTTGCAGAAGATATGACCATCGCGCTATACAGGTCCCGAATTGTTAGAAAATCTCTAGGTTTGACATAGATTTTAGATGCTCTAGAATCGATGTTATTTGCGCTTTCAGTCATCTGTACTTGATCATCCCAATGGATAGTCCCGTCTTCAATCTGCTCCTGTACGAGATACTCTGTCATTATTTTTGACATACTTGCAATAGGAAACGCAATATCTGCATCCTGCTCTACTACTACATTTCCTGTGGATGCATCAATTAAGATTGCTGAGTTCCCCTTGATTATAGAGCTATTTTGTAAAGGTAAAGCGACCTTTAGTGATTGTTTAGCGAGCTTAAATGCTGGTTTAGTAAGGTCCTGAACATTTGGACTAAATATGTAAACCCCCAAACAGCCTCCTAGCAACACGATAAGAATAATTAATAATCGTGCTTTTGCTCTTAACTTTCGACCATTCATTTTCTTTCCTCCCCCTTTTTTCTTGTAGTATTTATCAACATAACCACATTGTAACGAGCAGAAATTAATAAAGAAGAAAGAAAAGCTAAAGAATTTCTAAAGATTTGCATAGGAGAATGGATTGAATGTGTTGTCTATAGTTATTTGCGTGGAACTATGTTTATAATGAAATGAGATTTCAGAATGAAGAGGCGGTGATAGCTTATGGGGGCAGTTATTTTAGTACTAGATGATGATAAAGATATTACGAATTTGCTACGAATTTATTTGGAAATGGAACATTACGAGGTTCATTTAGCTCATGATGGGGAAGAAGGTTTGAAAATACTGTCAAATATTCCGGCTGATTTGATTATTCTAGATGTCATGATGCCGAAAAAGGATGGAATTGTGGTTTGCCGTGAAATTCGTCAGGGTAATCAAACTGTTCCAATCTTAATGTTAAGTGCTAAAGCAGAGGATATGGACAAGATTTATGGTCTCGCGATGGGTGCTGATGATTACCTTGTTAAACCATTTAATCCTTTGGAGCTAATTGCACGAGTGAAGGCATTACTTCGGCGATCAGGTTTTTCACAAAGTACTTCGGGTATATCTCAAGAAGGATTACATGTAGGGCCTTTAGAAATAAATAAACAAAAACATACAGTCAGTATTGCCGGAATTCCATTAAGCCTGACAGCGATTGAATTTGATATTCTATGCTTACTTTGTAGCAAACCTGGACGGGTTTTTAGTTCTGAAGATATCTTCCAGCTGGTATGGAATGAGCAGGAAATCTATCAAAGCAAAACGGTTATGGTTCATATAAGCAATTTAAGGGCAAAACTTGATAAAGCATTAAATGGAGAAAAAATGATTGTGACTGTTTGGGGAGTTGGTTATAAAATTGACTATTAAAGCGTGGGTAATTGAGGTCAGGTCTGTCTCAAGGTGGAGGCTTTTCATGGGGGTCATACTAGCTACAATCCTGTCAGCAGCTTCTTTGAGTATACTAATTAATGCAGTTATAGGTTATGTTATCCAATCAACTGTCGGCAGTGGAATGGTAATGGAGTTCATTAATTTGATTGGTAAAAGAAGAGTTTTTAATGTCCTTGATTCCCCTTGGCCATTCTTCCTTAAACAGTTATGCTTTATATTGTTGGCAATGTTTTATTTCTTTCTATTTTATAAACATGAGAAAAGAAGAGTGTTTTTAAAAGATCTCAATCAACTTATTGCAGATACGAAAAAGTATGTAATCAACCCAGAAAAAAGAGTTATACCTGTCTATCGAGATAAAAATTTAGTGCGATTAACAGAAAGCATCAATATGATTATCAATAAGATGGATACAGTAATAGAGGAAGAACGCAGTGCTCAGAAAACAAAAAATGATCTTATTACCAATGTCTCTCACGACCTTCGCACGCCTTTAACATCTATACTTGGTTATTTGGCGCTTATTATAGAAGACAACTATAAAGATGAAGTAGAACTTAGGTATTATATCGATATTGCTTATGAGAAATCTACGAAACTGCATAGGTTGATTCAGGATTTATTTGAATATACGCGCGTACAAAATCATCAGCTTACAGTAGAGAAGGTACCACTTAATATAAAGGAAATGCTAGGTCAACTTGCCGAGCATTATCGAATACAGTTTGAGCAAATGCAGTTTGTTTGTAAAGAGACGTATAGTTCTGAAGCACTTATTATAGAAGCAGATGGAAATCTTTTAATACGGGTTTTTGAGAACTTGTTGTCGAATGCTTTAAAGTATGGAACAAAGAAAAAACAAATCGATATTTCTGCTTATGTGAAAGATGATGATATTGTAGTAGAAGTGACAAGTTACGGGGAGCCAATCCGAGCGATGGATCTACCTCATATTTTCGAAAGGTTTTATCAGGTCGATAAATCACGGGGCTTACATTCTGATAGTTCTGGATTGGGGCTTGCTATTGCCAAAAGTATAGTCGACATGCACGATGGGGAAATAAAAGTCATAAGTGAAGAGGAAAAAACAGTTTTTGCCGTTTACTTAAAATGGCTTAATGTATAGCTCCCTAAAAATCAAACCTTGTGTCGAGGGCGGAGGCTGGCATTGCTGAGGAATTAGCGAATATGTTGCCGAAAGCGAACCGGAAATAGTCCAGTGAAAATGTAGGTTTCCCCAAGTCCTTCTCCCAAGTGTTTTATGCAAGTAAATGGTTAATCAACAGACGTGACACAAGTTACTTTTAAAAGCCGATGGATCCTTTGTAGGATTAATCGGCTTTTTTTTTGTGCGTCTAGCATGGATAGAGTCTAAAGGAGACAAGTCCCGAGCGGTAGTAGCAGTCGGTTTACGTTATGAGGAACTTTGATTCATGGATTAGAAGAAACTCGATTTTGAGTAAAGTAGCTATTTAAATTACAAAAATAGTGTATTATGGCTATAAAAAGATGTGAAGGAGGAAATCCAATGGTTACCATTCAAGATGGGATTAGTCTAAAAGAAAATACTTTACTGAAAAATATATATAAAGTAAATAAAGTCATTTCGAGAAGTGAATTGTCGATTGTTTACATAGGAGAAAACATAAAGACGAAGGAAACTCAGGTCATTAAAGAATATTTTCCAAGAAAACTCGCTTTGCGCGATTTGGATCATCAAACTATTATTAGCCGATTGCCCTCAACCAAAAAGAAGTATGCAGATTGGATGCAGATTTTTCTAGATGAAGCCCTCGTCCTAAAAGAACTAACTCATGGAAATATTGTACAATACCACGATCACTTCGAAGAAAATGGCTCGGCTTATATTATAATGGCGTACTGTGAAGGTAAGCTTCTTGATCAATATATTAAAGAAAACCAATGGGATTATAGTTCCGATTTTTTTTATAAAACCTTGATTCCTTTAATAGAAGCCGTCGGTTATATTCACAAAAAGGGTATTATTCATCGGGATATAAAACCCAGTAATATCATGATAGATAACGAAGGGAACCCTCGGATTCTTGATTTTGGTTCAGCCGTTTATTATAAAAAAGTTGAGGGCCATACGATATTTACTACTTCTGGCTATTCACCATTGGAGCTTTATTCTGCGAGTTCAAAACAAGGGGTATCCTCTGATATCTATAGCTTGGCGGCTACTTTTTACTATTCACTTAGTGGTGTCGCTCCATTAGATATATCGAAACGAATAATAGAGGACAGGATGGAAAGTGTAAGAAAACATAACCCGAAAGTAAGTCCTATAATGTCCGGCATCATTATGTGGGGCCTTGCGATACAACCTAGTAAGAGATGCTTTTCACTACACTTTTTCACAATCTCTATTTTACTAGAATCCGTTATAATAAAAATGGAAAAATGGATGAAAAGATTAAATCGGAATAGTAAATAGCAATACTTTGTCTTTCAAAATTAAAAGAATAGAAATAACTACCACTGAAAAAATATACTGTACAAATTGACGAACACTAGTTTTAAAGGTTCAGAAAAGTAATTATGTTTAGTATTATTTTTAAATTTATAATCCTAAAAGACTGTTTATCTAATAAAGACTGTTTATCTAATTGTGATAACCCGACTAAAATCCTAAAATGGTGATTTTTCCCGGAAATAGATTGACAGGAAATTATAAGTAAATTAATGTATGAGTTGTAGGGTTTATTACATGAATATTAGCTTTTCATTTATTTCCATATTTATTCAAAATAGTTATAAAAGGGAGGGGTGGCTGTAGGATACTATAAGTCTAAAGGTTTATAGTATTTGACTGCCGAACTTGTGGATATTATTAGTCAAACAAACAGAACGATGCTCTTTGAAGAAATCAATCCAGAAAAACTAGATATCCTTACGCTTGTTGGTGATGTTAAAGGGATTGACAGTCTTAGTGATGAGAAGATTAAGGAGATTAATGAACATCTTCTCGTAAAAAGTTTTGATGAATTTTTAGACAAATTTTCTCCGACAGTATATTCCTTTTACAATGCTGCAAATCAAAAAGTGATGTATACATTGAAAAAACCAGAAGGAATCCAAGAGGACTGTATTTCTGAAATTCCTGTCGATCAAAATAATGATTTTTTAAAAATGCTGTTTACTTTAATTGATACGAAGAGAAGTCAAGGCACAACAAATGTGGACTTTAAGTTTGAAAATCTTTTGGATATGATATCTCCAAAGAAAGTTATGGATGATATTCGCCAGGTTAGAAAAGAAATCCACTATTTATATGGCGAGTATGATCAGTTAGATGAAGGGGACCCAAAAAAGCTTGATACGGGGGATAAGCTTAATACGATGTTCGAAGTGGCAAGCAGAAACTACAACAATGTAATGGCAATGCTGCCATTGGCCATTGAAGATATTAAGACAAGGCTTCTCCTAGGAAGTAACCAGGAATCAAATGAATCAGAAAAAATTCAAATTGGTATGCTTACCATTGGAGAAGTTGGTGAATTGAAAATTGTCGAGGCGCCTCAAAATAGCAATACCGAACTTATGGTTATAGATGAGAATAATAACCATGAACTAAGCACTGTTTTTGAAGAAGATTACGAATCTATTACGGAATCCCCTTCTGCTTATGTGAAGAACCTTGTGATCAGAACCTTTTCGCCTTTACCAACAGTGAAAACTGATATTGATATTAAAACAGAAGTACAGAATTACAATACATACTTAGAATTCTATAAGGATGCAAAAGATGAATTTGTAAAAACAGTAAAACCGCTAGTTGAAAAGCTGTTAGGTGTAAAAATGTTTTTTGACCAATATGCTACAAAAAACAAAGGAATGCAACCGTCTCTTCTTGTCACGAATACGAAGCTAGATATGTTGGTCAAAAGTAATAACATACCGAAGTTAAGCACGTATCTAAATACTGTAAACTCGAAAAATGATTTTACAGACACTGTTTGGTTTGGTATTGTTCCTTCTTTAGAATTGGAGTCTGTTGGTAAATTAAAAGTGAGCAGAGAACGTTTTAAAGGGAATGAAAAGATTTCTAAGCAGGATGGAAACACTATGGAGTCTCTGTCAATGTTACTTGATACCGTGAAAGACTATAAAATACAATTGTTTTTTAGCTTTATGACTGAAGAAGAAACAACATTTAACGGTATCGCTACAGCAGGGATAGACCGTTTCATTGATAAATGTTCGGTCCTACTAAGAAAAGAATTTAGCGAGTTTGCAATTCCTTGTATCCCGAATTTCACGATTATTCCAAAAGATAAGTCAGGTGTTGTCATTGACACGAGAATGCTGAGTACAGAAAATGGAGCACGACTTTCCAAGGAAAAAGAGGATATCTTAAAGCTATGGATTGAAGGGGTATATGTAGGTGCTAGTTACGTAGCGGCGGGTATTGTTGCCGCTTATCAATGCCCAGAGTACTTGAAGGAATCATTTCGGAGTGTTAAAAGGGATTATCCTGGGGTGCGTTTTGACATAGAGGCTGGGGATAACTCGCTTAGAGCTGTAACAACAATGGCTAAAGAAATATCTGGTTTTACAAATAATATTAAAGATGCAATAAATAGAAGAAATTTCGGTTTTGTCTTTTCCTCAGAAAATGCTCAATTACAGGATACAGACATTAAGCGAATCACAGTCTATAAAGCGAGAAGCTTAGCGATGGAGGAAGATGGGTTTGATTCTATCTACAAAACGCAGGTAAGTACGTATATAGAAAGGATCCTGAGATTTCAATCTGGTGATTTTAAATATGACAATATTGTTAAGTTCTTCAGTAACAACCCAAGTAGTCAAAAAAGTAAGTGGCTTAACGAAAAAGGTTTTATCAATTCTATTATTCAAGATGGTGACGACATTGGCTACATCGTCGATGAGAAGAGTAGCTTATGTCAAATAGACCTTGTTTTCAATGGAAATGTAAAAAATCTTGAGGTTATGATAACCAAGGGAACGAGTGCAATAAAAGCATAAAAATGCTTATAACTAACCATTACGAAATGGCATGAGTGAGCCATATTAATAAAAAGTATTTTACAAGGGTATGTTAAAGATTCGTTTTAACAACGAATCTTTTAATATAAATCTGGAAAACGTAAAAGTTTTCTGGAACACAATATGAATTTTCTAGGAGGCTATTTGTATGGGATTTGAATTGAAAGTAGAAGGATCAGAAACAATCGAACTAGGATTGGAAAGTATTATTGCTGTGGAGTATGAAACCGATACACCAAATGATTCCAATGCTAGATCAACAGATGTAGGAGCTACCCTGAAAATAAGAGGGAAAATACTTACCGCAACAGATGGAGATAATTCTGATGACACGATGAAGTTGGGATTGTGGTCGTTAGTACCGGCCGAAAAGTCTGACTGCTACCGAAAAGTAACGTTAGAGGTCATCTCTGCTGAACAAGTTGTAAGGAAAATTCATTTTCCAAATGCATTCGTTGTCGATTATACCGAAAAGTTTGGTGACACTGAAGGAATTGGAGAATTTCATCTTTTTCTTAAACAGAAAAAAGACAAAACAGATTTAGCAAAAATTGAGGGCGGCTACTCAGTCTAATAACATGATGTGTTTTTTGTAGTTTAAACCATATAAGGGACTTTAAAGTCCCTTATATGATATTGAGTAAAGCTAAATAATAGGGATGAAAAAACAATGAAAAATTACTATAAAATATTGGGAGTAGATAGGAATGCCTCTCAACAAGAAATAAAAAATGCATTCAGGAATTTATCAAAAAAGCATCATCCAGATGTAAATGACGGAAGTAAGGCATCAGAAACAATTTTTATAGAAGTACAAGAAGCCTATAACATGTTGAAAGACACTTCTTCAAGGCAGACCTATGATTCTCAAATGAAAGAGGCAAGGTATAGTCAAGCCGACTCAGGTGGTAGTTTTACTCAACAGAAGGAACAGACTAAAGTAAAAAAACAAGAGTTTAATATGAGTGATTTAGAAGAAAACTTTGAACACTTTTTTGGTTTCAATCCTAAGACAAAAGAAATGTCGACTACTAAAAAGAATTCCGAAAAGAAGAATCCTATTGATACAACAGACCTATTTGAAAAATTCTTTAAAAGGTAAGGAGAAAAATTACGAATCTACTACCTTGAGCCGTAGTTTTTTTAGTATCTTATTAGTTATAATTACTATCTTTTTTTGAGTACTTGTTTTGGATATTATCAGACGTAAGGAGATGAGATCATGTCTGAAACAAACAAGTTTTTTGATAATAATTCACATGAGATGAAGGGAAATAACAATAATCAAATTAGTATAGAAGTTATTGATACGCTAATCATTATGATTGGATTATTAGCACTGATGTACGTATTTTTCATTAATGAAATTATTCTATTGAGAGTCTTAGTTGGATTACTTTTAGGTGTAGTAGCGATAAATTATGCATTAATAAAATATGAGTTTAAAGGTTCGGTTAAGGAGGATATTGGCTCGGAAATTATGAAGTTAATCCTTATAAAAGAAGACGGAGAAAAAATAAAGGAATGGTTAGTACAAGGAGAAACCTCTCTACTTGTGGGAAAAGGCTCAAGTGATAGAGAGGTTGATATAGATTTGTCTGATACTGAGTATGAGTCACTAATTAATAATGAACATGCTGTATTAAATTGTGTATCAGGTGTATGGTACATTGAAGATATTGACTCTATTAATGGAACAGGTGTGAAAAAATCGGAAAGACGTGTTAAAAGTAAATTAAGACATGAAAGCCCTTATAGAATAAATACAGGAGATATCCTATACATAGCGAATACACGAATATTAGTAAAATAAAAATACCCTTGATTCGAAACATAAACGGAGGAATGAAGAAAATGAGTTTGACTAGATGTGCAAACGGCCACATGTTTAGTTCGAGAAGGCATGGGAATGTTTGTCCTTATTGTAATGTTATTGTTGAACAAGTTTCAAAGTCAAGCAGTCAACCAATCATGGGAGTCGAAGAAGATGATAAAACGATGCCATACTTTGGAGAAGTTGAAGGGATTGACCCTGTCACGGGTTGGTTAGTTTGTATAGAGGGTTCACAAATGGGTCGCGACTACAGAATCTTATCTGAGAAAAATTTTATTGGAAGAGCAGAGGAAATGCATATTCGAATTATCGGTGACAATACCATTTCCAAACGAAACCACGCTGTCATTGTCTATGATCATAAAAAAAGGAATTTTTTCCTATTACCTGGAGATGCGTCAGGGTTAGCCTATCTTAATAATGAGGCAGTCTATACTCCGACTGAATTAGCAGCATACGATATTATTCAGTTGGGTAGAAGCAAGTTTCTCTTTATTCCTTTATGTGGTGTTCACTTTGAATGGGAAAACAACCAGAGCGAGGAATGATGAGGAGATGAATGAACAAGGATTGGTACCATACATAATTGTACTCGGATTTATACTTGCACTTTTAATGTTAGTCTATGTTAGGAGAATCCTGACTAATAGTGAGGGAAAGGTAACTATTGAGATAGGAAATGGACAGACCATAGGAAGACGAAAAGAGCAGGACGATTACTTCTCTACAGCTTCTAGTACAAATGGAACGATTGCGGTTTTAGCTGATGGTATTAGTGGATTAACAAATGGAAGAATGGCAAGCACGGTTGTTGTCACTACATTTATACGTGCGTTTTTACAAGTAGATAAATTAGATAATATAGAATCTTTTTTTAGAAAAACCGCATTACTAAGTAATAATACTATTATTCAAAATCTCAAAGGTTCCAGCGGTGGAACAACATTAGTTGCCATTATCATTGATGAACGAGGGTATCTTCATTGGGGAGCTGTGGGGGATAGCATAATTACTATCTTTAGGAAAGGAGAGTTTATTGCTGTCAATCAAAAGCATATTTTTGAATCCGTACTTAAGGAACGCTATTTAGCGGGAGAAATCAGTAAAGTAGAAGTCCAAGAAAACCCGATGAAAAAAAGATTGATAAATTATGTAGGGTATGAGGGATTTAAAAATATGGAGATTGGAAGAGAACCAATCAAGTTGAACAAAGGGGATAAGGTTTGTTTGTATAGTGATGGTGTCTATAACAGTATAACTGAAGTAGAAATGGAAAAAATTCTCTCTCGTAATTTACCTCCTTACGATATAGCTCAACAAATTATTGATGTTGTTGAAAGAAAACGTCTGAAGAATCAAGACAATGCAACCATTGTGATTCTTAAGAGAAATAGTGTGTAGGCCTAAGGTGTAGATTAAATGTTGTGTTAAGGAGCAAGGAGGATAGTAATGAGGAAGGATAATAGTGAGTTCAAAACAAGCTTTTCATCCGAAGCAGGTTCTTTTATTCAGAATAAAGATTACTTTGCTTATATGGAGCTTGATGATGTAGCCTGCTGGGTTGTCGTTAAAGGATTAGACTCAGATCAAGAAGTCAAAAGTGCTGAGTTAGCTGTAAAGGGTATATTAGAAAAATTTATAGAAAAGCCGTCCATGTCAAGATTGAGAATTAAGAAATATATAAAAAATGCCCAAGAGATATTACAAGTACAAAGTTTAAGGGTAAGGTTAAAAGCAAGTATCGTAATGGTTGTATCAGATTATTCTAGAATGATTTGTGCTGTTGCGGGCAACTCTAGATTTTATCAATTTAGAAATGGAAGGCTATTTTATAAAAGCAATGACCAAAGTCTGGCACAGGGATTAGCAGATAAATTTGGTTTTTCCGTGGATATAAATCGCCATGAGGAGAGAAATAACCTCTTTAATTATCTTGGGAAACCAAACGATTTTCAACCCTTTGTCTCAAAGAAGTTAAAGCTTATGGATGGTGACGTGCTATTACTTTGTACCTCTGGAATATGGGAAGAAGTAAGTGAAATTGAAATGGCGGATGCTTTAGAGGGGATAAAAGAATCAGAGCAATATACGGATATATTAGAAGAGGTTCTCTTAAGTAGGCAAAAAAGAATTATAAATAACTACACGATGGTTTCTATTTTTGCTGATAAGATCTATCAAGAAAATAAGAAGAAAAAATTGAAGTATATCAAAATAATTGCAGTTTCCTTGTTCTTAGTCTTATTGATAGGTGGAAGTACTATTTATTACAAAGTTAAAGAAGCTAAAAAGATAGCTGAAGTTACTGCTGAAATGTTTGACCATGAGAAAACAGGAAATCTCTATTTTCAAGATGGAAACTATGAAGGTGCCTTAAAGGAATATAGTGAAGGCAGAAATGCAGCCAAAAAGGCGAAAAATCCAATACATAGAAATTTGCTAGCGAAAAAATTGAGAATAAGCCAGTTGATTATCGACGGGGATAAAGAAGCTAAAGAAGAAAACTTTTCTGAGTCTGTGAGTAAATATGAGAAAGCTAAAGGGGAAGGAAAACTAATTCGAGATTTTGGTACAGAGGTAATCGAACAAAGGATTACGAATATGGATGCGGTTGTTCAAATCGGAGAATCTGTCAAAGAAGGGGACTTTCGTTTTGAAGCAGAGGATTATAATGGAGCGCTTAGTATCTATAAAAAAGCTCGAAAGAAGGCTCTTGATATATCTTATAGCGGGGAAAGTAATATAAAACTTAAAATGGAAGAAGCCGAAGAAAAAATAGCCGAATTAAAGAAAGAGCAGCAGGAATTGAAAGCGGAAATTTTAGAGAAAAATGGGGATCGAAGTTATGATAGACAGGATTTCGCTAAGGCAATTGATTCCTATACACTTGCACAGGAAATCTTTCAGGAGACAGATTTACTTGCAAAGGTTTTAAGTATTGAACGTAAGATAATGAATGCAAAGGACAAGTTAAACCCACCACCTCGTATAGAACCTGTCGCACCGCCTATTGCACCAGTTATTGCACCGGATACTACACCGACTTTCGCGCCGGCTACTGAACCGGTGGAAGAAAATCAGCTTTCAGATGATGGAACGTAGGGGGAGGTATCACAACGATGAAAGATATTGTGTTAGATAGATTGCGTAGGATAGAGAATCTTGAACAACGCCAATTGCTAAAAGAGATTGTTAGTGGAGTTCTTGTAAATCTGGTGGAATACCAGGAAGAAATGAATAGGAAATTAGAAGAACGAGTATTTAATGAAATAGAAGATTGGGAGGATAAGCATGATATCTATGTCACTTTGTGTACAAAGGAGGACATTGATCCGATTCATGAATGTTTATATCCGATGATTCCATCTGATCTGGAAAAAAAGACATATAATAGTGAGGAAATGCTCGAGTCACTAAAGAAAAAGGAAGCGGTTAACCTTTTTACACTATTTTTGGAGTCTGATTCTTCCGAAATTAGAGCTTTACTTAATAAGCAAAGGTATTTCGCTGGGCATCTGCGCACGACTAATGGACACTATGATATTAAGGTGAGTCTACAGCAAAACAAAACGTATATACAGGAAATTGAAAAATTATACCATATATTTCAAATCAATGGTCTGCCTTGGAAAACAATTAACAATCCCTTTGCTTATAAATTTTGTGATGTGATGCTGACGCATTGTCCGCAATTTAAAGAAGAAGAAGAAATTATTGAACTTACTTTTGACTTAGAGGAATTTGAAGATAAAAAAAAGCTGGATCTAATTCCATTATGGAATATTGAAAAACTTCAAATGAAAAATATAGGATTTCCGATTCCGGCAATAGATAAAGTGAATTATGAGCATGTTCTTTCGACTCGAAAGACAGGAATTAAACATGGATATCTTATTGACGTAGATGAGAAGAGTATTCGCTACATTAAGCGGTCGGAAAATGAGGTGACGATTGTCTCCCCTCAGGAAAAGTCAGGGGTATGGAATTTACTTAAAATTACAAAGTTTGAAAAAGAAAAGGTAGGCAGCTTAGAATACGAGCTTTTGTCGAATCGGAGAATCAATCGTTTTATAAACAAATATGTGAATAAGCAGGCCCTAATTGTGAAAACGAAGGGAGAAATCATTCGAATGGTTAATTCCTTTGAAATCTCTAAATCTGTTGAATTAGTGGACGTACAAATAAAAGATAAGTTACAAGGAAAAAGGATTAGCTATCCCATAAATCCTTTCATTAGTGATTATATCAGTGATGAAAGCAATAAGAAAGTCATGCTATTGCTATTTAGAAATCGAGGAGAACAAAGTTTTATATCGAATGATATTTTGAGTTTTCTTGTTTCGGAAATTCAACGGTATTTTTTAGAGTACCAATGTGAAGGAACTTGGGTATGAATTATATTTGGGACTTGTTAATAAAAGCCGAAAACGTCGGATTGTATAAAAAAGATATTCAATTTATTTTAGCAACTTCTTACTCTCCTTACATGGAATTAAGCAATGAAGTGATTAATGTAAAGTCTGTAGAAAAAAAAGTCGAGGTTAATCCATATTACCGATACTACGAAATTTTTAAAGATCTATTTCCTCCAGAAGACGAGGGAGAAGTGGAGTTTAAGAACATTTTTTTTGATCTTGTACTTCACTTTCTAGCGGATATTGACCTCGTACAAGGGATGAATAAACGAGAGTATTACCTGAAATTCATATTGAAAGATATTGAGGCTGAAACGTTTGGTTACAGCGTAAAGGATAAAATGAAATGGTTTACAAAAGAGGAGAAAGAGAGGATTGCTACTAATATTTTAAGATTATATCAAACAGGTGAAGAAATTTACTTGTTGAAAGATACGATGAGAAAACTGTTTAAGGACTGTATTATTTATCTCAAATGTGATGTGAAGGATGAGTTGCTTATTTATATTGGACAAGAGGAATCTGAGATTACTCAGTCAAAAGTGGACCTGATTCTAGAAATTTTCCTTCCTATTCGATTTCAAACAGAGATTTACTGGAAACAACATTTTGGCATCATCGATGTGGAGGAGACAATGAAACTGGACCGGATTGCACTTTATTGAGCATATATGGACAGGCAGGGGGGAAAGTGGATGAATGTTTATTCATACAAACTACATTCTAACAAAAAAACAATAGAAAAAAGACTCGTAAACTATACGCGTGAAGAATTAGTGGAGATGACAACCTTCGAGCTTAGAAACATTTGCCATAAGGAGAGACTTGTCACAGGGCTTATTAACCCTCTTGATCGGGAAAGTTTAATTCAAACAATTTTAAAGTATCGTGGGACTGAGGATAGTTTACTTATCAAGGAAAAGAAAGAAGGCGGCTTCGAGCGAGTAGAAGAAGCAATTCAAAACTACTTGAACACATTGCTTTCAGACAGCGGTGAAATAAAAATTCCCGCCAAGATGAGCATTTACTCAGGTATGAATATTGATGAGTTGGACAAATATCTTGTTGAGACTGGTGGACGTCTCGTAGAGTCAAATGTATTATTGGTCAATGATTATCTGGAGTTATGTGGGATTTTCAATTTAGTAAGAGATTTTCAGCAGCAGAATCGTTATTACTTTTCGGCTGAAAAAGAAATTGGGATAAGGGATACGAAAAATAAAAACTATAGTTTTATATTCTTAAAAAAACAGGATTCGGAGTATATTTATAAGACATACTATCAAGAAAAACAGCTCCCTCCTATTAATCTTCATTACTATAAAATCCCGATTCCAGACTTGGAAATAAAACAGCTTGAAACAACGAATGCAATTCTTGCAATTGACTTTGGGACGACTAATACAACGGCTGGTGCTTATTTAGATAGTGAATACGTATCATCTCCTTGCAGTCACGATTTATTAAATCAAAGGATTCGGTTAAACAGCATTAACTTTGTTACTTTTCCTAATCGAGCCCATCAAGATGAATGGATAGAGGTGGTCCCTACTATAATTAGTGTGGCAGATTGCTTCAATCCCGATAAGATTGGCTATCTTTTTGGCTATGATGCTCTGCAGGTTATGAAAAAGACTGGGTACACGAGCCTTGCTACTAATTTTCAAGGGATAAAAAGATGGGTGAATAATTATACTAAGAACGAAGAAATAATGGATGGACAAGGAAATACAGCAGGAGTGCCAAGAACCCAAATTTTAAGGGAATTTATCCTTTATATCATACGTATGGCAGAACACCAGTTTAAATGCCGTTTCAAACACCTGCATATTTCCAGTCCTGTAAAGCTTAAAACACAGTTCATAGACATGTTTCACGCTATTTTACCTGAATATGAGATTGAGTCCGAGTATGCACTCGATGAAGGAATGGCTGTACTCTATAATACCATTGCCAATCAAATAGAGAACAATAGTTTTATGGATGGTGAGGAGTACAAGGCACTTGTCATTGATTGTGGCGGGGGAACGACGGATCTATCATCATGTAAATTCAGAATAGAGGATGGAAACATTTCCTATAAGATTGATATTCACACAACCTATGAAAATGGAGATACAAATTTTGGTGGGAATAATATTACGTATCGAATTTTTCAATTCATGAAGATCGTCTTTGCTGATTATTACAGTCGCGGGAAAAGTACTTTCGATATTGATTCGTTGATTGATATTCCTGGTAAAGATATTTTTAGACATGTCGATGAGTTCGGACGTGATGCAGTTTATGAACAGTTCGAAACAGCCTTTTTGGAAGCAGAGAAAATTATTCCTACACGTTTTAGAGAATATGAAAATCGAACACGTGATGAGTATTTACGCGTAAGAAATAACTACTATTTTTTGTGGGAAATGGCAGAAGAAATGAAAAAGGAATTTTTTAGCAAAACCGGAATGCTGAGAAATCGATTCTATTCCGAAAGTGGAACTCAGCAGGATAGCGATTTAAATGTGACAGCGGTTGAACGTTGGTGCCTATCGTTGTGGGAGGAACATCAATTTAAAGACGTGTACGATTATCCAAACGTCGTCTTTAATATTAAAGAAATTAATCATTTAATCAAGGCTGATATCTATGATATTGTCCGAGAGTTTCTAGAGGAGTTTTATCAGAAAGGACAGATGACAGAGTACTCGATTATTAAGCTGACGGGTCAATCGTGCAAGATTGATGTTTTCAGAGAAGCATTAAAGGAATTTGTACCAGGACGAAGCATCGAATTTAGACAGAAAGCTGAAGATATAGGGCAAGTTCCAGACTTGAAGCTTGCTTGTCTCAGAGGAGCGATTCGATACTTGAATGCTAAAAAGGCTGGCATGATCGAAACAAACATAACTAATCATGCTCCGGTAGTTCCTTACGCGGTGAGTGCTTTCACTCATAATCAGCAGGAGAAGGTTTTAATCAGTAGTCTGGAAAGGCTAGATCAAATTCATGGGTCGATTTCAAGACCTTGGGGTGTAACAGAAGTTGAATTTTTCCTACAGGGTAGTGAAAGTAATACGACTTACAAGTATATCTATTTGAGCCGTGCAGAAAACTATGTGCCAGTATTGTATGAGAATATTGCGAAGCAGTATCAAGAGAAAATCCCTCAAAATGAAACGGATTCTATCGTCAACGGTGAAGTTAAGTTTTTTGTTTTTGCTGGAGAAGATCATTGGGGCTTCCATGTCGTGCCGGTTGCTAGAAGAGATGAACAGCTGTATTTAGGGGCTAAGGAGTTTTTTGCTTTTGAAACAGATTTATCAGAATTGGATTTCTTTGATGGGTTGAAGTAGGGAACGGAAGTCATAGGGGAAAAGTGTTGGGGGGTGGACTGAAGTTGTTTTATAATATATATCCGCATTTTCAAAAAGGGAGAATATTAAAAAGAGAAATGCTCGAGAATCTTAGAGATTATCCACGCAATGTTACGGATAGTTATTTCCAAGATTATTCAGATGGCATCATTGTAGGAGGTCATATTCTAGTTGAGGAAACCACCCTTGTTATTACCAAAGGAATGGTCAAGCACGATGGTCGTGTGTATATGCTTGATGCGGACTACCTACTCCCATATCAGGCTATAGGTAGAGAAACGCTTCTTAAAATAAGATTTCAAGAGGAGCGTGATCAGCATGACTTTACTTCCTTTACGACAGAAATCATTCTTGATGATTTAGTACAAGTCGCAGAAAATGAGCTTGAGTTAGGGCGCTTTAAACTGAAATTAGGGGCAAGATTACGCTCTACGTATGAAGATTTTCTTGATTTTGCAACGGAATACAATACAGTGAACTACATCCATTGTCAATATGCCGGTTTTCAAACAAGTACTTTCCATCCGTTGATTTTGCAATACTTTGCCAAGGAATTACTCAGGTGCGAACCTTCTAACCCATATGATATTTCATTTGCTTTGCAATGCTTAAATCAGGAACGCATTCAGCGAGAAGTAATTTACTATTACTTATGCAGTAAGCTTGGCATCGGGTATCAAGAATATACAAATGAAAAAATACATACGTATTTAAGCCGTATTTTACGAGAAGCAAAAGGAGGGAATAGGCCTAGATCGGAGCTTAATATTGGTAGACCTCAGCGAGTGATTGTTGATTAAAAAACCTACAAAATCTACTTGAATAATCTAAAGAAAGGAATGATGAAGAGAGATGGAATTCTTAGATGAAAAGATTATTAAATTAATGAATGAAATGCAAGAAAAGAATAATCCGATATCGGAGCAAAAAGAAGTTTCTCAAGATGAATATGAACAAGCAGAAATAGATATTCACCAATCTTTTATCAGCATAAATGGCGAAGAAATTCAAATAATAGAACAGACTCTCTTTGAGGGGAAGGTGAAAATAAGGATGCCGAAGCTATTTCAACTAATGCTTCCCGAGTTGGCATCGCTAAAATATCCTTCTGAACGCAGACCAGCCATTATCTATACGGATGATTCTACAACGATCAATCTTGCCTTCAATCATACGCAAAATCTGCTTAATGATACGGGCATCACGGAGTTTCAAGAAAGTATGGTAGAAATTCTGCAACAAACGCAACCATCAGCTGAATGGCTAGAACAGGGTGATAGGGTAATCAACGACAAGAATATTGGTTTTATAGAAGTAATCACTCCAGCGCTGGATGGTGACATTTTTAATCTGATGTTCTTTGTTTCTTTGGATGGCAAAGCTCTCATTGGTACGTTCAATTGTATGGAGGAGGACATGGATGATTGGCGTCCAGTCGCAAAAGCGATGATGGAAACCTTACAAGTATATCCAAAAGAGATAGATGGAGGTGCAAGTCGATGAGTCTCTCTGTAATTGCCTATAACAATTTGCAAGTTGTTCCCTATAAGTTAATGAGCTTGCAGGAGCTTACCTTAACGAAAAAAATGAATGATCATGCCAGGCTATATTTTACAGGTATCGTACCTGAGGATGTCAAGGATGACTATGTAAAGATGACGGAATCCAACACAGTGGTGGAAATCAATCAGCTTGACGAGCAAGGAAATCCTCTTCCTCTTTTTAAAGGTATCGTTTTAACTATTGAAGTGAAAACAGTTAGAGACGTTTACTATATCGAAGTTGAAGCGGCTTCCCACACGTATCACTTGGATGTAAAGAGGAACAATCGCTCCTTTCAAAATAAAGAAATGACCTATGCTACCTTATTCCAGCAGGTGGGAGCTGCTTATCCTGGAATCGACATTATTGACGAAGCCTCTAAAGGAGCTGCTCTTGGCAATTTTACGATGCAATATCGAGAAACCGATTGGCAATTTTTAAAACGAATGGCTTCTCGATTTAACACCGGGCTTGTTCCGGCAACAACTTTTGATAAGCCAAAATTTCATTTTGGTGTATCAGAGGGAAGCTATAAAGGAAAGCTGGAAGACTATCACTATATCACGAGAAAAAAAATAGCCGACTATCTTATCTATACAAAGAATGGAAATCAGGGTATTGAGGAAAATGATTTTATCTATTATGAGGTAGAAACTAATCACGTTCTTGAGATTGGGGATTGTGTGTCTTTTAAAGAGGAAAGCTTGTTTGTCTGTGAAGGCCTCACTTCGATGAAAGAAGGCCTGTTAAAACATCTCTATACACTGTCATCTAAAGAAGGAATGAACCAGAGGGAAACTTATAATGAATCGGTCATCGGGCTATCTGTTGAAGGAAAGGTGATTGAAGTAGCGAAGGATCATGTGAAGATCCATTTGAACATTGATGAAACACAAGATAAAGGGGAGGCTCACTGGTTCTTATATTCTACTGTGTATACAGCGGAAGGACATAGTGGATGGTATTGTATGCCAGAAATAGATGATTATGTTCACGTGTATTTCCCTACTGATAAGGAAGAGGATGGAATCGCAAGTAGTTCGATACGTAAGAATTTAGATAGTAGTGAGACAAATAAGCTGGATGATCCTACTATAAAATATTTCCGGAACGCTTTTGGTAAAGAGCTAATGATGAGTCCAACTGAAATTGTTATTACGGCAAAAGACGGAGATATTTATATTCGATTAAATGAAGAAAATGGTATCGAAATTTTCAGCAAAAAAGAAATCAAAATCATTTCTGATG
Source organism: Sporosarcina limicola (assembly GCF_014873855.1). GTDB lineage: Bacteria > Bacillota > Bacilli > Bacillales_A > Planococcaceae > Sporosarcina > Sporosarcina limicola. Next base: position 27,621 of record NZ_JADBEL010000019.1, on the reverse strand, counting down.
CAGATATTTCAGTAAACTCGGGCAAGAAGATCCTTATGTCAGCAGCAGAAGAAATTAGCCTTACTTGCAAGGAGAGTAAAATCATCATGGATGGAAGTGTCAAAATTTTCGGTAAGGAAGTGAAGGCAAACTAGAGTGATGTAAGATGCCAACCATAGTGGCTTATACGACTGATAAGTTATTTTATTGGTGTGGAAGGAGAACAGGATATGCATAGAGAGGAAGTTTTACAGCATTTTCTCGAAAATGAAGTAGAAAAAAGAAGAATAGAAAATCTGTTGGCATTGGAGCACTTTTTTCAAACGTCTAAAGATGAGCTAGCCGAAGAATTTAAACAGTCCTTCAAAAAGATATGTTTTAGCATTAAAGAGCAACAGACTCAAATGAGTAAAGCACCACTTGGCCATATTACTTTTTCGATGTTGCGTACAGAATTGTTGGAGGGAAACCATACCTACATCATTGAAGGGACAGATGAAGCTTGGTTTTTTGACCTGCAACCTTTTCTAGCAACCTATGATGCGAGTTGGGCATTTCGCTTTTTAGATCAATTGATAACTGAACTGAATGAACGAAGCAAAACGTTTACTGGGGTCATTACCCAATCAGATATCGAAAGAATTAAACTGAAGGAAGCCAAACACTACCATCAGTACATCATAAGCTTGGCCCGGTATGCTTTGCCTGCTAGCATCATATGCCCAGAATATCAGGCGCTTGAAAAGGAACTTACCGTTGAAATTCGGGTAGGAGAATATATGGATGTAAGTGAAGTCGTTTACATTGAAGATCATACTGTAAAAGATAGTGAAGAAGTAAAAGCTTGGCTCAACGAAAAATTGGATGATGAGTACCCTTATGAGGTGTTTTCAGATTTGAATTTATCTTTAGGAAACTATGAATCAATGGATTTAAGATACGCTTTTTTTCAAAAGAGTAATGTATCTTACAGCCGAATGCGTCACTGTATGCTCGTCGGCGCTAATTTAAAAGCATGTCAACTAGTGGAAAGCGATTTGAGTTTTAGTTTGATTTATGAAGCGGATTTCAGCTATAGCCAACTTCAGGGAGCAATCTTTCGACAAGCAGAAGGAGCAAGCGGTCTACCGGACCTAACTCACTGGGAAATGCCAGGATATCTTCCCGTGCGATTCGTTGGTGCTAACCTAGAAGGCGCTGATTTTCAGCAGGCAAACCTCCAGGGTGCGTGTTTTGTTGAAGCAACTATTAAAGGCGTTGACTTTACAGGAGCGAATCTTACTGGGGCAATGTTTTCTAAAGAAGCAAGGGAACATCTGACGCTTGAACCACATCAAGAATCCAGCATTATTTGGAAATAACCGATTTTTGGGAAGAAAGGAGAGCAGAAGATGAACTATTTTATCCTAACACAGGATGAGCGGATTCCTGATGTTGTAGAGCCAATTGGAATTTCTCAAGTTCTCAAAAGAGAGATGTTGACGATGGAAAGGGTAGACGAATTAGAGAATCTGGATCGCCAATTTCCGATTTTGGAGAAGGGAACGAGCGATTATATTGATTTTATCGAAAAGCCAATCTCGCTCCTATCTAATCCCTTAAAACAACTGATTGAGAAATATGCGCCAAGAATGCCTTTGAAATCTGTTGTATTAATGGATTCAAAAAAGAGGAGCCAAGTGTTGTATTGGCTTATGATCCCACCTCCTGTCGCATGTCTTTCTGAACAAACCGAATTTCATCCAGATGGCACGGTTAAAAAACTTGTGATTGAGGAAGAGTTAGCAGCACCTTATACAGTTTTTAAGGTGGAGGGATTGAGAGAGGACTATCTTATAGTGAACGTTACCTTAGCTGAAAGTCTATTGCGCCGTGCGTTTCGAGGAGTGCGATTAGTAAAAGTTCAGACAGCTGGAAGATGGAACGAAGTGCAGGGAAATCATTCGTTCAATTACTAGAGATAGAATAATATGTTTTAATAAAATGATTGTTAATTGAAAAAATAATAGCGAATATGAGGGGTTAGTTAGATGAATAGCAAATGGGTTTATATGATTTCCGCATTGTTTTTACTAGTTGGTTGCGGTACAGACGCTAATGTAAATGAGGGGAAGAAGGCTGACTCAGCGGATAACGGTAACAGTTCGGAAAGTGCTGAAGGCGTAGCTAAAAAAGCGGGTAGTAAGTCAAGCTTTTTCAGTACTTTTTCAGAAGGTACATATCAAGCGGATATAATGACTATTGGATTGCCGGCGGATATGAGCGATAAGATGAATCAGATTTCAGAAACGATAGAGGAATCTTTAGCTGAAAACCAAGAGTGGTATTTGGAAGCGCTAGAAGGTCTTGAAGATGGTGAAGTATTACCCTATGATGAAAAACTTGGAGTGACGAAAGAGGAATACACATTAATTTTACAAGCAAATAATTATTTTGAACTTGGTAAAATTGGAAATTGTGAAATTGAGATTCAAAAAGAAGATAAGACGCTCATTATTAATAATCCAGACTCAACGATTCTAAAAAAGTTAACAATTAGCGGTGATGGTAACACAATTACTACCGATAGTGGGGAATTAATGTATAAGGAAGAGATACTTGCTTCAGATGCTCAAGCAGTTACGGGAAGATGGAACGGCTATTTCTATAGATTGGGAGGAGAAAATACAAAAGTACTACAAATTTCTATTGGGGAGCTCGAAGATAGTAGTAAAAAAATTATGTTCATAGAAATATTTGAAGAAGGAAAAGAGAAAGAAGAAGAAATCTTGATATTTTGATTGAAATCTAAGATGAAGAAAGGGCGGGGGATTATGCCTCAATCCAACACGAGTGAAATGCAGACAAAAGGGGACGAGCAGCGAAGCTACGTGGTCGCGGGTGCTACTGTATCGTGTTCACAAGGTGATCAGACAAGCATCTTAACGATGCCTACTAGTCATGGTGTCTATGTGAAAGACAAGGCACAGATGAATATCATGGATTATAAGCCTTATACCAACATTCAGCCCTTTGGGAAGTGTCATACGCTAGCCAATCCAACGGTGGCCGCAGCAACCGCAGCCAATCAAGGCGTTCTACAACCGATGCCTTGTACCCCAGTCGTAACGATGCCATGGATTGATGGGAAAGCAGATCAATGGGTAGAGAAATTCCCTACCCTAGTCAATCAATCTAGCAATATGTGTCTCTATTGCGGGACGATAAAAGTTGAAGAGGATGGGCAGGAATAAACCGAATCCATCCTCCTTGGAAGAAAGAAGGGATTCCGTGTGAAAATGTGCGAGGAAGGGGTAGGATACGGCGAGCTACAGCTCGTATCCCCGTATGAAGTCCAGACGATACATGATCTTAAACTGATTCAAACCGTCAATGAACATGCAAGATTATTTCTAACGGGCATTATCCCCGAAGACAAGAAAGCCAGCTGCATCGCACTGGCAAGCAGTGCGGATCAGATTGAACTGAATCAAGTGAAAGACGGTCAATTAGTGCGCCCTTTATTTAAAGGGCTAGTGACGGAAATTGCCATTCGAATGGTAAGGGATATCTATTATGTCGAAATTGAGGCCATCTCCCATACGTTTCACTTGGACATCCAGCGAGCATCTCGTTCCTTTCAAAACAAGCGTATGACGTACACTGAATTGATTGAGCAGGTGCTCGCAACCTATCCGGGATCGGACTCGATTGATAGCGCCTCTCGCTCTACCCAATTGGGGAATTTTGTATTACAATATAAGGAGACGGACTGGCAGTTTCTCAAGCGCATGGCGTCTCATTTCGGGACGGTGTTGGTAGCAGAAGCTGTCGCCGATGCGCCCAAAGTATGGTTCGGCGTGCCTGAGGGACAAGTAGGGGAGCTACCCGCTCATACCTACACCCTCGCTAAAGACCTTTCTACTTATAGGAATACAGCCCACAATGATACGGCTCGTCCCTTGGTAGAGAACGAAGTGTTGACGTATGGCATCCAATCCAAACAACGGCTTCACCTTGGTGATCGTGTGCACCTAAAGGGCGAGGAGCTCGTGGTCGCTACAGCAATTGTTCGTATGAAACAAGGTATCCTTACCTATGACTATCTCCTAACAGCTGAAGCGGGCATTCGCCAAGCTAGGATGTACGCGCCGACACTTACTGGAACGTCTGTAGAAGGAACCGTCCTTGATGTGACGAAGGAAGGGGTGCGACTGCACCTCGCAATCGATGCCGAACAAAAAAAGGAAGAGGCCACGTGGTTTCCGCTTGCTCCACTGTATACGGCAGAAGGACATAGCGGTTTGTATTGCCCACCTGAACTAGGCGATACGGTCCATCTCACTTTCCTAAATCGCAGGGAGGAAGAGGCGGTCGTCCGGCATTCTTTGCGAAAAGAGGGCGCGACCAATCCGAAAACGGCGGACCCAGGCATTACGTATTGGGGTACACCTTACGGCAAAGAAATGAAGTTGGATCGGCAAGAAGTCAGCGTAACGGCGAAGGAAGGAACCCTCTTTCTCAAACTCCATGAAGAAGACGGAATCGAACTTCACAGCCAACAGCCGTTAGTACTTAAAGCGGAACAAGACCTCCACTTTACGGGAAAACAGCGCTTGATAATGACCGCCGAAGAATCGATTCATTTCACGTGTGACGCCAGTAGTCTCGTGTTAGATGGCAGCACAGACATTCAAGGCGAGCTTGTGGAAATGGACGGATCAACTAAAGCCCCCGTTTCTGTTTCGAGTGTAGAAGAAGAGGATGAGATTGACGAGCTTCAGCTTGGACTCGATGTCGCCGGCATGATGCCATTGGCAGGTGGCGCCGATGGCTAAAGCGAAGAAAAGTAAAGGATTTTTAGCTGCCGCAGCCAGCCTTCTTGGTAGCATTCCCGCTGTGGGTAATGTACGCGACGCGGCAGAGAAAGTCAAACAGGGCGTCGAGACAGCTAAGAAGACCCTCAAAAAGGTTGCCAAGCCAGCCAAAAATACCCTCAAAAAAAAGAAACAACAAGTGACCGCGAGTATTCGAAAAGGCCTCAAAAAGCTCAAAAGAAAAGTGAAGAAAAAGATGGGCAAGGTTTATACAAAAGCGCGGAAACTAATGACTAATCTGTCGAAGAGTCAACTGGTCAAGAAACTGAAAAAGACCGTGAAGAAAGCAGTGCTGCTTACTAAAAAGGTCATAATGAAAACTAAGGCAGTTGTTAAACAGGCAAACAAAAACATTAAGGCTGTCAAAAAGACTGAAAAGAAAGCGGTATTAGCAGTAAAGTTCAGTACAGAAGAGGCCGAAATAATAAAGTATATGCAAAACACAGACTTTGATGATCCGAACCGTAAAAGTGGTAGTCAAAAGTTACCTGATTATAATGAACCAATCACGTTCGAGGGTATGAGAAAAGTCGTAGGTGGGAATGGTCCAGGGACACCAGATGGAATGGCTCCTTATGCCATGGCGGGGTTTGACTTCTTTTTAGGAGATATAGGAACCATGCTGAGTGCCGATTCAACAATAGAAGAGAGAGTAGAGGCTGCATTATTCACATTTTATAAACCCGCCAAAATAGCAGGTTATGCACATGATTTTGCGAAAGTCGGGGAAAAGGCTAAGGAGGTTGGGAAGATTGGTAAGGGGACGAGTAAACCTTCTGAGGGTAATGCTAATAAGGGTAAAGGTAAAGTTCAAACGGGTGGTAGAGAACTTTCTATTGATGAATATCTTAAACAACTCGATAAAGCAGAGAAAATGTATGAATCTTTTAGAAAATCGAAAATGGATGTTCAGTCTATTGTAAAAAATACAGGGATGGCTGAACATAGAGTGCAAAGAATAAAAGAGCATTTGTTTACTAAAAAGCATATTAAAGAACATGGTGTTGGACGCTTTGATGCAGATTATGAAATTGCACAAGCATGGGATAGGCTTCAAAGAGGCACATATAAAAAGAATGACATTGACTTATTGAATCATGAACTTTTTGAATCAAAATTTGAAGGGATATTCAAAACGAATTATAGGACAGCACATGATAGAACAGTAGACTCTGGGCGTCCGTGGTATCCACCTAAGGAGGAGTAAAGTTGGCTTCGTACGTTTTATTACTAAAAGAATATGAAAATAATGAAACTGTGGTCTACAGATTTGGACCTAATGAAAATATTATGGGGAAAATTGAGCTAAATAAATTAACTAGGAAATTTTCTGAGTTAGAAGTTATACCAGACCCAAATATTCTGTCTAAGTTTTATTTTGACAGAGCTGCACAAAGATTGGCCGTTTGCTTAATTAGAGAAGGTGGTGAGTTTCCAGAAAGAACAGCTTTTGAGTCATAATTTTAAATTAACCTTGACTGGCTTATAGCCTTTCAAGGTTTTGTGCGCTTGGCAGCGCTTTTCTCTAATGGGTGAAAGTCCCTAACATGCCGTAGTGGCGGAAATGTATAGCTGACTGGTAGTGCAGGTATCGCGAGGTTCTGTGCGGAGGACCAGAAGGCAAAACTCGGAACAGATAGCATATACCCTGTTGGCTAGCAGGATAGGATAACCTTGCAAGACGTGGGAACGTCCAAAACCACAATTATATGTTGAATGAGGTAAACGCTACGATGAAAAAAATTGTAGATATGTTTGCCCCCAATGGCGGAGTGTATCCACCTAAATAGTGATTGGAGTAATGTATATGATTAATAGAAAAATGACATTAAAAGAGTTTTTGACTAATGAAGAATATGAAGGTGTAATACAAAATGCAACTCAGTATTCTGATATGTCACTACCTGTATGGCACTTAGAAGTTACTGGGAAATGTCTGTGTGAGTTATCAAACTTTGATTTGATTCGTTGTATTAGACAAGATGTTTTTAAAGATTTAGCAACGGTTGAAATTATTGAAAGGATTGATGAACAGAACACACCTTTCTATGCTGATATTGATTCAATGGAATTGATGGAAAAATTGTCATCTATTAGTTCGGAAGTGCTCTCAGCACATAAGAGTAAATTAGATAGAATGATTGAAAATGTTGAAAAGAACAACTTAATAGATTTAGCAGATGTTTGGATGTTCGATGAACAGAAGGAAACGTATCAAGGCTATATCAATATAATAAAAAAAATTAATTGATATTTTGGTGAGGGGGTACCCAGTGCCGAATGAATCCATCATTCAACCAATAACACATATAACCTATGTAATACTCGTATAAAGATTTCGTCATTTCATTTGTACGGACATTAAGTCTTTAATTCTATAACCTAAATAACGATATTCCGTTACATTAAACAGGTCGATTATGGTCAGATACCACCATGATTGACCTGTTTTTTGTTAGCTTCGCTTTTTTGTGTTTTTTCAAAATGAATCGCTACAATGTACATTACCACAACAATAGATATGGTGAAAGGACTTGGTCGCAACTTATGAATGGAGTAAGACGACTACTGATATTGTAAGCATGGAAATCTATTAACGGGAAGGTCATGTGTTAAAGGCTAGCCACCGACTCCCTGATTTCTATAATACAAGCGGCAAATCCGTTAAAAGTTTTGCCTATGGGGGAAACGCATGAATAACGTACAACTTTCTATTGATAAAGTTTCCGTTGAGTATCATGGAGTGACTTAGCTGCCGCGGGCAGTCTTCTTGGCAGTATTCCCGCGGTGGGTTTGTCAAGAATGCGGCGAAGTAAGTGAAACAGGCAACTAAAAAGACCGTTCAATCGGTTAAGAAGGTTGCGAAAGTAGCGAAAAAGGCCGTCAAAAAAACGGTCAAGAAAAAGAAAAAACAACTAGCCGCCAGTCAGAAAAAGGCCAAAAAGAAAGTGAAGAGGGCTAAGAAGAAGGCTAAGAAAAAGATCGGCAAAGTCTTTACGAAAGCGCGGACGTTCAAGAACAACCTTTCGCCAAAGCAACAAATTAAGAAACTGAAAAAGAACATGAAAAAAGCAGTACTGGCTAAAAAGTCTAAAAAGAAGAAAAAAGAAAAAGATGGCTTCTTCAAACAAGCAGGCAAGGTCCTGAAAAAAGCTGCCAAGAAAACGGCATTAGCTGCCAAGTCACTGACGGGAGCTAACTTAAAAGAAACACTCTCCGCCGTCGTAGACTTTATCCCGGTCGTTGGGAACGCGAAAGCAGCCGTCGAAGTGATAACCGGAGGAGACCCGATTACTGGACGAAAATTGGATGATTGGGAACGCGTAGCAGCAGGTGCGGCCATGGTTGGCGGTGCTGTCGTCAAAGGGGCAGTTCGGACCGGTAAAGTAGTTTCGGCTGTCGCTGGTGGTGGAAAGGCAGCGAAGAAATCGACAAAATCAAAGAAATCAGAGGAAAAACCGAAAGTACCAGAGAAAGTGGCGTCGGATGTTGTCTCTCGTGTGGAAAAAGTAGTTGATAAGGCGGTGGGTAATTCCACATCTACATCTAAAAAGAGTCGTAGCGCCCCTGCTGATACTGGAACACCTAATTCTACAAAAGTTGATAGAGATACAAACGGGAATATTACAAAATACACAACTTATGGTTCTGATGGAAAGATAGTGAAGGAAGTCCGAATTGACGGTAAAGACCATGGTTCAATCCCTAGACCAAATGTAGAAGAGCCAACGTTTAATACTAATCCAAAAACAGGTGAGCAATTCCAAAATGGATATGAGGTTCGCCCAGTTGATCCAGATGAAATACCGAACTCAAGAAAATAATAAGATTTTAGCTTGCGCGTTATCAGGTTAATTATGATGAATCGTAGCTTAATAAAATGAGGGGGATTTTATGGAGTTATTTACTGATGAAACTATAAAAGAGTATATAGAATATAAAAGAGCCAACCCAAATAATTTTAGTTGGAGGAGTTATGTAAATATTAAGGCTGACATACAGACTGCCCTAGCATTTGCAAAGTTCTATTATCCTGAAATTATAGAGGTGGAAAATTACTTTTTACTTAAGGATAACTATAGTGAGAAGTTGTTAAAAAAGTGGGACGATGAGTGTCAAGGAGATAAGTGTTCTGTTGAAAAGATGATGAATCTATATGAATTGAAAGACTATTTCCACATCAATGTGAATGAAGATGAAAATAATTCAGCACAAATACAAGTTCTTGGTGATATATTAAAATTATTTTGGTCTATGAGTTTCAAACAAAGGTTTCCTTCTAGAAATATTTCTGTGGAGGTTTATGAAGAATGGGACTCTTTATTTATTACAGTATTTGAAGCTATATAATCACAATATTACGTTGGTATTACCTATGGATCTACGTCAATATCCTAGACAGAAAAAAGTCAAGTCCGTTTCAGAACTGCAACCGGTGAAAACAGTCAAGTGAAAGACCGTACTTGACGGGACCACTCAAGGATGTCATATTATCAATATAAAAAACACGGAACTCGCAAAAACATAAAAACTTGAGGATATTAATAAACCTCGAAAATATAGGAACTTAAAGCACTTGATTGTCTATTTATTATAGGCAACAAGTGCTTTTTGCGTTTTTACATGTATTGAAACTACAAAGGTGGGCTAATAAAAAGAGTGGCAAAGTCTTCACCAAAGCGCGGAAGCTAATTTGCGAGAAATACTCTCCGCCGTCGTAGACTCCATCCCGGTTGTTTGGAACGTGAAGGAAGCAGTAGAAGTGATAACCGGAAGAGACCCGATTACTGGACGGAAATTGGATGATTGGGAACGTGTAGCGGCGAAATAGCAATCGTTGGTGGCGGAGTTTCCAAAGGGAGTTAAACGAGTTAGAACGGATAAATCGTACACGTTTGAAGGCTTCTCAAACCTACAATTACAGCGGAAACATTTTAAACAAATAGACTTTTCCTATGCGAATTTGGAAAATGCAAGGTTTGAGTTTGCGCAGATTGCAGGTGCCAATTTTACAGATGCCAATTTAAAAGGGGCTACCTTCTTTAAACGCGATCAAGAGAAATGTCTATTTAGCCCAGATCAGATGGAAGACATTCAGTGGATTCATTAACTTTGCTACCGTGTTGATGTGGTCACCAAAGTGATGAGAGACAGAAATGAGGATTACGGGGGGAAAAGATGGAGTATTTTATTCTTCGACAAGATCAAAGTATTACAAACCCAATCATTCCTTTGAAGACAGACCTCGATGCTGATTTTGTCTGTTCGTCTGTATTCGCGGAAGTGGTAGAGAAAGAGAATGCGTTGTATTTGGATTATTTGGACAAACCTCAAAGCATCGTGTCGGATGATTTGAAAGAATTGTTAGCGAAATACGAGGATGGCTTAGTTTTTACAGCCATTGTGTTTACGGATGTGCAGAAAGGGACACAGCGCGTGTATTGGCTTATGGACATTGCGAAGAAGAACTGTATTTCCGATGAGACGACTTATTATCCAGACGGACAAATGAAGGAGCTCGTGATTGACCCGAAGAAGGTGGAACTAGATTGTATTTTTCAAGTCGACGGCAAAAAGGAATCTTTCACCCTAGTCAATTTAGAGGTGGCAGAAAGTATGTTACGACGACCCTTTCTTGGAATCCAGTTGCAACGAGTAAAACTAGACAGACGATAGAATGTGGCTATTAAATCGTTCCAAAACACTGTAGAACAGTGGTTGTCAAAGCGATATGAAAGGAAGATGTCGAATGGCTCAGGTTGTGGACAATTTAGAAACAGAAAGTGCGGAACAGGAGCAATTTAGTTATGTAGTACATGGGGCAATCGTGAGCTGTGAGCATGGAAGCCATCTAAATTATTTAAACTTGCCGCAAGATCATGGCGTTTATATCAAGGGGAAGGCCTTGATGAATGTAGGGGATCGAAACCCTGAAAACATCCCAACCTTTGGCGTCTGCTTACAGTTGGAAAAACCGTGTACGCCAGTCTGTTCCATTGATTGGATGGAAGGGATGGAAAATGTCCATGTCGTAGGGAAGCAAGCGTTATTAAACCGTTGTCATACGCAATGTTCAGCAGGTGGAGGCAAAATCGATATTGTTCATGACGGGCAAGAGGAGTTGGACATACCGATACAAGGTTTTTAAAGAGGAGAAAGGAGGTAAGTAATTGAAATCGCCAGAAGAAAAAGAAGTACATATCGTTAGTACTTATGAGGATATTGAGCTTGTATGGCCTTATCCACTTATTCATTTAGATAAACTAACCATCAAACAAAGGGGCAGTGACCACGCGAGATTGTACTTTACGGGAATGATTGCTGAAGAGCAAGCGCAACAGTATATTCAACAGGTCAGTCATACAGATGAAGTTGTTGTGAAATTCGGACGAAAAAGAGACATATTATTCTCGGGAAGAATTGAAAATGCGGAGTTGCAGGCAGTACAAGGCGTGCATTATGTCTCCGTTGAGGCTGTCTCATTTACGGCAAATATGGATATTGTGAAGCGCTCACGTTCTTTTCAAGATACGACGATGACGTATGTGGAGTTAATAAATACCATTGTGAGTGCTTATCCTCAGGGGGATTATATCGACCATGCTTCTGATGGTCAGGCCATTGATCATATTTCGATTCAGTATATGGAAACAGATTGGGAATACATTAAAAGAATGGCCTCCCAGTTGCATGCGGTTGTTTTTCCTGATCTAAAAGGAAAGGGTGCGCAATTTTGGCTGGGTACACCTCCAAGTAGGAAAAGCGTAACCATCGACGATCTGCCTTCTGTCTTACGTATGGATGTGGATGCGTATCGGTTGATTACTGAAAATGAGGGTACTGATGTGAGCGAAGCCGATTATACTTTTTGTGCGTTTGAAAGCACGGAAGCTCATGAGTTGGGCACGTTGGTACAATTAAAGGGAAAATCCTATGTCATAACGGTTCGGGAAATCTATCTTGATGGCGGTGTATTGAAGTTTCACTATACGGCTCAACCAGAGAAAAGTATTCGTCAGCGATTGGTACGCAACTTAGATCTCATTGGTGCAGCATTTGCAGGGAAAATAGTAGATGTCACGCAAAACACCGTTAAAATTCATTTAGATATAGATGACAAGCAAGAGAAAGAAAAAGCGCATTGGTTTGCTTATTCTGCAGATGCCAATAGCGTCATGTATTTAATGCCCCCAATAGGTGCACGTGCCCAATTGCACTTTCTAAGCGCAGTGGAAGAAGAGGCCATCATCATCAGCTCGGTGCGCGTAGATTCAGTCACATCAGAGGGGAAACAAAAAGCAACGAAGAAAATGGCGGATTCTACCGTTAAGTCATTGGCAACTACTGCTGGGAAAGACATGACATTAGGTGTTGGCGAGATTACCTTTAGTGCAGTAGAAGGGGTATTGGAAGTACAGATGGATGATGGAGAAGGCGTGACGTTCCTGAGCGACAGTACCATCATGATAGCGGCGGATGAAACACTCGAAATGAGCGGCATGAAAGAGCTGTTCATGGAGGCAGAAGAGTGGATTGCACTATCAGCGCAAGAGAAAAGTCATATCATCCTCGCGGCTGACACCCAGTTAATCAGTACGCTCATTGATCAAGAAGGTACGGAGAAGCAAAGCCAACCACCGAAGTTAAATGCCGAAGCAATCGAAGCCACGCAGAAAGTTGACTTAATTTTCCCGCAAAAGGTAGTGGCGAAGAAAGAGAAGAAAAGCTTATTTAGCAGTATTTTAGATGGCATCAGTTTAGCATTGGATGTCGCTGGGTTTATTCCTGGTTTTGGTGCCATTGCGGATGTTGCGAATGCAGGACTAAGCTTGGCACGGGGAGATTACATGGGGGCAGCCATGAACTTAGTCGGTACAATTCCGGGTATTGGTGATGCGGCAAAAACGGCCTATCAGGTCAAAAAAGCGGCAAAAGCCGTCAGTAAAACCGCAAAAGTTGCGGATAAGGCAGCTGATGCAGCAAAAGTAGTCAAAGGGATGAAAGTAGCTTATGCGAAAGTATCCGCGACGCTAGATACAGTTACGACGCTCGCCAACAAAGGGTCTAAGAGCGTGAAAACCGCCGCAGATAAAGTCGTCGCATCAATGGACGAAGTGCTAGCTGTTTCGAAGACCGTAGACAAGATGAAAGATATGGCTAAAATCGTGCCGACGAAAACGAAGCCTAAAACCTTAAAGAAATCTGACTGTACAAAAGGGCAAAGTGACAAGTTTTGTAAAACAGGACGTGATCCTGTTGATTTAATCACAGGGCGTATGATTTATGAAGGCATCGATTTTGAACTACCTGGACCCATCCCTCTTTCATGGGAACGCGCTTGGTACAGCGATAGTAGCCGGGTTGGCTTGTCAGGTCATGGTATGCATTTTACATATGATCTAGCCTTAGAGATTTTTGAAGAAGAAGACTTGATTGGGATTGTGGTGACAGATGGCCGGGCAGTAGGCTTTCCAATTTTGCCCATGAACTTTCCATATTTTAATAAACGGGAAAGAATGACCTTGACCAATATGGGTGGGGAGTATCATTTGTTTGAGCATGATACACGATTGATGTATGTATTTGAGCAAACAACCGAAACGAAATACCGCTTAAAAGAAGTAAAAAATGAACAAGACCATCACATACAGTTTGCCTATAACCTTAAAGGCTTCTTAGCCCAAGTAACCGACAGTGTGGGGAGAGTGCTTGAGGTGACGACCAATGAAGTGGGCAGAATGACAGAAGTCGCCTTGTGTAAGCAGATGAATCGTGAAGTTTTGGTTCGTTATATTTACAATGATGGACAAGATTTAGTAGAAATCCAAGATGCGTTAGGGCAAAGTACGCATATAAATTATAACAATCACTTAATGGTGCAAAAAACAGATCGCAATAAAAATTCCTTCTTCTGGCGATATGACGGCCCCACAACAGGTGCACGCGTGATCAAGACATGGGGAGACGGGAATGTCCTTGCAGGTGAGCTTGCGTATTACGAGGGCTATAACGAAATTACCGATAGCTTAGGCAATAAGAGTACTTATTATTTTAACGAAGAGAACCTCTGTACGAAAATTGTTCATCCAGATGGTAGTGAAGTCAGTACGGACTATAACGAGGACTTTGAATTACTCCAAGCAGTCGATGAAGAGGGTCGTGTGACGACATTTAGCTATGATGAGTGGGCAAATCCTGTGACGATTACGCAGGCAGATGGCAGTACCTTCTCCTCACAATATGATGAGAAGGATAGGCTGATTCAGGTAGTCAACGCAGAGGGTGGAAGTCGTCAGTGGCTATATAATGAAGACGGGACATTACAAGCGAATGTCTTAGAAGATGGCACGAAAACGGAATTTTCCTATAACCAGAATTATTTAATTGACACGGTCACGAATGCGCAAGGTCATATGGTAAACTTAGCTTACGATGATGAGCTGAACTTGCGTCAAGTGACATTACCAGACGGGACAAGTTCGACATGGGCGTATGACCGTCGTGGCAATTGCACAACAACGACCAATCCGTTAGGGGCAACAGAAAAGTTCAATTATGATCACTTGAATCGGCTTGTACGGGCAAACCTGTCAGATGGTAACGACGTTCGCTTACGGTATGATGCCTATGACGATGTTGTTTTTGCGAAAGATAACCACACGCAAGTTTCCTTTGCCTACACCATTCTTGGCAGCTTGACCTCTCGAGAACAAGGTGGGAAGAACGTCAACTTCACCTTTGATACAGAAGAACAGTTAACCGCTGTCATCAATGAAAAAGGCGAAGCGTACCAGTTTGAACGGGATACGAAAGGGAATATCATCAAGGAAATCGGCTTTGATGAGCTGACCAAAACGTATGAACGAAGTCAGGCAGGATTGGTTCAGAAAATTCATCGTCCGGGTGATCGTTGGACAGCGTATCAACATAACGGTCTAGGGAATGTCATTCGAGCTGATTATTATGATGGCACTTGGGAAACGTTTGGCTATGACAAGAATGGTTCGTTACTCGAGACTGCTAATGAGCATATGACCGTAAAGCTCGAGCGAGACCCCTCTGGACAAGTGATCAAGGAATGGCAGAATGACCAGTGGATTGCGAGTAGTTATGATGAATTAGGCAGTCGTTCACAGGTTACGAGTAGCCTGGGTGCCAACATCGATGTCGCTCGTAATAAAATGGGAAATGTCTCGCAAATTACAGCTTCTCGCGCGGATCAAGAACAGTGGACAGCAGCGATGCAGTACAATGAACTGGGTCAAGAGATTGAGAGAATCTTACCCGGGGATGTCATCAGTCAATGGCAATATGATGTCACAGGAAGGCCGACAAATCATCGAGTAAGCAGTCAAAACCGTCATACACGAAGAAGAGTTTACAATTGGGATGTCAATCATCGATTAAAAGGCATGGTCAACGAGTTAACCGCCGGACAAGTTACTTATGGCTATGACGAATTCAGCAACCTCGTCTGGGCCAATCAAGACAGTCAATTTGATTACCTACACCGCAATGTCGATGACGTCGGCAATTTGTATGAAACGAAAGAAAAGACAGATCGCGTCTATGGTGCCGGTAGCAGATTGCTCGAAACGAGAGAGGCAACTTTCTCTTACGATGAAGAAGGTAATCTCGTTCAGAAGGCTGAGAAGAATGGTGATACGTGGAAGTACGAATATGACGGCAATGGGATGATGTCGAAGGTCATCAAACCAGATAAGACGGAAGTTACTTTCAAGTATGATCCGATGGGTAGACGGATTGAGAAGAGTTCTAACGAAAAAACAATGAGATTTGTGTGGGATGGGAATACGATTCTACATGAGTACTTTTCAGAGAATGATTTAGCTACATTAGAAAATCAAGTTGAGCATTCTTCACAGAATGAATCTGAAATGCCAGCTAATCTAGTCACATGGGTGTTTAATGATGGGTTCATCCCTTCAGCAAAAATTACGGATGAAGGTAATTACAGTATTATTAGTGATTATCTTGGAACGCCTGTCGAAGCTTATGATGAAGAGGGTAATAAGGTTTGGTCAGTTGAGCTTGATGTTTATGGACGAGTGAAAGAATTTACAGGTGAGAAAGACTTTATTCCATTTAGGTATCAAGGTCAGTATGAAGATGCAGAAATTGGTTTGTATTATAACCGATTCAGATACTACGACCCAGAACAAGGGAATTATACTCAGATAGACCCGATAGGACTTGCGGGGAATAACCCTACTTTATATGGATATACTAATGATCCGAATACTATGATTGATCCATTAGGATTGGCTAATCGCCCTAATAATAGTCAATATCATATATTTTATGCTTTTATGTTAGACCCTCAACATCAATATTCAAGTGATAAAGTTCAGTTTAATAGAGCAAATAAAGCATTTATTAATAAACTCAATAGTGATTTAGTTTTCCGACGTGATATGCTAGGTCGGTATCCTGCATTACATGATTGGTTGAAAAACCCTGGTATGGGATCAAGTCCGGTAGATCTTACATGGCATCATCATGAAGATGTAAGAAGGCTTACACTTGTAGACCGCGCTGATCACGCTAAAAATCATGGATTATATCATCCAACTAAAGCTGGAGGTCGTGACATTTGGGGAGGAGGAAAGCCAGGTAGAAACGGGAAGTTAGATGGTGAAACTGGTAAGCCGAAATGCAAAAAGTAGAGGAGGATTTTTATGGAGAATATAGAGTTCAGAATGCCATATAAATTAAGTCAGATAATATATGTTATTTCAAAGGATGTTGAAAAAAACGGTTTTAAAAATACTAACTTCTGTTTGTATACTAATGAAGATGAAGAAATTGCGAGTACAGACCTAATTTGTTATTTGGATCTCAATCCAACTATTACAGATGACGACGAGGAGGTGTACCCAGATTTTGTAATTAAAGAATCATTGGAATTTTTTTATGACGGACAACAATTTGAAGATGTGTTAATGAATGTCTTACACCAGAAAAAACAAGCTTCAATTGATGATTTTATACTAGGACTAAATTATTATATGGATCACGATACGTTTATGGATTTTTAGACTACTGTACATCAATATTTTCAATGATTAGTTCAACGGCTTAATATGTGGTGCCTGATGCTCACTCCAGCGTGTTAGTTTAAACAATCTTGTTTGACTGAAATAACACACTTGTCGTGACTATTGAGAGTGAATCAACCCGAACTAGCACGTGCAGTCTTATCCATATTCCTGAATAAAAGTACCTAACCTGTACTCTCTAAAGAAAAAAATGAGTGAGGTGGAATAAAACACCTACATTTGAATGTTCGGGTAAAGATTTAGACCGAATTAATTTGTAGGTGTTTTTTCACATTGAAATATTTAGATAGGAAAATTATGGTGTGGCTTTAGTTTTAGGGATGTTGTACTATTCTTGTCATGAAATTGATTTAGCAGTATTTTAGATGGCGTAAATTTAGCATTGGATGTCGCTGGGTTTATTCCTGGTTTCGATGCCATAGCGGATGTTGCGAATGCAGGACTAAGCTTGGCACGAGGCGATTACATGGGCGCAGCCATGAACTTAGTCGGTGCAATTCCAGGTGTGGGTGATGCGGCAAAAACAGCTTATCAGGCCAATAAAGTGGCAAAAGCCGTCAGTAAAACCGCAAAAGCTACGGATAAGGCAGCGGATGCAGCAAAAGTAGCCAAAGGGATGAAAGCAGCTTATACGAAAGTATCCGCGACGCTAGATACAGTTACAGCGCTTGCCAACAAAGGATCTAAGCGTGTGAAAACCGCCGCAGATAAAGTCGTCGCATCGATGGACGAAGTGCTAGCTGTTTCGAAGGCAGTAGATAAGATGAAAGATATAACCAAAATTGCGCTCACGAATGTGAACCATAAAGTATTAAAGAAATTTAAAAGTACAAAAGGATTAAGTAAAAAGTTTTGTAAATACGGTTTTGAACCTGTTGATTTAATCACAGGGCGTATGATTTATGAAGGCATCGATTTTGAACTACCTGGACCGATCCCTCTTTCATGGGAACGCGCTTGGTACAGTGATAGTCGTCGGATTGGCTTGTCAGGTCATGGTATGCATTTCACATATGATCTAGCCTTGGAGATTTTTGAAGAAGAAGACTTGATTGGGATTGTGGTGACAGATGGCCGGGCAGTTGGCTTTCCGATATTGCCCACGAACTTGTCGTATTTTAATAAACGGGAAAGAATGACCTTGACCCAAACAGGTGAGGCGTACCACTTGTTTGAGCATGATACACGATTGTTTTATGTATTTGAACAAACAACCGAAACGAAATACCGCTTAAAAGCAGTGAAAAATGAGCAAGACCATCACATTCAATTTGCGTATAACCTTAAAGGTTTCCTATCCAAAGTAACCGACAGTGTGGGTAGAGTGCTTGAGGTTACGACCAATGAAGTGGGCAGAATGACAGAAGTCGCCTTGTGTAAGCAGATGAATCGTGAAGTTTTGGTTCGTTATATTTACAATGATGGACAAGATTTAGTAGAAATCCAAGATGCGTTAGGGCAAAGTACGCATATAAATTATAACAATCACTTAATGGTGCAAAAAACAGATCGCAATAAAAATTCCTTCTTCTGGCGATATGACGGGCCCACAACAGGTGCACGCGTAATCAAAACATGGGGAGACGGGAATGTCCTTGCAGGTGAGCTTGCGTATTACGAGGGCTATAACGAATTTACCAACAGTTTAGGCCAAAAGAGTACTTACTATTTTAACGAAGAGAACCTCTGTACGAAAATTGTTCATCCAGATGGTAGTGAAGTCAGTACGGACTATAACGACGACTTTGAATTACTCCAAGCAGTCGACGAAGAGGGTCGTGTGACGACATTTAGCTATGATGAGTGGGCAAATCCTGTGACGATTACGCAGGCAGATGGCAGTACCTTCTCCTCACAATATGATGAGAAGGATAGGCTAATTCAGGCTGTTAACGCAGAGGGTGGAAGTCGTCAGTGGATTTATAATGAGGACGGGACATTACAGGAAAATGTCTTAGAAGATGGCACGAAAACGGAATTTTCCTATAACACGAATTATTTAATTGAAACAGTCACGAATGCGCAAGGTCATATGGTAAACTTAGCTTACGATGATGAGCTGAACTTGCGTCAAGTGACATTACCAGATGGGACAAGTTCGACATGGGCGTATGACCGTCGGGGTAATTGCACAACAACGACCAATCCGCTTGGAGCCACAGAGAAGTACGGTTATGATAGCTTGAATCGGCTCGTACGGGCAAACCTGTCAGATGGTAACGATGTTCGCTTGCAGTACAATGCCTATGACGATGTTATTTTTGCGAAAGATAACCACACGCAAGTTTCCTTTGCCTACACCATTCTTGGCAGCTTGACCTCTCGAGAACAAGGTGGCAAGAACGTTGCATTCACCTACGATACAGAAGAACAATTAACAGCTGTTATCAATGAAAAAGGTGAAGCGTTCCAATTTGAACGGGATATGAAAGGGAATATCATCAAGGAAATCGGCTTTGATGGGATGACCAAAACGTATGAACGAAGTCAGGTAGGATTGGTTCAGAAAATTCATCGTCCAGCTGATCGCTGGACAGCGTATCAACATGACGGTATAGGGAATGTCATTCGTTCTGACTATTATGATGGCACTTGGGAAACGTTTGGCTATGACAAGAATGGTTCGTTACTAGAAACTGCCAATGAGCATGTGGCGGTAAAGTTGGAGCGTGACCCTTCAGGGCAAGTGATCAAGGAATGGCAGAATGACCAGTGGATTGCCAGTAGTTATGATGAATTAGGTAGCCGTTCACAGGTTACAAGTAGCTTAGGTGCAAAAATCGATGTCGCTCGTAATAAAATGGGAAATGTGTCGTAAATCACTGCTTCACGCACGGGTCAAGAAAATTGGACAGCGGCGATGCAGTACAATGAACTGGGTCAAGAAATTGAGCGAATCTTACCCGGGGATGTCATCAGCAAATGGCAATATGATATAACAGGTAGACCGACAAATCATCGAATAAGTAGTCAAAACCGTCATACACGAAGAAGAGTTTACAATTGGGATGTCAATCATCGATTAAAAGGCATGGTCAACGAGTTAACCGCCGGACAAGTTACTTATGGCTATGACGAATTCAGCAACCTCGTCTGGGCCAATCAAGACAGTCAATTTGATTACCTACACCGCAATGTCGATGACGTCGGCAATTTGTGTGAAACGAAAGAAAAGACAGATCGCGTCTATGGTGCCGGCAGCAGATTACTCGAAACGAAAGAGGCAACATTCTCTTATGATGAGGAAGGTAATCTCGTTCAGAAGGCTGAGAAGAATGGTGATACGTGGAAGTACGAGTATAACGGCAATGGGATGATGTCGAAAGTCATCAAACCAGATCAGACAGAAGTAATTTTCAAGTATGATCCGATGGGCAGACGGATTGAGAAGAGTTCAAACGAAAAGGTAATGAATTTCGTCTGGGATGGGAATACGATCCTACATGAGTATTTTTCGCAGCATGATTCAGCAACACTAGAAAATCTAGTTGAGCATTCTTCACAGAGTAAATCTGAAACACCAGCTAATCTAGTCACATGGGTGTTTAATGATGGGTTCGTCCCTTCGGCTAAAATTACAGATGAAGGTAATTACAGTATTATTAGTGACTATCTTGGAACGCCTGTTGAAGCTTATGATGAAGAAGGTAAGAAGGTTTGGTCGGCTGAGCTTGATGTTTATGGACGAGTGAAAGAATTTACCGGTGAGAAAGTTTTCATTCCATATAGATATCAGGGCCAGTACGAAGATGTTGAAACAGGATTGTATTATAACCGATTCCGATACTACGACCCAGAACAAGGGAATTATACTCAGCAAGATCCGATAGGGCTTGCGGGTGGGAATCCGACGTTGTATGGGTATGTATATAATCCAATGATTGAGATAGATCCATTTGGACTAGCATTTGGTAAATCAAAGCCGGTTGATGGATGGAATTATGGAAATATGCCTAAGCCTGATGGATATCAATTACATCATATTATTCCGAAGTCTTTATTTAATGGTGCAAATCCGCATGATATATTTAAATTAAGTGGGTATGATGTAAATAATATACGAAATCTGATCTATTTACCTACTAGTAGAGATAATCACCCAACTAGATCTGTTCATAGAGGATTTACCAGTTTTCATTATAAATATAACGAGGATATTCGCGCAGAATTAACTGTACTCGTAGACAAAGGAAAAGAGGAAAAATGGACTTCTCAACAGTATCGTGGTGCTATGCAAGATTTGATAAATGAGCAAAGGCAAGAGTTGAGAAAGGGTAGAACAAAAGTACATTGTGAAGGGTGATATTTATGAGTTATTATCAGTTATATGGCGATTACAGACGAGATGTTTATTTTTCTTATAGTGAAAAGAACACATATGATCAGTCTGACTTAGAAAAAGGTATTGTTTATCCTTTGGATGAGAAACTTTATTATTCAGTAGATAAATTTGATAGTTATTTAAACAAGTATAATATGTTGCCAACAATAGGGGGGGCATTGGTAAGTTTAAAATTAAAAAAGCTGATAGAAGGATTAGGTTCAGATTGTCAGTTCATTCCTACAGTTATAACATCAACAGAGACTGGCGAAACCAATGAATCATTTTTTGTCATGAATGTATTAAATGTAGTATCTTGTTTAGATATGGAGAAATCGGAATATAGACCATTAATAAAGTCTTTGCCTGATGGACCCATCAAACTATTATCTATAAAATATGTACCAAATTCTCTAAATGGGCATCATATTGTAAGAATGAAAGAATATACAGGAAATATAATTGTTGATGATGTATTTGTGAAAGCATGTAAAGAGGAAAAAATAAAGGGTATAAATTTTGTTAAAGAGGGAAGTACCCAACGACCGGAATTTGTCGATATGTAGTGTACAGGGCTATACTACAGCCTATTCTGTATGATTCATTTGATGATAAAAGATTGTGTTATTAAGATATCAAAACATATGTAAAGAAGACGTTATAAGTTCTTCTTTACATATGTTTTTTATGTTAGAAAAGGAATTGTTTTTTCGTGTATTTAGTGTCTGTCCTTATCTGCTACAGGGATTTTTAGACACGAGGAACGAAAACGGCTAGAAACCTTGATATCAAAGCATTTATGACTGATCCTTGTGTAAACATCACTTTATTCACCCCGCAAAAACATAGATTTTTTTAAATTCCTCCGGATGTATCATATCTGCATTCTTCCAAGTTAATGTGCTAATTTTTTTGCATATTAACTAAGGGGCGTATGATTCTTTTAGAAAATCAAAAGCTGATGTCCATTCTATTGCCAAAAATACGGGAAACTAACAATCGTTGCGAATGCAGGACTAAGCTTGGCACGGGGAGATTACATGGGGGCAGCCATGAACTTAGTCGGTACAATTCCGGGTATTGGTGATGCGGCAAAAACGGCCTATCAGGTCAAAAAAGCGGCAAAAGCCGTCAGTAAAACCGCAAAAGTTGCGGATAAGGCAGCTGATGCAGCAAAAGTAGTCAAAGGGATGAAAGTAGCTTATGCGAAAGTATCCGCGACGCTAGATACAGTTACGGCGCTCGCCAACAAAGGGTCTAAGAGCGTGAAAACCGCCGCAGATAAAGTCGTCGCATCAATGGACGAAGTGCTAGCTGTTTCGAAGACAGTAGACAAGATGAAAGATATGGCTAAAATCGTGCCGACGAAAACGAAGCCTAAAACCTTAAAGAAATCTGACTGTACAAAAGGGCAAAGTGACAAGTTTTGTAAAACAGGACGTGATCCTGTTGACTTAATCACAGGGCGCATGATTTATGAAGCCAGCGATTTTGAACTACCTGGACCGATTCCTCTTTCATGGGGACGCGCTTGGTACAGTGATAGCCGTCGGGTTGGCTTGTCAGGTCATGGTATGCATTTTACATATGATCTAGCCTTGGAGATTTTTGAAGAAGAAGACTTGATAGGGATTGTGGTGACAGATGGCCGAGCAGTTGGCTTTCCGATTTTGCCCACGGACTTACCGTATTTTAATAAACGGGAAAGAATGACCTTGACGAATACAGGTGAGGCGTACCATTTGTTTGAGCATGATACACGATTGATGTATGTATTTGAACAAACAACCGAAACGAAATACCGCTTAAAAGCAGTGAAAAATGAACAAGACCATCACATACAATTTGCCTATAACCTTAAAGGCTTCTTAGCCCAAGTAACCGACAGTGTGGGGAGAGTGCTTGAGGTGACGACCAATGAAGTGGGCAGAATGACAGAAGTCGCCTTGTGTAAGCAGATGAAGCGTGAAGTTTTAGTTCGTTATATTTACAATGATGGACAAGATTTAGTCGAAATCCAAGATGCGTTAGGGCAAAGTACGCATATAAATTATACCAATCACTTAATGATGCAAAAAACAGATCGCAATAAAAATTCCTTCTTCTGGCGATATGACGGGCCCACAACAGGTGCACGCGTAATCAAGACATGGGGAGACGGGAATGTCCTTGCAGGTGAGCTTGCGTATTACGAGGGCTATAACGAAATTACTGATAGTTTAGGCAATAAGAGTACTTATTATTTTAACGAAGATAACCTCTGTACGAAAATTGTTCATCCGGATGGTAGTGAAGTCAGTACGGACTATAACGACGACTTTGAATTACTCCAAGCAGTAGATGAAGAGGGTCGTGTGACGACATTTAGCTATGATGAGTGGGCAAATCCTGTGACGATTACCCTTGCAGATGGCAGTACTTTATCTTCTCAGTATGATGAGCGGGATAGGCTGATTCAGGCTGTTAACGCAGAGGGTGGAAGTCGCCAGTGGATTTATAATGAAGACGGGACATTACAAGCGAATGTCTTAGAAGATGGAACGAAAACGGAATTTTCCTATAACACGAATTATTTAATTGACACGGTCACGAATGCGCAAGGTCATATGGTAAACTTAGCTTACGATGATGAGCTGAACTTGCGTCAAGTGACATTACCAGACGGGACGAGTTCGACATGGGCGTATGACCGTCGGGGTAATTGCACAACAACGACCAATCCGTTAGGGGCAACAGAAAAGTTCAATTATGATAAATTGAATCGGCTTGTACGGGCCAACCTGTCAGATGGTAACGACGTTCGCTTACGGTATGATGCCTATGACGATGTTGTTTTTGCGAAAGATAACCACACGCAAGTTTCCTTTGCCTACACCATTCTTGGCAGCTTGACCTCTCGAGAACAAGGTGGGAAGAACGTCACATTCACCTATGATACAGAAGAGCAGTTAACCGCTGTCATCAATGAAAAAGGCGAAGCGTACCAGTTTGAACGGGATACGAAAGGGAATATCGTTAAGGAAATCGGTTTTGATGAGCTAACCAAAACGTATGAACGAAGTCAGGCAGGATTGGTTCAGAAAATTCAACGTCCGGGTGATCGTTGGACGGCGTATCAACATGACGGTATAGGGAATGTCATTCGAGCTGATTATTATGATGACACGTGGGAAACATATGGCTATGACAAAAATGGTTCGTTACTCGAGACTGCTAATGAGCATATGACCGTAAAGCTCGAGCGAGACCCCTCTGGACAAGTGATCAAGGAATGGCAGAATGACCAGTGGATTGCGAGTAGTTATGATGATTTAGGCAGTCGTTCACAGGTTACAAGTAGCTTAGGTGCAAAAATTGATGTCGCTCGTAATACGATGGGGAATGCCACACAAATCACAGCTTCTCGCTCAGATCAAGACCAGTGGACAGCGGGGATGCAGTACAATGAGCTAGGTCAAGAAATCGAAAGAATCTTACCCGGGAATGTCATCAGTCAATGGCAGTATGATGTCACAGGTAGACCAACAAACCATCGAATAAGTAGTCAAAACCGTCATACACGAAGAAGAGTTTACAATTGGGATGTCAATCATCGATTAAAAGGCATGGTCAACGAGTTAACCGCCGGACAAGTTACTTATGGCTATGACGAATTCAGCAACCTCGTCTGGTCCAATCAAGACGGTCAATTTGACTACTTACACCGCAATGTCGATGACGTTGGGAATTTATATGAAACGAAAGAAAAGACCGATCGTGTCTATGGTGCCGGCAGCAGATTGCTTGAAACAAGAGAAGCAACATTTTCTTACGATGAGGAAGGGAATCTCGTTCAGAAGGTCGAAAAAAATAGTGATACGTGGAAGTACGAATATAACGGCAACGGGATGATGTCAAAAGTCATCAAACCAGATCAGACGGAAGTTACTTTCAAGTATGATCCGATGGGTAGACGGATTGAGAAGAGTTCTAATGAAAAAACAACGAGATTCGTGTGGGATGGAAATACGATTCTACATGAGTATTTATCAGAGAATGATTCAGCTACACTAGAAAATCTAGTTGAGCATTCTTCACAGAATGAATCTGAAATGCCAGCTAATCTAGTCACATGGGTGTTTAATGATGGGTTCGTCCCTTCAGCTAAAATTATGGATGAAGGTAACTACAGTATTATTAGTGACTATCTTGGAACGCCTGTCGAAGCCTATGATGAAGAAGGTAATCAAGTTTGGTCAGCAGAGCTTGATATTTATGGCAGAGTGAAAGAATTTACAGGGGAGAAAGATTTCATCCCATTCCGTTATCAAGGTCAGTATGAAGATGTTGAAACTGGATTGTATTATAATCGATTCCGTTACTATGACCCAGAACAAGGGAATTATACTCAGCAAGATCCGATAGGACTTGCGGGTGGAAATCCGACTTTGTATGGGTATGTCGGAAACCCTAACAACGCAATTGATACATTTGGTCTAGCTCCAAAATCTCCAATGTTACCAGGTGTGGATTTATCAGAATTAAACTTAATTATGTATAAACCGACAAAGGTAACACCAATAAGTGGAACATATTATCAAGGTATAGAACGGGCTTGGGAACTAGAAAAAGTATTGGTCGATAAAACAGGGAGTGGAACTCATCCTTGGAATGCGGCTGAATTAGAAGAACTAAAAACACGTGGAAAAGTGGGTGGTTTTACAGGGCACCATATTACTAATCATAAAAATGGTGCTTTAGGGGATGCTTTGAAGGGAGATCCGAGAAATATTAGGTTTTTACCAAATGGTAAACATGTTGGAGGATATAATGAACATTTATATGGTGAGAGAGGTCATAGACAAAGTTTCAGAAATGCAACTTCTGGTCGACTAATTGATCGCCAAGCAATGACAGATAGATACAACAGTGGAGGGGGCTGTAAAAAACGATGACATTCTTAGCTCATTCGATATCTGAAAGTGAAAACAGCAGTAAGATTAGATATCTAGGAACATCTGAAGAAACGAAACGGGAGTTAGAAGAAAATTTTAACCTTCCCCTTTTAAGCCAAGCACTTTTGAAATGGTATAGTAATTTACCTAAATCTAAAGACATAATGTTTTATTGGACCAACGATTTCTATATAATTGGTATGGAAAATCTACTGGTTGCTTTAGAAGGTTACAGGTTCATTAGGGAAGATGAATATTGGAAAGACTTCTCAAATGAAATGAAATGGAATGAAAATTGGATTGTTATCTCGAGTTGGAGTGGGAATCCGGTAATTGCAGATATAAGTGAAGTTGAAACTCCAGTTTATTATGATTATGTTGGTGGAGAATTTTCACCGAAGCTCCTAGTGGATTCACTGGAGAAATTCGACTACTTTTTATCTATATGGCTAGATAAACATGATGATAGGTACTATAAAAGCGGAGAATATCAATCTGATTATTATGAGTTAATGGAGAAGGAGTGGAAGGTTAAATTAAATAATGAAGAAATTAAAAATATATGTGGATTTCTTCCCATTGCAAAATCAAAAGAGAATTTTGCCCCAATTGAGCAACTAATAAAAGAAAAAGTAAAAAAAAAATATGTGTATCTTGATGACCTAGGTGATAATAAATCAAAAGTGATCTTAGCAATAAAAAAAGAAACGGGTCTATCATTCGATGAAATACGAAACAGATTAAATAGTAGTGGGTTTCTAATAGCTGAGGGGTATGGGGAAAATACTCTAGCTTTAGCTGAGTATTATATATCGTTAGGTGCAAAAGTAAGAATTGAGCAGAAATAAAATATTCTAGTGCAACATTTTAACGCTTGACGAAAATAATTAATAAAACTTCATCTTGGATTGTTTTTTAGAGGTATGTAACGGGAAGTGCGCTAAATGAAAGCAGTTATTAGAAAAACGTTCTTGAAACGATTAAAGTAACTTTATTTAATTAATCTCTTCTGAATTGAATCGATTCAATTCATTAAAAACACTTAGACCTTCAACGGTTCTGGGTGTTTTTGTGCGCTTGGCAGCGCTTTTCTCTAACGGGTGAAAGTCCCTAACATGCCGTAGTGGCGGAAATGTATAGCTGACTGGTAGTGCAGGTATCGCGAGGTTCTGTGCGGAGGACCAGAAGGCAAAACTTGGAACAGATAGCATAAACCATGTTGGCTGGCAGGATAGGATAACCTTGCAAGACGTAGGGACGTCCAAAACCACAACTATATCCTGTTAGTTAGGAGGACTGGATTCGAGGGAAAGAGAATTGACGTGACCCAAGGAGGTCTCATCATCTCCACCTCAGGTGGTAAGAATCGTTCAACCCCGTAATGGACAAGAAGGGTTCGACGGAAGGTGAGAAGTCAGAGCAGGGGATAGTAGTGAATAAGCTTACCAGAA
>NZ_JADBEL010000018.1:61652-83814 GCF_014873855.1 Sporosarcina limicola | reverse complement strand
CCGTGGAATGGCTAAGTGAGGTTGTCGATTTCCTATGTCGTTTGAGGGAATTCAGCGAAAGAGGTTTACCTATATTTGGTTAATCAACAGACGTGGTAGGTAGCACTACTTATAAGGGGATTTTCGTATGGTGAAAAATGAAACGTAGTCAAAAGAAGGCCGGATGATGGAAATTACGAAAAAGTGAGGTCGTAGAAATATACTAAGAGTGTGGGGGGAAACAGATGAAGGAAGTTATTGATTTTGTTGTAAAGGGGATTGTGAAAAGCAAATACATATTATTGGTACCATTCGCTATGATTCTTCTCATCGTATCACTACTGGTGATTAATAGCACTCAATCTGAGACAACTCGAAAAGAGTTACAGGGCACTTTCGATAATCGACAAGAAACTGTAAATTTTTTAATTAGTAGAGCATTGAAAAAGCAGAGACATATTGGTCTAACTGAAGAGCAACAACAATCGTTAGATAGTCTGCTATCTCAGGAAAAATATTTATACGAGATTTCAAGTAAGTTGGATCAGGGGAATTTAGACATTTCATTAGAAAATATAAAATATACAAAAGAATATAAAGCGTATGTGGGTTCTGTCTCTATTCCCTATAATAATATGAATTTATTAACTATTGAACAACGAAAAGCGGAAATGCTAGCGGAGCATAACTTATCTTTTACAGAACAACAAACGCCTTTTAACACGGCGTTGTTTACTAAGCAATTGTTTCAATTATTATTTAGCCCGATTACAGCTTTTCTTTTTTTACTCATTTTTAGTTATAAATATTTATCCGATGCAGAGAATCGGACATTTGATTTCTTTAAAGTGAACTCCCTATCGAATACGGCAATCTATTATGGCTATTTGACTCCATTTTTACTTATCGTACCTCTGTACATATTCATAGCAAGCTTCTTATCATTGTTGCCTACATTGGTGACCGGGAACATCAATACAATCCATTATCCAATTGAAATCGCCGTTGGTTCGGAAACGATGATGGTGCCCGTATGGAAATGGTTACTCTTCCTTCCAATTGGTTGGGGTATTTTTGTTTCATTGCTACTGGTGCTGGCAATTTGCTTATTCAAACAGCGCATTTCTCTAGGCGCTCTTTTAGCAATGATTGCTCTACCACTCGTGATTGGCTATGTTATTTCAACGCAATTCGGATTTTACATGGTAAATCCGATCCATTTAATTGTCTCATATGAAACACATTTATTACCTACTCATCGTTTTATGATCTATCTGTTATGGATGTTCATCGTACTCATTATTTGTTTAGTGGCTTCCTATCCGGTATTCAACTCACAAGGATCAGTATTTAAGCCTACTTCCTTTCTTTCAACTAAAAAACAGTATCACCCAAAAAATAAGTGGAAGCTCCTTCAATTTGAGCATGTAAAGAAGAAGCGCAAAGGTCATGTGCTTTTCACGCTCATCTTGTTATTTGGCATTATTGGCGGTACCTCTATTTTTGTGAATCAACAATATCAAAATCTCCCTGAGACGTCTTTGAAATTAATTGAAGACCTGCAAAATATCTACGTTGAACGACAATCGCATTGGAAAGTGCTTGAAGATGAGGAAGATATGGAAAGGCTGTCTACTAGTCAAGAAGAGTCAGATGAGGAAATGACAGAGTTTATTCCTAAAGAGAATCCTTATACTGTTATAGTTGAAGACATGGAACATGGCTATAACGTGTTAGAGGGGTTAAAGAAAGAGATCGGTTCACCACATTTTCCTGAAAAGTTTCGGGAAACCATGAATACATTAGATTCATATAAAGATATAGATCCTTCACAATGGCCTGTAACCGGTATAGCTTCAAAAGAGCAACAGCGGATTTTAGATGAGAAAGATATAACACCATGGACAATTGGGCATTCCTGGATTTCTAATTTTGATGACCCAAGTACTGCATTTGATAATGAGCATTACAAATTGTTAAAAGCGAGTCAAGAACGACATACAAAATACGGAAATAGCGGCTTGTTCTCCGTTTATAAATATTTGGATTGGAATATGATGTTGTTCGTACTTGGGGTTTTCATTCTTCTGTTATGGACGAGTATTTCCGAGGAACAGCGGCCAAATCTGTCGATGAACTTTCTGACAACAAAACCAATCTCTTCCAGTTTAATTTATGTAAGTAAATGGGTGTACAATGGAATGATTGCTTCTGGTTTACTCCTAATCAGTGGAAGCATTGTATTCCTTCTCAGTTTACTCATTGGCGGTCTTGGTGAATCCCAATATCCAATCTTGGTTTACGCTGTTGAAAAATATAAAGATGACCTCTTCTACTCAGCTGTGGATAATGCCTATTTCTACTTTGAAAGTTTGCTAGCGCTTATTTTGAAAAGTGGCGTGCTCATCATGGCTCAAATCTTCTTCTTGAATAGCTTATTCAGCTTGATTGGCAGATGGTTAAAAAATCATTATGCAACAATTATCATTACATTAATAATCACATTTGCAGGCTATTTTTTAGCAAACCAATATACTTCAATAAATGGAATGTATTTGAATCCATTTGTTTACTTTGATACTTGGAATATTGTAGACGGTTGGAAGTCGATTGTAGCAGACTCATCTAAAGTGAACTTCATCAATGGATGTATTAGTCTGCTAGTCAGTGGATTCCTACTGTTCTGCATGGGATTACTATCAGGAAGGAAGAGGGTGTAATCATGTCAGTATTAAAAGTCAATCATCTTAACAAGAATTATGGGAATAAGAGTGTATTACAGGCTATTTCATTTGTCATCAATGAGGGGGATGTAATCGGACTGGTCGGACCAAATGGAGCAGGGAAATCTACTTTAATGCGTTCTATACTGGCATTAGAGAATGTTGAAAGTGGCTCTGTCACTATCAAAGACATTTCAAATAGGAACCCTGAATTTTTTAAATACGTATCTTTTTTACCTAGTGATAACTACTTATATACACAACTAACAGGATACGATCATTTAGCTTTTGTAGGTAACATTTATAATATAGAAAAAAGTAGAATTGATGAAGTCATCGATTTAATCGGTATTCGAACGTATGTCAACCAACCCGTTAAATCCTACTCATACGGTATGAGACAACATCTATTAATCGCTTTAAGTATACTGACAAAACCGCTCGTCATCTTAATGGATGAACCTTTTAATGGATTAGATCCAACGAGCATCATCGAATTGAAACAATTGATTCGAACATTGCATACCCAGGGGATTGGCATCCTCATATCGACACATAATTTGGACATACTGGAGGATTTAACGAATACCATCTGGTTCATTAAAGACGGAGAGTTGTTCAAAAACGAAATGCTACTCGATGTGAATGATCCATATCAAATCGAAGTTTCAGGTTCCTTTGAAAAAACAGTAGAACAACTGATGACGGATAGTCATTTACCATTCCAAGTTATAGAGAATCGTATACTTACAGATCCAACATATGATGTAGAGAAATACCTTGAATGCTTGATAAAGAATGGAGTACAAATTAAATCAGTAAATAAAAGTAAAAAGAATCTGGAAGAAATGTATAAGAGCTTTTATGAAGTAAATATCCCATAAATGAATCAATGTAATAAGCGCTGGGTCTTTCGCTACTATTTATAGGTCCCTATTTGCTGCTTACACTGGCAATTGAACCGAACGAAAGTCGAAAGTGGGTTCGATAATTTATCAAACGGCACCTACAATAAAATTTTTCACGCACTGAATCTAAGTGTAAGAGATGTCGCAAGAGATATGATTCAGCTTGGAATGGATTAGTAAGCCGTAACATAACAATCTTAATTCATAATTATTTTTTAATGAACCTAAATATTTTTCTGTTTTTTAAAAATAACTTTGGAAGTTGACTGCATTTTGACTGGGGAAATTGTAGATTCTTATATAATTTGGTATAAAATAAAAAGCGAATAAAGATAGAAAACCTTGTTTTGTCATTGTTTGTTGCAATACATGGCAATCTGTAATAGCTTATTATGTAAGGGGTTGCATGATGCAATAAGGCGATAAAACCCCTTACTTGTAAAGGTTTTTGTAGCTATAAGAGCGTGTTCAAAAAGTATGCTTTTATTGAAAACACCTCGTTAAATCCAATCGCCATAATTCCTATAATTGCGAATATAAGGTAAACCGATAAAGGATCAACCTCAAGGAATAAAAATTTCAACTGTAACCCCTAAACTTAGACAGACTTATCCCTTTGTTCTATCAATCTTTTTTAAAAAACAAATGATTAATGGCTCACTAGCTAGCCAATGTAAGAGAGAGTTGTTCCTCTTGTTCGTGTTGTAGTTGTTTGATATTAGCCAGATGATATTTGGGCAGAACGGTCAGTCTTACAAGTTTAATCATATGCTCAATTAACCGGAACAGAACACTCATAATGAAAAGTTTCTTGACGTACTCCGTTCGACGAACGGGAACCTTCTTATGTTTCATTACGGATGTAAGCTGATTGGATTTTTGGGCAAAAGCAAGTTCTACCTGCTTTCAGAATTTCAGCAGATACTTTTGCAACTCACTTCCTTGTGGCAGGCTGAGCATAAGTCACTGTCACCGTGGAATCAGACCTCGGAGGTATCTTTGTCAATTCCAACAAAAACGAGTGGATGGCCTTTTTTACATTCCAGCTTTCCGTTGGAATCACAGTGTTGAGGAATAACCGCATTCTTTTTGATTTCGGTTACGACTGCCACATCATGTGTCATCAGTGACTCGCGTTGATCATTCGTATCGAAATATCCTAAATCAGTAGCCAAGTATTCAACCTTTAATCCATCTATCTTCTGAATCATTTCGATTAGTGGCAACATTACTTTGACATCCGCTGTGTTAGTAGGCAAAATGATTGAAAACAACACAACGGGTCCCTTCGTACTTGGGCATACGATGGAGTGTTTACGGTACCCGATAAAAAACTTGTTCTGATTGACTTTAGGGCGTTGGATCCCACAGGTTGCGTCCGGATCTGAATAGGTTTTTTCACATGCATATATACTTTTATCTAGAGGTTATTTTAATACTATTATTTAATCTGAGAACCACAATTCATGATGTTGGGAAGTAAAGGCGTTTAAAAGTATTACAGTTGGGCATAACGAAACGTGATTTCATAACAACGCCAGGGGTGTTAGTCATTTCTGGTCACCTCCACTTATTCAATATTCGATGACATCTGCAACACGTTTTAACATGATTGTGTTTGCCGCTAATTGGATATCCATTCTATCCATCTTTGGGCTTTGCATATACACTGCCGCAAGCAAGTCAATCTGTGATTTTAAAAATACTTGCCGTGATTGTTGTATAATGACAATAAAGTCTTTTGTAAATGATATGTTCAGGGTACATTATTCTAAGTAGTCTGTTTCTATTTAATGAAATAAAGTCGTTTAAAATGTAAAAATGCGGATCTATACAAAGTTTTAAATATGGAGGGTAATATTGAATATTTCAAATAAGTACAACCTTAATGAACGTGAATCGAAGTTTTTATAGGATAGGTTCTAACGTGGCCCTAACTTATTCTAGAACTTTCACAGAAGATTTCCACCTTAAGTGAAATTCAAATCAGAGGTGGTGACGCACAGGACGTGGTGATCTTAGTTGGCCTGCCCGTTAATGAGGGAAAAATAAAAAGCGTAAAAGAAGGATTTCGAGTAATGATTCCACTCCAATTGAAGGCAATTATTCAGACCCTAAGCGTTATAATCATTAGCAACATGTATTAAGGATACCAGTACAAAACAGTTCAAAACTGTTTTTCATTGGTATCCTTTGCTTTGAAGACAACTATTTTTACATTTTAAACAAAAAAGGGTAAACTAGTATGGTCGGATTATAATATGAATGGAGATTATTAGGGAATATGATTAATTTTAAAGGGAATAAACTTATTCTAGTAATCAGTGCGATTATGGTGTTTTTGATGGGGACTATTTACATAGCTCATCATTGGTTCGGCGTTTTGTCTGATTATGCTTTTTTACAAGGAGTTAGTATTTTATCTCCCGGTAAGTCGATTCTTTTGTATGTATTGCTACTCATACCTGTTACTTTGTTGGTTATGTCATTTATCGTATATAAAAAAAATGCTGAATCTGAATCGCTGTCTCTTCTTTTAACCTTAACGTTTACGTTCACATCTATTGGCATGATTGCGTCAGGAAATGGACTTGTTGAGTATCATTTCTCTATTTTTATGATGCTTGCGCTAATTTCATATTTCCAATCGATAAAGCTAATCGCTATAAGTACAGTTATTTTTGCTGTGCAGCATTTTGCAGGTTATTTATTCTTTCCCGAATTATTGTGTGGAACATCGGATTATCGATTTACGTTATTGATGATTCATGCTGTATATTTAATTTTAAGTGCGCTTGCTAACGGCGTTTTAATTTTACATACGAAGCGTGCCGAAAATAAGTCTAAAATTATTCGACGAGAAGCAATTCAGCAGTATAAAAGTGTCGTCAATCAGCTTCGGAAAACTTCGTCTTCAATCTTAGCTGTCTCCTCTGAGGTCGATAATGGCGCGGTAAAGACAGAGCAGGTAAGTATCAATATCTCTGGGGCGTCTATGAATTTATATAAAGGTGCAGAAAATTTACAGGACTCCGTTGAGAAGAATGTTCAATATGTAGAAAATCTGTTAGCTATTGCTGAAGAGTTGAATGAAGGAGCGCAAACAGTAAATAATAGTGCAGCACGTACAGCGGAAAATGTTCAGCAGGGTACGGATTTGATTGCAACTGCAGAAAAGCAATTTTTAACAGTGAAAAACAGTGTGGATAATCTGGAATCACTCGTTATGGGTTTTCACGCGATTGTGATTGAAATCAGCCGATTTGTAGCCGATATTAGTGCGATTTCCGATCAAACGAATTTGCTTGCATTGAATGCTTCTATTGAAGCGGCTCGTGCAGGTGATGCAGGAAAAGGGTTTGCGGTTGTAGCTGGGGAAGTACGTAAATTGGCGAGTGAATCAGAAGAGTCTGCAGATAGCATTAGGAAGCTAGTTGCTTCGATAGAAAAGGAATCAGAAGTGATCTTTAATGAGATGGAAGTATGTGTGAAGGAAGTAGAAAACGGTACAGTCTCTATGCGTTCTTCCCGGGACATTTTTGATGTGATTACAATCTCAATGGAAGAAGTAATAGGAGAAATGAAAAACATATTAAATGTTTCTGCATCGCTGGCAAACGATGGGGCTAAAATGAGTGCTTCTATGGAACAAATGAGTTCTGTATCTGGTGAAAGCTTGAATAACAGTCGAGAAATTGCTTCGTCAGCAGAGTTGCAGTTTACGAGTGTAGAAGCATTGACAGATATGGCGTCGAAATTACGTACACAGTCTGGTGACCTTGAAGAGCTTGTGCGGGAAATTAGTGACTATGAAAGAGAAACCGCGTAATAAATCGGTACATCTTTGTATAATAGTTGACCAACATCTAAAAAATGATAGTTGAACAAAAGTAATCACTTGAAATTGAAGTGGTTGCTTTTTTGTTTCTAAATGGTGAACATTGTTAGATGATTTCAGGTGATTACAGTCGGAAAGGTATATTTCGGGTAGGGGATAGTGCTATATTAGAAGTAGTGTAGTATGATTACGGTTGGATTTTTTAATGTTTTTAAGGAGTGGACAATAGATGAATAAAGATATTCTGTTATCTTCGGGGAAGGAGCGAACCTTTTCCGCTGTTTTGGCTGATTTACAATCCCTGTTTAAAGGGGTTGTTTTGATTGCAAATGTGCTACCTGTTTTGACAGGTTTTTGGTTGGCAGTTCATTTCACTGATGCGTCGTTTATGGCTCATTTTGATGTATTTTTACTAACGATTATAGGAAGTACTACCCTGATGGCGGGGGCACTTGTGCTTAATAACTGGTACGATGTGGATATCGATACGGTGATGGCAAGGACGCAAAAACGGCCGACTGTGACAGGGAATATTTCACTGAAAACAGTATTAGTATTGGGGATTGTACTTTCAGCAATCGGTCAAATCCTGTTACTTTTCACGACGATGGAAGCGGCAATATACGGCTTCATCGGGTGGTTTGCCTATGTCATCCTGTACACAATGTGGTCAAAACGTAAATATACATTGAATACTGTTGTAGGTAGTGTTTCCGGTGCGGTGACGCCTTTAATTGGATGGGCGGCTATAGCACCGACTTTTCATATCGTTCCGATTGTGCTGTTCATTATTTTATTCATCTGGCAAATGCCGCATACTTTTGCGATTGCGATGAAGAAAAATGAGGAGTATAAAGCTGCAAATGTGGCGATGCTTCCTGCGGTCTATGGCTTTAAAATGACGAAACGACAAATTGTAGTTTATGTTGCGTGTTTACTCCCGTGGCCTTTGTACTTGTCATCGCTTGGTGTTACATTTATGGTGATTGCGACCGTGCTTAATGTTGGATTTCTTGTTGTTTCAATCGGTGGGTTTTTCACAAAAAATGATCTGAAGTGGGCTAATGTCATCTTTTTATATTCCGTCAATTATGTAGCTATATTGTTTCTTATGATGATAATCGTTACATTTTCATAAGGGTTTACTAAAAGAAAAAACCATTCCTCATTAACTTTGGAATGGTTCTTTCTTGTGGGTTTGGTAAGGATGGTACCATACCCGCCCCATAAAGTTAATAATCAGTGGGGGTCTTACTGCCCGTTAATGCGGAATTAAATTGACAATATTTCACGGATATCCGATTCGGATAATGAGGAGAGCATTGTTTCACCTGTTTGGATGACTTGGTCGATTAATTCTTTTTTACTTTGTTGTAGCTCGTTTATTTTTTCTTCAATCGTTCCCTGGGCAATCAATTTAACAACCTGAACAACGTTTTTTTGTCCCATTCGATGAGCGCGTCCGATTGCTTGTTCTTCGATGGCTGGATTCCACCATAAGTCGTAGAGAATTACCGTATCTGCCCCTGTTAAATTTAGTCCAGTTCCACCTGCTTTTAATGAAATCAAGAAAATAGATTCTGTTCCTTCATTAAAGTCATCTACAAGTTTAACCCGTTCTTTGGCAGGCGTTTTTCCATCCAAATAAAAACAGCTTTGCCCTGATTGGACAAGGGTTTCTTGTATGATTTTTAGCATGCTCGAAAACTGAGAGAAAATTAGCATCTTGCGTCCGTTTTCTTGTCCATTTTCAATAATTTCAAGAAGTTCCTCTAACTTTCCGGATTTCCCCTCATAATTATCAATGAATAAGGAAGGATGACAGCAAAGTTGTCGAAGTCTAGTAAGGCCGGCAAGAATTTTTATTCTCCCTTTTCCTATTCCTTCCGTAGCAAGTGACTCTTTTGTTTCCATTCGGATTTTATCCAAGTAACCGAGGTAAAGCTCTTTTTGCTCGGTTTGCAGCTCTGAATAATGAACTGTTTCAATTTTATCGGGTAATTCCTTTAAGACATCTTTCTTCAGCCTTCTCAAGATGAAAGGTTTAACAAGGCGAGCAATCGTTTTAGGTTTTAAGCTCCGGAAAGTTTTCTGATCATGTAAGAATCCTGGCATGATTGCTTGGAAAATAGCCCATAATTCGTCTAACGAGTTCTCAATCGGAGTTCCAGATAACGCGAACCGCTTAGATGCTGTGATGGACCTTACCGCTTGAGAAATTTTAGAAGCATAGTTTTTTATGGATTGTGCCTCATCTAATATGAGCGAATGGAATTCTTGTTTGCTATACCATTCCAAATCCTGACGTAACGTATGATATGACGTGATGTAAACATCCGGTGATTTTTCCTGTTCCAGAATAGATTTTCTTTCCTGAACGGTCCCGGTAGCAATTTCCACATGTAAATCGGGCGCAAATTTACTAAACTCATTTTTCCAATTGTAAACGAGCGATGCAGGAGCAACAACGAGGAAAGGCTTACTCGGTTTGTCTTCCATCTCGGATAGGATGTACGCGATGCATTGTACGGTCTTTCCTAACCCCATATCGTCTGCTAAAATGCCACCAAGCTGATACTGTGCCAATGACTTTAGCCACTTAAAACCGGTTAACTGATAATCTCTTAGATTAGCTTGAAGAGTAGTTGGAATTTGAAAGTCTTCTTCTTCGGGCGATTTAATAGAATTAAAGAATTGTCGAAAGGTTTTTCCGAACTTTCTTGTTTGCTTATCTAATTTGGTTAGTCGTTCTTCAATTTGTAAGCCTCGATAGAGCGGCATTTTCATCTTTCCGTCGATCATTTCTACGGATTTATTATTTAATTCCTCATATAAATCAGCAACGTCTTGCAATTGTTCATCCATCAATGACAAAAAGGCGCCATTCGGTAATCGTACATATTTTTTCTTTTCTATGATTGATTGAAGGATATGTGCAACTTTTTGTTGATCAATACCATCTATCGTAAAATCGACATCCAGTAAATTTCCGTTGGATTGGATATTGACTGAAACCGTAGCCTTTGCAGCAGATGGGAGAATCAATGACTTAATGGCAGGTGCTAAAAATATTTCCGCTTTATCCTCAAGTTTGAACAGCCGATTATACAAAAAATCGAATACATCTTCTTCTATATTCGAATAATACTGGTCATTTCTTACTTTCAATGAGGACCTTTCCAACTCATGCATAAAATCCAATTCTTGTTCTGCATCTCTAATAAGTATCATTTGATCGTCACTCGTTAAACGACCGCTGTCGTTGACGGGGTTAATGATAATCGAATCGTAATGATACTCGACCTTCACATCGATACCCTCGTCTGAGCCATCCACGAACATCTTCACTCGCAATGTTGGATTAATAATGATTGTTGAAACCTTTTTAGATACTTCCACCTTACCAATTTGTTTCATCTTAGGCATGGCCTGAGAAACAAATGCCTCTACCTGCTCCACCGCTATCGGGATTACTGGGCTTGCGGTACTGCTTAACAATGGAACGAATGGTTGTAGAGCTCGTTGTTGTTCTGGTGATAATTTATACAACTTCCCACTAAGTGCATACCATCCATAGGTTTCGAAGTATTGTCCAGCTGTATTGCCACTTATCTTAAGTTGGTATTCCCCTGATTTTCCGTTTTCGAGCGTAAAGGAGAAAGGCAGATCTTCCTCTGTGATTTGTAACTGTCCATAGACGAAGTTTTGCTGCTCAAAATTACAATTTCGATGTTGTAATTTAAAGAGTAAGTCATCTGCAGCGTATAAAGGAATTAATAATTCTTTCCCTTTTTTTGCGTTACTTGCCCAATAATAATCATTCGTATTATATAAGCTCTCTGTCCGATGAACTTCGATTAGCTTGTCAATGATATCCGAATCCTCTGGTGTGAAAAGATGATCGTCCGGCGAATATGTAAAATGCTTACCAAACTCCATCTCGGTTTTATTGGAGATGTTATCCAATAAAGTTCTGATGTCCTTCACGATATACAATCGCTGTTCTCCTATTTTCATCTGGATTTCAAAAACATCTTTTTTACGATTATTATAATGCATATCTGAATGGGCTCTAAATAAAAACTCGACCTTTAAATAGCTCTCCGCATCTACTGTCAATCCAGGTGCCTTGTAAGAATTGTTGCCGAAATAGTCCATTAGTTTTGTTGCTTGTTGATATCTAGCATTTTTTGTCCCCTTGTTGTTGGAGATCTTTGCAGTTGTCTTTTGATCGTCTACAATCGCCAACAGCGTTGCACAAACATGCTTACAATCTCCTGAGTTTTCATAGGCTCCGCAATTGCAGCTATCCTCTATTTTTTGGTCATTTATGCGAACCCATGTGTTATAAACTTCGCTTCCGATAACTCTCGCGCTCCAAGTGTTTCTTTCATAATCATAATTTAAACTTTGAACCCTACCGTTAGTAAAATAGCTCTTTCCCCTTGTAAAAGTAGTCGTCGCATAAAAACTTTGGATTAGTTGTTGGGTTAGTCGATTCATGGTTCACACTCCATTTTTCTCTAGTACTGAGTTTGGGTATCTAAGGCTACTATAATGATTCAACCTGATAGGGTTAAGTATACCTTAAATTCATTTGCAATATTCATATGATGAGTAATAGGTTATGTTATGTATACTATAAATAGCGGCCAGGCTGACTAAAGTCGCCACGATTGAAGTTTCACTTTCTATTAATCGACATATGACTTCAGTGTTGGGAATTAATCATTAATCCAAGAAGGACAATGCTTTCGAGAGATAACTTTTTGGTATGAACAATGGATGCATAAAGAGAATTAGACCAAAATTGTCTTGGATCTGAAAAACACGCATTTCCTTTATTTAAAGGAAATGCGTGTTTTTCAATGATTATTTTTCTGATTTCTGTTTATCCGCGCCAGGGTTGAATCCAAGTGCATTATGGAATCGATTCGAAAGTTCTTTTTGTTTCTTTTTCTTCTTGGAAGCCGTACTTAAAAACTGGAGAATAAAGAGAAAACAACCGATAATTAGCACGAACAACAATATTAACAACAATAATAACCTCATAATTACCATAATCCTTTATAATATATTTTGAAAAAATATAGTAAACTGGATGTACTAAAAAGCAAGTGCCTTAATTTATTATACAGTATAAAAACATCGAAATATACAAGAAATGCACTAATTTTGTCGAAAGAGTATATAACTTCCTACCTTGGAAAGATGAATTCTTTATATATTTTGTATAGATTGGCTGGTTACAATTTGATGTAGAGGAATCATGATGATCTTAAGAAAGAATGGATTGCTAAGTGAAAAACGAAAAAAATATCCTCCTGTGACAACATTTCTACATTGAACATGGAATCCTACCGTAAGTTCTTTACTTTGTAACAGGAACTTCTTAGATTGTTCACGAACTATTTTTCTCATTCAGTTAAAGTAGAGGGAGAGTGATTCTTGAAGGGAGAGCTATTGATGGAAGAAGTCATGTTGGCAAGAATTCAATTTGCATCAACAACGTTGTTTCACTTTATTTTTGTTCCATTATCAATTGGTTTGGCTTTATTGATTGCAATCATGCAAACGATGTATGCTGTGAAAAAAGATGAAATCTATTTAAAAATGACGAAGTTCTGGGGGACCTTTTTCCTCATTAACTTTGCTGTCGGGGTTGTGACAGGGATTTTTCAAGAATTCCAGTTTGGTATGAACTGGTCGACATATTCCAGATTTGTAGGAGATATTTTTGGGGCTCCATTAGCTGTGGAGGCGTTATTAGCATTTTTTCTTGAGTCGACATTTATCGGTATATGGGTTTTTGGTTGGGATAAAGTTTCCAAGAAGTTACATTTGACTTCAATTTGGCTTGTTTCAATTGGAACAATCCTATCGGCATTCTGGATTTTAGCAGCAAACTCTTTCATGCAAAATCCGGTCGGTTATACGTTGCAAAACGGACGGGCGGAGATGAACGATATTGTTGCCTTATTAACCAATGAAAAACTGTGGGTTGCATTCCCACATACTGTTTTTGGAAGTTTTGCAACGGGTGCATTTTTCATTATAGGTGTTAGTGCATGGAATTTATTGAAGAAGAGGGATATTGAATTCTTTAAACGTTCAATCAATATTTCCTTGGTGATTGGTATGTTAGCGGGTCTAGGCCTTGCGTTTTCTGGACACTCCCAAGCACAATACCTAATGCATGCGCAACCGATGAAAATGGCTGCGGCGGAAGGACTTTGGGAAGATAGTGGAGATCCTGCTGCCTGGACAGTGGTAGCGAAAATTGATGTAGAAAATCGTGAAAGTACAGGAAGAATCGAGATTCCGTATCTACTTAGTTACTTATCATTTAGTGAGTTTTCTGGAAAAGTAGAAGGTATGAATACATTAGAAGCACAAATGATTGAGAAGCACGGGGAAGGCAGTTATATCCCTCCCGTTAAGACTACTTTTTGGAGCTTCCGAATCATGGCGGTGACAGGTGGTATCTTGTTGGCACTTGGTGCATTGGGCTTGTTGCTGTCGTTCCGTAAAAAAATCACAACAAGTGTATGGTTCCTAAGAATCCTTGTCCCAGCGATTTTCCTACCGTTCATCGGGAACTCGTTCGGTTGGATCATGTCGGAAATTGGACGTCAGCCATGGGTTGTCAATGGATTAATGAAAACAGCAGATGGAATTTCACCGAATGTGTCAGCAGGTCAAATGCTGTTCTCGCTCATTTCATTCTCGACAATCTACACGATTCTAGGCATTGTCATGGTCATCTTGTTCATTAAAGTAATTCAACAAGGACCACATGAAAAACCGAAAGCGGATGTTGCTGCAAAAGATCCTTTCGAAACAGGGGGAATTGACCATGCAGTTAAGTGAAATTTGGTTTCTACTAATTGCTGTGCTGTTTGTTGGGTTCATTTTTCTGGAGGGTTTTGACTTTGGTGTTGGGATGAGTACGAAATTTCTTGCGAAAAACGATACGGAGAAACGCGTACTTATCAATACGATTGGTCCAGTTTGGGACGCCAATGAAGTATGGCTTATTACGGCAGGTGGAGCAATGTTTGCTGCTTTTCCACATTGGTATGCGACTGTATTTAGCGGTTATTATATCCCGTTCGTTGTTTTGCTACTCGCACTGATTGCCCGCGGAGTATCATTTGAGTTCAGAGGAAAAATGGATTCGCAAAAGTGGGTAAAAACATGGGATTGGATGATTTTCATCGGCAGTATTTTGCCTCCCTTCCTCTTTGGCGTTCTGTTTACGAGCATGATTAGAGGAGTTCCGATTGATGCGGATATGAACATGCATGCAGGCTTCTTCGATATAGTGAATGCTTATACAGTGATTGGTGGAATAACATTTGTTGCACTAGCTTATTTACATGGATTGCTATTTATTACGTTGAAAACGACTGGTGAAATTCGTGAACGTGCACATAAGGCTGCACAAAAAGTGTATGGCTTAGTGGGGATTGTTATCGTTTTGTTTATTGCGATGACAGCATATGATACGAATGCATTTGTAGAACGGGGAGCGATTTTGATTCCACTTTATGGGGTTGCAATTGTTCTGTATGGCGCATTGTTTTTCTTCCTACGCAAGAAACGTGAAGGACTTAGCTTTACAATGACTGGCCTCATTTTAGTAATTGTCATGTCATCATTTTTCATCGCGTTGTTCCCGAATGTCATGATTAGTTCGTTGGATCCGGCATTCAATATGTCAATTTACGAGGCGGCATCTGGAGAATATTCACTTCGCATTATGACAATTGTAGCGTTCACGATGGTTCCGATTGTATTGGCTTATACAATCTGGAGTTATTATGTGTTCCGTAAACGGTTGACAGGCGACAAGGAGCATTTGGAATACTAATGGATAAAAAACTACTTCAGTATAAGGGAAGTAAACAAGTGATGGCGTGGGTTGGGCTACTAACAGTAGCTCAATCGATCGCCATTGTTTTTCAAGCCATCTATTTGGCAAAGGCGATTACGCAACTGTTTCATGGGGTGGTTTGGACTATAGCCCTAGAATCGTTTGCGGTTTTTGCCATTGCGCATATCGTGCGTCATCTATGTCAATGGGGGAAAGAGCGGATTGCGTATCGATTTGCGGAACAGACCGCCCTTCATTATCAACGGATGTTAGTGGAGAAGGTTTTTGAAATTGGGCCACATCTAATTGGAAAACATGGTTCGGGAAATTTAGTGACGCTTGCATTGGAAGGGATTCCGAAGTTCAAAAAGTACTTGGAGCTATTCATTCCACGGGTATTATCAATGGCAATTATCCCTGCTGTCTTGCTCGTTTACGTCTTTACGATGGATATAATGTCAGGGGTTACGTTACTTGTAGTCATGCCGATTTTAATCATATTCCTCATACTGATTGGGCTGGTATCACAGAATAAAATTGATGCTCAAATGGATACGTATCGGTTGTTATCACGTCATTTTGTTGATTCGTTACGCGGCCTTGTAACGTTGAAATATTTAGGGCGAAGCAAAGCCCATGAACAGGCAATCGCTACAGTGAGTGACAAATACCGGATTGCAACGAATCGATCACTACGCTATGCGTTCATGTCCTCATTTTCGCTGGATTTCTTCTCGAGTCTTTCCATTGCAGTTGTCGCGGTTGAACTTGGACTGCGGCTCATCAATGGGACGGTATTCCTTGAGCCCGCTTTAACAATCTTGATTCTTGCACCTGAATACTTCATGCCTGTGCGTGATCTAGGTAACGATTTTCATGCGACAATGGATGGTAAAGAGGCAAGCGAGCAAATTCGTGGTATTTTAGATGAAAAAACAAGCGGAATAGACAATGAAGTAACATCTACTTCACAGTGGAGTGACACTAGCCGTCTGACGGTAAATGGGTTGACTAAGCAAGTTGATGAAGGACAATTGATTTTGAAGCAGCTGAACTTCAAAGTGAAGGGATTCCAGAAGATTGGTATCGTTGGCCGTTCAGGAGCAGGTAAGTCCACATTGATTGATATGCTTTCTGGTTTTACAGCGCCGACCGCGGGAGAAATGACACTAGATGGCGTCAATATCGAGGGATTTGGATTTCCGGATTGGCAAAACCAGATGATGTATATTCCGCAGTATCCGACGGTTTTTTCGGACACGGTTGCGGGGAATATTCGATTTTATGAACCTGAGGCATCTGACGAAGAAGTGGAGCATGTGGCAAAGCAAGTCGGGTTAATGGCGCTAATTGAAACGTTTCCAAATGGTTTCAATGAGAAGATTGGACAAGGGGGTCGCAGTTTAAGTGGGGGAGAAGAGCAACGCATTGCAGTTGCTCGTTCCCTATTACAAAACCGGTCGATTCTTTTGTTTGATGAACCGACTGCACATCTTGACATCGAAACAGAACACGGTATGAAAGAAATGCTGTTACCGATTTTGGAAGATAAGCTGGTTTTCTTTGCAACGCATCGCTTGCACTGGATGGAAAACATGGACTCTATCATTGTTCTTGAAGATGGGCGAATTGTGGAAACAGGTACGCATGACGAGTTACTTCATGCGGG
Source organism: Sporosarcina limicola (assembly GCF_014873855.1). Lineage (GTDB taxonomy): Bacteria > Bacillota > Bacilli > Bacillales_A > Planococcaceae > Sporosarcina > Sporosarcina limicola. Next base: position 66,821 of record NZ_JADBEL010000018.1, on the reverse strand, counting down.
TGGGGCATATGCCTGTCTAATTGAGGCACATAGGAGGGGGATGAAGATATGAATACCTTTCAGTCCTATGTGATGCCATATGTGAAGAAGTATAAGAAATTGATTGTTGCGACGATATTTTTGGGTACTTTGTCTGTATTATCCGCGGCGATGTTGACATTTACGTCAGGATATTTGATATCGAGAGCCTCTGAAAGACCGGAGACAATTTTATTGGTTTATGTGCCGATTGTTGCTGTCCGCACATTCGGGATTTCCCGTGCTGTGCTACGTTATTTAGAACGACTGTTGGGTCATAATGCCGTGCTGAAAATACTATCGGAAATGCGCGTTAAATTGTATCGAGCATTAGAACCGCAGGCGCTTTTCATAAATTCACGTTTTACAACTGGTGACCTCTTAGGTACGTTAGCAGATGATATTGAGCATTTACAAGATGTTTATATTCGGACGATTTTCCCGACCTTGATTGGCTTGTTCTTATTTGTCTTTGCGACATTATCACTTGCCATCTTTGACTGGGTATTCGCGCTGGTCATGGCTTTTTGTTTAGCGGTCATCGTAGTTGTTTATCCGTTGTTGTCATTGTACATATTGAAGAAAAGGCAACTGGAGTCGAAAGTTTTGCATAGCCGACTTTATGAAACATTGACGGATGCAATTTTCGGCATTAGCGATTGGATCATCAGCGGTCGGAAAGAGCAGTTTGTCGATACCTTTATGAAAGACAGCCATGCAAGTCATGAAGCGGAGAAGAAGCTGAGCTACTGGCATCAGTCTCGGACCTTGCAGTTGCAGGTTTTTTCTGGATTACTTGTTATTATTGTCGGCGTCTGGGCAGGTTTCCAAGCAGCACAAGGCGAAATTCTTCCTATCTATATTGCGGCATTCACCTTAGTGACTATGCCGATTATCGAAGGACTTATTCCACTTTCACATGCCATCGAACGTATTCCAGCTTACGAAGAGTCATTGCGTAGGGTAGATAGGATCCACAAATTTGGCGGAGCAATTGAAGTGACTGATGGAAGTACGTTCTCTGAGAAGCATGCAAACATTGAAATATCGAATGTCAGCTATCGGTATGAAGGTCAACAACGGTATGCGGTAGAGAACTTTTCTTTATTGATTCCACAGGGTCAAAAAATAGCTATACTTGGGAAAAGTGGTTCAGGGAAGTCGACATTAATCCAACTATTGTTAGGTGCGCTTGCTCCGACAGATGGGCAAATATCCGTTAATGGGCATCAGTCAGCTGAATACGGGGAGACTATTTACGACATGATGAGTGTGTTGAATCAGAAGCCGTATTTATTTGCGACAACTGTTGAAAATAATATTCGACTTGGAAAGCGCGATGCGACAACCGAGGAAATTGAACAGGTTGTTGCCCAAGTACGTTTAGATGCGTATATTCACTCTCTACCAGATAAGTTGCGAACGCAAATGGAAGAAACGGGGCAACGTTTTTCGGGAGGGGAGAGGCAACGAATTGCATTGGCGCGGATTCTATTGAAAGATACACCCTGCGTGATTCTGGATGAACCGACAGTTGGACTTGATCCGGAAACGGAGTACGCACTCGTTGACACGATGTTGGAAACGCTCAAAGATAAGACGGTCATTTGGATTACGCATCATTTGACGGGGATTGAAAGTATGGATCATGTTATCTTCATGGATGAAGGTGAAATCGCGATGCAAGGTACTCACGATGAACTTATGGAATCGAATGAACGTTATCGTCAGCTATATAAATTGGATCGCGGATGAAGTTGAGGGAGGGAGTTGTTCCCTATACAAATGGACTTCACAACTCCCACATACTTTTGTGGTATAAAAATTGATAAGGATGTGATCTAAAATGTGGGTATTCCTGTTCTTAGTTATGGCATTTTGTTTTTCATTTCAAGAACCGGTTTTCGCGGAAGAAGCAACGCCACTTCAGCCACTTATTGACGGGGCGAGCGCAGGTGACATAATTAATTTGGAGAATAAGACGTATAACGGGCCGATTCGTATTGATAAACCGTTGACGTTGCAGGGGGAGGAAGGGACGGTTATTGAAGGTGATCGAAAAGGGGATGTCATCACGGTTGAAGCGAATGATGTCACAATTCGTTCTGTTAAGATCAATCAATCTGGTCTTGGGAAGCAGCATGCGGGTATCATCTTGAAAAAGGTGGAGCGCGTGACGATTGAGTCCAATACACTGGAACAGGTTCAGAATGGTATTTTCGTTCGTGGTGGGCGCCAACATACGATTCGGGATAATACATTTTCTAGTTACGATGAACATTTCGCGAAACGGGGTAATGCAGTTCATTTGTTGGCTACTAAAAATAATGTGATAGAAAATAACAAAATGAATCATGTTCAAGACGGCGTTTACTTGGACGATGCAACAGATACGATTATTCAAAACAACCGTGTAACGGATTCACGGTATGCACTCCATTTCATGTTCTCGCGTGAAGCAATCGCACAGGATAACCAGTTTACAAATAATATGAATGGCATTATGGCGATGAACTCTGAAGATATTCGGATTGTGGACAACCTATTCGAAAGAAATTTGAATTATCGTGGATTTGGTGTGTTGATATATGAGATGAAAAATGTAGATTTTGAAGGCAATCAATTGTTATATAACCATACGGGATTGGAAATCCAGTCTTCAGAAAATGTCATTGTGAAGAACAATGTAGTAGCGGGAAATTACATAGGACTTGCTTCAAAAGGCTTGAACAAGCAAGTCGTCTTTAGCGGAAATGACATGGCAGGTAATATTATTCAAGCGAAATTAGCTGGTAATCCGATTGCATTGGATGACGGATTGCTGGGTAATTATTGGGATGATTACCGTTCGTATGATTTAACAGGGAATGGCATCGGGGAAGTACCGTACGAAGCCTCGTCAAGTACGAGTGATTTATTGCAAAGTCATCCGCACTTACAGTTCTATTTTGAAAGTCCGGCTATGACGATTTGGCAATCTGTCGAAAAAATGTTTTCTAACTTAAAAGATGCGGTCAATATCGATCGTTTTCCGATTGTAAAATAAGGGGGTTTTATAGTTGTATAGAAAATGGCTTGTAGCAATTTTGGCTGTATCCATCTTAAGTGGATGTGGGAAAAATGCCGCTTTTGAACCGGTAGACATCAATACGGATATCGATGTGTGTGATGTATGCAATATGAGTATTACTGCAGTGAATTATGCGACAGAAGTGATTATGAAGGACGGGTCTGTCGAGAAGTTTGATGATATCGGCTGTATGGTAGATTTTATGGGTGGTGCAACGAAAGAAACTGGTGCATTGTTTGTTCGTGATGCGAATACAGGGGAATGGATTGAAGCGCAAAAAGCATCTTATTTATTAAACGATGATTATTGGACACCGATGATGTATGGTGTCATTTCGTTTAAAGATGATGCATCTGCGGAATTGTTTTCTACGGATAATGGTGAAGGTTCTAAGCTGACATTCGATGAAGTCGTTGAACATCTTGGCGAAAAAGGGAGTTCTAAACATTGACCAGTTGGACAATCGCTAAACAAGAATTTAAACTTGCCCTTCGCAGTCGCTGGCTCATTCTCATGGCTGTTCTGTTTACGTTATTATCCGTTATTTTACTTTTTTTCGGTGGACAGCCTGTGGTGGATGGATTCGATGGCTTCACACGTCAAACAGCATCGCTTCTTAATCTCTCACTATTTTTAATGCCGTTATTGACACTATTAGTTGGGGGTATGTTAATCGCAGGAGAAAAAGAGGATGGACAACTTGTATTGTATATGACATATCCTATAACCGAAAGAGCCATTATTTTTGGTAAATATATCGGGATTGGGCTTTCGCTGTTGACTGTGTTATTTATTGGTTATGGGACGTCGACAATTATTCTACTGTTTTTCGGAACAGTTCAATGGTCGATAACGATTCTATTCTTTCTTATTTCCGCTTTGCTTATTTTATTATTTTTATCAATTGCACTTAGTATCGGCTTTTTTGTATCCGGCCGATTGCAGGCACTCGGTATGGGGTTGCTATTTTGGGCATTCTTTGTGTTACTTTATGAATTTATCGTTATGGCCCTTTCGATGGTTATCTCGGCAAAAAGCGTTCTTTTATTGTTAACGATATCTGTTTTCTTGAATCCTGTAGAACTGATTCGAGTTTTCACCATTTTATTTTTAGGAAGTGGGACGGTGTTCGGTCCATCTATCTATGATTTTACCATTTGGGCAAGCAGTTGGGTAGGAGCAACGATGTTTGGTGTCACAGCGCTAGTATGGATACTCTGTCCTCTAGGTATTGCCCATTGGATTTTGAGAGGGGGGCGGCGCATATGATACGTGTTGAAAATATAAAAAAGACATTTTCTAAGCGACCGATTATTGAATCGGTTTCCTTTACTGCGAAGAAAGGTGAATGCTTGGCATTATGTGGCGGCAATGGTGCAGGGAAAAGTACGATTCTAAAAATGTTGACTGGCATCCATACGCCAGATGAAGGCCATATATCGTTGAACGGCGTGGAAGCAAAGCGTAATTCTATATCGTATCGGGATCAGTTCGCCTATATGCCAGACGATTTAACCTTCCATCCGCTTGTGACAGGACGGGAAGCGTTAGACTTTTCAGCGGAGTTACAGAAAATTGCTCGGGGTCGTGTGGAAGAAGTATTGGAGTTAACAGGACTTGTGGAACATGCAGGTAAACGGATCAAGACGTATTCGAAAGGAATGCAGCAACGGCTTTCTTTTGCGCAAAGCCTATTGTCAGAAGCGCCTGTATTGTTTCTGGACGAGCCAACAAATGGTCTCGATCCTTATTGGGTTCACCGTTTGAAGGAAATCATCATCGAACAAAAACGAGTTGGGCAAACGATTTTATTTACAACTCATATGTTGCCGATTGTGGAACAATTGGCCGATAGATTAGTATTTCTACAAGATGGAGGGCTGCTTGTTAATGAATCCGTTGGGCAATTGTTGAAGCAAAATCCGTCTTTGGATGAAGTGTTGTTTAGTGAGTATGTGAAATGAGATAGGGTAACTTGTGAACTGTCATGGCAATGCGTGAAACTGTAAGGGCAATCGACAAAACTGTCATGGCTCGGGCGAACTGTCATGGCAATGCGTGAAACTGTAAGGGCAACCGGG
>NZ_JADBEL010000018.1:0-61557 GCF_014873855.1 Sporosarcina limicola | reverse complement strand
CCGGGGAAACTGTCATGGCTCGTGTGAACTGTCATGGCAATGCGTGAAACTGTAAGGGCAACCGGGGAAACTGTCATGGCTCGTGTGAACTGTCATGGCAATGCGTGAAACTGTAAGGGCAACCGGGGAAACTGTCATGGCTCGTGTGAACTGTCATGGTCCGGACGAACTGTCGCTATCAAGTCATCAAAAGAGAAGCAATCAGCGGCTCTCGTCTCCGAGACAAATCAAAAGACGCCCCGCAAAATGGGCGTCTTTAGCTTTAATCAATGTCCGTCGTGACCATCTTTATCTTTGTCTTTGTCGTCACCTTCGCCATGGCCACTCATTTCTTTTTTCTTCATATAGCGTTCCATTGCGACTGCGTCGATTGCTTTGATTGACGTCTCTACTGCATCTGAATGATCAGCTGTAAATTTTTCTTGGCTGGAAGTATCTGTGAAGAATACATCACCATAACCCATAGGTGTTTTAATGTCTGCATGGACCATTTTTGCGTCATCCATTGTAACCCATTCAAGGGAATTATAATCACGGACATATTTTTCTGAAAGTACAACTGCTTCATTATCACGTTGATAGTTAAACAAACAACCAGCATCGTCAAAGTACAATGTTTTATTATCATCTGTTACAGCTTTTGCTGTGAAAGCGCCCATTTCATCATCTTTCATATACACTTTCATATTGCAAGATTCAAATGCACACAAGGAATGTTCATCTGGCTCACTGTGTTCATGCACTTGGTCGTCCTTTTTTGCTACTTCCTCAGTTTTAGGTGCGACAACTTTGTCTTTGTCATCCTTTTTTGTTGTTTCATCAGCCTTATCTCCTGAACAAGCGGCTAAACTTAAGACTGTAGTCATTAAAATAAGTAATTTTTTCATCGTTATTTTCTCCTCCTTAGTTATGTACAAAATTAATTATATGAGGTGACTGTGAAAATAATGTGAAATCTCATAAGATGAGGAAAATAGTGGTGACAAAAAAGTGAACATCGCCATACGCTGTTTCGGCATGTGGCGATGTTCACTTTTTATATGCTATAAAACTGTTTTACATTGTTATACAGCTGGATGTATACATCTTCTATTCCCACGTTTTTAATACGGGCAATTGTTGCAATGGAATGATGCATCATTGTCGGATGTGTCATTTCATTCGTAAAAGGTCCTTCGAATGGCCATGGCCCATCGGTCTCGACCATCAATTGTTCGATAGGGTACAGATCGATTAGCGTCTGAATTTCTTGTTCATAAACGCAATCCGGTGTGACAGATATGTAATAACCGTTTTGGATCATTCGCTCGACAGTTGAAGTAGGTCCTTTAAACCAGTGAAAATGTGCTTTTTCGATAGAGTGCTTTTCCAACAAGTCGCAGGCGATGGAAGCATCTTCATAGACAGCATGCAGAACGATGGGTTTAACCCACAGCTTTGCCAGTCGGATAAATTCCTCGAGAAGCTTACAATAAGGCTCCAACTGAAGATTCGGACTTTTCTCCCGCAAATAATAGGGGAGTCCGACTTCTCCAACCGCAACCATTTTTTCTTTATTTACCTCCATAAACCCAAAGAGCTTATCTAATTCAATGGTTGAAGGTATTTCCTGTTCAGGATGAAAGCCGAAAGTGGGATGGATACGGGGATGTTTTTCGGCGAGTTTTAAATTACGAATGCCTGAAGCGACATCCATCGACACTGTAATAAGTCCATGTAATTCAGAGGATGGATGCTCCAAATAGTCGATAATGGTTCTCTGATTTTCAGTAGCATATTGAACAAGATGGATATGTGCATCGATTATATATTGTTTTCTTTCATCCGCGAAGGTCATGATGTATCTCCCTTTTTAACTTCATAAATTGCTCAGTTAAAAGAATATCTTCTGCCCTTGGTCGCGTAAAAGGTACGATGATTTCTTTTTTGACGGATGCTGGTTTTTCGGAAAGGATAAGAATCCGATCGGATAAATAGAGTGCTTCGTCGATATTATGAGTGATGAAGAGTATTGACTTTCGATATTCCTCCCAAATGGTGAGCAGCCATTCTTGCATTTCGAATCGCGTAAATTCATCGAGAGCGGAAAAGGGTTCGTCTAAGCAAATGATAGACTGCGGACTGTTGAGACTTCGTATGAATGCGACACGTTGTTTCATACCACCTGATAATTGGTTAGGATAGGCTTGTTCATAGCCCCCAAGTCCCGCCTTTTCGATAAGCTCCTTGGCCTTGGTTGAATCTTTTTGTCCGGCGATTTCTGAACTTAATAAAACGTTTTGTAAAATGGTTCTCCAAGGGAACAATGCAGGACTTTGCGGCATATAGCTAATATGGCCACGCGAATTATTCACTCTTTTCCCATCCAACATAATATCCCCATTATCAGGTGCATAAAGTCCGCCGATAAGCTGAAATAATGTGCTTTTACCACTGCCTGAAGGACCGACAATTGAGACAAACTCCCCTTCATCGACATGAAATGAAACATCTTGAAGAACATAATTGCTCCCATATGATTTAGAAACATGTTGTAAACTTAGTTTACCCACTGGACGAATCACCTCCTTGCTGTTGCCATTTTAATACCCATTTCTCAAGAAGCGCAATGACTGCAAAAAAGGACAAGCTCAAGATCATGATGACAGCAATCGCGACAAACACTCGATCCGTTTTAAAGGAAGAGGAGGCAAGTGTCATATAGACGCCGATTCCTTTGTTTGCACCAAGCCATTCGGAAATGACAGCCCCCATGACGCTATATGTACCAGCGATTTTTAAACCGGAAAAAATGGATGGGAGCGCATAAGGCCATTGTAGTTTCCAAAAGATTTGCCTATTTGTCGCACCTGTCATTTTCAAATAGTGCAACATATCCCGGTCTGTTTGTCGGAAACCGTCCAATGCCGCAATCGTAACTGGGAAAAAACAGACGAGCACAATGATGATGATTTTTGGCATCATACCGAATCCAAACCAGATGACAAGCAAAGGAGCAAGTACAATGATTGGGATATTTTGTGATAAAATAAGTAATGGATAAAATGCTTCCTGTAGCACTGGCAGACGGAAGAGAAGAATTGCTACAGTCAAGCCGACGATGATTCCAATTACATAGCCGGAAAAGGCAAGTCGAATGGTCGATAAAATATGGCTAGAATAATGCATCCATCCATGGATTGCTTCGTCCCATATTTGCGTGGGAACCGGGAGCAACCATGCCGGAATATCGAAAACGCGGCCTGCAATTTCCCAAATGGTAAGCAAAAGGATGATGACCGACACTGGCCGCCATCCTTTTTTTATAATTGCCCTCATCTATATTTCTCCGTCAACTTATTCATGGAAGCGTCATCCGGTTTGTATAGGATTTTCACTTGTGAAATGATACTCGCTGAACCTAATTCGACCATGCGCTCATTCATTTGTTGAATAATTCCTAACAGTTCCGTTAAGTTACCTTCCATCGTTGTTTCAAGCGGAGATACTTGGTAAGGGACGCCCGCCTGATCGATGATTGCGATGGCGGCATCGACGTATGGAATAACGTCTTCACCATTGGGTGTTTTCGGTATGATTTGAATGCTTACTAAAGCGTTTGCCATGTTTTTTCCTCCTTATTTAGGTAAAAATTTATTCGTAAATGCGTCTTGCGCAGTAAAGTCTCCATCGAGTAAGTCGTTTTCGGTCATCCAGTTAGCATAGTTTTCCCAAATCTCAACTTTTTGTTCCCCCCAATGAGCCGCATCGTCTTTATATTTTGGTGAAATCCATTCTTGACTAGCCTTTACAAGCTTTTCATCGAGATCAGGCACTGCTTTCAATAAAATTTTCGCACCTTCTTCTGGATTGTCAATCGCAAACTCATAACCTTTTGCAATCGCTTTGATAAAAGCTTGAACGGTATCTGGGTTATCACTGATCATTTTTTCGTTCGTTATAATGACAGGTGTGTAGTAATCAAGTTTGTCCGAGTAGTCTTTTAGGTACTGCATATTCAAGTCGATGCCACGAAGTTCAGCTTCGATACCTGTCCATGCATAGTAAATCCAAGCAAAATCGATATCCCGTTCGACGGCTGTGAAGAAGTCGGAATTGCCCATGCTGATGAATTTGACTTTATCGACATCCGCATTTTCTTGCGTCATCAATGAAGAGATGACCGCTTGTTCAACGGGAGCGCCCCAACCGCCATATGTTTTACCTTCATAATTTTTTGGTGATTTGATGCCACTCTTTTTTATAGAGGCAAAGCCGGATGTATTGTGTTGTAGAATCGCGGCGATGGAAACGATGGGTATATCTTGTACACGTGCTTCTGTAATTGATTCCTGTGCTCCGATACCGAACTGGGCTTTGCCAGAAGCGACCAAATGATCGGCGCCCGCTTCTCCAGGCAACATGATTTCAACATCAAGTCCTGCTTCTTTAAAATAATCTTTTTCCTGTGCGATATATAAACCAGTGTGGTTTGTATTCGGTGTCCAGTCAAGTGCAAAATGGATTTTTTCCATTTTTCCGCCTTTCCCTGACTCATTCTTCGGCTCGCTGCTACATGCTGTGAGCAGTAAGGTAAGTAAGACAAATAGCCAAACTTTCTTCATCATTATTCCTCCTAATTAATTCATAACCATAACAATTGAACGGCTGCCCGGAACGAAAAAATGCGTTCTCCGGATAACCGAAGAACGCATAAACATAGCATAGCTAATGAGTATGTTCCCTCCGCTGGCTTTAACCAGATCAGGTTCAAAGGGTATATACTTTTTGAGTACATCTCAACCAGCATCACTGGTTCCCCTACATATTGAAACAGTATGAAAATTTATATTGCATCTACTACTTTGCCATAGATTCAGTGTTGAATCAAGTGCAGGTGATGAATGATGATCTTTCGTTCAACTTATATAGATGGAGAGTGGGGGTTCCCCTAGGCTGCTTGCGACGAAGTCTAAGCAGAAAGCATCCTTATCGAAAGTGCCTATGCTATAGTGAAGGCGTATGGATTGCAAAGAAAGGTGGGATCATCATGACCACAAAACCAACACAATCTTATGAAAATCATACGCGTTTTCATCCATTACAGCATTTTATATTGTTGCCGCTCAGCGTTATAACACTAGTTGCAGCACTCATACATACTGTAACGGCAATCGTACGAGGAGAATTCACTCTATCGGATTTTCTACTTCTAGCACTCGTTATCATGAGTATTATCGTAGGGCTTCTTGCAAGAGTCAATGCGCTAAAAGTACAAGACAGAGTCATTCGAATGGAAGAGCAGTTCAGGTATTATATGCTGACGAATGAGCCAATCGATTCGCGGTTAACTGTCCAGCAACTGATTGCTTTACGATTTGCCTCGAACGAAGAATTTCCGGCATTAGCAAGGAAGGCGGCTAGGGATGAACTGACTCCAGCACAGATTAAAAGGGAAATTCATAATTGGCGTATAGACAAACACCGCGTTTAAAAAGGGAATGAGGCATCCGACTCCGAGACAATTCGAAATTGCTCTGGGGTCAGGCGCCTTTTCCCTTTCTTGACAATGAAAAATAGGTGTCCTACTCTTATAAAAGAGAACAGAATAGCCGGAGGACAAAATGACAAATCATCATAGATTCAGTGTTAATCAAGTGTAGATATTCGTCCATTAATTCTAAAATGATTTCAGAAAATATCTACTCAATTACTGATGGAATAATTGGAATGTTTTAAAGTCTATGTTATAGTCAACGGTATAATCGAATATGTATAAAAATAGCTGTAGATAGATATGGATGTATTTATTTGGTCAAAAGGGAAAGTCGGTGAGAACTGATCCTATCCTTAAGTTTTTAGGGGTGAAACAGAGAAGAGAGTAAATGATGAACAAAGGAGGAACTATTCCTACACTTTATGAAAGCGCTTTCAAAATAGAAAGAGCATACATTAGTAGAATTGGAGGGAAATAATATGACGAATACAACTACATTTTCACCGGGACTTGAAGGTGTAATTGCTGTCGAAACAGCCATTTCGTTGCTTGATACAGAATTGGGGCAAATCGTCATCAAAGGGTACGATTTAATCGAGTTGTCGAAAACAAAGGGATATCTGGATATTGTTCATTTGTTATTGGAGGGAACGCTACCAACGGAGGAAGAAAAATCCAACATAGAATCCAAATTGAAGGAGAAATTCGAGGTGCCAGCAAGCATTATGACGATCTTGCAGGCATTACCAAAAGAGACACACCCTATGGATGCATTGAGAACTGGGATTTCTGCTCTGGCAGGCTATGATTTGGAGATTGATAGACATACGGTAGTTGACAATAAAAGGCGAGCCTATGAAGTACTTGGACAAATACCAAACATCATTGCGAATAGTTATCACATTTTACAGAAGGAGGATCCAATTTATCCACTACAAGAGTTGTCTTACAGTGCGAATTACCTTTATATGATCACTGGAAATAAACCGTCAACACTAGAGGAGGCCATTTTTGATCAATCACTTCTGCTTTATAGTGAACATGAAATGCCGAATTCCACTTTTACCGCTAGAGTAATTGCTTCGACGCTGTCGGATTTATATGGCGCATTAACAGGCGCTGTTGCCTCTTTGAAGGGGAATTTACATGGCGGTGCAAATGAGGCTGTGATGCATCTGCTTTTAGAAGCGGGGTCGGTTAATGCATTTGAAGCGTTGTTAGAGAAGCGCTTGCGTGATAAAGAAAAAATCATGGGGTTTGGTCATCGGGTTTATATGAAAAAGATGGATCCAAGGGCCTTGATAATGAAGAACGCATTAAAAGAATTATGTGTGTTAAAGGGAGATGACCTTCTCTATCAAATGTGTGAGGCGGGAGAGAGACTAATGGAGAGGGAAAAGGGACTTTATCCAAACTTAGACTACTATGCGGCACCGGTGTATTGGATGCTCGGTATTCCAATACCTTTATATACGCCAATCTTTTTTGGTTCGAGAACGATAGGGTTATGTGCGCATATTATTGAACAACATGAAAACAATCGCTTATTTCGTCCAAGGGTTCATTATATTGGCGAACGACACAGTAAGTAATCAACTGGGGAGTTGGAACTGGTCGTTCGCCGTAGTCCGTATGCCTAAAGCATCCGTCAATCACCATGTTAAACAATTTGTAAGCGGAAAGGAAGAGTTAGATGCTGAAAATAGAGCAACAAAAGAAGACAGATACACTTATAGAGGAAATAACAGACTATGTATTAAATAAAGAGATTACAAGTACGGAAGCCTTTAAGACCGCTCATCATGTACTACTAGATACAATTGGCTGTGGAATATTAGCATTAAATTATCCGGAGTGCACAAAGTTACTGGGCCCGATAATTCCGGGGACAGTCGTTCCAAATGGCAGTCGTGTACCTGGCACACCGTTTGTACTGGATCCAGTCAAAGGTGCTTTCGACATAGGTTGTATGATTAGGTGGCTTGATTATAATGATACATGGTTAGCTGCTGAGTGGGGACATCCTTCTGATAATTTAGGTGGGATATTAGCAACAGCAGATTACCTAAGCCGCGTTCGCCTAGCGGAAGGAAAGACGCCATTTGTCGTTCGTGATGTGTTGGAAATGATGATTAAGGCACATGAAATACAAGGTATACTGGCCTTAGATAACAGTTTGAATCGAGTTGGACTAGACCATGTTCATCTTGTAAAGATTGCTACAACAGCAGTAGTTACTAAAATGCTTGGTGGTGGGCGTACAGAAATAAACAACGCGTTAACGAATGCTTGGATTGATGGAGCTAGTCTCAGAACGTATCGACATGCACCTAATACAGGTTCACGAAAGTCGTGGGCGGCAGGTGATGCAACGAGTAGAGGGGTTCGTTTGGCAATGATGGCAATGACAGGAGAAATGGGTTACCCAACAGCACTAACTGCTCCAGGATGGGGATTCCAGGATGTATTATTCAAACAAAAGGAACTAACATTGGCACGGCCTTTGGATGCCTATGTGATGGAGAATATTTTGTTTAAAGTGTCATATCCAGCAGAGTTTCATGCGCAGACTGCAGCTGAATGTGCAATTATTCTACATCCTCACCTTAAGGAACGTATGGATGACATTGAAAAAATAACGATTACAACACATGAATCTGCTATCCGAATAATCGACAAAGTGGGTCCGCTCAACAATCCAGCTGACCGTGACCATTGCATACAGTATATTACGGCGCTTGGTTTATTATATGGGGACGTTGTTGCGGATCATTATGAAGATGAAGTCGCGAGTGATTTGCGAATCGACCTGTTAAGAAATAAAATGGTCGTTGTAGAAGACAAGCAATACAGTAAAGATTATCTTGATCCGAGCAAGCGCTCAATCGCCAACGCTATTCAAATTAAATTCAAAGATGGCTCAACAACGGAGAAAGTGGTAATCGAATATCCGTTAGGCCATCGTTTCAGAAGAGAAGAAGCCATTCCTAAAATAGAGGAAAAGTTTTCGGCTACACTTATGACACATTTCTCACAAAAGCATCAAGTAGAAATAGAAGCAGCATGTGCAAATCAGGAAGATTTAGGAAAGATGAATGTAAAAGAGTTCGTCGACTTATTTTTGCAATGAGAGAGGAGAAGTATACCAATGGCATGGATAGTTAATCAGCAGTCATCACAAGAAGACTTGTCAAAGAATTTCCGCTCACTTATGAAGACATCAGAAATCCTTCAAATTCCTGGGGCGCATGATGCAATGGCGGCGCTAGTCGCAAAAAATGCTGGGTTTTCTGCACTCTATCTATCCGGTGCTGCCTATACGGCTAGCCGTGGGTTACCCGATTTAGGAATTGTGACGTCAAGTGAAGTTGCGGAGCGTGCGCGGGATTTAGTGCGGGCAACTGATTTACCGTTGCTTGTTGATATAGATACGGGATTTGGCGGTGTCTTAAATGTCGCGAGGACGGCATGTGAAATGGTAGAAGCAAGAGTCGCAGCGGTCCAAATAGAAGATCAACAATTACCTAAGAAATGCGGCCATTTAAATGGTAAAAACTTGGTTTCTACAGAAGAAATGGTGCAAAAAATTAAAGTGATTAAACAAGTGGCACCTACTCTTCTTATTGTTGCTAGAACAGATGCACGTGCGGTGGAGGGATTGGATAAGGCGATCGATCGAGCGAAAGCCTATGCTGAAGCGGGAGCAGATGCTATTTTCCCGGAAGCCTTACAATCAGAAGGTGAATTTCAACTCTTTGCCAAGGAAATTCCGATACCTTTACTTGCGAATATGACAGAGTTTGGTAAAACGCCCTATTACAGTGCTGAAGAATTTGCAAAGATGGGCTTTCAGATGGTTATTTATCCAGTCACATCCTTAAGGGTCGCGGCAAAAGCGTTTGAACGTGTCTATGCGGAAATTATCAATCAAGGGTCGCAAGAAAAAGCGTTGCCTGATATGCAAACAAGAAGTGAGTTATACGAAACAATTTCTTATGATAAATTTGAGGCATTAGATGTTTCAATTGCAAAGACGGTATTAACAAAAGAGCAGTGAAAAAATAATGAGGACGATGACCTGCTAAATACTGCATCATCGTCTTTCTAAAAAGTAGAATACATACAATATAGTTAGCACGATCATAGCACTATATAGCACTAAATGGAGGGAGAATGAAAATGGAGCGAACAAGACATCCAATGTTGGACTCCGATGCAGTAGATGGCGTCTATTTCACACCAGAAGATTTCACAGACGACGAGAATATGATTGCAAAAACAACCAAACAATTTATTAAGCTAGATGCAAAGCCCCAATCGGAAAAGAATAGGCCAATTACACGTTCACTTTTTGAAAAAGCGGGCGAAATTGGTCTTCTTGGCATCGAAGTTCCGGAGGCATACGGCGGTTTTGATTTAGGGAAAAAAGTTGCGGGTCTCGTTGCAGAAATAATGGGAGCAGCAGGGTCATTTAGTGTTTCGTTTAATATTCATGTAGGTGTTGGCACTTTACCGTATGTCTACTTCGGCACAGAAGCTCAAAAGGGAAAGTATCTGCCTAAACTCGCAAGTGGTGAATGGATCGGTGCTTATGCCTTAACAGAACCAAACGCAGGGTCAGATGCGTTGAATAGCAAAACATCTGCCGTTTTGAATAAAGAAGGAACAGGTTGGATATTAAACGGTGAAAAGCAATGGATCACCAATGCTCAACTTGCCGATTGCTATGTAGTATTTGGGAAGACAGCTGATGGCATGACTGCGTTTATCGTAGAGCGAACATTTGAAGGAGTTTCCGTTGGTCCTGAAGAAAAAAAGATGGGGATTAGTGGTTCATCTACCGCGACCCTTATTTTAGAAGATGTGATGATACCGACTGAAAATGTCTTGGGGGAAATTGGAAAAGGTCATCATATCGCTTTAAATATTTTAAATATGGCTCGTTTAAAACTTGCGTTTGCCAATATTGGAACGGCAAAGCGTGCGTTGCATCTGGCAGTTACTTATGCGAAACAACGCAAGCAGTTTCAAACAGCATTGGTCGATTTTACGATGACTCAGGAGAAATTAGCGAATATGGCAGTTCGAATTTATGGAGCAGAAAGTGCGGCATATCGTACAGTGGGGGCAATGGATGACGCGTTGCAGTCGGTTGAGTCAACAGAAGAATTTGTAAACGTTGTCGCTGATTATATGATTGATTGCGCTGTGAATAAAGTGAATAGTTCGGAATCTCTTGATTATATTGTGGATGAGGCGGTACAGATTCACGGGGGATATGGCTATATGCAAGAGTATGAAGTAGAAAACTTATATCGTGATGCCCGAATTAATCGAATTTTTGAAGGGACGAATGAAATTAATCGTCTTACAATTGCTAAGGGGCTACTAAAAAAAATAAAAAAAGAGAAATTATGGCCAGACGCAGGCAAAGGAAATAGTCACATACAAGCTCTAGAGCGACAAGGCGACTACTTAACTAAAGCGAAGGAGTTAGTTGCACTTTCTTTGAAAGCAGTTACACCGTCCTTTGAAAAAGCAATTGTAGAGGAACAAGAATATTTACGATTACTGGCAAATATGAATATAAGGATATACATCATGGAGTCAACCCTTGTAAGGACAGAAAAGGCAGTGATCAAGAATGGGGAACTGGAGGAAGAGAGGAAATTGTTAATGACCGATGTGCTTTGTGAAGAGGGCTATCGTCATGTGCAATCAGCCGCAATCTCATTTGTCTCGGCTGCTCTTACTGATGAGTTTGATCGAGATAGGATGATGAAGGAAATTCAAGATTTTTCTGTACCTATTTACAGTAATTTGTTTATAAAGAAGCGGAAAATTGCTCGAAGTATAATAGAAGGTGCTCGTTACAACGTTTGAATGGGGGGAATAGAATGAAGAAAATTGGTGTTATTGGCTTGGGGAACATGGGGATGCCGATGGCGAAAAATTTACTGGAGTCTGGATTTACGGTTTACGGAAATGATCGTAGTGAATTAGCAGAAGAAGTATTTCAACAAGCGGGTGGAATTATTGGTCACTCCGCAACCCGAATGGCGGGATGCTGCGATATTATTTTGACAAGTTTACCTTCGTCAGAAGCAGTAGAATCAGTTTATTTAGGAAAAGAAGGCTTGATTCAACATAGCGAAAAACACATTCTTTTGATGGATACTAGTACTGTATCACCGTCAGTGAATCGACAAATCAGTGAGGAAGCACAAGCTAAAGGTATTGCATTTTTAGCCGCACCGGTTAGTGGTGGAGTGATTGGAGCTGAAAATCGGTCGCTTACATTCATGGTCGGCGGTTCGGCAGTGGAATACGAGCGTTCCTTACCGGTCATTTCATTGTTAGGGGAGAATTTGTTTCATGTAAGTGAGCGAATCGATGGCGGGACAATCTCGAAATTGATTAATAACTTACTCATCGGCTTTTATACTGCGGGGGTGAGTGAAGCATTGACATTAGCAAAAGAAAATGGAATGGACCTGGATAAGCTTTTTGAAATGCTGAATGTTAGTTATGGTCAAAGTCGAATCTATGAACGTAATTTTAAATCATTTATTGCCAAAGAAAATTATGATCCCGGATTTGCGCTAAAACTATTAAGAAAAGATGTTGGGTTTGCCTTGCAATTGGCAGAGGAAAATCGATTGCATCTACCAATTAGTCAAGCGCTTTACGCAGTTTACGAAGAAGCGGAACAGGCGGGTTTAGGGGATGAGGATATGTCAGCCCTGTATAAAAGAATTGGAGAACAAGCAATAGCATTTCCAGTAGGAGGAGTGGTATAAATGACAACGACAAGCATGGAACAAATCAGAAATTGGATTGATGGAGAATGGGTAGCCTCTACTGGAACAGAAACGGAGACGGTTCCTAATCCAGCAACAGGCGAAACGATTGCTTATGTACCCCTCTCTACAACGAAAGATGTGGATCATGCAGTGAAAGTAGCAAAAAAAGCTTTTGAAACATGGGCTGATGTGCCAGTGCCGAATCGTGCACGTTTTTTATTCACTTATTTACAAAAATTGCAGGCGAACAAAGAAGAGTTAGCGCAAATCATTACGATGGAAAGTGGAAAGACGCTAACAGATGCGAGAGGGGAAGTTCAGCGAGGGGTTGAAGTCGTAGAGCTTGCTACATCAGCCCCAAATTTAATGATGGGAGACGCACTTCCCAATATGGCCAGTGGAATTGATGGGTCTATTTGGCGCTACCCACTAGGCGTTGTGGCAGGTATAACACCATTTAATTTTCCGATGATGGTGCCTCTTTGGATGTTCCCGCTTGCTATTGCTTGCGGAAATACATTCGTGCTAAAAGCATCTGAACGCACGCCTTTACTAGCAGGGGAGCTTGTTAGATTATTTCATGAATCTGGCTTTCCAAAAGGGGTCTTGAGCTTAGTGCATGGTGGAAAAGAAGTAGTGAACGGCTTATTAGAGCATCCTGATATTAAAGCGATTTCCTTTGTTGGTTCAGAGCCGGTTGCGAAGCATGTTTATGAAACGGGTACGAAACATGGCAAGCGTGTCCAGGCATTGGCGGGGGCAAAGAACCATGCGGTTGTCATGCCAGATTGTCATCTTGAAAAAACGGTTCAAGGAGTCATTGGTGCTGCGTTTGGTAGCAGTGGTGAACGTTGTATGGCTTGCTCTGTTGTGGCCGTCGTTGATGAAGTGGCAGATGCTTTTATAGAGTTACTCGTTTCAGAAACACGTAAACTAAAAGTCGGAGATGGTCGCTATGAAGAGAATTTTGTAGGGCCGCTTATTCGCGAAACGCATAAAGAGCGTGTGCTTAGTTATATAGATAGTGGTATATCGGATGGCGCTAAGTTGATTGTGGATGGTCGGAAGATGGAAGATGAACCGGCAGTAGGCTATTATCTGGGTGCGACCATTTTTGATAGTGTGAGCAAAGACATGAAGATATGGCAGGAAGAAATCTTTGCTCCTGTATTGAGTATTGTACGTGTGAAGGATTTGGGGGCAGGCATTGAGTTGACGAACCAATCAAAATTTGCAAATGGGGCAGTTATTTACACGGCAAGTGGTAAAAGTGCTCAAACGTTTCGTGACAAAATCGATGCTGGGATGATTGGGGTGAATGTGAACGTGCCTGCACCAATGGCGTTCTTCTCCTTTGCAGGAAACAAAGCTTCATTCTATGGGGACCTTGGTACAAATGGTAAAGATGGGGTTCAGTTTTATACACGCAAAAAAGTTGTTACGGAACGCTGGTTCTAATAGCTAGAAAAAAAGCCGAAATCCATTTTATAAGGATTTCGGCTTTTGGCTTTTATATTAGGAAATGAAAAACTGATTAATCATATCATCTGTAATAGATGATATATGTGGGTATTTATAGTTTGGTTTTAAATCTTTATCGATTAGAACGGAACGAACACCTTCAAAAAAGTCTTCATGTTTCATAAAGTTCTTTGCGAGAATAAGGTCAGTCGCAAGACATTCTTCTAATGTTTTTTGTTCACCTTCGATTAACTGTTTTAAGGTCACTTTTAAAGAAATAGCTGATTTTGCAAGCATTGTTTCTTTCGTTTCTAGCGCAAATGGGGTGTCGCTTTTTTCCAATGAATCTAAGATTTCCTCTACTGTTGTAAAAGAAAAGTGGTCGTCTATTTCCTTTTGCAATCGTACAAGACTTCCTTCATTAGGTGCAGGTGTCGTGTATTGTTCAAGTAGTGTATCTATTGTTGTTTCTGTTTGTGATTCCTCTAATTCATGGAGGAGAAGTATAAGTTTTTCATGCTGTATAAAATGATCCGCCCCATTTATATAAAGAACATCCTCTGCTTTTAACTGCATAGCTGTTAAAGCTAAGTAGCGTCCGATAAACCCGGGAGCTTTATTTAGAAAATAGGCGGCACCTACATCTGGGAAAAAACCGATTGCCAATTCGGGCATTGCCCAAATTGTACGCTCTGTGACAAGTCTAGTACTAGCCCCGTATGTTAAACCGACGCCTCCTCCCATGACAATTCCATCCAAACAAGCAATGATTGGCTTAGGAAATTGGGCAATGGCCAAATCGGTTTGATATTCTTCAGTGAAAAAGGTATTTGCTTTTTGCAGACACTCTTCATTATCTTTTGCTCCATAGAGTGTTTTTATATCCCCACCAGCACATAATCCTTTCGAGCCAGCCCCTTTGATGATGACGATTTTGACACGGTCGTTTGTCGTCCAATCTGATAACTTTACTCCAATTGCTTGAACCATCTCAAGGGATAGCGAATTTAATGCTTTTGGTCGATTAAGGAGAATCGTACCTACTCTATGGTTATTTATGGAAAAAAGGACTTCTTGTGTCATCAATAACAACCCTCTTTCACGAATGTTCAAAAATAGGTTTTCTTTTTTCAACAAATGCTTGGATACCTTCTTTGGCATCATCAGTTAAAAATAGTTCAGCAAATAGCGTGCGTTCGCGTTCTAATCCATTGGCTAAAGGTTCATTAGCTCCTTGGATAATGCATTCGACAGCCCGCATGACACTTGTCATACTTTTACCATCCACGAATGCTTTGGCAATCGTCTTAGCAGTTGGCAAAAGTTCCTCTTGAGAAACAACAAGTTGGACGAGACCCTCTTTCAGCGCCTCTTCTCCGCTAAGTTGTTCACTTGTTAAAATGAGTTTCAGGGCATTTGCTGTATTTGTTAACCTACTCAACCTTTGCGTTCCACCGAATGTAGGGATCAGTCCAAGTTGAAGCTCAGGTAATCCAAGGGTTGCAGTAGGTGTGGTAATTCGATAATGACACCCCATAGCCAATTCCAATCCACCCCCAAGACAAGCGCCATTAATTGCGGCGATAACTGGTTTCTTCATCCATTCTATTTCGTTGCAAAGATCTTGTCCTGCTGTGGCCATTGCAAGTCCTTGCTGTTTGTCACCTAATGCATCTATAAATTCCTTAATATCAGCACCAGCAACAAAGAAACGTCCTGCACCGGTCAAGATAATCGCTTTTACCTCATCATCTTTTGCAAGGTTTTTAAATACCATTCTCAGTTCGGAAATACACGCTGTTGACAATGTGTTCGCGGGTGCATGGTCTATCTCGACAACTGCAATTGCATTTTCTGTTATTACATTTGTATAACTTTTCGACATTAGTGACTCACTCCTTTAGGAAGTATATGCAATTATCATACCATTTAAAAGAGTATATTATCTATAAGTTTAACTAAAGAAGTGATGTAAAACTGTCTAGACTGTTTTACGGTTAGCATGGATAGGCTACCATTGATACTGAAGAAATTATAAAATACTCGATCAGTGAAATGGAATAATTCATATCCAAATCCCAGTCTCTGGTCACTTTCTTGACAATGAAAAATAGGTGCCCTACACTTATCAATAGAATACAATAGTCGGAGGACAAAATGACAAAACATCCATTCATCCCAATCATCATTGGAACAGATATGAACGCCTACAATATGGCCATCTCATTTCATGAAGAGTATGGCATTAAACCGATTCTAGTAGGAAAAGAAGCCTTATCATTCACTAGTTTAAGTTCAATTATTAAAAGCATCGAACTCAATCCGAAACTGCCAGAAAAGCAGGTATTTGTCAGATTTTTAAAAGAGATTGCGACGAAGTATGCAGAGCCTGGGAAAAAGATGTTGCTAATCGGAACGAATGATTTATATGTTCGAATGATAATTGAAAATGCGGACGCGTTAAAAAGCGACTACCTATTTAATTATATTGATGAGCCTCTCATGAATGATTTGCTTGTTAAATCGAATTTCTACAAGCTTTGTGTGGAACACGGCATCGAAACGCCAGCGACATACTTTTATTCCTGCCTGGAGGACAAGCCTTTCGCAGATGAGGTCCTATTTCCTGTCATTATTAAGCCAAGTAACGGTGTAGAGTATTACAAGAATCCGTTTGCAGGTATGCAAAAAGTGTATAAGGTCGATTCGTATGATGAAATTCAGAAAGTCGTAGAGACGATTAAAGCAAGTGGCTACAAAGAAGACCTCATTATTCAAGACTACATTCCAGGCGACGATACATACATGTGGGATTCCGTCTTTTACATGAACAGCCATGGAAAAGCGGAACTGATTACATACGCACAAGTCGTCTTGCAGGAGCATACCGTAACCGCTATTGGAAACTACACAGCACTCATCACAAGATACGACGAAGAGATGATGATGAAGCTGAAAGACTTCCTAGAAGCGCTTCACTATGTAGGTTACGCGAACTTCGATTTGAAATTCGATAAAAGAGACGGAAAGTTCAAAGTATTCGAAGTGAATATCCGCCAAGGTAGATCGAGTTATTATATTACAGCTTGCGGGCATAATATGGCGAAGTACTTTGTGGACGATCTCATTCATGGCGAACAGAAGCCTCTGACTTTATTGGATAAACCATTCCTTTTCACAGTAGTTCCGAAAATTGTATTGAAGAAGTTCGTTTTAAACCGTGAAATCTGTAATGAAGTGAAGACGTTACTTAAGCAAGGTAAATTTGGCAATCCATTATTCTATAAAAAAGACCGCCATTTTAAACGGAAACTGTATTTATTTGCACGGCAGATTAATTACTACCGCAAGTATAAAGATAATCAGTGGTGACCATGAACCCCTAGAAACATGGAGAAAAGGGTCTAATTCGAAAAAGAGAGTGTCCCAACTTGGGACACTCTCTTTTAATGGACAGCAAGTATCAGGTGAAACGTTCAACAAGATCATGCATGTGTTCCGCTTCAGTGTGGAGTTCAAGTGAAGAATGCATGATGGAATTGATGGCACTCTTCTGTTCGTCCAACGCTGCATTGATCTCTTCTGTTGCGGCGGCCGATTGGCTGCCGACGGATGCAATTTGACTGATGGCACCAACCACAACTTGCCGATTGGAATCCATCTCATGCATATCATTTTCCAATGAGTAGAGAAGGGCAGTAATATCACCAATGGATGCAGATAGATAAGTGAATGCTTCTTTTGTTTCATGGATAGCTCCAGCTTGTCCCTGTGAAAGCACAAGTGTATGAGACATATGTTCTTCGGAGGTTTCTGTTTCTTTCTCGATATGAACGAGCAAATCACGGACCCGATTCGTCGCCCCGTTCGTATCCTCAGATAACTTTCTAACTTCTTCTGCAACTACTGCAAACCCTTTTCCGTGTTCACCCGCGCGTGCGGCTTCAATAGTGGCATTCAAAGCAAGAAGATTGGTCTGTGCAGAAATAGATGTAATTGTTTGTACGATATTTTGAATTTCTCCCATGCGTTCAGTAAGATGTGTAAAATTCATTTTAAGTCCATTGATCACTTCAGTGAATTCGGTTGAATTCCGTTCAAGTATATTCACTTTTTCGCTACCTGTTTTTTGAAAACTAGTCATTTTTGTAACCTCTTTAACCACGCCGGCATATTGAAATGCCGTGTTGGAAATGAGTTGGGATAAGTTGTCTACCTTATTGATAGCGATGTCCGCTTCTTCAGATTGGATAACTGCACCTTTCGTAATTTCACCGATGGCATGGTGAATTTCATCTGCGGATGCAGTCGTCTGTTCAGTAATTGCGCTTAGCATTTCAGAAGACGTCCGCATTTTATTGGATGATTCTCGCGTATTGCCAACCATTTCATTCAGACTAGACTTCATATTATTCACATTTATAGCTAGTTTTCCTAGTTCATCTTGGGATTCGATTGGAATATCCGTACCACTCAATTTACCTTTGGCAATATCTGACGTCATGGCCATGACTTTTATGATGTAAGAAGTCATTCGATTAGAGAAGATATAGAAAAGGCCGACACCGACGACAATTGCGATCAGTAAAGTAAGCAACGTATACTGGAGTAGATTTTTCGCGCCGGCATTGAAGTCCATTTCATAAGTTCCAGCAGCGATGATCCATTCCCAACGAGGATCGAATGCACTGTATGTGATTTTTGGCGCTTGCATATCTGGGTTCGATGGGATTGCCCAATCGTAACCGACAAAACCTCCGCCATTCTTTGCAGCATCAATCACTTCGCGGACAAAGTAACGCCCATCCTTCGTCTGAATATCATATAGATTTTCCCCTTCAATGTTGGGATGAGCTTCCAATGTCCCATTTTCACTCAAAACATAGAAATAAAAGTTTTCACCGTATTTTGCTGGGTTGTCGATTGATCGTGTGTCGTTCTCATTTTTCGGTCCGATAATTTGTGTCTTGGCCCTTTCTTGTGCTTCTTCAAGTGTCAGATTACCGGATTGGACTTGATCATCCAATTCTTCAATCATGTCCAATAGGGTATACACTCCATTTTGCATGCCGATACGACCGGTCTTATCCAGTTCACTTTTTGCGATAAAGTAATTGATTGTACCGACAAATAGTAGTGGAAACAAAATTACGATTAAGGCCAGTGTCATGAGTTTATTGCGCACAGAGTTTTTCAATAGTAAATCCTCCTTTGTGAAATCCCTATACGATCCCTAAATATAGTAATTGTTAATATAAATAGTATAGGATAAAAGAGGTAATAAATAAATATCAAATTTCTAAATAATGCAAAATGTCGAAAAAAAGACAAAAAGTATTGACGATTCTGGTAAATAATACTACTTATACGTCGAAATATGCGTCAATAATTATTTTCATAGTCGTATCAGACAAATCTAAGTGACTGATGGCTGTACCTTCAATAAGTCGTTGTGTATTACTGTCGTCGAAATCGAATGAGCGTGACAAATAGGCATTAAAGACACTAATCATTCCGTTCAATTTTTCTTCATCGGCAGTCAACGTTCCAGGTGGCGCCTCTTCAATAATTTCTAGTTGATTAAAATCAAGTGCGTTTTTAATCAGTGTTAAAATAGCGAAGTTTGTTGCAGGTGATGGGTTTGTAATATTATAAATCATACCTGGCTCTGCTTTTTTCGCCGCAACCGCTAAAATATCGGCGACATAATTGACTGGAACTAGGTTTGACGTAGCATGCTTACTGCCAAGTACCCTATAAATTGTATCTGAGTTAGCGGAACTCCTTGATATTCGTCTTTTGAACACATCGAGCGCTCGCATGAATCCATAAAGCGTGAATTCTGAATCCGCTTCACCCGTTTCGGAATCCCCGACGATGATTGATGGACGTAAAATGGAGACGTCCATCTGATCCGAATAGGAAAGAACGAGGTGTTCAGAATGGACTTTGCTTTCCTCGTAGGGATTGTGAATGTCCGAATCGATAGGGTAAAGTGATTCAACACCTTGCTCGCGTTTACCCACCGTGTAGGCGGTACTAATATAAAGAAACTGCTTCACTTGTAATGTCTTTGCAAGCTCCAGCGCGTGTTCCGTTCCTCCATGGTTTATCGCGAATAACTCTTCACGCAACTCCTCATCGAACTTTACAAGGGCAGCAATATGATAAAAGAGTTCAACTTTTCCTGTTAATTCATTGATATCCCCGTCTTTCAATCCGCAAAATGGCTCTGTAATATCACCTTGTAATAGTCTGATTCTTTTTTTAGCATCTCCGGCAAGATTCTCAATTAGACGTTCAGCCTTGTCCATATTGCGCACGAGTACGAATAATGTGTGGTCAGTCGTTTTAAGTAGGTTGTTCAGTAATTTTGCTCCAAGAAAACCGGTGGAGCCTGTTAAAAAAATCGTCAATCCGAATCCCTCCATGAATGGGTGGGGAAATACTCCCCCTTTACCTGTTATTCCGATTATCGCACATATTGGTAAGTGATGTGGGGAATTAACGGTTTTATGTCGAATAAAAGGAGAGTGCGCGTTCAAAATAGTTAATTCAACAGCAACGGCAAATAAATAAACGAAATCAACTGAAATGAAGTGATGAATCCCATCTTGTGATAAACTTGAAAGAACAGAGTGAAAGTGGGGATAAAGATGTCCTTCTTAGAAAAAATGGACGATGTATTTAAAGAGAAATGGAAATTCGACTATGAAATGCCGATTCAGACGAAAATGATTCCTGAAATGCTTACTGGTAAAGATATCGTTGCAGAGTCACCAACAGGTTCAGGCAAGACACTAGCGTTTGTATTACCGATTCTGCAAATGGTTGAAGGTGATAAAAAACAGACACAGGTGCTAATCATGACGCCATCCCAGGAGTTGTCGATGCAAATTGTCAATGTTATTCGGGAATGGGTGGAAGGGACAAGTATCACTGTCACGCAACTAATCGGCGGAGCTAATATGCAACGGCAGATTGAAAAGTTGAAGAAGAAGCCAACAATCGTAGTTGGTACGCCTGGAAGGCTAGCCGAGCTTGTCAAAACGAAAAAACTAAAAATGTATGATATCCGACAGATCATCTTGGATGAGGGAGATCAGCTCTTAGCAAAAGATCATCGCGTTAGCGTGAAAAATATGATTGAAGCGGCGAATCCGGAAAGGCAAGTGACCGTTCTATCTGCTACAATCACAGAAGAAATTGAAGTCGTTGCCAGTAAGTTCATGAAGGATCCCGTCCGTATTCAAGTATCTGCTCAAGATATGCCGAAA
This sequence comes from Sporosarcina limicola, assembly GCF_014873855.1. GTDB lineage: Bacteria > Bacillota > Bacilli > Bacillales_A > Planococcaceae > Sporosarcina > Sporosarcina limicola. Next base: position 40,540 of record NZ_JADBEL010000018.1, on the reverse strand, counting down.
TCCGGTAAAGTCATCCATAGTTTTGTCAAGACGGATGTGCGAGATAAAACGGACGTGCTACGCGGAATCTCCCACTTGAAGGGAATCCGGGCGCTAGCTTTCATCAATAATGTCGACCAGCTCCGCATGAAAGAGATGAAGTTGAAATATAGTGACGCGCCGATTGCGGTCATGCATTCGGATATGAATAAGTTTGAACGTCAGCAGACATTGGATGATTTCCGTAAAGGGAAAACACGTGTCCTAATTGCTACAGATCTGGCGGCGAGAGGCCTGGATATAGACGGATTGACGCATGTCATCCACGTCGATGTGCCACATACGGTAGAACAATATTTACATCGTTCAGGCAGAACTGGTCGTGCCGGTCAAGACGGCGAAGTATTAACATTGTTGTCCTACGCAGAAGAACGTGATTACCGTAAGTTGACGAAGGGCATCAAAACACTTCAGAAAACGTGGTATAAAGGACACTTACAAGAAGGTAATTCAAAAACAGTCGGAACGAATAACAAAAAATAAGGGAAAAGGGCTGCGATGGAATATTCCTCACAGCCCTTTTTTAAAATGAAAGTATAAATTTAGGGTCTTCTATAATTCGTTAGTATATATATCTTTTACCACGAAGCGACTGATTCCGCCTACGAAGTGACCAATCCCACCCGCGAAGCGACCAATTCCGCCCGCGAAGCGACCAATTCGCACATCGAAGCGACCGATTGCACCCGCGAAGCGACCAATCCGCGCACAGAAGCGACCAATTCGCGCATCGAAGCGACTGATTGCCTGCCCCTTTTTAAATTTCGGTTAAAATAATTGGTGCACCTTTTGTGACGATGATGGTATGCTCGATTTGTGCGACAAGGGATTTGTCTGGAGTGATGAACGTCCAACCATCCCTAGATTCGATGATATGCTCCGCACTTTCAGAGATGAATGGCTCGACTGCGAGTACCATCCCTTCTTTTAGAAGCGTCTTATCCCATGCATCATAATAGTTAAGTATATGTTGTGGTTCTTCATGCAAAGATTTCCCAATGCCATGACCTGTCAAGTTTTTGATGACATGTAGGCCATTGCTTTTTGCCTCACGCTCTACTGCTTTCCCAATCTGATTTAGACTAGAGCCTGCTTTTACTTTTGTCATCGCGCGCTCGAACGCACTTTTCGCAACATCACATAAGTGCTGCTTTTTATCATTGGGTGTTCCAACGACAAATGAAATACCTGTATCGGCGAAATAGCCATCATAGGAGCCTGATACGTCGATATTAACGAGGTCACCGTCTTTAATGACCCGAGAACCTGGAATCCCATGCGCAACTTCGTGATTGACGCTGATGCATGTATAGCCTGGGAAATCATATTCTCCAATAGGTCCGGATATTGCACCCTTCTCATTGAATAGATGTCCGCCAATCTCATCGATTTCCTTGGTTGTTCTTCCAGGAATCGTTGCATCTTTCATCACTTCTCTAATTTCAGCAACAATTCGCCCAATTTTTTTAAAAGCTTCTATTTCTTGCTCGGTTTTTACAATCATTTTGCACAAATCCTTTCTTCCGTTCATTCTTTTTCATACCATACTATATCATTATTGAATGGCATAAAAAAGCCTGCAAACTTGAAAAAGGTTTGCAGGTTTTGAAGTTATCTCTTTTGAATGGTTGTGCTGGCCCTTTTTTTCTTTGCCATCACTTTTCGAACAATTGGATAGATGACTGGAGCCCATTTAAGAGCGGTTTTTAGTACTCTACCTAGCTTCATTTAAAAATCACCCCTAAGTAACGAATACCTTGTTTTCCCCTAAATAGCGAGAGTATAAACATTCATTTCAATACTTTTACGCCCTGAATAACGTTCCAGATAAAGATAATCATAAAGAGTAGGCCGTAAATAAGCATGAAAAGGAAGGGGGCAAATTGCCAAAAACTAAAACTATTTTCTGTCATTTCGTCAAAAGAGCCCCTAAATGACATCATTGAAAAAATCATTATGACAAACACTACAATCAGAAGAACGACTGGAATAAGATGCGAAAGGAGCGAACGTTTTGCATGGTATTTCACTTCCCGATCATCTGTAACGAAGTAAACGATGATTGGAAGGAGTAAGGGTGCAAAGAAAATACTGAAATAGCATAATGCGGCTAAAACTTTATTGTTAGTCATAGAGATACCTCCATTGTACTATAGTGAAAAAAGATAATCTTTTGCCTATCTTGCATGAAGTGAACGCATCTTATACAAAGAGTGGAGTATATAGCATTAACTTTCGCTACTTTTACTGATTCCAAGGCTTATTTTTTCGACTTTCTTGTAAAATAAATAAAGATACCAATGGTCGCTGTTAGAAAAAGGGCTGCTGCTGAAATGAATAATTCATTCGCGCCGTTTTTCACTGCAATTCCTATGAACGCCCACATAAAAACGATATTTAACGCTATATCCGCATGATGATAAAGGAAATGGAGAGCGATTGTAGCGGCAATGGTCAAGTAGATTACGGTCCATAACGGGTCGCTTAGCCCCCAGCCTGACCATTCGTGAAGAGTTAGGACATAACTGACATTTGCAATTGTCGCTATAAAACCCCATCCTAGATATACCGCGATGGGCATTCTCCCCAAAAGTAGAAGTCCCCTTTTTGGATAAGTGAAATAAAGAGTCAGAAGTGTCATAAGAAGTACCATCATGACAACAACTGTCCAATTGAAAAAGCCATAATGCCAGAGCAGAATCCAAACGATATTGAGCAGGCAGCTGAATATGAACAGGGCAGATCTACGATTTTGTAACATAGGGTCAATTTTTTTGTTGTTCTGCCAAAAACCGTATAGCCAAAAGGCAAGTAATGCATAAATGATGGCCCAAATTAAAAAGACATACCCTGCTGGTGTAAAAAGCACTGGTAATTTACTCGCGATTTCTCCAGTCGTTTGTCCATTTAAAGGAAAACTATTTGCTACTACGTTGAGAGTTACAACTGCAATGAACGAAAGTATCATTAAAATCATTCTAAACATATTTAAATCCTCCTATTGAATAGTATACAGAGGAAAAGTGGAACCTGCGAAGGAAAGTATGAAATTTCCGTCACAATTGAAATATCCACGTATTATTTCGCAAGTCGAAGATTCATGGTATAATTACGGGTGTATTGGGAAAATTATGAACGGATTAAGGGGGATTATTATGATAAAAAAAATGTATTCGGAAATTTGGGATCTTGATGTATTCTTCAAAGGTGGAAGTAGTTCGCAGGAATTGCGCACGCATCTTGATAATGTTGATGGTAAAATTGGTTTATTGGAAGAGGCAGCTGAATCATTCAAAGTTCCTTTATCATTCGACGCTGCAAAAAATGTTGAAGATCTTATCGAGTCTATCAAAGAAGTAGCTTTACACATGTCCCAGGCAGGCGCTGTCATTGGTTGTTTCCTTGCAGCAGATACGACGGACAAAAAAGCGTTGATACTCCAAGGAGAAACAGGTTCATTAGGAGCAAAATTCTCTACAGCTATGCTAAAAATCAAGCAGACGCTTGCTAAGGTAGATGAAGAGGTTTGGAATAGGCTCTTGGAAGCAGATGGATTAAAGGAATTTTCATTCGTTCTAAATGAGTGGCGTGAGGAAGTAGAATTGAAGCTATCCGAAGAGGAAGAGAGTTTGATAACCTCGCTTAGTGTCGACGGCTATCACGGATGGGGTCAGTTGTATGACTTGCTTGTAGGAAATATCAAAATCAACCTCGTAGTGGATGGGGAAGAAAAGGTGCTCTCCGTAGGCCAAGCAAATAACCTAAGTTCGCATGAAAATGCAGATGTCCGCAAGAAGTCATTTGAAGCATTAGAAGAAGCTTGGGAAGAAAAAGAAGATTTCTTCGCTTCTGCATTAAATCATCTTGCTGGGTTCAGACTTGCAGTATACAAAAAACGTGGCTGGGATTCCGTCCTGAAAGAACCGCTTCTTCGTAACCGAATGAGTGAAGAGACACTCGATGCAATGTGGGGAGCAATCAGCGCAAAAAAAGCACCATTCGTGAATTATTTGAATGTTAAAGCGAAAATGCTAGGTACTGAAAAAATGAACTGGTACGATATGGACGCACCTGTCACAGCATCAACGAAAAAGATGCCATTTCAGGAAGGTGCAGAATTCATTTTAAAACAGTTCGGTGAGTTTGGTCCTGAACTTGAAGCGTTCTCACGAAAAGCATTTGAAGATAGTTGGATTGAAGCTGAAAATCGTCCAAACAAACGCCCAGGTGGTTTCTGTACAGGGATGCCGATGTCCGAGCAGTCTCGCATTTTTATGACCTATAGTGGAACTATGTCGAATGTTGCGACACTTGCACATGAGCTTGGCCATGCATTCCACTCATACGCGCTAAGGCCAGTTCATTGGATGAATCGCCAATATGCAATGGGCGTAGCAGAAACAGCCTCAACATTCGCAGAAATGATTGTGGCGGATGCAGCGGTAAAAGCGGCAACGACAAATGATGAAAAAATTGCATTGCTAGAAGATAAGATTCAGCGTAGTGTGGCATTCTTCATGAACATTCATGCGAGATTCCTCTTTGAAACAAGATTTTATGAAGAGCGTGGAAAAGGAATCGTTCCAGCTGCAAGATTGAACGAACTAATGGAGGAAGCACAGAAAGAAGCATATGGGGATGCTCTTGAGGCAGTCCATCCGCACTTCTGGGCATCAAAACTTCATTTCTATATCACAAGCGTACCTTTTTACAATTTCCCTTACACATTTGGCTATTTGTTCTCTTTAAGCATTTACGCAAAAGCAATTGAAGAAGGTGAGGGGTTTGAACAGAAGTACATGGCGCTATTACGCGATACTGCAGTCATGAGTGTAGAGGACCTTGCTATGAAGCATCTAGGTGAGGATATTACAAAACAGGAGTTTTGGGCTAAAGGCGTTGCGTTATGTGTGAAAGATGTCGAGGAGTTCCTAGAACTAACTTCTGTAAAAGGGTGAACAAACATTGATACTATTAGAAGGAGAAACTTGTTATCTGCAAGTATTACATGAAGAAGACGCATCGAACTTTACCGAATTGCTCATTGCGAATAAAGACTATTGGTCTATTTTCGAACCAAGACATGAGGCGAGATATTTCACTGTAGCCGTCCAAAGGGAGAAAATTAGAGAATCTGTCTATCAAATGAGGGATCGAAGGGAATATAGTTTTGGTATCTTTAATTCGAATACAAGTCGGTTAATCGGACATATTTCGTTGTACAGTATTAAGAGATTACCTTTCTCAAGTGGTTTTGTAGGCTATTCAATCGATGAACGTGAAATTGGGCGGGGTCTCGGCACAGAAGCGGTACGCCTCGTCACCAAGTTCGCTTTTGAGAAAGTCGCCTTACACCGTGTCGAGGCATACGTTTCTCCCCGTAATATCGGGTCAATCAAAGTACTCGAAAAGTCAGGATACTGTCAAGAGGGATTATTACGTAGACTTCTTTATATCAATGGTATCTGGGAAGATCATTATATGTATGCAGTGGTTGAAGACGAATTTTGAAAGGGTAAGGCCGCTTTTCGGAAATTGTCAGCAAAAATAAAAAGCCGATTCCTGTAAGAATGGAATCGGCTTTTGTCTATTTCCCGGGAAATATGTTCCCTTGATTTTCAGTGTGAAATTTGTAACCATCCACAATTACTTCAAGACGACCTGTATCAGGGTGAGCGACGAGTCCATGGACGGGTACTTGGTTGTCCATAAGTGGGTGATTTCGGACAGCTTCAACACTCATCTTAACACTCTCTGTTACATCACTAAAACCATGAAGCCAATCCTTCAAGTCGATACCTGAATATTTTAGCGTTTTGAAAAGATTCTTATCAATTCCTCGTTCAACCATATTTCCCATGATGATATCTGTGTCGATGGAACTCATTCCGCAATCATGATGCCCGATAATGTATACTTCGTCAGCTTGTAACTGATAAACAGCTAAAATTAGACTTCGCATAATTCCACCAAAAGGATGTGTGATGACTGCGCCAGCACTTTTGATTATTTTTGCATCGCCATTCTTCAAATCCATCGCTTTGGGTAACAGCTCAGTCAATCTAGTATCCATGCATGTCAAGATAACAATACGTTTATCGGGAAACTTTGTTGTTGCATACTTCTCATATTGCTTATCATTCACAAATGCCTCATTGAATTCAAGGAACTCTGAAAGGATTGTCATGGTATTCTCCTCTCTGATTGTGTTATTGAATATAATTGAATGATTAAGCCCCAAAAAGGTTGTTCCCTTTAAAAAACGTCCTAAAAACCACAACATATAGTGATCTGATTAACCATATACATACCGCATATGGCGCCATAAGTAGCCGTTGGACCTTGTTGGGGGCGAATCATTGAATTAATTATAAAGAAAAGAGCTGCCCAAGGGCAACTCTTAAAACTTTACTTCTGGTTTTGGATCGATTCTTTCTGCGTCGGCAGAATTGAGAGCCTTTGCAAGATAGTGCATGGTAAACACCGCCGCCAAACCAAGGACGATTGCATAACCAATAACAGTAGTGAACATCAAGCCCATATATAAGACTCCTCTCTACAATGATAATTTGCAACTCACTTCATTATACTATAAAAATCTTAGCATTTTAAGGGGATAAAGAAATGTTTTTAGTAATTGTGACGGTTTTTAGAAAGCCCAGTTGCCGCTGCGGAATACAGCTTCAGTTGAACCATCATCAAGAATCCCGTCAATATCCATTTTGTCAGACCCAATCATGAAATCGACATGGGTAATGCTTTGATTTAAACCATTCTTTTCAAGCTCTTCGCGTGACATTTTTTTGCCGCCTTTAATACAAAATGCATACGCACTTCCGATCGCAAGATGGTTTGATGCGTTTTCGTCGAACAATGTATTATAAAAAAGTAACTCGGATTGGGAGATTGGTGAAGCATGTGGAACGAGTGCTACTTCGCCTAAGTGTTTTGCGCCTTCGTCAGTGTCAATAAGACGTTTGAGAACTTCTTCACCTTGTTCGGCGGCGACATCTAGTATACGGCCGTCTTTGAAAGTGATTTTGAAATGATCAATGATATTGCCACCATAACTTAATGGTTTTGTGCTGGATACATAGCCGTTAACACCAGTTTTCAGTGGAACGGTAAATACCTCTTCTGTTGGCATATTCGCCATAAATGTATGTCCTTTTTCGTTGATACTGCCCGCTCCACACCATAAGTGGCCTTCAGGTAATTCGATTGTCAAGTCTGTGCCTGGAGCTGTGTAATGAAGTTTGCGGTAGCGTTTTTCATTCAAGTAATTGACTTTTTCATGTAAGTTACTGTCATGATTGACCCATGATTGGACGGGGTCTTCTTGGTCAGCACGTACCGCTTTCAGGATGGCATCCCATAGCGCTGGCACTTGTTCCGATTTCGTGATTTCAGGGAATACCTTTGCCGCCCAATCCTCGGATGGGACAGCGATGACAGTCCAGCTGATTTTGTCGGACTGCACATACTGACGGTACTTATCAAGCGCTTGACCTGCAGCTTTTTGAGCGTCACTAATACGGGAAGGATTGATTCCTTTCAAAAGATCAGGGCTTTGAGAAACGATACTCATGAATGCAGCACCTTTTTCGGCAAGTCTCTCACGTTCTATTACTTTCCACTCAGGAAATTCAGAAAAAGAGTCTGCGGGCGCTTTCTCGAAACGCAATCGGGAAACGATGTCATCTGCCCAGTCGACAAATACTTGACGAGCACCTGCTTCATAAGCTCTTTCTGTGACGAGGCGGACAAAATCTGTTGCTACTGTTGATGCACTGATGTAAAGGTATTGATTTGGTTGTATATTGACCCCTACCTTAACTGCTAGGTCAGCATAATTGGATAGCTGTTGTTGAAATGTGGACATGATTCATTACTCCTTTCTGTATCATGTTTTATAGTACCAATTTATCACCTGGATTCGCAATGATAAAGTAATTCGACAAATTAAGACAGTCAAATCTACTCTAATGTACTAATTCTTTTATTATGTCTAAAGAAAATGAAAATCATGCCGAAATAAGTAGAAGAAACAAGAATGTAATACTTGGAGGGTCTACTATGGATTTATCAACAGTTTTTGGTCTTATACTGGGGTTCGTTGCCCTCATTGTCGGAATGGCTATGAAAGGTGTTACACCAGATAATCTGTTTAATGTCGCAGCTATTCTTATTATCATTTTCGGGACGATAGCATCTGTCATTATCGCATTCCCAATGAATGAATTGAAACGTGTACCAAAACTGTTCGGAGTACTTTTTAAAGAACAGAAACTAGTTTCGGATTCCGACGTCATCCGAATGTTTTCTGGTTGGGCAGATACTGCACGACGTGAGGGGTTACTTTCACTTGAGGCAAAAACGGATGAAATTCAAGATCCCTTTTTGAAAAATGGTCTTGGTCTCGCGATTGATGGACAGAATGCCGATTATATTCGCGATGTCCTTACCGAGGAAGTTGATGCAATGGAAGACCGTCATGCAGTAGGGGCCCTCATATTTTCACAGGCGGGAACGTATGCACCAACGCTCGGGGTTCTCGGTGCAGTAGTGGGACTTATCGCAGCACTTAAGAATCTAAGTGACCTCACTTTATTAGGTCATGCAATATCCTCTGCGTTTATCGCCACGTTACTTGGTATTTTCACAGGATACGTGCTGTGGCATCCATTTGCGAATAAGTTGAAGCGGAAATCGAGTGAAGAAGTAAGACAGAAGATGATGATGATTGAAGGGATCCTTTCAGTTTTAGAAGGGGAAGCACCGCGTGTTATCGAACAGAAGCTTTCATCTTATCTATCAGTAGAAGAGCGTCGAAAACTTGCAGCTACGAATTCAGTTGACAAGGAGGCGGGCAAGTTTGTCGAAGAGACGTAAGAAAAAAAAAGAGGCTTACAAAGTAGATGAATCATGGCTGTTACCATATGCCGACCTTCTAACTCTTCTCCTAGCACTTTTTATCGTGCTATTTGCGTCTAGTACGCTCGATGTCAATAAATTCAATCAAATATCCTCAGTTTTCAATGAAATTTTTGATGGAGGGCAAGGAGTGATGGATCATGCAGCTCCAATAACGACTCCTATCCCCACTATAAAAGAACCAGAGGATGAGGAGAATTTATCCTATCTAGAGGATCAAAAATCACTTAGCGAGATTCAGGATCGAGTGGATGAATATATTGCGGAAAACAAATTGGAAAATTTATTCGAGACAAAGCTTACGGATGAAGGATTGCTGGTAACGATTCGAGACAGTATTCTCTTTAGTCCTGGACATGCGACCATCAAGTCAGAATACTTGGGCATTGCAGATGATATTGCAGAGCTTTTAGTATTTGACGAACCGCGGCAGATTGTCGTTACAGGGCATACAGATACTGTACCGATTCAAAATACTGAATTTCAATCAAACTGGGAACTCAGTGTCATGAGGGCAGTTAATTTCATGAGAAGTATCATGAGAAGTGATGAAATTGACCCCTTATTATTTAGTGCTAAAGGATATGGTGAGTTCCATCCGATTGCGCCAAATGATACATCGGAAGGTAGAAGTAAAAACCGCCGAGTTGAAGTTCTTATCCAGCCACTGGTTCTACAAGATGGTACTAAACTTGAATGATATCTATTCAAAATAAAAAGGATTCGACGGTTTGAAATGAAACCGTCGAATCCTTTTTTGTTTGATTTTTTATTCACTAGGTATCTTGCCGACTGCCGTTAGCCTATACAAGGATTAACGACAGTCAGTAAGGTTATCGTTTATGACACATTGATGGTATCACTTTACTTTCTAAGTGAACCGAGCTCTGCTGCGATGGCTTGCATTTCATTAGGTGTGATTTTTTTACGCTTTATGACCATTTTATACATATAATGTAGATCTTCGTATTGTGAAGTACTGAAATTTTCTGCTTTCATTGCATCTACATTGACCATGCGAAGTTTTTCTTTAATCTGTTCAATCATATACGTGACATTTTCTGTTGTAGGGTTTGTTAAATCCATAAATAGTGTCCGCCTTTCATAACCTTTTCACATATCATTTCATTATTCCCCGACACTGTCAAATTGAATGATCAACTTCATTCAGCAGAAATCTCCCCATTCTAAAAGTGGTTAGATGAAAGCCGAAGTGTGTAGACAATTCAACGGGGGTTCAAACCCCTGCTGAATACTGCAGAACCCTGATTAAGATTGCCAGAAGGAGGTATATGGTATAAATCCTAAATTCGCCGCATCGTGCGGTAACGGATACATGACCAGCTTCCTGCTGACCCCGGCAACGAAGAGGGATGAAGCTCAATCCCTCTCCCTTGAGTGACCAGCTTCCTGCTGACCCAAATCCTCCGGTTGTAAATACGCCGAGGCGTATTTGATTTATTATTTTTTTGCTATTTCCTTTTCTTCTTTAATCTTGGCTTGTACTCGTTTTGTTTCAAATACGATGATGCCGGATAATCCAAGTAGACCGATTAAGTTAGGAATCGCCATAAGACCGTTCATCACATCAGCGAATAACCAGACAACGTCAAGCGTAGCTGTTGCACCAACAAAGATGACTGCGATAAATACGAGACGGTAATAGAGTAGAACTTTTGGATTCGGGAACAAGTATTGGAAACATTTCTCTCCATAATACGCCCATCCGAAGATTGTAGAAGTGGCAAAAAATAGTAATCCAATTGAAACAACAATTGGGCCCCAACTACCAAGGAACTGACCAAAAGCGGCAGATGTCAAAGCCCCACCTGTTAAACCATCAGGGTTATCTTTCCAGATACCGGACATGATGATTGTGACACCTGTAATCGAACAGATGATTAATGTATCAAAGAGAACCTGAGTCATTGAAACGAGCGCCTGACGACCAGGCATATCAGTTCTTGCGGCAGCCGCTGCAATCGGAGCTGACCCAAGGCCTGCTTCGTTTGAGAATACACCACGCGCAACACCGAAACGGATAACCGTACCGATTGCCCCACCCGCGACAGCTTCTCCGCTAAACGCGTATTTGAAAATTGTGGCAAAAGCTTCCGGTATGAGTCCGACGTTCAGGACCATTACGATTAAACCAGCAATTACATAGAACACAGCCATGATTGGAACGAAGAATGATGTAACTTTACCAATCGTTTTGATACCACCGAGGATGACCATTCCTGCTAGTGCTACAAGAACGAGTCCAGTAATCCAATGCGGAACATTGAATGTCTGATCCATGACATCTGCAACAGCTTTTGCCTGTGTTCCATTTCCGATACCAAATGCAGCAATAGCACCGAATATAGCGAATAATATACCGAGCCAACGCATTTTCAGACCATGTTCTAGATAGTACATCGGTCCTCCAGCCATTTGACCATTTGCATCTTTTACACGGTATTTAACTGCAAGAATTGCTTCTCCATATTTTGTTGCCATTCCAAAAAATGCGGATACCCACATCCAGAATAATGCACCAGGACCTCCGAGGAAAATAGCGGTTGCAACACCGACGATATTTCCGACGCCGACAGTTGCGGCCATCGCGGTCATAAGGGCTTGGAAGTGGGAAATGTCGCCTTCTGACTTCTTATCTTGATTTTTTGTGAATACGAGTTTTAAAGCATAAGGTAATAAACGTAATTGAATAAGTCCTAGTCTAAGCGTTAAATAGATTCCGGTTCCGACTAATAGAATAAGAAGTGGCGGCCCCCAAATAAATCCGCTTATCTTGTCTAAAAATACTGTTAAACCTTCCATTCCAATACCCCCTTTTATTTGTATAGCTAATACAACAGAACAATTAGTTTTCTCTCGGCACACATCCTCTCGTATTCTGTCATTTTTAATTGGGCTTATTGTTAATATTCCGAAAGTATTTGACTTTCGTCAAGCTTTATTTTTATAATTCGACAAATTTGTTTTTTTTTCGCGCACTCAGGGTATAATGATGTATGCGGAATAGTTGGAATAGGAGGGATTATCATGGGAAAAAGTAAGATAGGTAAATTTATTTTTTTCGGGGCACTTTTAGGAGCAACAGTAAGCATGTTTGATCGAAGCACTCGTGAACAAGTGGCTGAAAAATCAAAAAGTGTTGTGACGGGAATTAGTTTCTACTCAAAAAATCCTGGTTTAGTTAAACGGAAAGTACAAGAAAAGGGAGAGAAGATTCAGGCCATTTATGTGCAAGTATCCGAAAATATCTCCTATATTAAGGAACAAATAGAGGAACTGAAAACATTAACCCCGCAAGTGAAGGAACTCGTTGTCAATACGAAGGATGCATTTGTTGAGTCGAAGGATGACTATAAGTCGATAATGAATGAAGCTCCAGTACCTGAGGGTCCGAATTCAGAAAAGTGAAGCGTATTGAAAGGAGTGACGTGAATTATGAAGGACGATGAACGTTCAACTCCTGTGCGGGGAATTAGAGAAAAATCGATTACAAAGAAGAAGGAAATAGAAAGTCTTGTGAAAAACACTGCCGTCATGCGTTTTTTTTATGAAATAAAAGAAGGTGATCTTGAAAAGTTCGATGTCACGACAATGAACGGCTTTTCGAAAGAGTTACTCGTTCGGATAAAAAAGGTGGACGTGACGGGTCTCGGCTCGCAACTCGCCTTCTTTTTCCTGCTGTCTCTTTTTCCTCTACTAATCTTTATTATGACGCTTCTGCCATTCTTGAACCTTGATCATGCTGAGCTCTTCCTTTTTATACGAGGTTATGCGCCTGAAAGTGTTGCTTTACTTATCGAGGATACACTTAGGGAGGTTTTGAATAACCGTAATGGAGGCCTGTTATCGATCGGTATATTGGCAACCGTGTGGTCCGCTTCAAAAGGGATGAATGTCTTGACGAAAGCGCTTAATCGTTCGTATTTCACTGAAGAGACACGCTCTTTCATTGTGGCCCGTGGAATGTCAGTTGTTTTTACGGTTATGCTCATCGCGGTACTAATCATTGCACTTGTTTTACCGGTGTTTGGTCATCAGATTGGGAGTATTGCATTCTCAGCTTTTGGGCTAGAGGACAACTTTCTTAAATTATGGGGAAAGCTACGTTGGATCATTCCACCCGTTCTCATTTTTATCGTTTTTTCAGCAATTTACTGGATTGTACCTAATTTGAAACTAAAATTAAAAAGCGTTTTTCCAGGAGCGCTATTTGCAACGATTGGGTGGATTCTTACATCTCTTGCTTTCTCATTCTATGTAGGGAGCTATGGAAATTATTCGAATACGTATGGAAGCATTGGAACGATCATTGTTCTCATGATGTGGCTATACTTTTCTGCCATCATTTTGATGCTTGGTGGGCAACTCAATGCAGTTATGACAGAGAGGATAGAAGCAAAAATTGCAAAAGAAAAAAGCAATGCTGTTGGTTAACTGCATTGCTTTTTTTGATTTTATTAATTAACCCGATTGAGCATACGAAGGCCGTTTAATATGACGAGAATCGTACTTCCTTCGTGTCCGATTACGCCTAGTGGCAAATCGACGACCTGCATAAAGTTGGAAATGATAAGCACCATGATGATTGTAATGGAGAAAAAGACGTTCTGCTTCACAATTCGCTGCATTTTTCGTGATAGTTTGATAGCGTAAGAAATGCGAGTCAAATCATTTTGCATAAGAACGATATCGGCTGTCTCAAGTGCAACATCAGTACCCTCGCCCATTGCAAATCCAGATGTTGCCGTCGCAAGGGCAGGGGCATCATTAATACCGTCCCCGACCATTCCGACTGTCTTGTACTCAGCGAGGAGTTTTTTCAAATGAACAACTTTCATTTCTGGTAAACATTCTGCGACGTATGAATCGATCCCGGCTTCCTTCGCGATGGCAGCAGCTGTTTTTTCATTGTCGCCTGTCAGCATGACCGTGAAAATCCCTGCACTTTTTAACTCTTTTATGGCCTGAACTGCTTCATCGCGTAGCGTATCTTTCAAAGCGGCGGCAGCAATTATCCCTTGATCATCCTTCATGAAAACCACAGTTTTCCCTTCATCGGCAAGTGCTAAGGCAATGCCTTGATGAAATTCTTCTGCTAATTCCTTGCCCACAAAACGGGGATTTCCCACAAGTAGTTCTCCTGTGTCGGAAAAAGCCCGAATACCGTGGCCTGGAACGTCTTCTATTTGAAGATTACGTTTGACAGTGATTCCTATATTCTTTGCATAGTTCGTTATTGCTACGGCAAGGGGGTGATTCGATTGTGATTCGATACCCGCAAGGATTGCCAATGTTTCATCTACATTAACCCCTTCACGAACAATGAAATCTGTAACAACAGGTTTTCCATTTGTCAGTGTTCCTGTTTTATCGAAAGCAACCGTCTTTAGAGAACCAAGATGTTCGAGATGGACACCGCCTTTGAAAAGGATGCCTCGTTTTGCACCGTTAGAGACTGCTGCAAGCGTTGCAGGCATAATAGATGCTACAAGTGCGCAAGGGGACGCGACGACGAGTAGGACGATAGCACGGTAGATTGTTGTCATCCAATCCCAACCAAAGACAAAGTGGGGGAGGAACATCATGACAAAGACCGTAATGATAACAATTTTTACATAAGTTCCTTCAAATTTTTCGATAAACTGTTGAGATGGCGATTTTTCACTCTTTGCACTTTGAACCATCGTAATAATTTTTTGAAATAATGTTTCAGAGCTTGGCTTTGTCATTTTCATTTTGATGGCCCCGCTCAAGTTGACCGTACCTGCGAATAATTCATCGCCTGTTTCTTTTGTCACAGGAACGGATTCACCATTAATGGCCGACATATCGATGGAAGTGGCGCCGTATGTCACGTTTCCGTCGACTGGAATCCGTTCACCTGGTTTGACAAGTAGAATTGATCCGACTTTTAAAGAAGCGGTTGGTACTTTAATTTCCGAGCCGTTATCTTGAATGAGCCACGCCTCTTCAGGTTGCAACTCCATGAGTGCTGAGATTTCCTTATGGCTTTTATTTATCGTATACGTTTCGAGTGCACCACTGATTGCGAAGATGAAAATGAGAATTGCTCCTTCTGCCCAGTAGCCGATAATTGCGGAACCAAGTGCTGCGAAGATCATGAGCATTTCGACATTTAACTCTTTATTTTTGATTGTTTCTTCAACGCCTTCTTTTGCTTTGGCAAAGCCGCCAATTAAAAATGCAATAATATAGAGAATGATAGAAGCTGTTTCAGTGCCGCCTTTTCCAATTAACCATGCTGCGACAATTAATATTCCTGACAGAATCGCTGCTATCAATTCAAGATGTTCCGTCCAATTTACAGTTGGCTGTTTTTCCTGTTCGATGTGTGTTGTCAATTTAACTCCTCCTAATTGAGAATGAAATTCAATTTCAAAACCCTAATTAAAGCACGAAAGTCGGTCCCTATGCATAGGGACCGACCACCGATTCAAAAACAAGAGTAATTATGAAATTATAATTATTATCATTAGTAATAGTATAGCATGGTGCTAGAGTGATGGTTACAAATATGCTTGATGTGGACTGATTTATTTTATTTCCACATAAAAATCGCCCCGAAACAGATGTTACACCGTTTCGGGGCGATTTGAAGCCTAGTTAAATACTTTCTCTTTAAATTGAGAGAGTTTTTCAAGTGAGGATTTATCGATATCGGCATGCAAGCTATTGCCATGTGAATCCATTGTAACGACAGCTGTGAAGTCTTGAACCCGTAAATGCCACATGGCTTCGGGAATTCCGAATTGGAGAAGGTCGACGCCTTCAACCGCTTTGATGCAGTCGGCATAATATTGTGCTGCTCCACCAATTGCGTTTAAGTAGACACCGCCATGTTCTTCGAGTGCAGCAAGTGTTTTTGGGCCCATACCGCCTTTTCCGACGACAGCACGAATGCCGAAACGCTTCATAATATCGCCTTGGTACGGTTCTTCACGAATTGATGTCGTTGGGCCAGCTGCTTTAATTTCATAGCTGCCGTCTTCGTTTTTCATTACGACAGGACCGCAATGGTAAATGATTTGTCCGTCGAGATCCACAGGTGCATCATTTTCAGAGAGATACTTATGGATTGCATCTCGGCCTGTGTACATTCTACCGGTAATTTTAACGACATCGCCGACTTTTAAATCGCGGATTTGTTGTTCTGAAATCGGTGCAGTAAGTTCGACTGTACGAGAAGTTTGTTCTACTTCTTGTTGTCCGTCTTGATCGAAAGCGATTTTTTCACCGTCTGCATAATGCCAGTTTGTGATTTCTCCTGATGTAGCATCTATATCGACAGCCATTCGGCGATAAGCCCAGCAATTATAGGCAACTGAGACGTAGAAGCTTGCCGGAATACGGTTCATGACTCCGACTTTACAGCCGAGGAGCGATACTTCACCGCCAAAGCCCATTGTGCCAATGCCAAGTTTGTTCGCTGTTTCCATAATATACGTTTCAAGTTCCGCAAGTCTTTCGTCGGGATTGACATCGTATACTTCACGGAATAGTTGATTTTTCGCAAGTTCGTAACCTGAAGCGCGGTCACCACCAATTCCTACGCCGATGAATCCTGCTGAACAGCCTTGGCCTTGTGCTTGATAAACGGAATGCAAAACACATTTACGGATACCATCAAGGTCACGTCCAGCGCGTCCGAGTCCTTCAAGTTCAGCGGGGAGGCTGTACTGGATATTTTTATTCTCACAGCCGCCACCTTTAAGAATCAACTTCACTTCAATGTAGTTCTGCTCCCATTGCTCAAATTTAATAACAGGGACGCCTTCGCCAAGATTGTCGCCACTATTGTCGCCTGTAAGCGAGTCGACAGAGTTCGGGCGGAGTTTAGTGTCCTTTGTAGCCTGGACAATCGCGCGTTTGATAGCGGCCTTAATTTCAAGCTGGTTCACTCCAACGGGGGTTTTGATTTTAAATGTCGGCATTCCTGTATCCTGGCAAATTGGGGACATTTTTTCATCCGCCATATTAATGTTTTTTGCGATTGTATCGAGACTCATTGCTGAACGTGTTCCTGCATCCTCTTGATCTTTCGCAGCTTGAATTGCTCGGCGAACGTCTTTTGGAAGATTGGTTGATGTTTCACAAATGAGGTCATACATACTTTTTTCGATTTTCTCTATGTACATTTCCAAATTTCCTCCTACAGTTCTATTGTTTTTTGTCCGATTTAATCTTTTCTACTTGTTCTTCAAGTTCGTCTACCATGCTAATAAGCCGATCAATTTCTTGTAGATCAGCTGTTTCTGGCTCAATCGTGTCAAGTGTTTCAAGGAATTGATGGAGCCGTGATTTCAATCCTTCGACGTGGCCATTCATTTGTGGTTTATCCAATCCGTACACCTCTTTTCAATGCTTTCATCGTATACGAAAAATCGTTATTTTTCAATGAATCAAAGTAGTACCTCATATTGCTTGAATATTCCCCTTAACAAAATCTTTACAATAGAAAATCTCTGTGATATGATACATGTAATCAAACGAAAGGGAGGGCGTTGTAGTCAGTTGACGAATCGAATCCTACTATGAGGGAGGGGATACGTAAACGTCCGAAGGTTTGAAGCTTAAGGACAGCTACGAATTATGCAAATGGAATTAGAAAACGATGGCTCAATTCATACGTAAAGGCCCAGCCGAAATCTGACAAACAGATGGGGACTGGGTCTTTTCGATTTGTATAAACGGTCAAAAACCTTGAATTCTACAATTATGCTGCTCCTTTATGATAAACTAATTCAATCGCCAGTAATGTAGGGAGCGTTTGAATGATGGCTAGTTTTTCGCAAGTAGAAAGAAAACGATTTTGGATACTCGTCATTATCGTATCGATTTCAGGATTTTCACAAGGAATGTTATTGCCGCTTATTTCAGCCATCTTCGAACGTGATGGAGTGTCGAGTGCGTTGAATGGTCTGAATGCCACAGGTTTATATATAGGAACACTACTCGTCGCTCCCTTCATGGAAGCCCCGTTAAGGCGTTTTGGCTATAAGCCAATCATTATCGGAGGCGGGATGCTCGTCTTCTTGTCGTTGTTATTGTTTCCATTTTGGAAGAGTGCGGTGTTTTGGTATTTTTTACGGCTTATGATTGGAATTGGGGATCACGCCCTGCACTTTTCGACGCAGACTTGGATAACAAGTTTTTCTCCACAACACCGACTCGGCCGTAATATTGCTATTTACGGGATGTCATTTGGTGTAGGGTTTGCTGCAGGTCCGTTATTTGTCCCACTTGTCGATACATTTGAAGGATTGCCGTTTATCGTCTCTGGTCTGCTTTGCATGCTGGCATGGTCACTTGTCTTTAGGGTGAAAAATGAATTCCCGGATGTCATCAAAGGGAAAGTGGCGGAAGGAAACGTTTTTAGACGGTTCAAGGCGACCATTGCAGTGGCATGGCTCGCATTACTCGGCCCTTTCGGATATGGGTTTCTGGAGTCATCATTGCATGCAATGTATCCGGTATATGCTCTAAGGAACGGATTCGAACTTCATTCTGTATCATTTATGTTGGTTTCATTTTCTGCCGGAGGGATCGTTTCGCAATTACCGTTAGGGATGTTGTCAGATAAAATCGGCAGACGTAAAGTTTTTCTTTTTGCGCTCGGCGGGGGAAGCGTATCGTTTTTCGTAGCCAGTACCATGGAAACATCCGTCATTACAATTGTATCGATGTTTTTCATCGCGGGACTGTTTTTAGGCTCGATTTTTTCACTGGGCATTTCTTATATGTCCGATCTGACACCGAAAGAATTTTTGCCAACGGGAAATTTGTTATGTGGTATTTTCTTCAGTGTCGGAAGTTTAACGGGGCCGTTTCTCGGGGGTCTCTTTCTAGAGTTTAATGCCGGTTACAGTTTCTTATTGCTGATTGCGTTCTTTTTAGCGGGATTATTTATGTTGTCTTGCTTTGGGAGAACAAAACGGTTGGAAAAGGCTTTATGAGAAAAAGCGTCCAGCAACGGACGCTTTTTTGTTATCTCAATATCGAGTGGATGTTTTCGTATTCTAATACAAGGTCGTCAAGTGTTTGAAAGGAGTAGCCCTTCTTTTTAGCGTCCTGGATAAAGGACGGGAGTGCTTCCGCATTATCGGGTGATACTGTGTGCATCAAAATAAGAGCACCTGGATGCAGTTGATTCATGAGCTCGCCGTAAGCGAAATCCCGCCCTTTAGGTTTATCCCTATGCCAATCGATGAAAGCGACTGACCAAAAAATATGTCGATAGCCCATTTCATTTGCTTTGCTAAGGAGTCTTTCATTGAAAGTACCTTCTGGAGGTCTGAAATAGACAGTCCGTTTCAAGCCCGTCAATTTAAGAAGGATTTCATCGAGTTTCCGCCATTCATTTTCCATCTCTTTTTCCGATAAATTCGTCATGTTAGGATGATTATAGGAGTGGTTACCGATCCCGTGACCTTCCGCAATCATCCTTTTGACAAGTGGTGTCGCGCTTTTGACGTAATGCCCTGTAACAAAGAAAGTCGCTGGTACATCTTCCTTCTTCAACGTATTGAGAATGCTTTCTGTATAGCCGTTCTCATAGCCATTATCGAACGTCAAATACACAATCTTTTCGTCTGGCTTTCCTTTGTAGAGAGCACCATGTTTATCGAGTAATGAATCGAGGGCGGCACCAGCACTCGGAGGTACTTCATCCACTGCTTTTTTGAATCCCCAATGAAATGCTTCTGCTTTGGCAGAAAAGGGGTTGAATACAAGTCCAGCAATCAGTATAAAGGCCGCCATCAATAGGCCGGACAAATGCTTGTTCATCATTAAAAAACGCACCTTTCCTTTATAGGTAGGATGCGTTGTTAGCATTAATGTATACATCTTAATTTAACAAGTTCTCAAGAGCCGCTTCAATTGTAGGAAATTCGAATTCAAAACCGTTATCAAGAAGCACTTCGGGTAAGACATGCTGTCCTTCGAGAACGAGCGCACTTTTTTGACCAAGAGCGATTTTCATGATGAATGCAGGAGCTGGGAACCAATGTGGGCGGTGTAAAACGGAGCCGATTGCTTGCCCAAAGTATTTCATCCGCATTGGAAATGGCGCTGTGACATTGATAGGGCTGCTTAGCCGATTGTTTTCGACAGCAAAAGCGATAGCACGAGCGACATCTGTTACATGAATCCAAGACAACCACTGCCTACCGGATCCCACCGTGCCGCCTGCAAAAAGCTTATACGGTAGAACCATTAATGGTAATGCGCCGCCCTCATTCCCAAGCACCACACCAAATCTCATGAACACGGTCCGAATACCTTCCGTTTCCACAGTCGCTGCCTTATGTTCCCAATCCACAACTGTCCTGGCGAGAAAACCTTCGGCAACCTCCAAGGACTTTTCTGTATAGATGGCCGTTTCGGATGCAGGATAAATACCGATTGCACTTGCATTGACAAGTACGGAGGGTTTCTTTTGTAAAGCGGAAATAATCCGTAAAAGTTCATCTGTGGCATCCATTCTACTGTCGTAAATATGCTTTTGATGTTCTGCGGTCCAGCGCCCTTCATTGATGGAAACGCCCGCAAGGTTAATGAATGCATCGGCGGAGATGATTTCTTGTTCCGGGGAAGCACCTTCTTGTAGCCATTTCACATAGTGGATATTGCCTTCGGATTTTTTGTCTTTCCTTGATAGAATGACAACCTCATGCCCTTCATCCAATAAAATTTCCGTTAGTCTCTGGCCAACGAACCCAGAGCCACCCGCAATGACAAATTTCATTTCTTGACACCTCCAATTTAAAATCTATACTTTGCTTTGAAACGCATTAAGCTGAAGTGAAACGATAGAACATGTATACTGATAGAAAGTGGGGTGAAAATAAAACCGTGCCTAGTATTACGAAGATATCACAACAGAAAAATGATGGCGAACGATATAACATTTTCTTGGATGAAAAGTATGCATTTAGTGTCCATGAATCGGTTCTTGTGAAATTTGGACTTTCAAAAGGGATGTCTCTCGAGGATTGGTCAATTGACGAAATGGTCTATGAAGATGAAATTCGCAAAGCATTCAACCGTGCGCTCCATTATCTTGGTTTCCGAATGCGGAGCGAGTTCGAAGTGAAGAAAAAGCTGATGGATTTAGAATATGGCGAAGCAGTCGTGCTGGAAGCGATTGTGAAGTTGAAAAGACTGGATTTCTTGAATGACGAAACCTTCTCAGAAGCACTTCTTCAAACGCAGAAAAGGTCTTCGAGTAAAGGACCAAAGGCTATTCAACAGGAATTAAGAAAAAAAGGGATTGGGAAGGAGTTGCAAGATAAAGTGCTTGAATCATACACAGAAGAAGAACAACTTCAAATTGCGACAAAACTCGCAGAAAAGGCAGCAAATGCAAATCGTTCGGTTGCTCCATCACAATTAAAACAAAAAATACAGAACGCATTACTCCGTAAAGGGTATTCATTTGATATTATTAAGCAAGCGCTCGCGAACATCGATTTCGAACGTGAAGCAGATGAATGGACGAGCATTACTGAATCTGTTGGTGAAAAGGCATGGCGTAGGTATAGCTCGAAATTCAGCGGTAGAAGCCTGAACAATCGGGTGAAACAAGCGATGTATCAAAAAGGAATTCCATTTGATAAAATCGATAGTTTTATTGAAAAGAAGGAGAATGAAGAGGATGGAGATTGAAAAAAAATATAGTGA
This sequence comes from Sporosarcina limicola, assembly GCF_014873855.1. GTDB lineage: Bacteria > Bacillota > Bacilli > Bacillales_A > Planococcaceae > Sporosarcina > Sporosarcina limicola. The sequence continues at coordinate 18,844 of NZ_JADBEL010000018.1, read as the reverse complement.
AATGACCGAGCATGAGCTGTACTCTGAAATTGGGAGACTCCGGGAAAAGGCGCGCAAAGCCGAACAGCTTGGCATCTTGAATGAATTTGCCGTCTACCAAAGAAAAATGGTGATGGCTCAATCGTACTTAGTGGACCCAAGTACAATTGAACCTGGTGAAATTTATAGAATCGACGGCGATGAAGGCATGTTTTTTCAGGTCGACTATTTAAAAGGCCATTTTGCATGGGGCTATAGATTAGGTGGTGAACGAGCGGATGAGGCATTGCCAATAGCGATGTTGAAATCTGTGAAGGCAGGGAAATGACCGCAATTGTCGTGCTGAAAGGGTATGAAGAAAAGGCAATGGAGATAATATCCACAGCCTTTTCTTCCAATCGATTTTCCTATGAATTCGGGACGAAATTGAGTTTTTTATTTAACTTATCCTCGGAGAAAATCCAACCAGTATAGGAATTAACGACGTTCAGCTCATTATCGACATGTGCGACTGCGACAAATGGATAATATCCCTTGCTGCGGTATCTGAGATCGATGAGACGTACTTCACACAGGTCACCAACAGTTGTGACAGACCATCTATAAATGGGGGAAAATGATGTGAAGGCTTCCATGTTCTTATCACCCATTGCGACGTCAATTTGTGGTGACTTTGGCATTGGCTTCCGATCAAACCGGTCGTAGATATTAACAGATCTACCATAAGCACGTCCAACGTAATGGTACGTTTCCGAAGAAGCTGCTATCCTCCAATGAAAAAAGCGCATTGTTGGCGCGATGAAAATTTCCATTGCATCGGGCACTGTATTGAAAACAGCTTTTTTCACTGCTGACTTCACCGCAAAGCGTAATAGATAATAGAAGAACAAGATGACGTACATTGTCGATAGCGTATAGACTGAGTTTGCACCCATCGCCCAAATAGTCAAAGCGATGATATGTGAAATAAAAATTATTGGATCGAACGTATTGATGACTCCAATAGCGACCCATTTGTTTGAGAAAGGCCGTAACGCTTGCGTACCGTATGCGTTGAAAATGTCGACAAATACATGCAGAAAAACGGCAAGAAAAGTCCAAACCCATAAATGGATAAAATCAGCGCTAGGCACAAAGAATAATAACAACACAGAAATAATAAGCGGCCATAATAATACGGCTGGAATCGAATGCGTAATGCCGCGATGATGCCGTATATAGACAGCGTTGCTTCGTAGTTTCAAAACGGTATCGACGTCTGGGATAAGTGATCCAACGATGACGCCTGCAATAACTGCACTCATCGTGGCTGTCTCGGCCGCAACGACGGGGTCCACCATTGCAAGGCCGCCCAGTGCCACTCCCATAACAATATGTGTTCCAGTATCCAAATTATCACTCCTTTAGCCGTGTGAAAACTCATGTGGCTTTGGATGAACTGTGTTAACTTCATTCAGCAGGAGTTCAACCCCTGCCGAATGAAGTTAAAGCCTCCGGCGGATGCCGTGGATTTTGAAAGGAGTCAATTGAGCAAGCTCAATTCAAAATCTAGGCGCAAATACGCCAAGGCGTATTTGATTCTTCTTTATTAAGTATACAATTATATACCCTTTTTCGGTTAACGATAAGCATGGGGAATAAGGAGGAAAACATGCACATTATAAAACAAAAGCGTGAATTTCGCGAATCCCTCCTATCTTGGTACAGTCGTGAAAAGAGAGATCTCCCGTGGCGACGAACTTCTAATCCATACTATATATGGGTTTCTGAAGTGATGCTGCAACAGACACGGGTCGATACGGTCATCCCTTATTATGAACGCTTTATCGACAAGTTTCCGACGATGGAAATACTTGCAGATGCGGATGAAAATGATTTATTGAAAATGTGGGAAGGGCTTGGGTATTATTCCCGTGTGAGAAATTTACAGGCGGGTGTCAGGGAAGTTGTATCTACATATGGCGGTGAAGTGCCAACAAATCGCAAGGATATTTCAACGTTGAAAGGTGTTGGGCCCTATACTGCCGGTGCCGTGCTTAGTATTGCGCACGGTATTCCAGAGCACGCTGTCGATGGAAATGTAATGCGTGTAATTTCCAGGCTCCTCGTCATTGAAGACGATATAGCTCTTCCGCGTACGAAAAAGATTTTTGAAGAAGTGGTTATGGATTTAATCGATAGAGAAGATCCTTCCTCTTTCAATCAAGGCCTGATGGAACTTGGGGCGACAATTTGCACACCGAAGCCGAAATGTCTCCTCTGTCCAGTTCGTGATTTTTGTATTGCTTTCCATGAAAGAAAACAAGAGGAATTACCGGTTAAGACGAAAAAGACGAAAATGAAGGTCATTCCTGTAGCTTCGTTTGCAATCCGAAATGACCAACAACAATGGCTTCTTAGAAAACGACCTGCAACAGGACTTCTGGCGAATTTATGGGAGTTCCCTATGGTTGAACGGATGGTTGGCAGAACGCCACAACAGATGGTGCATGAACAATTCGGTTTCGAGTTGGAAAATCTAGTTGAACTACTGTCTTTCAAACATATCTTTTCCCATTTAACGTGGGACATGCAAAGTTTCGAGGCACAATTGCAAGAAGTGGGAACAATTCCGGAAGATTTTCGTTTTTTTACAGAAAAAGAAGTGGAAGGTTTACCGAAACCAGTACCGGTTTTAAAAATCTGGGAGGAAATTAAGCAAGGGGGAAAGTATGATGACTGTAAATAAAGTGGCAATGGTAACAGGGAGTTCAAGGGGTTTAGGAAAAGCGCTCGCGATTGAACTTGCAAAACAAGGGTATGACATTGTAGTGAATTACGCGCGAAGTAGATCAGCGGCAGAAGAAACTGTAAAAGAAATCGAGGCATACGGAAGAAAAGCAATAATGATTCGTGCAAATGTGGGTGATGTAGAAAAGCTTCGTGCAATGTTTGAAAAGGTGAAAGAAGAATTCGGACGATTGGATGTGTTTGTATCAAATGCAGCGTCCGGCGTCTTGCGTCCGATTATGGAATTGGAAGAGTCTCATTGGGACTGGACGATGAATATTAACGCCAAAGCGATGCTTTTCGGAGCGCAGGAGGCGGCCAAATTAATGGACAAAGGCGGCAAAATCATCGGCGTCAGCTCATTAGGTTCTATTCGATATCTCGAAAATTATACGACAGTCGGCGTGTCGAAGTCGGCAATCGAATCGCTTACACGTTATCTGGCCGTAGAACTTGCGCCAAGAGGAATTGCAGTGAATACGGTTTCCGGCGGAGCACTCGATACGGATGCTTTAAAACATTTTCCGAATCGGGATGAATTGCTTGAAGATGCACGTGTGAATACGCCTGCTGGTCGCATGGTTGAAATTGAAGATATGGTGAAAACGGCCATGTTCCTCATTTCAGATGATTCAAATATGATTCGGGGACAGACAATAATCGTTGATGGTGGCCGATCAATTGTAATGTGAAAAAATTCCAATGGATAAAAAACGAATCTGTGCACATGTTAATGAGCACGGAGGTGAAAATCCATGACCAACAACAAAAACCAGAACCAGAACCAATTCAAAAACCCGAACCAAAACCCGAACCAAAACCAAAACCCGAACACAATGCGTGAAGAATTTGGGTCTGAAACTGATGTGAATCAGGTAAAGGAACAAAACAAGCAAGCTGAAGCGAAGAAAAACAATGCTTCTGGACCGCGCGCGAATCGTTTCGAAAACGGTTCAAAATAAGTGGATGGACATCACCGGCCGGCAGGAGCTTAACGCTTCTGCCGGTTTTTAGTTTATGCAAACTGATGAATGAGGATCTGCCATTTGAACAAATCAGTCGAATGATTTCAAATTATGACGTTCAGTTGGTATAATGAGGATTTATATGATGGCTTTAAAATTTTCCGGCTACTTAAAAGGTGGGTTTATTCATGGCAATTGCTACAGAAGGAGAAACGATACAAGTACATAGTTATAAGCATAATGGACGTATCCATCGGGTTTGGCAGGAAACGGTTGTGTTAAAAGGAACCCGAAATATTGTCATTGGTGCGAACGAACGGACGATTGTGACAGAAGCGGACGGACGCACATGGTTAACACGTGAACCTTCTATTTGCTATTTCCATGCTGAATATTGGTTTAATATTATCTGCATGTTAAGAGAAGATGGTGTTTATTATTACATCAATATGAGCTCGCCATTCGTCTACGACAACAAATCTTTGAAATATATCGATTATGATCTTGATGTAAAAGTGTTCCCGGATATGAGCTATATGATTCTTGATGAGGATGAATATGCGGACCATAAGAAACAAATGGGTTATCCCGATGTTATCGATCAGATTTTGCAGAAAAACCTGGACACGCTTCTTAGCTGGATTAAGCAGAGAAGAGGACCTTTCGCTACAGACTTTATCAATGTTTGGACTTCCAGGTATGAATTCTACAAACAGGTCAAGAGGAGTAAGTGAAAAGCCTGCCCGCGACTTAACGCGACAGGCTTTTTCAAATGAGGAGGAACAACATGGGTGACAGCATTAAACGCTATTTGAAATTTGTTAAACCATACAATTGGCAAATCATATTTACAATTTTGATTGGTATTGTGAAATTTGCGATTCCTCTATTCATACCACTACTCATGAAGATTGTCATCGATGAAATTATTGGATCCAAGATACTTTCAACGGAAGAAATGACGCAGCAATTATTCTATTGGTTAGGGGGCACAGTTCTTGTTTTCTTCATCATCCGTCCTCCAGTTGAATATTACCGACAATATTATGCGCAATATGTGAGCAATAAGATTTTATATGATATCCGGCAGGAATTGTACTCACACTTGCAAAAACTAAGTCTTAGCTATTATTCGAATACACGTGCGGGGGAAGTCATTTCCCGTGTTATCAATGATGTAGAACAAACGAAAAACTTCGTTATGATTGGTCTCATGAACGTCTGGCTCGATCTTGCGACAATCATTATTGCCATCATTATCATGTTGACGATGGACGTTCCGTTGACGCTTGTCACGCTTCTTGCATTTCCTTTCTATGCATACAGTGTGAAACATTTCTTCGGGAAGTTGCGTGAATTGACACGTAAACGATCTCAGTCGCTAGCGGATGTACAAAGCTATTTGCATGAACGCGTTGCTGGGGTGAGTGTCATCAAAAGCTTTGCACTTGAAGAATTGGAGCAAAAACGATTCGATAAGGTCAATGGCAACTTTCTTGATAAGGCGCTTGATCATACGAAATGGAATGCGAAAGCGTTTGCGGTTGTGAATACAATCACCGATGTCGCACCACTCCTTGTGTTGGCATATGCGGGATATCAGGTGATCAATAACTCTTTGTCTGTTGGTACGATGGTTGCATTCGTCGCATATATCGATCGGTTGTATGGACCTTTACGTCGGCTTGTCAATTCATCCACGTCACTGACGCAGTCTTTTGCATCCATGGACCGCGTATTTGAACTGATGGAGCAGAAATACGATATCACGGACAAAGATGATGCGGTTGAACTCCCTCCAATTTCAGGGAAGATTGAGTTTGAAAAAGTATCTTTTGCTTATGAGAAAGATGGAGAGACGGTTTTGAATGAAATCGATTTCGTTGTGAATCCAGGGGAAACCGTTGCGTTCGTTGGGATGAGTGGCGGCGGGAAATCGACGATTATCAGCTTGATTCCCCGTTTCTATGATGTGACGGACGGTGCGGTTAGAATCGATGATCATGATTTACGCGACGTCAAAGTCAAATCATTGCGCAACCAGATTGGAATCGTATTGCAAGATAGCATCCTGTTCAGTGACTCCGTAAAAAGCAATATCCTAATGGGAAAACCCGATGCAACAGATGAGGAAGTGATTGAAGCTGCAAAAGCTGCGAATGCACATGACTTCATTGAATCGCTTCCTGAGGGGTACGAAACGAAAGTTGGGGAACGTGGAGTAAAACTATCAGGAGGACAGAAACAACGGGTTGCAATTGCTCGTGTCTTTTTGAAAAACCCGCCACTTCTCGTGTTGGATGAAGCGACCTCCGCACTTGACCTTGAAAGTGAAGCGTTAATTCAAGAGTCGCTTGAAAGACTTGCGAACGATCGAACAACACTGATTGTTGCGCACCGATTGTCAACAATCACACATGCAGATAAGATTTTTGTAATTGATTCTGGTGAATTAAAAGAAATGGGAACACATGAAGAATTGATGAAGATGCAAGGAATTTATTACGGTTTATTCCAGGTGCAGATACTTGGAAAGTGAATAATGATCAAATAGACACGCTCTTAGAAGGGATTGACTTCTATAGTGTGTCTATTTGATTAAAAAGAAATATTTGAAAATAGTATTGCGTTCATCTGGAAGAATCGTATAATAGGGAATATCAGTAGTATTCAAAAAGAAAAAGGGTGATCTGATGGGTGAAAGGAAGACCGTTCTCCAAGTGAAAGATTTACAGACGACCTTTTTCACGGATTCGGGAGAAATACCAGCAGTGGATCACATTGATTTCCATGTGAAAGAAGGAGAAATCCTTGGTATCGTCGGTGAATCTGGCTGTGGGAAAAGTGTTACATCTCTGTCGATTATGGGGCTTGTACCGAAACCTCCTGGGAAAATCGTTGGCGGTGAAATACTATTCGAAGACAAAGATTTACTTAAAATGACAGAGCGTCAAATGCGACGTATTCGTGGAAATGACATTGCAATGATTTTTCAGGAGCCGATGACGTCATTGAATCCATTATTTACAATCGGTAATCAGATGACAGAAGCAATACTGATTCATGAAAAAGGTTGGTCTAAAAAGAAAGCAGTAAATCGGGCGGTTGAATTATTAGAACTTGTGGGTTTACCTCGCGCAGCTGAAATGATGAGGGATTATCCTCACCAATTATCTGGGGGAATGCGGCAACGTGTCATGATTGCGATGGCGCTTGTGTGTGATCCGAAAGTTTTAATTGCAGATGAACCTACGACCGCCCTTGATGTGACGATTCAAGCGCAGATTTTGAAGCTGATGAGAGATTTGAATACCCGTTTGGATACAGCAGTCCTCCTTATTACACATGACCTTGGTGTTGTCGCTGAAACATGCGAGCGTGTCATTGTCATGTATGCAGGGCAAATCATCGAAGAGGCACCGGTTAAGAAAATTTTCGAGGATCCTCAACACCCTTATACGAAAGGGCTTATCCAATCTATTCCGGATATGCGTTACAAGAAGGAACGACTGTATTCGATTCCTGGGAATGTTCCGAAGCCTGGTTCCATTAAACAAGGATGCAGGTTCGCGGCAAGATGTGAATTTGCGTTTGATCGTTGTCAAAAGGAAAATCCTGCTCTTTACGAAACTTCGGATGTGCATGATACCCGATGCTTCTTATATGACAAGGAAGGGGTAGAAATGAATGACAACAAAACCCTTGTTAAAAGTTGAAAATCTGAAAAAGTATTTCCCGGTAAAAAAAGGGCTACTCGGCAAAACGGTTGGGTATGTGAAAGCTGTTGACGATGTTTCTTTCTATGTGAATGAAGGGGAGACACTCGGCATCGTGGGGGAATCAGGTTGTGGTAAATCGACAACGGGAAGAATGCTGATGCGGCTTCTCGAACCTACTGAAGGAAAAGTAGAGTTTGACGGCAAAGACCTTACGTCCTTAACTTCCGAAGAAATGAGAAAAACGAGACGGGATATCCAAATGGTATTCCAAGATCCTTATGCATCCCTTAATCCGCGTCATACGATTGAAAAAATATTGGAAGAGCCGCTCGTGGTGCACGGTATAGACAATTCGAAAGAGCGGAAAAAGAAAGTACGTGAATTCCTTGAAATTGTAGGTCTTAGTGCATATCATGCCAAGCGGTATCCACATCAGTTCAGCGGAGGGCAGCGTCAACGTATTGGAATCGCGAGAGCACTTATGACGAATCCCAAACTGATTATTGCTGATGAACCTGTGTCGGCTCTCGACGTATCAATTCAATCGCAAGTTTTGAATCTAATGCAGGATTTACAAAAAGATTTTAATCTTACATATATTTTTATCGCCCATGATTTAGGGGTCGTACGTCATATAAGCGACCGTGTCGGCGTAATGTATCTCGGTAAGATGGTTGAAATTGCAGAAAGCGAACAGCTGTATGCACAGCCGCTTCATCCTTATACGAAGGCGTTATTATCTGCCGTACCTGTACCCGACCCTAATCATCAAAAGGAGCAGATCCTTCTTGAAGGAGACATCCCGAATCCGGCAAATCCGCCATCAGGTTGTACATTCCATACACGTTGTCCAGCTAAAATGGATATTTGTATGAAAGCGATTCCAAAACTTTTCGAACAGTATTCAGGTCATTCTGTCGCTTGTCATCTTTATAGTGAACTAAGCGGCAATGATATAAAACAGATGGAGGGGTCTTTATGAAGAAAAGTAAATTATGGTCACTTGCCCTGATGCTCGTACTCGTTCTTTCAACGGCACTAGCAGCATGTGGGCAAGCCGATAGCAAGAAACAAGGTAGCAAAGGGGAAGAAGGTGGTGGAAAGACCGATGTCAATAAAACATTGGTTTTTGGGCGCGGTGGAGATTCCACTTCACTCGATCCATCCAGAACGACAGAAGGAGAAACTTACAAAGTTACAATCAATCTTTATGAAACACTTCTGAATTTTGGAGAGAAGGACACAACGATTCAACCTGGTCTCGCGCAGAAAGCGGAGCCAAGTGCCGATGGATTAACGTATACGTTCACATTGCAAGAGGGCGTTAAATTCCATGATGGTACAGATTTCAATGCAGATGCGGTCGTTAAAAACTTTGAGCGCTGGGCAAGTGGAGATGCAGAAAAAAACCCTTACTATAGCTCAATGTTCGGTGGGTTTAATGATGATGAAGATCATGTTATCGAATCAGTGAAGGCCGATGGGGACAACACGGTTATCTTTAAATTGAAACGTCCACAAGCACCATTCCTTAAAAATATCGCAATGCCGATGTTTGCAATTGCTAGCCCGACAGCTTTTGAAAAAGGTGAAGATCAATTCGAAAGGAATCCGGTTGGAACAGGTCCATTCAAGTTTGTTGAGTGGAAACCAAATGATTCAATTACAATCGAAAAATATGATGATTATTGGCAAGAGGGCCTACCAAAACTTGATAAAGTCATTTTCCGTTCAATCCCTGATAACTCGACGCGTTTGAATGCATTGATTAAAGGAGACATTGAACTAGCGGATGGTATTAATCCATCTGATGGTGTTGCAATTGAAGGGAATGACGAGTTACAGCTTATTGAACGTCCATCTATGAACGTCGGTTACTTGGGTCTTACTGTGACGCGTCCTCCTTTCGATAAAAAAGAAGTGCGTCAAGCAATGAATTATGCGATTGATAAAAAATCGATTATTGAATCGTTCTTCGAAGGTCGTGCAAATAGCGCTAAAAACCCAATGCCACCATCTATTTCAGGCTATAACGATGCTATCGAAGAATATGAATACAATCCTGAAAAAGCGAAAGAACTGCTTGCTTCGGTTGGACTTGCTGACGGCTTTGAAATGGAACTATGGGCAATGCCAGTTCCACGTCCATACATGCCAGACGGTAGAAAAGTTGCCGAAGTCATTCAGAAAAACCTTGCTGACGTAGGTATTACAGCGAAAATCGTATCACATGAATGGGCAACATACTTGGATCTTGCAAGTAAAGGGGACGCAGATGCGTTCATGCTCGGTTGGACTGGAGATAACGGAGATGCTGATAACTTCTTATATGTCCTTCTCGATCAAGACAATATCGGAAGTAACAACTATACGTTCTATAAAAACCAAGAATCTCATGATCTTTTAATTGCAGCACAATCTGAGATTGATGAAGAGAAGCGCAACGAACTTTACAAAAAAGCACAGGAAATCATCCATGATGATGCACCGTGGGTACCAATTGCTCACTCGACGCCACTTCTTGGGGCATCTAAAAATCTTACTGGTTTTGTACCACATCCAACTGGTTCTGATTTGCTGTCAAAGGTAGAATTTAAGGAATAAAGAACAAAAAAGGGAGAGGTCTGTTGGATTTCTCCCTTTTTCCTTTCATATGATAGCTACATAATAAATAGATAGTAGAGTTGGAGAGGTGAAAAAATAATGCTCAGCTATATCGGAAAAAGGTTATTGCAGCTCATTCCTGTCTTGCTTGGAATGACGTTCATCGTATTTATGATTATTCGTGCGATTCCAGGTAATCCTGCACAGGTCATTCTAGGTCAACAAGCAACCAAAGAGGCGGTAGCGGCACTGACCACAAAGCTTGGTCTTGATAATCCCTGGTATATCCAATACTTTAACTATCTTGGTGATATCTTTAAAGGTGATCTTGGAGAATCGATGAGGACTAGGGCACCTGTGGTAGATGAAATATGGTCTTATTTAGCGGCGACATTTGAGCTCGCATTGTTCGCTATCATTATCGCAATTGTTATCGGCATTAACGCAGGTATTATTTCGGCCTGGTTCCAAAACTCGTGGTTTGATTATACGGCGATGATTTTAGCGCTCGTTGGAGTTTCAATGCCGATTTTTTGGCTCGGTCTTATGGGACAATGGGTTTTTTCGTTGGAACTTCAATGGCTACCGACGACAGGGCGGGAAGAAGTAAGGGATCCGGTCGAGGCTATAACCAATCTTTATGTGCTGGACACAATCATACAGGGACGTTTCGACCAACTAGGGGTAGTGTTAAAACATCTAGTTTTACCCGGCTTGGCATTGGCAACGATTCCGATGGCAATTATTGCCCGGATGACGCGGTCGAGCATGCTCGAAGTGATGCGTTCAGATTATATTCGTACTGCACGGGCTAAAGGTCAGAAAATGTTTTGGGTTGTGTATAAGCATGCGCTGAAAAATGCGATTATTCCTGTATTGACCATTATCGGTCTGCAAATGGGTATGCTACTTGGCGGTGCAATTTTAACGGAAACAATCTTTGCTTGGCCAGGTATTGGTCGTTATATTTACGAGGCGATCGGTTATAGGGATTATCCGGTTATCCAATCAAGCATTCTTATTGTGGCATTAATCTTTGTCCTGATTAATCTGCTTGTTGATTTAATGTATAGCCTTATTGATCCAAGGATTAAGTATGATTAAGGAAGGGGGAAGCACTTATGACTGAACTTGCACCCAAAATCGATGGAATTACTAAAGAGAAAGTAATTAAAACCTCCGGACCTTGGCGCGAGGCTTGGAATGGATTTAGAAAGAGTAAAGTGGCGGTTGTTGGCGCGGGCATTGTATTATTCTTTATATTACTTGCTATCTTCGGACCGCTCATTGCGAAAGAAGGAATTAACGACCAAGTATTGGGCGATCGGCTACTTCCCCCTTCCGCTGAATTTTGGCTAGGAACAGATGATCTTGGTAGGGATATTCTCTCCCGAATTATCCATGGTGCACGTATATCCCTTTGGGTAGGGTTCTTTTCAGTAATCGGATCGGTTGTTGTCGGAAGCGCACTTGGAATTATCGCAGGCTATTATGGACGTTGGGTTGATACGATTATCTCAAGGGTTTTCGATATCATGCTCGCGTTTCCATCTATTTTGCTAGCCATTGCGATTATTTCCGTACTCGGACCGAATTTGCAAAATGCGCTCATTGCCATTGCGATTATTAACGTCCCGAACTTCGGACGTCTTATCCGATCGAAAGTGTTAAGTATTAAAGAAGATGAATATATCACTGCCGCAAAAGGAATTGGCATGAAGGATGCTCGAATTCTAATTTCCCATATCCTGCCGAATTCGATGGCACCTGTTATTGTTCAAGGGACACTTGCAATTGCAACAGCTATTCTTGAAGCAGCTGCGCTCGGGTTCCTCGGATTAGGTGCACAAGCGCCGATGCCAGAGTGGGGGAAAATGCTAGCGGATTCTAAAAACTATCTCCAATCTGCACCATGGACTATGATTTTTCCGGGAATGGCGATTATGCTTACCGTTCTCGGTTTCAACTTAATGGGTGATGGTTTACGCGATGCGCTAGATCCTCGAATGAAAAATTAGAACTAATTATAAAACAGCCCCAGAAGTCGTGTATTCATCGACTTCTGGGGCTGTTTTGGTTAATAAATTTCTTCTTCTAGCTTGATGTTCACTTCGTAATCATGGTTCCTTTGAAATAAGACGATAAGCTTATCAAGGTGTTCGAGTTGTTCTTCGTAATTCAAAATGGCTGATAGGATATGCAGGAGGTGATAAGCGGAAAATTCCTCTTCCTCTTTGGTTAGTGAGATTTCTTTTGCAAAAATCTCCATGACCTCATGACGTTGTATATAGTCAACGTTAGAATTGGTGCTTACATGATCTGACTTGAGCTTTCCGACAAACTTTAAATGCAACTGTTCATGATAAGTAAGGAGTGTATCCAAACGTTCTTGAATCATCATCCGGAAATGTTCTGGCAAATGGATAAGTTCATTTTCGAATTGATGAAGTCTTTTCAAAACGTCGTAGCTACTTCTTGAAGTTGTGATCATCTGTCTATAGACGACAAGCTTCCTATTTTTTGCCCTCGAACTCTTTTTGAAATAGCTTCGTTCCTCTTTGAAAAGTGAATACAATTGATCGACCTGTGTAAGTCGTTCTTTCAATTTACTTAGCGATTTTTTAGTCGCAATATGTTCCGAGACTTGTCTGCCGGCAAGGCGGGTCCAACGAATAATCTCATCTTGCGTCTGGTGGGTGGATTGAAACAGTTTCGTTTCATATTTTGGTGGCATGAACAGCAAATTGACAGTGAAAGCCGCAAGTACCCCTATAACAATCGTCAAAAAACGGAGCAAAGCAAATGAAAGGAACTCTTCGCCTTTGATTTCCATGATGGCAATCATCATGACAAGTGCCAATGAAATCGATTTTTCAAGTCCTAATTTGAGCATGATTATAATGATGATGACGGCGGCGAGACCGACGATGACTAGCTGATGTCCGAATAGGAGAACGAACGAAATCGCAATAATCGCACCAATCACATTCCCCTGAATTTGTTCAATAATCGTCAAATAAGATCTGTAAATCGAAGGTTGAATGGCAAAAATGGCTGCGATTCCAGCAAATACTGGATGCGGTAATTGTAAGACCTCTGCCAAGAACAAAGCAAAGACAATTGCAACACCCGTTTTAAAGATGCGGGCACCTAGTTTCATGAAGTTTTTCCTTTCTTCGATTGCTATTTTTCGCTTCTATCTTAACTTACGAACATGGTCAATCGTTCAAGATAGTGGCAAGTTCTTTGAAAGATTTATTGACGGCAACAAGTGTTTCTTCAATATCGTTTTCAGTATGTGCAGTCGTTAAGAACCAAGCTTCATACTTTGATGGGGCGAGGTTGACTCCGTTTTTTAGCATTAATTTGAAAAACTTTGCGAATGCTTCACCATCGGTCGCTTCGGCTTGCTCATAATTTTCCACTTTTACATCCGTGAAATATAATGTAAGAGCCCCTTTAAGACGATTCGTTGTTAATGTAATTTCATGCTCTTTTGCAGATTTCAAAATACCCTCTTCAAGAATGGCTCCGAGACGGTCCATTTCTTCGTAGACACCTGGTTTTTGAAGCACTTCAAGACAAGCGATTCCCGCAAGCATCGAGGCTGGATTTCCTGCCATCGTACCGGCTTGGTAAGCGGGACCTAACGGAGCGACTTGCTCCATAACCTCTTTTTTACCGCCGTATGCGCCAATTGGTAATCCGCCCCCGATGATTTTACCGAGAGCAGTAAGGTCTGGTGTTAGACCTAGCATATCTTGTGCACCGCCAAAATGGAACCGGAACGCAGTGATAACCTCATCATAAACGATTAAAGCCCCTTTTTCAGCGGCGAGCTCATGGACAAGTGGTAGAAATCCTTCTTTCGGTTCAACAATTCCAAAGTTTCCTACAATCGGTTCAACAAGGACACAGGCGATTTGATTTCCCCATTTATTCATTGCTTCTATATAAGCGTCTGGATTGTTGAATGGAATTGTAATCACTTCTTCAGCGGTCGACTTAGGTACACCGGCTGAATCAGGCGTACCGAGTGTAGCGGGGCCAGATCCTGCTGCGACAAGTACAAGATCTGAATGACCATGATAACAACCGGCGAACTTCATGATTTTCGTTCGACCAGTGAATGCGCGGGAAACACGGATAGTTGTCATAACTGCTTCTGTTCCAGAGTTGACGAAACGAACCTTATCCATGCCAGGCATCGCTTTCTTCAACATTTTTGCAAATTTCACTTCATGACGTGTTGGCGTTCCGTATAGGACCCCTGTTTGCGCCGCTTTAATAATTGCTTCAGTTATATGTGGATGGGCATGGCCCGTAATGATTGGTCCGTATGCTGCAAGGTAATCGATGTATTTATTGCCATCGACATCCCAAAAATATGCACCTTCCGCACGTTCCATCACAGTAGGTGCTCCGCCTCCGACTGCACGGTATCCGCGGGAGGGGCTATTCACTCCGCCCACGATATGTTCGCATGCTTCACTATAGATTTGTTCTGAATTCGTTCTGTTCATCTTTATTCCTCCGTTCAGTTAACTACGCTCTCTATTGTAAACAAAATAACATCGATACGCCAAAGAAATTGAAAGTAGTGGGGTAGTTCGTTAAGATTGAAGAAAGAAATTATATTGGAGGAATGGAAAATGACGACACTCGAAGGAATGCAGGCACCCGAATTTTCATTGTCGAATGAAAACGGGGAAACGATTTCACTGAAGGATTTTGCTGGGGAGAAATATGTGATCCTTTATTTTTATCCGAAAGACTCAACACCGGGTTGCACGACACAAGCTTGTGATTTCCGTGATGCATATGAAGATTTCGGTAAATTAAATGCTGTTGTACTTGGGGTGAGTCCTGATAATGAGACAACGCATGAGAAGTTTATTGGAAAACACGGGTTGCCTTTCTCTCTTCTTGTTGATGAAGATCATGTTGTCGCCGAGAGTTACGGCGTCTGGAAGTTAAAGAAAATGTTCGGTAAGGAGTATATGGGTATTGAGCGTTCTACTTTTTTAATTGATCCAACAGGGGCGGTTGTGAAAGAATGGCGAAAAGTGAAAGTGCAAGGTCATATCGAAGAAGCCCTTTCGACGTTGGAACAGTTGACGAATTCATAATAGATGAAGGGGGAGTGGGAAAAATGGAAGTTGTGTTCACATTCGACGTAAAGGATTATCAGAAAAGGGACCTTCAAACGAAGTTCCCCCAAGTGATGTTTCATTTCAATAAAAAGCCGCAAGACGCGGAGGTTGAAACAGCTACAGTTATTGTGACGTACGGCGGTGATATTGATGCCGCACTACTTGAGCGGACAGCGGTGCTAGAGTGGCTAATGATTGCGTCGGCAGGAGTCGAAAAGATGCCACTTGCTGAAATAGCGGAGCGGGGAATCCGTATGACCAACGTACGTGGTATTCATAAAGTACCGATGGCTGAGTCGGTTCTTGCGCATATACTTGCGCTTCGCCGGTCATTGCCTCTAATTTATGAACGACAACAAGTGAAAGAATGGAATCGGAAAGTAGGGTCAACTGAATTAAGAGGTTCTACTGCGCTTATTCTCGGACCTGGTGCGATAGGGTCTGAAATTGGTAGGTTACTCCAGGCATTCGGTGTCCGAACGATTGGCTGCAATCGTTCAGGTAAAAAATGTGAGTCGATGGATGAGGTCATTATTTTTGATGATTTACTGGATAGGCTGGGCGAGGCTGATTATGTTATATCTGTATTGCCAAGCACGCCGGAGACGAAAGAAATGCTTTTAGAGGAGCATTTTAAGGCGATGAAGGAAACCGTCGTATTTATGAACTTCGGCAGGGGGGATCTTGTAAAAGAATCAGTTCTATTAAATGCGCTGAAAAATGATGAAATCGGGCATGCGGTGCTTGATGTGTTTGAAACAGAACCCCTACCTCAGGAAAACGAATTCTGGACACTTCCGAATTGTACTGTATCACCACATGTGTCAAGTCTCTCGGGGAAGTATGTAGAGAGGGCCCTTGTCATTTTTGAAAGTAATTTAGAGAGATGGTTACAAGGTGTTAAGGCTCTGGAGAATATAGTTGATGGAGGAAAAGGCTATTAAATAGCTATTCACATGAATGGTTTGTAAAGTAGCTGTTTCAATGAAAGGACAGCACTTCACTTGACATATACACTCCTTTTTCAGTAAACTAATTATAATGATTATAAAGAAAGATATTTTGGATTGGGGTGCATTAGCGATGTCTGAGCTGAAATTGAAAGACGCGCTGGACGCATTAAAAACAAGTGGTGTCCGAATTACGCCGCAACGGCATGCGATTTTGAAATACCTTATCTCTACCGAATCACATCCGACAGCAGATGTAATATATAAATCTCTTGAAAGTGATTTTCCTAACATGAGTGTTGCAACAGTATACAATAACCTTCGTGTATTCCGGAATTCCGGTCTCATTAAGGAGCTTACGTATGGAGACGCCTCAAGTCGTTTTGATTTCGTGACACATGATCATTATCATATCATCTGTGATGAATGTGGAACGATTGTTGATTTTCATCATCCTGGTCTTGAAGAAGTTGAACATCTTGCTTCGCATGTGACCGGCTTCAAAGTGAATTCGCATCGTTTGGAAGTATACGGTACTTGTCCCTCATGTGCTTCACGCGCTGTAACGGGTAATTAAAAAAGCGTCCAATCCATCTTCAAACAGAAGAGGATTGGACGCTTTTGTTAATTACTATCTTTTTTCTTTTCGGGGCGGTTGTATGACACATCAAATTCTTTTCCTTCCAATGAAGCGTCCATAGTGAGTGGTTCACGACAGTGTCCGCACATATCGACGCGACCAAGCATTTTTGTGTGTTTTCCACAATTTGGACATTGAACCGGTATGGCTCGTGTCGATAATGTACCAATCCACGCATAAACAATTGTACTCCCGATAATGGCTAGGACACCAAGAACCATAAATATGAGCATGACGATTTCATTACTTTTGAAGAAAATCCCCATATACATAATGACAACGCCAATAAATATTAACGAAAGAGCGAATGAACGTATTCGGTTAATCTTATTTTTATATGGTTTCAACTTGTATACCTCCTTGATTAGTCCTCAATTACTATAGCATATATTTCGTTTCTTACGTTATTTAACATTCTTGAATGAAGGATTTTTCAACCTCGTCGTCGAAAGGTAAACGACAGGAGGTGTAGTGGTGGAACAGGTGTTAAGACCAATTTATCAAGAACGTGCAAGTTTCCCGGAGACGTTAGGCGTCATCCTTGTAGAAAAAAGAGGGGAGGGAGATCCGGTAACAGATACCTTCGATGCAATCCTCCTTATCATTACTACTAATGAAGAGATCCCTATAGTAACGAAACATTATACGGATGGTAATGGGAAAGCCGCGATGCATATAATCAGTGAGAAACAATTGAAGAAGTGGCTACTCCTAGGTTCGAAACGAAAAGTTGTAGATTGGTTATTTTATGGAAAGGTTTATTTTGATCGCAATGAGTTCGTTGAACAATTGCGAGCGGAATTGCAGGAGTATCCATTTTTCGGACGTAAGATGAAGATGGGGCTCGAACTTTCCAGGCTTGTTAGAGGTTATATGGAAGGTAAAACTTATTTTGAGCAGGAAAACTATATGGATGCCTACCATCATGTAGTTAAATCGCTTCATCATTTAGCGAGATTAGCGGTTATTGAAAGCGGATTGTTTCCGGAAGTTACGGTATGGTCACAGGTGAAAAAAATTGATCCTGCAATTTATAAGCTTTATGAAGAACTTATTCTGAGTGACGAGCCACTGGAGAAACGTTTAGAACTTCTGTTTCTAGCAAGTGAGTTTTTAATTCATAACTGTACGGCTGACGGAGCTCGTCATATGATGGATGTAATGGCGACCAAGGAAATATGGACAATCCAGGAACTCCATGAGCATGAGGAAATTCGGATGTACTCAATCGATTTAGAAGTGTTCATTGAATTTCTTGTTGATAAAGGATGCATTGAAGTAGTTCAAAGCGATTCGAAAAACGAATTTATCTTCCATAGAGATTATAAGGTAACCTGACTTAGAAGCGGGCTAATAGGGCGATTTGAATTTGTCCTATTAATCTTGTTGACAAACTTATAGAGTGCATGCTATTATAGTGAATGTCGCTTGAGAGATTAGGCGAGAGACAAGTTGAAAACGATTTGAAAAAGAAGTTTTAAAAAAAGCTTGACTCTTCAACTATACGGTGATAATATAGAGAAGTCGCTTTTAGAGGACGGACGAAAAAAGACAAGGAGTGCATTATTGATTCCTTTCAAATGAACCTTGAAAACTGAACAGCAAAACGTCAACGAAATACAGTTTGGGAAATCGGTTCTGCCGGTGGAACAAACACAATCGAATCTTCGGATTCAAAATTGACATTAACGAAAGATTGAAATACATCTTTCTTACTTAATGCCAGCAAGAAACTCGAGCAATTCAAGTTTCTCTTTCGTTGGGTTTCGAGACGTAGTGCAGTGCTAGGAGATGAGCGAGAGAAGGAAGGAGCGTACTCAGGTACGTGACTGACTGATTGAGCGAAATCGACAACGCAATGTGCTGCGTATCGGAAGCCAGCTATTATGGAGAGTTTGATCCTGGCTCAGGACGAACGCTGGCGGCGTGCCTAATACATGCAAGTCGAGCGGAACATAAGGAGCTTGCTCCTTATGTTTAGCGGCGGACGGGTGAGTAACACGTGGGCAACCTGCCCTACAGATGGGGATAACTCCGGGAAACCGGGGCTAATACCGAATAATCA
>NZ_JADBEL010000017.1:36721-91602 GCF_014873855.1 Sporosarcina limicola | reverse complement strand
ATCCCCTGTTTGTAGATTATAAATAGAAACTGTTAAATTGTGGATAATGACTATCCTATTAGCCCCTGTTGTCTTTTTTATTTTTTGAACAGGTACACATATCTGAATATTCACTCCACGGTCGAGCATCCAAATAACAGCCAATTTGACAACGAGTAAAATTATTTATGCAACGCTACTGTTAATGGGTAATAAAAAAGTCTTGATAGAAAAGAATAATCATGATTTTTTTGGAATATACTTTTCGAAAATCGTTATTAACTAATTTTTCTAAAGGGGATTTTTATGGATTACAAAATTGTGTTTTTCGATGTTGATAGAACGATTACGGATCATGAAAATGGACGTATTTCAGAGAATACCAAAGAAGCTATAAAAGTATTGAAAAATAAGGGACTAAGGGTGGTAGCGGCAACAGGAAGACCGTTATCTATGTGCAGGGAAATAAGAGGATTGGGAATAGACACTTTCATCACGGCAAATGGAGCGTATGTGAAGCACAATCAAGAGGTTGTTCATAAAGTGCCGATGGATAAAAATGTGATTCGAGAAGTGTTTGAATTTGCACACACAGAGAATCATGGTCTGTCATTCTTCACTGAAGATTTTAGTATGAACGGTGTAAAAGATGCTGAAGTTTTAAATGCATTGAAGGAAACATTGTCACTCAATGAATATCCTGCGATAAATCAACTGATTTATAATCAAGAGGTATACTTAATGTGTTTGTATGCAACTGATGAAACGGTTGAGAAATACATTCGGAAATTTCCACATCTAACATTTAAGCGATGGCACCCTTTTGTGTTGAATGTATTACAAGAAGAGGTATCTAAATCTTTAGCCATAATAAAAGTATTGCAGTACTTTGACATTGATAAATCAGAGGCTATAGCGTTTGGTGATGGGGAGAATGACATAGACATGTTGGAATTAGTAGGACTTGGTGTAGCTATGGGGAATGGTAATGAAAACTTGAAAAAGGTTGCAGATTTCGTAACTAAAAAATCAAGTGAAGACGGAATCGAGTTTGCATTAAAAAAGTATGGGATAATTTAACCACTAGGAGTGATCTGTTTGATAGATATGTTTTTGTATAATTGGCAAATCAGAGAAGAATGGTTTAAATGGTGTGAAACAATTTCAAATGAAGAGCTCAAGAAAAAACGTATCGGTGGTATGGGGAGCATTATACATAATTTGTTTCATGTAATTGATTGCGAACAAATATGGGTTAATCAAATGCAAGGAACCCCTGTTATCATTAAAGATATAAATAAAATATCATGCCTTAACGATGTTAAGACATTTTCTAACCTAACCAAACCAGTAACACGGTGCTTCATAAAATCATATACTTCCGAAGCTGAGGATAGAAGTTTGGTAGTTAAGAGTAAGAATAGTACTACCAAATCGTTCCCATTCGAAAAAGTAATCAGTCATATACTATCACATGAAATTCATCATATAGGACAATTATCTGTTTGGTCTAGGGAAATAGGATTAAAACCTGTGTCTTCTGACCTTATATTTAGGGAGTTATTTTAGAAACGTCTGGATGAAAATAAAGAAACGGCAAAGGAAGTAGATATGAAACTCAATCGCTTATTAACCATGACAATGATCTTAATCAATCGTAAAAAAGTAAAGGCGCAGGAATTCGCCGAGCTATTCGATGTTTCGATTCGTACAGTCTATCGAGATGTCGAAGCGCTAAGTAGTGCAGGAATACCCGTGATTAGTTACCAGGGTGCAGATGGGGGAATTAGTCTAATTGACGGATACAGAATAGATAAGCAAATTCTTACAAAGGAAGAGCTTAACTCTATGTCAATTGCTTTGAAAAGTGTGCTTACTGCTTATCAGGATCCCCATGCGGAAGCGGTATTAGAAAAGATAACTGGGATTGCGGGAGATAAGGATAAATCATCTATTGACTACGTTTTTATCGATGAAAGTCCGTGGGGTCAGAGTGTTTATGTGAAAGAGAAGCTAACAATCGTTAAACAGGCAATCGAAGCAAGTATTTGTGTGAAATTCACCTATTCGGATAGTAATAAGTTGGTCACATCTCGCACAATTGAACCGCATACGCTCGTGCAAAAAGGACGGACTTGGTATGTATATGGCTATTGTCTTCTCAAGAATGAGTTTCGTCTTTTTAAGCTGGCAAGGATAAAAGATCTTCAGTTGTGCAATGAATCGTTCATTCGAAAAGCAATTAATCTATCCGAACTTCCTTGGGATAAAGCATGGTATTCACCCGAAAATACAGTTTCATTGAAATTAGCATTTCATCCTGATATTCGTCTCAAGATGGTGGATATGTTTGGAGTAGAGTTGATAGAGGACGGACAATCTATTGTAAAGGTAGAAATTCCTGAAGATGAATGGCTCTATGGATTTATCTTAAGTTTTACTGATAAAGTGGAGGTACTGGAACCCATTCACATAAGAGAAATCATTAAGGACAAGGTAAGAAAAATGTTTCATATTTATGAAAAAAATAAGTAAGCGAATATGACATACTGCTGTCAGGTTTAGGTTGGTATAGTGAGTACAAACCTAAAAAGGCGGGGATGAAAGATGACGAATCCAGTAATGATAGAAAAAGCACAATTTAGTATAATGGGGACATCGGTAAGGACGACAAATGCAAATGAAATGACAGCAAACGCAAAAATCTCAGGATTATGGGAGCGTTTTTATGGACAGAAGGTAGCAAAAGAGATTGCTAATCCAGTAAACCCGAATGTGATATATGGACTGTACTCGGATTATGAAAATGGCATGAATGGGGAATACAGCATAACACTTGGCTTAGAAGTGAGTTCTCATAATACACCTTCTGAAGGGTTAGTTGTTAAGACAGTTCCGGCATCCAAATATGTCGTTTTTACATCTGAAAAGGGTCCGTTTCCAGATGTCGTTATCAACCTTTGGCAAGATATTTGGGCTTGGTCCGATAAAGCGGATGTTGAGAGAACATACACAGGTGATTTCGAAGTATATGATGAGCGCTGCGCTGATCCGCGGGAAGCGCAAGTAGATATTTATATTGCGGTTAATGCCTAGTAGAAAATAGGGTCTCACGTCAGCCATATTACGGTAATTATATATTTTGAAGATCCCCCATAAGTCGGTAGTTTACGACTTATGGGGGATCTCTTTTTGATAGAAAGTATAAATTGTCGGATCCACTAGAATCGCGAAGTTGGTGTTAGAATCGTGGAAATAATGGTCTTAACCAGCGTAAACAAGGGTGCTCCCTACTATCGGCTATATTTTTAGTTCTATATAATTAATATTGAGAACTATTCTCACAATCGAATGGAGGAGGAACAACCAATGGGTCAACTTACACTCGATACACAAGTCTCTGCTATTGTCACGGCACTTCCTCGTAGTGCGGATCTATTTAGGGAAATGAGGATTGATTACTGCTGCGGTGGGAAAGTTTCACTTAAAGAAGCCGCGGAAGGCCGTAATCTTAATCCAGAAAAAGTATTAGCCAGCGTAAAAATAATTGAACGGAAGCAAGCTACACGAAGCAGTTTGGAACCGACTTCTTTCGGCAATAAAACGCTTATCGCATATATTCAAGAAAAGTATCACGCTAACTTACAAGAAGAATTGCCTTTGCTTGCACCATATATTACGAAAGTAGCGCGTGTTCATGGGGAAAGGCATCCGCATCTCTTACGGATTCAAGAAATTTTCAAAACGTTGCGGGCTGAACTTCTTGCTCATACGGATGATGAAGATAAAAATGTTTTTCCTCTTATTCTGGAATTCATGGAGAAACCGACGCCTGAACTGAAAGAACAATTGAAACTCCATGTAGCAGAACTTGAGCAAGAACATGATAATGCAGGAAAACTGTTGCATGAACTACGTGACATTACGAACAACTTTACACCTCCTAAAGATGCATGCGGTACCTACCGGATTGTCTACGCCCGGCTTGAACAGCTTGAAAAAGATACGTTTGAACATATCCATCTCGAAAATAATGTCCTCTTCAATCGTGTGCGCGACGCAATTTAATCTAATACAGCGAAGGTGCCTTCCAAGGGCGAGCCGAAGCCAGCCTAGCGCCATAGCGGATTCAATGGAATTCTCTAGTTCAACACGGATTGTTCAATAATAAGACCGCCTGCTCACTAGGGAAATAGAGCAGGCGGTCTTTTATGTTGGATTAAACATGAATTTAATGAGGGAATGACACCCCCGATATAGGACATTCCCCAATAGAAAGGTTGCCAATTACTCTCTAACATAAAGAGCATATGAATGGACAAATTGATGAATCACCTCATTAGTTCATCATTCTGAAAAGGAGTGAGTTTTTCTGATGAAGAAAAAATTTGGGCTAAATTACTTTAAACCGATTGAGCGCTACTCAGGTAACTGGAGTGTACTGGAAGAAAAGAGTAGGGATTGGGAGAACATGTACCGTCAACGGTGGTCGCATGACAAAGTAGTTCGTACAACGCATGGTGTGAACTGTACGGGATCATGCAGTTGGAAAGTGTTCGTTAAAAATGGCATTATCACATGGGAAAACCAGCAGATCGATTACCCTTCTTGTGGCCCCGATATGCCGGAATTCGAACCCAGGGGATGCCCTCGAGGTGCGTCCTTTTCATGGTATGAATACAGTCCTCTACGTGTGAAATACCCTTACATACGCGGAAAGTTATGGCGCATGTGGAATCAGTCACTTTCAGAACATCAGGACCCTGTTAAGGCATGGGCTAGTATTGTGGAAGATTCGACAAAAGCGGTGGAATACAAAAAAGCACGTGGAAAAGGGGGGCATGTCCGTGTCAATTGGCGTGATGCGACAATGCTCATTTCCGCTCAGCTAATCTATACAATCCAGAAATACGGGCCTGATCGGGTTGCAGGATTCACACCAATTCCAGCAATGTCGATGGTCAGTTATGCATCAGGCGCCCGTTTCATTTCACTCCTCGGTGGTGAAATGCTTAGTTTTTACGATTGGTATGCTGATCTACCGCCATCTTCTCCGCAAATTTGGGGAGAACAGACGGATGTTCCCGAATCAAGTGATTGGTTCAACGCGGGATACCTCATCATGTGGGGCTCGAATGTACCGCTCACAAGAACGCCAGATGCTCACTTCATGACGGAGGTGCGCTATAAGGGAACGAAAGTTGTTTCCGTTGCGCCGGATTACGCGGAGAGTGTCACACATGCAGATGATTGGATTGCGGCGAATCCTGGTACAGATGCAGCTGTTGCCCAAGCGATGACACATGTCATTTTAGATGAATTCTATCAACAGCGGAAAGAGCCCATGTTCCTGAACTATGCAAAACAATATACGGATATGCCATTCCTAATCATGCTTGACGAACACGAGGAATCATATAAGGCTGGCCGTTTCCTCCGCGCAAGCGATCTTGGCAGCGAATCACAGCATGCTGAGTGGAAACCGGTTATATACGATGAAACGACCAATGAAATCATCGTCCCGAATGGCACGATGGGGCAGCGTTGGGAAGAGGATGTTAAATGGAATCTCATTCTCGATAATGCAGATGGTACGCGCGTTGAACCAGCATTGTCCGTTGCTAATCATGGTGCAGAATGGATTGAGATGGTCTTCCCGTATTTTGATAATGTTGCAAATGGTACTTTCAAGCGGCCAATCCCGGTGAAAAAAGTCATTTTCAAAGATGGTACGGAACGTCTGGTGACAACAGTCCATGACCTTATGCTTAGTCAGTACGGTGTTAATCGAATCGGTAGTGATTTAGAGTCGAAAGGCTATGATGATGCAGAATCATTCTATACACCAGCTTGGCAAGAGAAGATTACGAATGTTAAACCTGCGCTTGTCACACAAATCGCACGCGAATTCGCACAGAATTCCTTGGATACGGGCGGTCGTTCCATGATTATCATGGGAGCGGGCATTAACCACTGGTTCAATAGTGACACGATTTATCGATCCATTTTGAATCTGGTTACACTTACGGCTTCACAAGGGGTCAACGGTGGTGGATGGGCGCATTATGTAGGACAGGAAAAATGCCGTCCGATTGAAGGGTGGAGCACGATTGCCTTTGCTAAAGACTGGCAAGCACCCCCCCGTTTACAAAATGCAACATCATTCTTCTACTTTGCAACTGATCAGTGGAAATACGAGGAGATGGGTGCAGAACTGCTCATGTCACCAACTGGTGGAGAAGCCCGCTACAAACATCCGGCGGACTACAATGTACTAGCAGCAAGACTTGGTTGGCTCCCATCTTATCCACAGTTCAATAAAAACAGTCTGCTGTTCGCCGAAGAGGCGGCTAAAGAAGGTAAGACAACAACAGAGGAAATTGTCAACCATACTCTTGAACAATTGAAAAACGGCGAAATCCAGTTTGCTGCGGAGGATCCAGGAGCACCCGAGAACTTCCCACGGACATTATTTGTCTGGCGTTCAAATCTTGTCTCTAGTTCCGCAAAAGGACAAGAATATTTCATGAAACATCTTTTCGGTGCTTCGGATGGACTTCTTGCATCAGCGAATGAAGATGTGAAGCCCGAAGAAATGGTTTGGCGGGATGAAGTGAAAGGGAAACTTGACTTGCTTGTCGCGCTAGATTTTCGTATGACGGCAACGCCGATGTACGCAGATATTGTTCTACCCGCAGCGACATGGTATGAAAAGCACGATCTTTCATCGACAGATATGCATCCATTTGTTCATCCATTCAATCCAGCGGTTGACCCACTTTGGGAATCCCGTTCCGACTGGGATATTTACAGGTCGATTGCACAAACATTTTCCGAGATGGCGAAGATTCACCTTCCAGGCGTCTATAAGGATCTGGTCACAACGCCGCTTGCGCATGATTCCATACAGGAAATTGCACAGCCATATGGGGAAGTAAGGGATTGGAAAACAGGTGAAGTCGAGGCGATACCAGGAAAAACGATGCCGGGCATGACAATTGTCGAGCGAGATTATACGGGAATTTATGATAAATACGTCACGCTGGGTCCGTTACTATCGACAGGTAGGGTTGGGGCACACGGTGTCAGTTTCTCTGTAGCCGAAGAATATGAAATGATGAAGGGCATTAATGGCACATATTTCGACGATACAATCAAAAATGGTCTTCCGAAATTGCATACCGCAAAACATGCAGCTGAAGCGATGCTTACACTTTCATCCGCAACAAATGGGAGAGTTTCGCAGCGCGCATTCGAAGCGGCTGAACAGGATACAGGGGTGGAGCTGAAGGACATCTCGGCTGACCGGGCAGCGGAACGTTTCACATTTGCCAACATTACGGCACAACCAAGGGAAGTTATACCGACACCCGTATTCAGCGGTTCAAATAAGTTAGGGCGCCGTTACTCACCATTTACAACGAATATCGAGCGACTCGTTCCGTTTAGAACATTAACAGGAAGACAACATTTCTATATTGACCATGAGTTCTTCCTTAACTTCGGTGAAGCGTTGCCGGTCTACAAGCCGACATTGCCACCAATGGTTTTTGGTCCGCGTGATAAACAAATTATCGGCGGACAGGATTCACTCGTGCTCCGGTATTTGACGCCGCATGGCAAATGGAATATCCACTCAACGTATCAGGATAATCAGCATATGCTCACATTATTCCGTGGTGGTCCGACTGTCTGGATATCGAATATAGATGCAGAAGAACATGACATCGATGATAATCAATGGCTTGAGGTATACAACAGAAACGGCGTCGTCACAGCCCGTGCGGTCGTCAGCCATAGAATGCCAAAAGGGACCATGTTTATGTATCATGCTCAAGATAAGCATATCCAAGTGCCGGGTTCCGAAATTACAGAAGAACGGGGCGGAAGCCATAACGCGCCGACTCGTATTCATATGAAACCGACGCAAATGGTTGGCGGTTACGCGCAACTTAGCTACGGGTTTAACTATTACGGACCAATTGGAAATCAGCGGGATGTGTACGTGGCAGTTCGCAAGATGAAGGAGGTAAATTGGCTTGAAGATTAAAGCGCAAATAGGGATGGTTATGAATCTTGATAAATGCATTGGCTGTCATACATGCAGTGTAACGTGTAAAACAACGTGGACGAACCGTGAAGGTGCGGAGTATATGTGGTTTAATAACGTTGAAACGAAGCCAGGAATCGGTTATCCGAAGCGATGGGAAGACCAGGAATTGTATAAAGGCGGCTGGCAGCTCAACAAAAAAGGGAAACTCGAACTGAAATCTGGTTCAAAACTATCTAAAGTCGCTTTGGGTAAAATTTTCTATAACCCTGACATGCCTGAAATGAAAGATTACTATGAGCCTTGGACATATGATTATGAAAAATTAACGACGGCGGGGAATAGCAAACATACACCAGTTGCTCGCGCAAAGTCTGTCGTTTCAGGTGAATATATGGATCTTGAATGGGGACCGAACTGGGAAGACCAACTTGCCGGTGCCCATGTAACAGGACCGAAAGACCCGAATATTCAGAAAATCGAAGAAGAAATCAAGTTTAACTTTGAACAAGCATTTATGATGTATTTGCCACGTCTATGCGAACACTGCCTTAACCCTAGCTGTGTCGCATCGTGTCCGTCGGGAGCAATGTATAAGCGTGAAGAGGATGGCATCGTCCTTGTCGACCAAGAGGCTTGTCGCGGCTGGCGTTATTGCATGACGGGCTGTCCATATAAGAAAGTCTATTTCAACTGGAAAACGAATAAGGCGGAAAAATGTACCTTCTGTTTCCCACGGATTGAATCAGGACTACCAACAGTCTGTTCTGAAACATGTACAGGTCGAATCCGTTATTTGGGTGTCCTACTCTATGATGCGGATCGCGTACTTGAAGCAGCTTCAACACCAGATGAAAAGGATCTCTATGAAGCTCAATGTGATTTGTTCCTTGACCCGAACGATCCAGAAGTAATTGCACAAGCAAGGAAAGATGGAATTTCAGAAGAATGGATTGAAGGGGCACAAAACTCGCCGGTTTACAAGCTAGCAATCGAGTATAAGCTTGCATTCCCGCTTCATCCGGAATATCGCACACTACCAATGGTTTGGTATGTGCCACCATTGAGCCCAATTATGAACTATTTCGAAGGGAAAGATTCAATTAAAAATCCGGATATGATTTTTCCAGCCATCGAAGAGATGAGGATTCCAATTCAGTACTTGGCGAATATGCTAACTGCCGGAGATACGGAAGCTGTGAAAGGGGCATTGCAACGTATGGCGATGATGCGTTCCTACATGCGTACGGCGTCATCAGGGAAGGAATTTGACGTATCCCGCCTCGAACGTGTGGGCCTTACAGAACAGCAGACAAAGCAGATGTATAGATTGCTTGCAATAGCGAAATATGAGGATCGTTTCGTCGTTCCAACCTCTCATAAAGAGGGCCATATGAATATGTATCGTTCACAAGGTTCTGCTGGATACAATGAGATGGGTGACTTTAGCATGGGAACGAGCCAAAGTTCCTCTCCAATGAGTGCCCAAGGAGGCTGCGATGGCTGCGGGCCTGTAGCGCCTGCCAAGTCAGGTAAGGAGATTTATGAAGAAAATTTCTATGGGGGAATCTGGCGTGATTGATTTACAGAAGTTATACAATGAAAAACATGCATTTGGCTTCTTCGCCCATCAACTTACGTATCCTGAAAAGCTTAGTTTCCACCCATCGGTTTTGGAAGAGTCATTTGACTCTTCCCATCCGGCTTATGAAGATGTAGAGACGTATTGGGGTCGGATGCATGAATTAAGCATGGATGACATTCAGGAAATGTATACCTATACATTCGATTTCCAGAAAGATTCAACATTGTTCATGACATTCGTGAAGTATGAAGATGCGAAAGAACGTGGTCAGATGCTAGCGAAGTTGAAAGTGCTTTACGAAATGTTTGGCCTAAACATGCCGGATAGTGAATTATCCGATTTCCTGCCGCTTATGTGTGAATTCATTTATGCAGCTGAATGGGTAGGGGATCCAAGGGCGGAACAAAGTTTTTCCATGCTACTCGCAGTCATGGAGGACGGGACGTACAATTTAATGAAGGCACTTGAGAAATACAATAGTCCCTATTTTCATCTTATCAAGGGCATAAGAGAAACATTTAAGTCTTGTATCCGTCAGGAGGAACCTGCCAATGACTAATCAATTTTTATGGGTTATTTTCCCTTACCTTTGCATGGCAATCTTTGTTGTGGGACATCTATTCAGGTATCGGAATGATCAATTTGGTTGGACGGCAAAATCCAGTGAGTTTATTGAAAAGAAGCTATTAATGATTGGTAGTCTATTGTTCCATATTGGGATAATGCCGGTTATCGGCGGCCATGTCGTTGGACTTGGGATACCGAAGGAATGGACGCGTGCACTTGGCGTTAGCGATCATATGTATCATATGGGTGCGATTTGGGTCGGTGGATTTTTTGGATTTGTCACACTTGCGGGTATGCTTATTTTGACGGCGCGCCGTGTTACGTTGAAAAATGTTCGGGAATTATCATCTCGATCAGACCTTATTGTAAACGCACTTTTGCTTTTTATTGTGTTCATCGGTATCTATAGCGTCGTCGTCACAAATGCGGTTAAACCTGAATTTGATTACCGAGATTCGATTTCCATCTGGTTCCGTTCACTGCTCATTTTCCGTCCGGAAGCAGGTCTCATGTCGACTGTTCCTTTGGCATTTCAACTTCACATTTTGTCTGGATTCCTTATTTTTGCGATGTGGCCTTTCACAAGACTTGTCCATGTATGGAGCGTACCGTTGAATTATGTTAGAAGAAGCTATATCCTATATAGAAGAAACCCAAAGAATTGATTAAGGAAAGAGGGCGGATAAGCCCTTTTTCTATATAGGGGGTATTGGTTGTGAATTCACAGGGTAATTTTGATTATCAGAAGGAAATTGAGCAGATAAAAGATCGTTTTGATTTTGATTTTGTCGCAATCGCCCTTGTGCAATCAGCTGAACGTCGTTTCGAACTTAGATGGGTGTTCGTGACGGGAAATCAGAGTAATCGGTACCGAAAGATTGTACTTCAAACAGGGAAAGGGGTTGCGGGACGAGTCTTTAAGACGGGAAAACCGATGCTTGTAGAGGATGCGGAAACGATACTTGGAAAAAATGATCTATTCAACTATCCGATTATCGTGACGGAAAGATTGAAAAGCTTCGGAGCGATTCCGCTCTACAAATATAATCGAGTCAAAGGTGTGCTGCTTGTAGGATACCGTACCGAAAATACATTGACGCTCGAGGGATTTACTGAATTTCAACAAGTGATAGGTTCAGAATTCGGTCCATTCTATAATAAGGAGATGATCGAGAATTGAACCGCATAAGTGATTTTCAATTGACGGAGCTGTTAATGAAGATGTACGACAATTCGGCTGAGGCTATCTTCTTTTTTGACTCGAGTGGAAAAGTGATTTCCATGAATAGTGCGGCTCGGCTCATTTTAGATGCTGAGGTACTTAATCGGATGACGGCAGGGGATACGAAAGCGATTTGTCTTTCTTGTAAAGGATATACGAATGAGCAGGAACTTCGTACATGTACATCATGTTATATGCAAAATCCTCAAGATGATTTAAGTTCGTTTCAAGTGTATTTGGAAACGAAAGGGAAGGGAGTTATCCCTTATACGGCAAGCTATCAGACAATTGATGTAGAAAAGGGAATCCGTGTATTTATGTTGCGTGATTTGACGAAACAATATAAAACCCAGGAATCGCTTAATCAGAAAACGATGATGAAAAATGTCATAAAAGCTCAGGAAGATGAACGGAAACGGATTTCGAGGGAACTGCATGATGGCGTAGCGCAGGAAATGCTCAGTGCATTAGTTGACCTAAGGGTTTTGAAGTATATGAGTATTGACGGGGATGTATTGAAGAAAGTACAACAGACGGAGGGGTCGCTAATGCGGCTATTGGATGATATTCGTCATCTATCCGTTGAACTGAGACCGGCGACCCTAGATGATTTAGGGCTTGAAGCTGCATTTAGGACGCATTTTAAGTGGATTGAAAAGAACTATGGATTGATTGTCCATTTCACCGCGGAGTTACAAGCGAAACGTTACAGGGGTGAGGTGGAGACGGTTGTCTATCGCATTTGTCAGGAGGCGGTATTTAACGCACTTAAATACGCATGTACTGACGATATCACTGTCCGATTATTTGAAGAAGATGGGTCTTTGAAATTACATGTAATTGATGATGGAGAAGGATTTGAGATGAATACAACCAATCCAAAGGGGACAGGTTTGGGCTTTTACGGGATGAAGGAACGGGCAGAACTTGTCGAAGGGAAGCTTTCCGTTCTTTCAGAACTTGAAAAAGGCACGGTTGTTTTTTTAGAAATACCACTGGAAAAGGAGGGCGAGCCAGATGAAAATCATAATCGCAGATGATCATGCAGTTGTGCGCAGTGGTTTTATGCTCATACTGAATTATCAAGAGGATATGGAAGTCGTTGCGACTGCGGCAGATGGATTGGAAGCGTATGATCTCGTTGCCAAATACCATCCTGACATATTGCTTATGGATTTGAGCATGCCCCCTGGTGAAAGTGGACTTATCGCCACCGGTAAAATAAAAGAGGATTTTCCAGAAACAAAAATCGTTATTCTGACGATGTATGATGACGAGGAGTATCTGTTTCATGTCTTAAAGAATGGGGCATCAGGCTATGTCTTGAAAAATGCTCCCGACGAAGAGTTGTTAGCCGCAATACGGACTGTTCATGAGGGCGGGACCTATATCCATCCGGCGATGGCAACGTCGCTTGTTCGAGAATTCATTAAAAAGGATTCCGATGGGGTGGAAACGGATCCTTTCAAAATTTTGTCGAAACGTGAAATTGAAATCTTCCCGCTCGTCGCGAAGGGGTATGGCAATAAGGAAATTGCAGAAAAACTGTATATTTCAGTGAAGACAGTAGAAGCCCATAAGTCTAAAATTATGGAAAAGCTCCAATTGAAAGGGAGACCGGAACTTGTAGAATATGCATTACGTAAGAAGCTTTTGAATTTCTAAAGGTGATTTGGATGGTCTGACGATGCAGGAGAAGCGTTCGAAGTAATCATAGTCCATTTCGTCAAAGAGGAATCCATTCTTTTTCCAATGGTCAACAACATACTCAGGATTGTGGAACAAGACGAGCTGTACGAACAACTGTATACCTCCATTTTATAGGAATTCCAATGTAGGGATTTCCCTCCTCCATAAACGGGTGTCGCCTACTATTTCATCCGAATGGGAGAAGTTACAATCATTACGAGGGAATCAATTCTGGTTTCATTCAAAACTAAAATTCAGGATTGGACTGATTTGAATGATTAAAAAAGTACAGTTGCCGTTACAGACGGCGAACCTTGTTGTCGGTTTCATGGTGTGGGTACTCATTTCTTCGCTTCTGCCATTCATACGGGAAGATATCGCAATTCCGGCGGAGAAACTTGCAATTGTTACAGCTGTGCCAGTCGTTCTGGGATCTATTTTAAGAATTCCACTAGGTTACTATGCAAATGTATTTGGAGCGCGAATCATTTTTCTCGCAAGTTTCATATTATTACTGTTTCCGGTGTTCTACATAAGTGCGGCATCTTCGTTCGCCGATCTGATCATTGGTGGGACGTTCCTCGGAATTGGGGGAGCCGTATTTTCCGTCGGTGTTACATCGCTGCCGAAGTACTATCCAAAAGAGAAGCATGGTCTTGTCAACGGGATTTATGGAATGGGGAATATGGGGACGGCAATTTCGACATTCGCGGCTCCTGTAATCGCTACGCAAGTCGGTTGGTCGATGACTGTCAAACTGTATCTTGTGCTACTTCTCCTCTTTGCGGCATTGAACTTCATTTTGGGTGATAGACATGAAGTGAAAGTGAAAACGTCGATTGTCGAGCAAATTAAAGGCGTCTACAAAAATGAGAAACTATGGTTCTTCTCGCTATTTTATTTCATCACATTCGGTTCGTTTGTTGCATTCACGATTTTCCTACCTAACTTTCTCGTCACGTATTTTGAGCTTGAGAAGGTTGACGCGGGGATGCGGACCGCTGGTTTTATCGCAGTTGCGACGTTCCTTCGTCCGGTTGGCGGATGGCTGGCGGATAAATTCCAACCCTTATTCCTTCTGATGGGTGTTTTCGCAGGGCTCACGGTTGCTGCAATCATTCTCGCATTCTCACCGTCAATTGGATTGTACACGGTGGGTAGCATGCTGATTGCCAGTACAGCGGGAATCGGCAATGGCGTCATTTTCAAACTTGTTCCCTTTTATTTCAATAAACAAGCAGGCATAGCTAATGGGATTGTATCGATGATGGGGGGGCTTGGCGGCTTTTTCCCACCACTACTATTAGCGATTATCCATTCGATGACAGGTTCTTATTCCATTGGCTTTATGGCATTTTCACAAGTGGCGCTAGCAAGTCTCGTGCTTGTTGTCTGGCTTTATTATATGGATCGTCTTAGTCTACAGAAGGACGTATTTAATTCGACAGCGCAAGGCATTATCGTCACAGATGCGACAGGGTATATAAAAGCGGTAAACCCTGCCTTTACGACGCTGACTGGATTCACTGAGGATGAAGCGCTTGGCAAAAATCCGAATATACTCAGCTCCGGCAGACAGTCATCTGATTTTTATAAGGACATGTGGGGAATGATAGGTGATGACGGACAGTGGCAAGGCGAGTTATGGAATAAACGCAAAAACGGCGAAGAATATCTTGAACTGCTATCGATTGTGGCAGTAAAAGACGACTCCGGAGATATCGTTCGGTATGTCGGGACATTCAATGATATAACACCAAAATGAGCAGGGGGCGTCCGGTCGAACTGATTGGAAGCCCCCGCTCTATTGTTCATTGGAAAGGGGAATCACGAGTGGACAATCGTTATTCAAGACAAATTCTTTTTAAGCCTATCGGCAATGAAGGACAGGATCGCATCCAACACGCGGGCGTCCTCATTATTGGTTGTGGTGCACTCGGCACGGCGGTTGCAGAAACACTTATCCGTGCGGGTATCGGTAAATTGATTATTGCGGATAGGGATTACGTTGAAGCATCGAATTTGCAACGACAGCAATTGTTCACCGAGCAGGACGCCATTGACGGTACGCCGAAAGTGGTGGCGGCAGTGGACAGATTGAAAGCGATTCGGAGTGACGCACAAATTACGCCAGTCCTTGATCATATCGACGGTCCTCTTCTTGAAAAACTTGTTAAAGAAGCCGACATCATTGTGGACGCAACGGATAATTTTGAGACGAGGCTACTGATAAATGACGTCGCATGGAAAAATGGTATCCCGTGGATCTACGGTGCATGTGTAGGGAGTACAAGCACAATATTTCCATTTGTACCAGGGAACTCCGCTTGTTTCCGATGCCTCCTCCCTATCCTTCCTGCGGTCAATGAAACATGTGATACATCGGGTATCATTGCACCCGCCGTACAAATTACGGCTGCTCATCAAAGTGCGGAAGTGCTGAAATGGGTGTCGGGGAATGAGGGTGCAATGCGTAAAAAAGTGCTCCATTACGATAGTTGGACTAATACGAATGTAGATGCAGGGATTACCCGTATGAAAAACCCCGTATGCGAAACATGTGGCTCTGAACCGTCTTACCCATCCCTTCAAGCGGGTGATGGGACGAATTATGCAGTTCTTTGTGGACGTGACACCGTGCAAATTACCCCTTCAGGCGGGCGAATACTCACATTGGACGAGGTGGAGGAAGTTGCCAGACGCCTCGGAAGTCCATATAGGAAAACCCCTTATTTTATCGAGATGAATTCTAATGGATATCGGTGCATCGTCTTCGCAAATAGCCGCATGCTTATTCATGGTTTAAAGGATATACGAACCGGTAGAAAAATGTACCACCAATTTTTCGGATAATGGCTACTAGTTAAGTTGAACAGATGAATAACTATATAAACTGTGCGATGGCGTCTTCAATGGAATTCTTTATTTCGTCATATATAGTGGAAGGGAGTGTAAGTGTTGTCAAATGAACATGAATTTGATCAGGGAAAACAGTTAATATTTTGTGTTCTCACGACGAGTGATACGCGAAATGTTTCGAACGATAGAGGTGGTTGGACGATTCGTCAAATGCTTGAAACAGCAGGACATAAAATATTCGAAACATGGATTTGCCAGGATGACAAAATGGAAATTGAGTCGATTGTCGAAGAATGGCTCCGTAATCCTAGCATTCACGGCATCATTACGACAGGAGGGACAGGCTTAGGGTTTAGAGATGTCACCCCTGAAACGCTTGAGCCTTATTTTACAAAGAAAATCGATGGGTTCGGTGAATTGTTCAGAATGATTAGCTATACAGAAGATGTCGGTTCTAAAGCATTGTTAAGTCGGGCAACAGCGGGTATTGTAAAAGATAAAGTGATTTTTTCCCTTCCTGGCTCAGTAAAAGCGGTTGAACTTGCAATGGAAAAACTTGTTTTACCAGAATTGCATCACATCGTTCATGAAGTTACAAAGCATTTGTATGATGAATAAATAAAAAACGTACAAACAGTTAACTGTCTATACGTTCAAAATTGCCGTTTTTTCCACCAGTCTTGCGTTGAAGATAGGTTGGGCCGATAACCATTTCCTTGCCGGCCGCCTTGCACATATCATAGATTGTCAACGCTGCAACGGATGCGGCAGTAAGTGCTTCCATCTCAACGCCGGTGAGTCCCTTTGTTTTTACTTCAGCTTTTATCGATACTTCGTAATGGGAAGTTGGAGCATCGATGTTCCACTCGAAGTGAACATCGATTCCGGTTAACGGAAGTGGATGACACATCGGGATGATTGTTGATGTTTGTTTGGCAGCCATGATTGCAGCCACTTGTGCAACCGCGAAGACATCTCCTTTTTTATTTGACCCTTCGGAAATTTGCGCGTGAATCAATTCATTCACAATGATGGATGATTTTGCGATTGCTGTGCGGAACGTTTCGGATTTGTCAGAGACATCGACCATCTTGGCCCGGCCTTGTTCGTTGAAATGTGTCAGTTTAGACATGGGGGACATCCTTTCGATTCGTTTTAAATTCAGTATACCATGTGAAAAAAGGAGAGATGTGTAATGGTGGAAATGAGGAAACCGATTGCTGTGACGGAAGCAATAGAACGCGTAGTCGCACACGTTAAAACGACTGGTACGGAAAAAGTCGCACTCGGGGAAGCATATGGGCGAATTCTTGCGGAACCGATACTTGCAAAACATGATATGCCGCCATTTGAACGCTCTCCATACGATGGTTTTGCCATCCGCTCACAAGATTCGATAGGGGCATCTGGCGAAAATCGGAAAGCTTTCACCGTTATTGATCATATCGGGGCAGGACAGTCCGCAAAACGTGGAATTGCCGAGTTCGAGGCGGTCCGTATTATGACTGGCGCACCGATTCCGGACAATGCTGATGCAGTTGTCATGTTGGAACAAACGGTTGAGACAGCTACAGGATTTACATTGCGCAAACCATTTACCTCCGGTGAGAATATTTCAGCACGTGGCGAAGAGGCGAAGAATGGGGAGGAGCTGATTAAGTCGGGTTCATTTATTCATCCAGGAACAATTGGACTTCTTGCGACATTCGGCTATGCTAAGGTGTTTGTTGCGAAAAAGCCGATTGTCGGTATTTTATCGACAGGGACGGAGCTGCTTGAGGTAGAGGATGAACTCACACCCGGAAAAATCCGCAATTCGAATGGGCCAATGATTGCTGCGCAACTGGTGCGTATGGGGCTTACGACTAGATCATATGGCATGCTTGCGGATGATCTCGATATGTGTATGGAAACGGTGAAACAAGCGCTTTGTGAGACGGATGTTCTTATCACGACAGGCGGCGTTTCGGTCGGGGATTTCGATTATTTACCTGCTGTGTATGATAGGCTAGGTGCCGATGTTTTATTCAATAAAGTCGCGATGCGTCCTGGAAGTGTGACGACCGTTGCAATTGCAGAAGGAAAACATCTATTTGGTTTATCCGGAAATCCATCTGCATGCTTTACCGGGTTTGAACTTTTCGTTAGGCCTGTGTTATTGAAAATGATGGGCTCTGAGAATATGTATTTACCTTATGCCAAAGCGGTTCTCGGAGAAGATTTCACCAAAGCGAACCCATTCACCCGCTTTGTACGGGCGATTTACGAATCCACACTAGACGGGGCAATTGTTCGCCCAGCTGGTTTTAATAAATCAAGTGCCGTGTCGTCAATCGCGCGGGGCAATTCGATTATCGTTTTACCAGGTGGAACTCGAGGATTTACAGCGGGAATGGACGTTGACGTTCTTCTTCTTGGGGTAGATGAAGGTGTGGACAAGTGGATGCTATGAAGATACTAGGAGTGGCTCCTTTGAAGACACTAGGAGTGGCTCCTTTGAAGACACTAGGAGTGGCTCCTTTGAAGACACTCCATGTTGTGGGCTATAAAAATAGTGGCAAGACGACACTCCTTGCGAGATGGGTTCGTTTATTGAAAAAAGAGGGTTTTACGGTCGCTGTCTTAAAGCATCATGGGCATAGTGATCCACTTAGTATGCCGGATTCATCGACAGATACGATGCAGTTTTTCGCTAGTGGTGCGGATGTTTCGGCTGTTTCGGGCGGCGGCGCAGTTCAGTTATTGTTGAATGAAGAGCTGGAATTCATTCGTTTAAAAGAGCTTGTTACACTCGGCAATCCGGATATTTTATTTATTGAAGGATATAAAGAGGAACAAGGAGATAAAGTCGTTCTGCTTCGCAATGAAGAAGAGTGGGATGAACTGCGAAGTCTCCAGGGAATTCAGCTTGTTGTCGGTTGTTCGGTTGTCGAAGCCAGCGTTCCACATATTGAATCTAGGATAGAAGTCGAGCGGTTAGATTGTTGGCTACTCGATTGGGTTGGAAGGGAGTAGTACCGTGAAACCATTTGAAATTATTGAAACACCGATAGAAGCACAAAAATATACGGATTATGTCCTTCATGCAGGTGCGGGAGCTGTCACCGTGTTCGCGGGACATGTACGCGAGTGGACGCACGGGGTTCGTACAGTCTATTTAGCTTACGAAGCGTATGTCCCGATGGCGGAGAAGAAACTTGCTCAGATTGGCGCAGAAATGGAAAATAAATGGCCGGGCGTGAAAGTCGCCATTGTTCATCGAATCGGTGAATTGCATATTTCAGATATCGCCGTCCTGATTGCTGTGTCATCACCACATCGAAAAGCAGCCTATGAAGCCAATGAATATGCAATTGAGCGCATTAAAGAAATCGTTCCTATCTGGAAGAAGGAAATCTGGGAAGATGGCGAAGAGTGGATTGGCGGGCAGAAAAAATATCCTGAGAAAGGGGATGTAGCGGAATGATCAAAGTGAATTACTTTGCGCGATTACGTGAACTGACAGGAAAGTCAGAGGAGACGATTGAACAAAACTCGATGACGGTTCAGGAACTACTCAACTGGGCCGAAGATACCTATCCAGGTTTCGGGAAAAATACAGTTCATGTGGCCGTGAATGAAGAGTATGCTTTGAAGGAAGATGTCATCCAGTCTGGTGATGTTTGTGCATTTATTCCTCCAGTGAGTGGTGGATGATGAAGACGGTTGGCGTAGTGTTGGCAGGTGGAATGTCGAGACGATTTGGTTCGCCGAAAGCGTTCGCGAAACTGAATAATAAATCCTTTTATACATTTGCGATGGAAGCCCTGGAAACGGTCTGTGACGAGGTTATAGTCGTAACGCGACCCGAACTTGTGGCGAGTTTTCCACCAACAGTGAACGTACGAATTGACGTGGCGAACTATGCAGGACTCGGTCCGCTTGCAGGGATCCTGTCTGCGATGGAATCCGTGGAAGCGGACCGCTATATGGTGTTGCCTTGCGACATGCCGTATGTTGACGGAGCGGTCATAAGTAAGTTGATGAAATATCATAAAACCAACGTTACGGCGGTTATTTCGCGAGGACGACATCATCCGCTCGTTTCCATATGGGACCGCACGATGAAAACTGTATTGCAGCAAGCCTTGAAAAGTAAGCAACTCCGTGTGATGAATATACTTTCAGCAAGCGGAGTGACATGGGCTAATGGATGTTTATTGACCGAAGATGAAGCACGAGTATTCACGAACATTAATACGCCAGACGTATTGGAAAGGGGCTGAGGAATTGGATGCAATCATAGATAAGCTTGGTCGACCGATTCGGGATCTTCGCATATCGGTGACGGATCGTTGTAATTTCAGATGCGCCTATTGCATGCCGAAGGAAGTTTTCGGGGATGACTATGTTTTCTTGCCGAAAAACGAGTTGTTGTCATTTGAGGAAATCGAACGCTTTGCCAAGCTGTTTGCCGCGCTCGGTGTGAAAAAGCTTCGTTTAACAGGTGGTGAACCACTTTTGCGTAGGGACCTATCTGAATTAATTGCGAAGCTGATGAAAATCGATGGAATTGAAGACATCGGGTTGACGACGAATGGTGTATTGCTACGTCAATACGCACAGCCGTTATATGATGCGGGTCTCCGTCGGTTAAATATGAGCCTTGACGCACTTGATCCAATTATTTTCGGCCAATTAAATGGACGCGGCATCAAACCGGACTTGATCCTTTCCAGTATCGACTTTGCGCAAAACATTGGCTTTGACATTAAAGTGAATATGGTGGTCCAAAAAGAGATCAATGAAAGTGAAATTCTTCCAATGGCTGCCTATTTTAAAGAACGAGGCATCACGCTGCGTTTCATCGAATTCATGGATGTCGGCAATGATAATGGCTGGAGCTTTGAAAAAGTTGTAACGAAGAAAGAGATTTACGATAGGTTGAGGGCGGCGTACGAACTCGAACCAGCTGAACAGCACTACTACGGTGAAGTTGCAAAGCGCTATCGCTATGCGGATAACGGCGCAGAAGTTGGTTTTATCACATCTGTTTCAGAATCATTCTGCTCATCATGCACGCGCGCAAGGCTCTCATCGGATGGCAAATTGTACACTTGTTTGTTCGCGTCGGAGGGATTCGATCTACGGGAGTTAATCCGTAGTGGGTTGACAGATGCGGAGTTACTTGATGCAATCAGTGGTGTGTGGAAACGTCGTGC
Source organism: Sporosarcina limicola (assembly GCF_014873855.1). Lineage (GTDB taxonomy): Bacteria > Bacillota > Bacilli > Bacillales_A > Planococcaceae > Sporosarcina > Sporosarcina limicola. The sequence continues at coordinate 70,450 of NZ_JADBEL010000017.1, read as the reverse complement.
CGACCGCTATTCGGATGAGCGGACCGAACAAACGGCGAAAAGTCGGAAGAAAATTGGCATGAGTTATATTGGTGGGTGAGGCGCTACTTCGGTGGCGTTTTTTTTTGATTGGAATTGATTTTCCAGTTTTTTTAGATAGTTCAACCTCATATTTGTCCATTGAACAGTTTTTTCTTTTATTCATCTAGGGATATAAGATCTCCGTTTTTCTTGTCAATTTCAGCCTACCTAAACGCTTCCAAATCTTCTTCGGTTGCTTCTTCTTCAGGCATAGTCGAAATTTTTAGATACCGTTCCACATCAGCCCATTTTTTTCGGAACTGCTTCGATCAGCTTATTAAAATCTTCTCTGTTCACGCTCATTTTCTCACTCCTTTTTTGAATTCACTGTAACATATTTGTCCATTGAACTCCTTGATTCTCGCGTGCCTGGCCACCCACCGCTTGAAGTTGAGGAGATAAACTACAGATAATGAGATAATCTCTATTGCGAACGAACTGAAAGTAAATGTATCGATTTATCAAGTGACGTTGGGTGCATAAATCTATGCAGAAATATATTACAATTTAATAGAGTAAATTGGAAACTCGCTAAGTTTATGAATGGTTGGTTTTTTCGTGTGTCTCTTTATTCCGAACTATTAATTGTCATAAGTGTTGCGTAAAGGTACTCATCGATAAGGTATTCTATTCAGGAAATGGGATATAAGATACAATCGTATAAAGAAAATGAAAGAAGGTTGTTTCTTTGAATATACTCATTCTTACGAGAGATTTACTCGAAGCGCAGGGCTTGAAATGGATGCTGACTTCACAATGGAATGATATGAAAGTGGAAACTATTGTTGAGGACTGGTCATTGTTGACGAACTATCATGATATCCATTTATATATTGTTGATTTGGATCTTCGTACGAAAAAAGACTTCAACTTACCAGCCCATGCGATTTGGTTGGGATTATCCTCTGAGCGTACTTTCCAAACCGTCTATCATGCGTTACAGCATAAAGCTGAAGATGTGTTGTTCCGACCTTTTCAACCTGAACGTTTAATGAAACATGTACAGCAAGCCCGTTTTCGTTGGAGAAATGAACAAGCGAATTCAAAGCGCCCGGTTCAAGCGGATGAATCCATTGTAAAGTATGGTGATCTATTGTTGGGCGACAAGCAGCCGACGCATTCAATTCTGATAAGTATGATTGTACCGTCGCAAATGGACTCGCTAACATATCTAGTTAATGTACTGAAAGGGTATGCGTTTCCAACATTATTTAATGTATTTGCTTTCCCTGACTTTATTGTCGTCGTCCATCGCTTAAAAGAAATCGAACTTTTACAAGAGGCTTATCGTGTCTTTTTCTCGCAGTGGAAAAATCAATCCGATGCTTTGCTAACAATCTACTTATACGAATCTACCGATAATACGAGTTACCATGTACTCTACAAAAAAATGCGTCGCTATCGGGAACGTATCTTTTACGATGGCTACGATATTTTGACTACCGTGAATAATAATCTTACATGGAGAGAAATGGATCCTTTTCTCTCGCCAGTGGAACAACAAGAATGGATTGAAATGTTGGAAAAGCAAAATCTTATCGCCATACGTGAATGGTTGGAGCACGATTTTTTGACACTTGAGTCACCATATCCTGACCCTGAAATGGTACGTGTACGTCTTACGAGTATTCTTGCTCAAATTCGTCGATATATGACTGCGAAATCCTTGAAAACAAATGCATTGGAACAAGCGTATCATGCACTTTTTCAAGATATAATCCGTGAGCCAGTTATGTATCAAATCCTTCAGGTATTCATTTCATTTACGGCACAGTTGCTAACTACTTCGAAAGCAATGTCTACTATTGGTCGAAATCTGGATGAGAAGGTACGCGAATTAATAGAGTCAAATTACTGGGATTCCACTTGGAATTTAACTGCTTGTGCAGATCAATTGAAACTACATAAAAGTACACTTAGCCGGAAGTTTGCAGAAGAAGGGGCCATGTCATTTAGAAATGCATTGTTGAGGGTTCGCATCAGGGAAGCGAAAAGACTGTTGAAGGAGACGGATATACCACTTACAGAAGTTTCAAGGTTGACGGGATTTACCTACCCAACCTATTTCAGTGCGAAATTCAAGAAAACTACTGGAGTTTCTCCATTGGATTACCGACAATCATAAAATTAAGCTATCTATTAGAGAATGTTTTGATCAACAGATTATAAATTGGTTATTTAATTTAATGAAATAAGGGACTATTTATAATAAAGAGTCCATTTTATAAAAAAACTTTCGGAACTTTCGCTATACAATTAAAGTATAGCGAAAGGGGTTTTTAATAGTGAAAGCGGATACATTAGGCAAGGTAGTTCAATATACAGGGACAAAGTTGAATACGAAAGGTTGGCAGCAAGAGGCGGCTCTTCGTATGCTGATGAATAATTTACATCCCGATGTGGCGGAACATCCTGAAGATTTAGTTGTATATGGTGGAATTGGGAAGGCAGCGAGAAACTGGGAAAGCTTCGACGCTATCGTCCATTCATTGAAAGAATTAGAAAATGATGAAACTTTACTTATTCAGTCAGGTAAACCAGTGGCAATCTTTAAATCACATACAAATGCGCCACGTGTGTTAATTGCAAATTCAAATATCGTTCCCGCTTTTGCGAATTGGGATACATTCCATGAACTTGATAAAAAAGGGTTGATGATGTATGGGCAGATGACAGCGGGAAGCTGGATCTATATCGGTTCGCAAGGAATTGTTCAAGGAACATATGAAACTTTTGCTGAACTTGCGAAACAGCATTTCGGAGAATCATTACAGGGAACGATTACGCTAACCGCGGGCTTAGGAGGTATGGGTGGCGCTCAACCTTTAGCAGTGACGATGGCAGGCGGGGTCTGTATCGGAATTGAAGTAGATGAGACCCGTATTGACCGCCGTATTGAAACACGCTACACAGATGTCAAAACAGATTCGCTTGACGAAGCAATTCGACTGGCGGAAAAAGCGAAACAGGACGGGGTAGCGCTATCTATCGGCTTACTAGGAAATGCTGCTGAGATTTTGCCGGAAATGATTGCACGCGGATTCATCCCTGATGTGTTGACGGACCAGACTTCTGCACATGATCCATTGAATGGCTATATACCGGAGGGTATGACACTTGAAGTGGCAGCTGAATTACGTCATGCAGATTCTGAAGAATATGTTAAGCGGTCGAAAGCGTCTATGGCGAAGCATGTTTCTGCAATGGTCGAGATGATGGATAGAGGTGCAATTACATTTGACTATGGAAATAATATCCGTCAGGTCGCAAAAGATGAAGGTATTGAACGTGCATTTGATTTTCCAGGTTTCGTACCCGCGTACATTCGTCCTCAATTTTGTGAAGGCAAAGGGCCCTTTCGCTGGGTTGCGCTATCAGGAGACCCGGAAGATATTCGAAAAACAGATGAAGTTATTTTACGTGAATTTAGCTACAATACGCATCTTTGTAATTGGATTAAGATGGCACAAGAGAAAATTCAATTTCAAGGACTCCCTTCTCGTATTTGCTGGTTAGGGTATGGCGAGAGGGCACGTTTCGGGAAGATCATCAATGACATGGTGGCAAGCGGTGAATTGAGTGCTCCAATTGTTATTGGACGTGACCATCTCGACTCGGGTTCTGTTGCATCTCCAAACCGTGAAACGGAAGCGATGAAAGACGGTTCTGATGCTGTTTCAGACTGGCCGATTTTGAATGCGATGATTAATGCTGTAGGCGGTGCAACTTGGGTATCTTTCCACCACGGCGGTGGTGTAGGTATGGGCTATTCACAACACGCGGGCATGGTAATTGTAGCCGATGGAACTAAAGATGCAGAAGCACGTATCGAACGTGTGTTGACGACGGATCCAGGAATGGGCGTAGTCCGCCACGCAGATGCAGGTTATGACCTGGCGATTCAGACTGCTCGTGATAAAGGAATAAAAATCCCGATGTTAAAAGGCTCAAATCTATGAGGCCTTTGTGGATAAAACATGCAGCCCAATTGGTCTCGTTGTCTGGTGAAAATGCACCACGCCGCCGGGAGGAGATGTCGGAACTTGGCATCATAGAAGACGGCAGTGTATGGATTGAGGATGGGATAATTGTAGCGGTTGGAACGACAAACGAGCTCGAAAACTTGTTTGAAACTCGCTCTATAGAAGCGGATATTGTCGATGCGACAGGTCATTTAGTGACACCGGGATTAGTCGATCCGCATACACATCTCGCATATGGTGGCAGTCGTGAACATGAATTTGAAATGCGTCTTGAGGGTGCTACTTATATGGATATTATGAATGCGGGTGGAGGAATCCATTCGACAACTCGAATGACGCGTGAAGCAACGGAAGATGAGCTGGTAGCGCAAACAACGCTCCGTCTTGATTCATTTTTACAACACGGTGTAACGACCGTTGAAGGGAAAAGTGGATATGGGCTTGACCTGGAAACTGAATTGAAACAATTACGTGTAATGAAGCGTTTGAATGAACTTCATCCGATTGATATCGTTCCGACCTTCATGGGTGCACATGCTGTTCCCCAGGAATATAAGGGGAAGGAAGAAGCGTATATTGATGTAGTTGTGAATGAAATACTTCCTCGCGTAGCAGCAGAGAAGTTAGCGATATTCAATGACGTGTTTTGTGAAAAAGGTGTATTTACACCAGATCAATCAGAACGTATTTTAGAAGCGGGTAAGATACTAGGGTTAGTACCGAAAATTCATGCTGATGAGATTGAATCCTACGGTGGTGCAGAACTGGCTGCTAAAGTTGGAGCGATCTCGGCAGAACACTTATTAAAAGCTTCCGATGATGGGATTAAACAAATGGCTGAAAGGGGTGTCATTGCTTGTTTACTGCCGGCAACAGCACTTTATTTACGAGAAGAGGCGGCGCAAGGCCGTCAGATGATTGATGCGGGTGTTGCCGTTGCAATTTCAACGGATTGCAATCCAGGATCTTCTCCGACAACATCCATGCCGCTCGTCATGAATTTGGCTTGTATATCAATGCGGTTGACACCAGCGGAAGCACTTGTAGCAGCGACAATCAATGCTGCTTGTGCCATTCAGATGGAAGATTGCGTCGGTTCATTGGAAGTAGGGAAACAAGGTGATGTGGTTATGTGGAATGTATCAATTTATCAAGAATTACAATATTTGTTTGGGGTGAATCATGTAGGAACGGTCTGGAAAAAGGGAATTCAAGTTGTAGGCTAAGCACCTATGCAATAGATATACAGTCTATTAGGGGAGAAGCGTTATCGAAAAGGGGGAGTTTAGATGCAACAGGTAGGGGAAACGAAGAAGATGGGTTCAAACACGGGTATGTGGAAGTTTTTTGTCTTTAGCTTTATTGGCGCTTTTATGTTTTTTGTACCGGTGACAATAGGTGAAAAGAGTTCGATTATGTTGGATCATATGGTGACATGGATTCAAACAAGCCTAGGTGGCGTATTGCCCTATTACGCATTGCTTGTAATTTTAGCGGGTGCTGTTTATCCATTCATTTCTGGTAAATGGAATAAGTCGAAAGTTGATATTGTCTTTTCAGTTTTCAAAGTGATAGGTTTTGTTGTAGGTATTCTGCTCGTTTTTAACGTAGGTCCTGCATGGCTGTTTGAACCAAGTATGGGTCCGTTTTTACTGAATAAATTAGTCATACCAGTAGGGCTTCTTGTGCCAATTGGAGCTGTATTTTTAGCGTTACTAGTCAGTTATGGTTTGCTAGAATTTATCGGTGTTTTACTGCAGCCTATCATGCGCCCGATTTGGAAGACGCCAGGCCGTTCGGCGATTGACGCAGTGGCATCTTTTGTAGGTTCTTATTCCTTGGGGCTTCTCATAACGAACCGTGTCTATAAAGAAGGAAAGTATACAGCTCGTGAAGCTGCAATCATTGCGACAGGATTTTCAACAGTATCTGCTACATTCATGGTAGTCGTAGCAAAAACACTAGATTTAATGCCGATTTGGAATTTATATTTTTGGGTCACTTTAATCGTGACATTCATTGTAACTGCAATTACTGTTCATATCTGGCCACTATGTTCCATTAAAAATGAATATTACGAAGGATCTATACCGCAACCCGAAGCCAAGCCAGTGGGGAATCGTTTTGTCGCTGCGTGGAATGAGGCAACTGAAACGGTTGCGAATGCACCTACCTTCGCTAATAACATATGGACGAATGTACGTGACGGTATTCTTATGGCAATGGCTATTTTGCCGTCAATCCTTTCCATCGGTTTACTTGGTCTAGTATTAGCAGAGTTCACACCGGTATTTGATTGGCTGGGCTACGTTTTTTATCCAGTTACATTATTACTTCAATTGCCGGAACCAATGCTCGTTGCAAAAGCAAGTGCACTTGGCATTGCGGAAATGTTCTTGCCCTCATTACTAGTGGTCAAATCGGTATTGGTCGTTAAATTTGTTATCGCGGTCGTTTCCGTATCATCGATTATATTTTTTTCAGCTGTTGTACCCTGTATCGTATCTACTGAAATTCCAATTACGATCCCACAACTTATCGTAATTTGGTTCCAACGTGTCATTTTAACTTTGCTCATCGTCACCCCAATAGCGTATTTATTGTTGTAGGGTATGACTTGATAGAAGAAGTATAGAAGAGAAAGTCAGCTATGTGTTTTGATAGCTGACTTTTTTGTGGGCGCCGGTCAGAGCCACTGAACCTAGGATGCAACATACAGTGGGAAGGGGGGGAACCGTCGGATAAGAATTAGCCACTCATCCGTACCGGGTCTTGAATGCCGTACTAGGCATCCGTCAATATGAAATGGTGTCGCATAGTGAAGAGGTGAAAGCATGAGTAATATGATTCGAACATGGACTGAAGAACTGATAAATGATTGGGGTTTGAAAGAATTCTTGTTGAACTGATGCATGAATAATCGATTCAGAGCTTGGTAGAAATTAAAAAAAGCAGGTTGTTCTTTTTGAGTCAATGGAAGAAGTACCGACTTCTTTACGGTGTAAGGGAGGCTTTTATTGAAGATGAAAAGATTCAGGGTAATGACGAAATCAATTAATGATATTCCTGTTCTTGATTATTAGGAAGAATAGGGGTAGTTAAATTATAGTATAATGATTACTTCAATTTGGGGTGGAAAACAAGAAAAGAGGGAATAGATGCCTACTATACTGGTTGCTGACGATGATGCAAATATTCGTGAACTCGTCTGTTTATTTCTACGCAATGACGGATTCGCAATAGTCGAAGCCGAAGACGGTAAGGAAGCACTGACTGTCTATGCCGCGAAGCATGTCGATCTTGTCGTGCTCGATATTATGATGCCGAATATGGATGGTTGGACGTTATGCAAAGAGCTCCGAAGGGCCAATCCTACTATTCCAATACTTATGCTGACTGCGAGGAGCGAAACATGGGAGAAAGTGAAAGGGTTCGAACTTGGAGCGGATGATTATTTGACGAAACCATTCGATCCGTTGGAGTTGACGGCTCGTGTTAGGGCACTACTGAAACGATACCGGATTGGCTCCACGCAAACGATCCAGTTCGGCAACGTCATCCTTGATCGACAGACATATAAGGTGATGAGAGGGACGGAGTCGCTCACGTTGCCGCTCAAGGAGTTCGAATTGCTGTTTAAGCTTGCCGGAACACCCGGACAAGTCTATACGCGCGAGCAGTTGATCGATCAGATTTGGGGAATCGATTATGCAGGAGATGAACGAACGATAGACGTGCATATTAAACGACTGCGCGAACGCTTCTCGACTACACCTGATTTTCGTATCGAAACAGTACGTGGGCTTGGTTACCGCCTTGAGGTATACGAATGATCAAATCCTTATATATACGTGTTGTCCTGACATTTTTAGTCTCTGTCATCGGGGGCACAATCATTTCTTTTTTCGTGTCAACTTGGATATTTGAAGAAAAATTGAACGAAAACGCGCAAATCAACTTACGTAACTTTGGCCAAGACATCGCCCGGATTTATAAGACCCTTTCATTAAGTGAAGCGGACTCGTTCGTAAGTGAAATGAAGCAGCTCGATTCCTATCATATTCGAATTTACGAAGCAACGGGTCAGTTCCAGTCTTACGGAAAACTTAACGGCCATAAACCTGCCACTGTGACGATGGAACAACTAAAGAAAGTAGTAGATGGAGGAGTTGTTCAAGATACTCCGAATGGTATTGCTACGGTCCTTTTAGGGTTGCCGTTGAAAACGGAAATGGGAACGAAAGCGATGTTTTTGGAAACGCTCTCCCCCCCTTCTACCTCTTTTGTTATAAAGTGGGGATTGATCTTTGCAATCTGTTCGTTGATTACAGGAAGCTTATTTATTCTGGTTGCCTCTGTATTCCTAGTAAGACCGATCAAAAAGCTGACAAAAGCGACCAAGCGTATAGCAGCTGGAGATTTCAACGTCAAGCTGAATATTAAGCAAAAGGGCGAGCTGGGTACTTTGGCTCGCAGCTTCGAAGAAATGATGCACGATTTGCAGCAGCTTGAGCAGATGCGCAGGGAATTCGTAACGAACGTATCGCACGAAGTTCAGTCGCCGCTCACTTCGATATCCGGATATGCCTTGGCGCTTAAGCAAGTAGACATCGCAGATCACGAACGAGGCCGTTATCTTGATATTATCATCGCCGAAGCAGATCGGATGTCCAAAATGAGCGATGGCCTGCTCAAGCTGAGTTTGCTTGAATCGCAGTCACAGCAATTGCGGTTGGTCACGTTTAGCCTTGATGAACAGATTAGACGGATAATTGTGGCACTCCAGCCACAATGGTCTGCCCGCAACATCCGTTTCGAGCTCAAATTGAAGGTCGTTCGCCTCACGGCTGATCATGATCTATTAAACCAGGTATGGACGAATATAATCGGCAATAGCATCAAATTTTCCAAGGATGGCGGCGTTATTACCGTCAGCACCAAACAAGATTTCAAAAACGTGACAGTCCGAATATCCGACACGGGCATTGGTATTTCCCTTGAGGATCAGAAACGTATATTCGAGCGGTTTTTTAAGGCCGATCGTTCCCACAGTCGTAAGTATGGCGGTAGCGGTATGGGACTTGCCATCGTTAAACAGGTCATATCTCTTCATCAAAGCTACATCCGAGCGGAAAGTGAGCCCGGCCGAGGAACAACCGTCATTGTCACCTTGCCAATCACTCCATCAACAGATAGTTAGATTCTGACTAACTGCATTTTCCATGTTACGACATCATGTGCAAGCCTCCTTGCATGTGACGCCGTAGCATTTTTTCGCTCGTTCATATTCCGTTCATATTGACGTCACGGGGAGTTCATCTTCGTCGTATAAGCTATGTTTAACGGCTAGTCTAAAGTAGCTCAATAAACAGACGAGGACAGGAGAAGATGAGAGTGAAACCAAAAGAAGAGGTAATGAAAAAGAGGAGGGGCAAACCGCTTACCATGATACTTAAATCCTTAGGAGTTATAGCGATAGCCATAGTACTTTTTCTAGCCATTGTTTTTATCGTGAATGTGATCTGCAACAAATCGGAGCAAGGTAAAATAAAACCCTATGGTCAGTCTGTGACGGTAGATGGGAAAAATATGAATGTTTTGATTCAAGGAAAAGGCGAAGAAACCGTCGTGCTCCTACCTGGTCTTGGAACACCAGCACCAGGACTTGATTTTAAGTCGTTAATAGAAGAGCTATCACCATTTTACAAAGTCGTCGTGATTGAGCCTTTTGGTTATGGATTAAGTGATCTAAGCGAAAAGGAACGAAGCACAGAGAATATTGTGAGTGAAATTCATGAAGCTTTACAGCAGCTTAATATTGACCGTTACATTCTAATGGGCCACTCCATTGCGGGCATTTACGGACTAGATTATGTCAACAAATATCCAAACGAAGTGAGTGCATTTGTTGGGCTCGATACCAGTTATCCAACGATGGGCTCAATGGTAAGTTTAAAGGTTACATCTTCACAATTAGCAATTATCAAACTAGGCTACAAATCAGGTCTCTTGAGATTTTCCCTGAAACTGGGTACTGATCTTGATCCGTTGGCTACAGTGCCATATGATGATGAAACGAAAGAACAAATGAGAATGTTTATGAACACAAACAGTTATAATCCTAACATATTAAATGAAATGAAAAATATGGATTCTAATGTTGTTGCAGCTCAAAATTTAACATTCCCGAAAAATCTTCCCGTTATGTTCTTTGTAGATGCGAATAAGCCAGAAGGATATGATCAATGGATACCAGAGCATGAAGCGCAAGTAAAAGATTCTGTACATGCAAAAGTGATGCCAATGGAAGGTGGCCATTCTTTACATCGTACCGAAGCAAAAGAAATCGTAGAAAACTTTAGAGGATTTATGCATGAAATAAAATAATTCGCATTATCTCAACGCTGTCCCCGCATTCTCCATGCTATGGCATCAGTGCAAGCTTCCTTGCATGTGACGCCGTAGCATTTTTTTCTTGTTCATATTCAGTTCATATTGACGTCACGGGGAGTACATCTTCGTCGTATAAGCTATGTTTAACGGCTAGTTTAAAGTAGCCCTATAAACAGACGAGGATAGGAGAAGATGAAAATGAAACCAAAAGAAGAGGTAATGAAAAAAAGGATGGGCAAACCGCTTGCCATTATACTTAAATCCTTAGGAGTTATAGCCATAGCAGTAGTGCTTTTTCTAGCCATCGTTTTTATAGTTAATATAATCTCCAACAAATCGGAGCGAGGAAAAATAGAACCCTATGGTCAGTCTGTAACCGTCGATGGAAAAAATATGAATGTTTTGATTCAAGGACAAGGCGAAGAAACCGTCGTGCTACTCCCAGGGTATGGAACAGCAGCACCAGCACTTGATTTTAAGCCGCTCGTAGATGAATTATCTCCATTTTACAAAGTTGTCGTGATCGAGCCTTTTGGTTATGGATTAAGTGATGAAACCGAAAAGGAACGAAGCACAGAGAATATTGTAGGTGAAATTCATGAAGCTTTACAGCAACTTAATATTGACCGTTACACGCTAATGGGCCATTCCATTGCAGGAATTTACGGACTGGATTATGTGAATAAATATCCAAATGAAGTAAGTGCATTTGTTGGGATTGATAGCAGTGTTCCAACGCAAGGCGGTACGGATGATGAATTTCCAACAGAAGTTTATAAATTCCTCAAAAAGTCAGGTTTCTTCAGATTGCTAATGAAACTAAGTCCTGACCAACCTGTTACACCAACAGTTGATGATGAAACAAGAGAACAAATTAGAATTCTTTCTCTCAAAAACATGTTTAATCCCAACAACTTAAGTGAAGGCGAAAATTTTAATTATAATTTTAAAGCAGCTGAAAACTTAGCATTCCCGAAAAGTCTTCCTGTTATTTTCTTTTTACAAGCGAATGATACAGAGACTGAAGGATGGATACCACTGCATGAAAGGCAAGTAAAAGATTCTGTGCATGGAAAAGTGATGACATTTGAAGGAGGACATTATTTACACCATACTAAATCAAAAGAAATCGTTGAAAATTTTAGAGAGTTTATGGAAGAAATAAACTAAGTGCACTGAAAAAGGTCCCTCTACGATTTGACGTAATAATGTTGTATCGATCGGATTATCCAAACGCTGTCCCTGCATTATTCATGCTACGGCTCATGTGCAAGCTTCCTTCTATGTGACGTCGCAGCATTTTTTTTCTTGTTCATACTCCGTTCATATTGTCGTCACATGGAGTCCATCTTCGTCGTATAAACTTACCTTAATGTTTCATTAAGGTAGCCCAATAAACAGATGAGGACAGGAGAAGATATAAGTAGAACCAATGAGAGGGAATAAAAATGAGAAGGAGGGTAGGCACGAGTATAGGTAGAAAATGAGCTTCAATTGTCGCTCTACACCCTCGTGCATAAATGATGAAAAAAACGTTAAATATTATACTTAAATCAATAGGAGTTATAGCCATAGCAATAGTGCTTTTTCTAGCCATTGTTTTTATCGTGAATATGATCTCCAACAAATCGGAGCAAGGGAAAATAGAGTCCTATGGTCAGTACGTAGCGGTAGATGGGAAAAATATGAATGTTTTGATTCAAGGACAAGGCGAAGAAACCGTCGTGCTACTCCCAGGGTATGGAACAGCAGCACCAGCACTTGATTTTAAGCTGCTCGTAGATGAATTATCTCCATTTTACAAAGTTGTCGTGATCGAGCCCTTCGGTTATGGATTAAGTGATGAAACCGAAAAAGAGCGAAGCACAGAGAATATTGTAAGTGAAATTCATGAAGCTTTACAGCAACTTAATATTGACCGTTACACGCTAATGGGCCATTCCATTGCAGGCATTTACGGACTGGATTATGTGAACAAATATCCAAACGAGGTGAGTGCATTTGTCGGGATTGATAGTAGTGTTCCAACACAGCCTGGTATGGATGTTAAATTCCCGTTAAAAACATTTGCGTTTCTCGAACAATCAGGTCTTCTACGAATGATCAAGAAACTAAGTGGTGACCCATATGTAGGATTATCATTTGATGATCAAACAAAAGAACAAATGAGAATTATTTCGAATAAAAACTCGAATAATGCCACTACCTTGAATGAAATGAAACATATTTCTTCTAATTTTAAAGGGGCTCAACTTTTAACATTCCCTAAAGATCTTCCTCTTATTTTCTTTATACAGGCGAATAATACAGGTGTAGAAGGATGGATACCCCTGCATGAAAAGCAAGTAAAAGATTCAGTACATGGAAAAGTAATGACAATGGAAGGAGAACATTATCTACACCACACGAAATCAAAAGCAATCGTTGAAAACTTTAAGGGATTTATGGGAGAAATAAAATAAGTGTACTTAAAAAGGTTTTATTAAAAGTCAAGAGATAACGTAGAGCACTTAATATATCAGTATCTTTTATACAATGTGCAACATTATAATAAGCTATTTTTAAGCTGAACTAATTCTTGTAGTAGTTCAGTTTTTATTTGTGATTAAAGATATAATCTGAATATATTTATGAAATAAAAGTATAGTATATGTGTTTTTTTATCCGTTCTTCAACTACCGTGGCAGGTTAGTTGAAGAAGAATAAGCTGTGGTATGCATGAAGTAAATAATTACTGTAACAACAATACTATAAATGCAAATATTTCTATGTCTGTTATAGAGATAATTAGTAATATTCTTTTTTGTATTGAATTTTAATTCAAAATAGTGTAATATATATATATAAATCTATATAAAAAGCTGTGAAAAGAAGAGTAAACACACGTACTATCTACAGAGACCTCTGGTAGCTGAAAAAGAGGGATAGGAAATGTGTTGAAACAAGGCTTGGAGCTGTGCATTGGATTTGTTTGTTTTGAACAATAATGATGCAACGTATTCTCACGTTAACGAGATAGAGTATCGCAGGTGATTTATTCACAAAGCAGTACTCGATTAGGCTTCTGCAGAAATGTGGAGGTGAACTGGGGTGGCACCGCGACATGACTCGCCCCCAAGATAAATATCTTGGGGGTGAGTTTTTTTATTTTGTTTTACAAAAAAATAAAAAGGAGTGGTGAACATGTCCAGATGGAAGTATCCGTTAATGCTATTAGGAGGAATAGGAATTTCAAATGTGGGTGGATGGGTTTACCTAATCGCACTAAATTTAATTATATTGAATGAAACAGGTTCTCCACTTGCGATTGCTTTATTATATATACTTGGTCCAATTGCAACTATATGTTCGAATGCTTGGGCAGGTAGTTTAATTGATCGGGTAAATACACGACAACTTATGATGGGATTAGATGTTTTCCGAGCACTATGTATTGCGTTAATTCCATTTTTACCTTCACTTATTTATGTTTATATACTAGCGTTTATCATTAATATGGGAAGTGCTATTTTTCAACCTACATCTATGGTTTATATGACTAAACTAATACCTGAGAAAGATCGGCAACGCTTTAATGCACTACGTAATTTTATCAACTCTTGTGGTTCACTAATAGGTCCTACCATTGCTGGGGTTTTATTTTGGATGGGTACTCCTTATACTGCCATCCATGTGAATGCAGTGGCTTTATTTTTTTCGGCTCTTATTATTATGATGCTACCTAATGTTGATTCAAGACTCAAAGAGACAGAGGGACAAAGACTTACATGGGATATGATAAAAAATGATTTTCGGGTTGTTTTTAATTTCAGTAAGGATTATACCTATGTCACAAAGATATATTTATTATTTAGCGGTACTACAATATTCATGACTGCAATAGATTCTCTCGAGGCAGCATTTGCTAAAGGAGTACTTTCAATATCAGATACCAATTATGGGTTTTTATTAAGTATCTTTGGAGCTGGATTTATAATAGGTTCAATTATTAATTCAGTATTTTCGAAACAGCTTGCAGTTAATTTTTTAATAGGTTTTGGTACCATTTTTACCTCAATAGGTTATATAGGACTTTATAGTTCGAATGGCTTTTTTAGTGCAGCGCTTGGTGTATTTTTAATTGGGTTTGCTGTAACGTTTGCAAATACAGGGTATTTGACTTTCTACCAAAATCATGTTCCTGTGAAGATGATGGGAAGGTTCGGAAGCATCTTTAGTGTTATTGAAGCAGGTTTCATTATTGCTTTAACGGTATTAATAGGTTTAGCTGCTGAATTAACTTCGATTCGTCCTGTGGGGTTAATAGGTTCATTTGCATTCTTCTTATTCGGGTTAATGGCATTGAAAGCTGTATTAGGTGCAAAACGGAAGGAATATTTTAAAAAAGGTGCTGCTTCTTTAAACAGTTAATTATAAAAAGGCTTGATCGATAAAGTAATCGGCAAGCCTTTTACTGCACCAGTAGTTTATTGAACTAACGGGGCAGTTTAGTTGAATAAGGAATTAAAAGGACATAGAGGATTTCAGCAAATGTAGGAAGAGAGGAATTAACATGAAAGATGAACAGCAAAAAAAATTGAAGAATTAGAGGGGAAAATTTATTCTTTAGAACAAAGTTTAAAACGTCTTTCTATCTTGGTAGAACCTAATATAAAAAAACCATACTGGCATCTACTTCTTTCTCTAGGTATTTTTGAAGAAGATAAAAAGAAACTTGAATATATTATGTCCTATCTATCAAGTCGTTTACATCAAGAACATGATAGTTTAAGGAAAGACCCGGAATTCCCTCCCGAATTATTCGAAAAAGATTTACCATCTTTAAATCAAACAATTACAATCATTTCATCTACTTTAAATATAAAATATGAAGAAATTATTCAAGAAATCCTCCTATCTATGTATCAACAAAGTATGTTTAAAGAACTTATTAGTTTTTTATTTCCGGAAGAAGTAAAAAAAAAAGATGATGGTCAATTGTGAAACTTTTCACTTAAACTAACGGGTGCTTTAGTTGAACAAGATAGTTAAAATAGCCTTGTTAAAAGTAATTTAACAAGGCTATTTTTGTATCTCATTAATTATCTATTTGAACTGCTCAAATTGATTAGTTACCCATCGCTCTTGATTTTCTGCAACGTATTTTTCAACCGCTACTAATCTATTCACCAATTCCTCCTTCGAAAGCTGCATATACCTCTTTTTGGCGATGGTTACATCACGTTCAGACGAAATCCTTCTTAAAGATGCTTCGTCAAATGTAGAGGGTATTACAGGCTTTTTGCGCGTATTTTTTACTTTATACGTTCTGCTATGCTTTTGATAATAAGAATGGAGTTCCTCATTGCGTTTAATCGTATTTTGATGGATGCCTTTTCCTTTTTCATCAAATGCTTTTGAATGCTTACTAATGTTGTGATAAGTTACGGGAATCCCTTGTTCTACGAGAAAATCAATCGTTTGAATACCGATAGTAAGTGAACGGTCTTTACGTTGCTGATGCACTTTATCAAGCCATTGTCGCTTATCTGAATGGATTGCCCTTTGTGATTGGTTCATAACGACGTTCCTCTCTATATTTTTTTATCAAGTCAATCTCTTTTAGTTCGATTTTAGCTTGCTTTGCCATTTCTTTTGCTTTACGAACTTCAACCTCTAACCCCATTTGCTTGAAGCGTTTCTCCATATCTTTTGATAATTGAATAACTTCTAAAAGTTCATCCTCTTGGTCTGGTTCAGGTACTTTTGCTTTACAACCTAGGCATTGCATTTTAGTTGGACACACGAAATCGGTCACGCAAGTACCACCTAACACTTTGTTATATACACCAACCTTTTCAGTGTGTTCATCAAATTGCTGTTGCAGTTCTTTAGGGCTTCTTAAATACGCATCATCAATATCGACATAGCTTGAAATGACATCATGTAATTCACTTACTGATTCAGCGATTTGCGATGATGTTGGTTCGGAGTAATAGGCTGTTACATTCAAATCCCTCTGATGTAACATCTTTGCGACAATATCAATATTCATGTTTTGTCGCTGGACTGCTTCTGTTGCAAAAGCATGGCGTAAAAGGTGCGTCTTGATTGTTACAGGCTTACCGCTTTGTGTTTCAAAAATCAATCCATGAAGGAGGAATCTAATGGAACTGTATATAGAAGTCTCTTTCATTGTCCTACCTTCGTATTGAAAATAATAGGGCATAGGCTTAGGGAAAAGATGCTTTCTTTCATATCTATATAAATTACTCGGAATTTTCTCGACAGCATAATGCTCTTTCAGCAATCTTGCTACGGTTTGAATATGCTCCATAGTCTGTTTACTTATATAGAATTCTTCTAAAGAATTTCGTCCTTTAGGAATAACTTTAAATGAGAAATGCAACTTCTCTTTAACCTTTTTTATAAGGATACATTCTTTCGTATTATTGATTTGAAGTAATTCATTAATTCTTGCACCAGTGGTTGTTAAAATATCTATAGCTAATAGACCAAATGTACAAGCTGCGTAAAATGGCTCAACATCAATTAATAAACCTTGTGCTTTGTCTTTGTGCAAAGTAACAAAGGTTGACGGTGTTAAAATACCTTTATGGCGAGAACAAAATGGAAGGGGCTTTTGCGGATGCTCTTGTTCATAGCCCCATAAAGATAAAAACTCTAAAATACGCTCATGTTCTTCAATAGGTCTAGATCGAGTCCATTCTCCAAGAACATTAGATTCAATCAATTCATTAAACCAAAGACCTTCTCCTTCTGATTCGTCCTCTATTGATTCCGCACGAATAAACTCAAGGAAATAAGCATTGTTTTTATCAGAATAAGTTACTTTCTTCTGTGTTGCTTGTTTTATAATAATTTCCGAAAAGCATGTTTGGTGGTGTAATACAAAAGATGGTTTGTCCCATAAACGAAAATGAAATCTCTCACCAATACGTTCTGGTTCATCATAATAAAATTCAATTGGTAGTGATAATGATTTAGTTTCTGACTCCTCTATTTGTTGATGAAAGGCATCACGTAGTCTTTTTATCTGATTCCATCGTAAATTTGCTTCTGCACGTATCGTTGGAAGCATTGGAACAATAGCATCTGTTTCATCTTTACGAATAGTTTGAGCTTGTTCTTCTGCTAATTTTCGAAATGAAAAATCTTTTGAATCAAACGAAGTAGGTTGCAGTAGAAATTGTTTATAATGTTCTTGTTCTTCAAAAGATAAGTTGTTATGAATCCATTTCTTTGTAGTGTACTCGGCCCCAGTATAACTACTCAATAGAGTGCTCCTTTTGCTGTTAGAATCGTTAGGGAAAACCTCTATTTTCAAATATGCATATAAATGAACATTTACATCGAAATCTAAAAATCTAGTAATATTAAAATTAGTAAAAATATCCTTAAATCGTGTGTTTAAGATCCCAATAGTCCGTTGAATAGTTTTGAAATCTTTATTTTGAGCTATTTCGATTAATGTAATCAATAATAAGTGATTCTTCCAATCAAAATTTAAGCAATTATTATTAAGATAGTTAAGAATCCGTTCATCTACTTTGTCGATTAAAAACTCGCTTCGGCTATTTTGCAGGCACATTAGCTTTGTATCCATTTTTCCAAGCCATTTATCATACCATTCCGTTGCTGGTCTTAGTTGCGTTGCGTCAGTCAATTTTATTCCAGCCCTTCTAACAATTCTTGTAAATCTTCATCGATCAGTTCAATATTTGTTGTTTCAATGACTGCCAACCTTGGTTTTCTTGACGATTTACGCTGCTTGGTGTATTCTTGCTCTCCTTGTGCCATTTGTTCCAGCATATGTTCATGGGCTTCTCGATGTTTTGCTTCGTCGAAATGGTGTTCATATACATTCATTGTATCTGGATTTTTCCATTTCATATATTTAATCAATTCGTTTTTACGCTGTTGAATTTCAGCTTCACTTTTGGAAACATTATAAATTTCTCGTAGGCGGGAAGTGACAAACCAATGTCTTGCTTTATGTGGATTTAAACTCAATTCATTGACTATCATTGCTCGTTTCCAATGATAGTACCATGCATGATATGTAAATGCTGTTCCATTTGCAGATAAGAAAATTGGCGCATCGTCAGGTAATTGATCAAATTCTAAATGGTTTTCATCATAGGATTTTCTCTCGGTGTCTATATAGTTAAACAACCGCTTGACTGTATCTTTACTAAAACGTAGGAACTTGATCTTCCTACCATGACTCCCTTTGTTAAACGTACTGACCTCTTGATGATTTTTACGCTGACGATAATCTCCAACAGTTAGTTCAATAATTTCCGATGCCCTTGCTCCTGTTTCGAATAACATACGAGCTATAATCATTTCACGTTGCGACCAATTTACCCTTTTCCCTGCTTGATAAACTTGATAAGGTAAATTCATATCATCAATAATTTGAGGCTGCCATTCTTCATTGATGATTTTAAAATAGGAATCTGTTAATCTTCGGTGAGTGGCAGGATCTTCTGTTCCTGCAACTGAAGGCATTCTAGGTTTATCTTCTCGAACACCTCTAACTTCTTCTTTATAGCTATGCAGAATAGCTTGCCCATCAATTAAAGGGTTATGATGCGGATAGTATTTTAATCGAATCATAGACTTGTAAAATGACTTTAATGCCGATAAAAAACGACTAATGGTAGTAGGGCTTTTATTTGTTAAATTCACAAAACGAAATGAGTCTTTATCACGAACTTTACAGCTCATTTTATGCTGTAAATAATCCTCAACCGCTACACGTATCTTACCTTCCGATTCATTCCATTGCACTCGGTTTCCCTGATAGTTACTTTCTTCCTCTAGCCACTTAAAAAAGGGTAATAAGCACTTTAAATAAGATGTTGCAGAACTCTTATCAATTCGCCCTAAACAATCTTGGTAATAGTCTGTCAAAGGTAGAAAGGGCTTGTTATCTTTAAATACTAACAGCTGATATTTACTTTCAACATGTTTCGGACAATACTCATACCAATACAATTATTAATCCCTCCAATAAAGAACGTTAGTTCTAATCTAATACTTTTCTGCGTAATTGTAAATTGTTTAACCTTTTAATAAAACTATGGGAAATGTTAGCCAAAATAAAAATGCGCATTACTAAAATTTACTTTTAGTAATACGCATTTTTATAATGTGTGTAACATTATAAACAAGCCACGACGAGATAAGTCATCGTGTACAATTACTTGTCTTTAATATTACAGAGTGTCCCTCCACTATTTTGTACATGAATATAAGTGATATAAAAACCGTCCTAAGGGACGGTTTTTTCACTGTTTGTTCGTATATACAACATCAAACAAGATATCAAAATCACGGTTGTCCGAATATCCGAACTCCATGCTACGGCATCATGTGCAAGCTTCCTTGCATATGATGCCCATTATTTTTGCCTGTTCATACTCTGTACATATTGTCGTCATACGGAGTACATCTTCGTTGTATAAGCTTTACTTAGCGGCCCGTTAAGGTAGCCGAATAAATCGAAGAGGACAGGAGAAGATACGAATGAAAATAAAAGAGGTAATGAAAACGAGGATGGGCACGAGAACAGATAGAACACGAACTTCAATAATCGCAGCAACCCTGGTGCTAACGATCCTAGCTCCACTATCTGCAATGGCCGCACCGGCTTCGAGTAACAGCAGTCATCTTTCTTTTGATGCGACGAAGAAAATAGTTACTGAGAAAGCCAAGTTACTAACAGAAACTTACGGTACTACAAGTCTGCAATATGCGCTCGTCGATGATGGAGAAATTGTGATCTCCGGGCATGCAGGCAAAAACGACCTAAAGGATAAAGTACCTCTTACTTCAAATACGATATATGGCATAGGTTCAACGAGCAAAATGGTACTCACCGCGTCTGTTATGAAGCTTGTCGATGAAGGTAAGGTCAATTTGGATGTTCCGGTTGTGAACTATATACCTGACTTTAAGATGAAAGATAACCGTTACAAACAGATTACGCCGCGCATGCTGCTGAATCATTCCTCAGGTCTTCTCGGAACCTCGAGCAGTAATGCGACATTATATGGGGATAATGATACGTATGCACATGATACATTGTTACAGCAATTAAAGACACAAAGCCTAAAGGCAGATCCAGGAGCATACTCAGTATATTCTAACGACGGTTTTACGCTAGCTGAGATTCTGGTAGAGAGAGTTAGTGGCATGGGATTTACAGCGTTTATACACAAATATTTTACTAAGCCTCTGGACATGAACCATACCAAAACACCACAGGACATTATGAACCCAGCGAAAATGGCTGGGACCTATTCCCCTCTGTATAAGGGACAACTTCCACAAGAGAATTATAACATCATTGCCACTGGAGGCATTTACTCCACAGCTGAAGATCTCGCGAAATTCTCACAAATCTTCACGGGACAGATCGATGATATTCTTTCTAGTAAGTCGGTAGAAGCTATGGCACAAGAAGAATATAAAAGAGGCTTGTGGCCAGAGGATAGCGATACGTCCGTTTCATACGGATTAGGATGGGACAGTGTGAACTTGTTCCCATTCAACGAATACGGCATCAAGGCACTTACAAAAGGTGGAGATACAATGGCGTATCATTCATCATTAGTTGTGCTCCCGGAATATAACATGGCTGCGGCCGTTGTCTCTTCAGGTGGTTCAAGCACAACAGATCAATTCATTGCGAGCGAACTGTTACTCAGCGCACTTCACGAGAAGGGTATTATTCAAGAACGGAAACCGGAGAAGTCGTATGGCATGCCTATAAAGGCAGATATGCCGAAGGAAGTATCCCAGTATGCAGGTAATTATGGTGGTGCGAATTCGATAATGAAGGTAGAAATGAAAGCTACCGGACAATTGTCTGTATCGACGCTTACAGCTCCGAATAACCCTGCCCAAAAGTATACGTATACGGCTGATGGTTCTTTTGTAAACGATGAAGGCACAGAAAAGTTAAAATTCGTTGTGGAGAAAAATGGACGCACCTACTTGTGGTCCCGCTCCTATATATCCGTACCGGGGCTTGGACAGTTAGCTTTCTCAGAATATAGTGCAGAGAAGCTTGAAGTCAATGAATTATCCCGGGATATAACTACCTCATGGAAAAAGCGTGAAGGTAAAAAATATTATTTGGTGAATGAGAAATATACATCAACGGTCTACCTCAATGCTACACCAATCATACCTATTGATACCGTCAAGGGGGTTGGCTATATGTCGAATAATAAGATTATTGGAGCAAACAAAGCAGTAAACCAACTGCAAATCCCTGGTATGGCTGGTCGTGATACGATGGAAATCAATTTCATTAAGAAGAATGGATTAGAGTATGTTAAGGCAGTAGGTAATGTATACGCTAGTGAGGAACTTGTAAAACCGCTCTATTCGGGTAAACAATCTTCGACAATAATCCAAGCGGACGGCTATGCCAAATGGTATTCAGTGCCTGTGGCTGCCAAAGGAAAGGTCATGACGGTTAAGGTGCCTTCGAAGGGCTCCTTTGCTGTATATGATCAAGCAGGTATTTGCATTAACCACACTGTAGTCAGCGGTAAGAATCAGGTCTTATTACCAGAGAACGGTAGGATCGTATTTGCAGGCGAGGTCGGTTCCAAGTTTGTGATTTCATTGAAAAAGTAAATACGAACTTGTCTATGAGGCTGTCCTATACTGTCATTGCTGACCGTATAGGACAGTATTTTTTGTGCGGCCATAGAGTCGCGAGTATACCCCCTTCCTCGATTAAAACGTATGGCTATTATCGATTTTCACAAACAAGACTCTTATTCGAATGAGTTCAAAAATCCCTGGTTCGGTTTAAACCGATCCAGGGATTTTTTCAGGTGCAAGTACCCACAATATTATTTATGGCAGATAAACGCCAATCCCAGGTCCAAAAGGGATACCGAACATGATGAATACAATTAATTGCACTATCCAAATGACAAGGAATGTTAAAGAATAAGGGAGCATTAATGCCATCAACGTACCAAGTCCTGCTTTTGGTTCATATTCTCGCATGAATGAAAGAATAATAACAAGATATGGGTTCATGGGTGTGATGATATTTGTTGAAGAGTCTGCAATCCGATAAGCTACTTGAACGAATGCCGGATGGTAGCCAAGGAAAGCGAACAATGGGATGAAAATAGGTGCTTCGAGCGCCCATTTTGCGGACCCACTGAAAATGATTAAATTCAGTAATGCCGTGAAAATAATGTAACCGAGGATAACGGAGATTCCCGTTAATCCGATGTTTTGTAAGAAATTTGCTCCGCTAACTGCAACCCAGACGCCTAAGTTAGACCAATTGAAGTAACTGATGAATTGGGCAGCTGCGAATATGAGAACGATGTAGCCAGACATGTCTTTCATCGCTTCAGACATGAATTTTGGTATGTCACGCGAAGTTTCAATCTTCCCTGTCGTTCGGCCGTATGTAATACCTACGACAATGAAGAAGAATAATATAATCGGGATAATTCCATCTAAAAATGTGGAAGGAATCAAGCCGCCATCTTCGTTACGAAGAACGGAACTGGGCCAGAACAAACCGACTGCCAACAAGGCGATGTATAGGAACCCTGCAATACCTGCGTTGCGTAACCCACGGCCTTCATGCTCGGACGGGGCCGCCATTTTTTTATCGAGTTTACGTGTGAACTTACCAAGACGAGGTTCTACAAACTTGTCTGTTAAAATAGCACCTGCGATGGCTAAAATAAATACAGATACCGCCATGAAGTAGTAGTTGTCAACGGGTGTTACAACCATTGTCGGGTCAAAGGTTTTAATGGCTTCAGTGGAAATCCCTGACAGTAAACCATCTGTCCCGTTAATGATTAAGTTTGCGGTGAAGCCTGCGCCGACGCCGGAGAATCCAGCAGCTAACCCAGCGAGTGGATGTCTTCCAATTGTGTAATAAACCATTGCCGCAAGGGGTGGAATAATTACGAATGCTGCATCTGACGCAATGTTACCCATAATTCCGACGAACACAATCGTGAACGACACGAGACGCTTTGGCGCTTTCATGATCGTTCTTTTAATCGTGGCTTCGAGTAAGCCAACTCGTTCAGCTAAGCCAATCCCAATCATCATAGCAAGAACTAATCCTAAAGGTGCAAAGCCAGTAAAGTTTGTAAGCATTGAAGTCAAAATGTACTGGATACCCTCGCCTGAAAGCAAGCTCTTAATAGCTAAAACTTCCTCTGTTTTAGGATGAACAACAGAAACATTGAAAAGGCTTACAATACATGAAGTGACAATTACAAATACAGCCAAGTAAACAAATAACATGAAGGGGTCAGGCAATTTATTACCTGCTCTTTCAACGGCGGCTAAAAAGCCTTTTTGACGATGCTCATCTGTTTGGTGCTTTGACATATGGAACCCTCCCGAAAATAGAATATAGAGAAATATAGAATTCTACTCTCTATTGTACGCAAAGAATATAGATTACCGCAATACATTTTTTCGAAAACTTTAAAATCATTTGTTATAACGTATATACAATCTATGTTATTATTTATTTAAGGACATTATATAAGTTAATTACCATAAATAAAAGGGGCGTAATTATGGAGAAAAACATGTGGAAAGAAAAAGTGATTACTTTAAGGAGAAACTTGCACGAGAATCCTGAACTGAGTGAACAAGAATTCGAGACATCCAAACTGGTACAGAAGACTTTGGAACAAGCAGGTATACCTTTTCAAACGGGATTTGCGAAAACGGGCGTCCTTGGAATTATTGAAGGCGGGAAACCAGGTGGAACGATTGCATTGCGTGCTGACATGGACGCATTGCCAATCACGGAAAAGACTGAAATAGATTTTCAATCGAAAAACGCAGGAGTCATGCATGCATGTGGGCATGATGCGCATACAGCCATGCTGCTCGGAACAGCACTACGATTAAACGCAGAAAAATCATCACTTCCTGGTAGGGTCTTACTTGTATTCCAACCAGCTGAAGAAAATTCGCCAGTTGGCGGTTCGGGCCCGATGTTGGAAGATGGAGTTTTTGATGAATTCAAACCGGACGTTATTTTTGGTCAACATGTCTGGCCAAATTTGAAGATTGGGCAAATTGGGATAAGGGACAAAGAAATGATGGGGGCCTCTGATTCCTTCCGTATGATTATTAAGGGCGAAGGCGGCCATGCAAGTATGCCGCATGAGGGGAAAGATGCAATCGTTATAGCGGCTGAATTTATTTCTGCGGTTCAAACAATCATAAGTAGAAATACAGATCCGTTGGAAGCAGCAGTCATTACAGTCGGGACGATTTCTGGAGGCTATCGGTACAATGTGATTGCTGATGAAGTAAAGCTAGAAGGAACTGTGAGGACCTACAAAAAAGAGATTAAAGAACTGGTGAAAAGAAGATTAGTTCAGCTGATTGAAGGATTTGAAATTGCTTACGGAATTTCAATCGAATATGTCTACACAAACGGGTATGAGGCCACTGTAAACACACCTGAATGGGCTACGTTTGTGCGCAGTCGAGTAGTGAATATGCTAGGGAAGGACGCTGCCCCAACTGTAAACGCATCACTCGGCGGAGAAGACTTTTCCCGGTTTTTAAATGAAATTCCAGGCGCATTTTTCTGGTTAGGATGTGCAAGGGAAGGTGTGGAAGTGCAAAGGCCGCTTCATGACGCCGAGTTTTATTTAAATGAAGATTGTCTGGAAATTGGCGTGGATTTAATGATGGATGTAGCCGTACAAGCTCTTCGTAAGTTAGAGAAGGGAGGTTGTAGTGATCAATGAACCATTCACATATAGATGCGCAAACACAAGCGCTACAAGAGAAGTTGGTAGAATGGCGCCGTGCACTTCATCAACTACCGGAAACGGGTTTTTTAGAGTTTCAAACGACCGCATTTATCCTATCGATTCTTTCGACACTTAGTTGTGAGTTATTTGTCGGCGATGAAGTCATGAGTCGGGAAGCACGGAAAGGCCTGCCAGCCGAAAAGGAACTGAACAGCTATTATAATTCCGGCTTACCGATTGACCGCGAATTGTTGGAAAAAATGCGTGGAGGAATGACGGGCTGTGTAGCTGTCTTTGATAGTAAGATTGAAGGTCCCCATACGGTCGTCCGTTTTGATATCGATGCGCTGCCTGTTGAGGAAACCGAGATGGCGAACCATTTTCCTGTAACAGAGGGGTTTGCTTCTGCTCGTTTTGGAAGTATGCATGCTTGTGGGCATGACGGCCACGCAGCCATTGGTTTAGGTGTGGCTCATCTGCTGAATGACCGAATAGGAGAGTTCACGGGGAAAATCACGCTGCTATTTCAACCTGCCGAGGAAGGTGGACGTGGCGCACAGGCAATTGTTTCAAAAGGGTGGACAAAGGGCGCAGATTACTTTTTAAGTGGGCATATCGGTTTTTTGGAAGAACCTGTAGGTACAGTAGCATTAACGACAAATCACTTTTTAGCGAGTACGAAATTGGACGTTTCCTTTGTGGGTGAATCCGTTCATGCAGGAAAGAGTCCGGAGGAAGGAAGAAATGCCTTATTAAGTGCGGCTTCAGCTGCTATTCATTTAAATGGCATCACAAGGCACTCCGGTGGCGCAACAAGAATAAATGTCGGAATGCTAAACGCCGGTTCGGGCAGAAATATTGTCGCGGATAAAGCCTCAATGATTATTGAAACAAGGGGTGCGACGACAAAGCTCAATGACTATATGCGCAATGAAGCGGAACGGATTATCCAAGCAAGCGCATTGCTGTTCAATACAACAGCGCACATTGAAGAAGCTGGCTACGCGCAGAGTGCAACATGTGATGCGGAGTGGATTGAGTGGGGCAGTGAAGCGCTTCAAGGAAGTTGTTATGTCAACACGATCTTACCTGAAACGGCGCTAGGTGCATCGGAAGACGCCACTGCCTATATCAATGACGTCCAATCACAAGGTGGCAAAGCGACGTATATAATCATCGCATCCCCTTTAAAAGCACCACATCACCATCCAGAATTTGATTATGATGAAAAAGTTTTACCTGTAGCCGTCTCGACATTCACTCGATTACTCAGTTATCATCATAGTAGGAATAATGTAAAGGACTGAGTGTGAATGCAAGTGAAAATCGGGGTCATTGGACCAGTAGATTCAGTGAAAAGAATCCTTGAAATTGGACAACAGTATGAAACAATTGAGTTTGTACCCTTCACCTATACCGTCGTCGACGAGGTAGGCCGAATACTGAAGGAGAACAAAGAGCTTGTAGAGCAATGGTTTTTTTCAGGTCAATCTCCCTATTACTACGCTTACGAACGGGGATGGATTCGGCCAGAAGAAGCTGCGTTTGCTCCGTTACAGGGCTCTGGATTTTTAGGAGCCCTATTGGAAGGAATATTTGTAGAAAGTAAAATCTTCAAGCATGCGAGCATTGATACGCTATCTGATGAAGCGATTAAGCGCAATACATCCTTTTATAACCTTGGGGATATAAAATTCACAACGTTTCCCTATGAGGGCTATAAACCTATGGAAGGAATTGTAGACTTTCATATTGAGGCATTTGAAAAGGGTCACACAGAAATAGCCTTCACATGTATTTTGGCGGTTCGCAATGAATTGAAAAAACGAGGATTTCCGGTATATCGTATAATACCATCGGATGTTTCCATTATGATGGTCATTGAATTGTTGGAAGAGCGTATTCACACCGCGAGGTACAAACAGTCACAAATTGTATTGCTCGGTGTCGAAGCAATTTTATCGGAAGAACATACTCGGAATTTGCCTTATTCTTTCCGCTTGAAAAGACAAGCCCTGTTGCTTCATGAAATATTATTATCGACCGCGGAAGTGTTACATGGTTCTTTAATGACTTTAGGAGATGGATTGTATTTCATTTACACCACGTTTGGTGAAATTGAAGAGGAGTTACAAAAAGGGACAATTCATCTTCTAATGCAACAGGTTGAAAAGCAGAGTGGGCTTCAAATTAGGATTGGAATCGGATACGGCAGCACTGCTATGCAAGCGGAACAAAATGTGCGTCGGGCATTTCAACATGCGCGCCAAACTGACGAACCTCTCCTTGTGTTGGTGGATGAAAATGAACAAATTCGCCTCTTGGAGTCTGCTGATTCGGATGTGTCATATGAGCATAAAAACTTCGGTGCCGAATGGGGTAAATTATTTACTGGAGCATCCATTAGTCCCCAAACTGCGTCTAAGGTGCACGCTTACTCAATCCAATACAGAAAAAAAGCATTCACTGCTCAGGACGTCGCTTTATGGATGAAAAGTACAGATCGGAATGGTCGTCGTATTGTCACAGAACTTGAACGATTGGGTTTGATTTCGTTGGTTGGTGAAGAGCAGCTTGGCGGTCGTGGAAGACGGAGGAAGATTTATCGGTTTTCACAAGTACTTGACACTGAAACGATTCCGAATTGAATGCGTGCCAGGTACTTAAATAGGGGGAATTTGATGAAACCTAGAATCTATATTACGCGAAAATTAGACAATCAAGCGGTAAATCCGCTCCAAAAGAATTTCGATGTAGGGATGTGGGAATCGGAAAGTGAATCAGTTCCGCGCGATATTTTATTGCAAGAAGTAGTTGAAGTAGATGGGTAGCGGGGCTTGACGTATTTGAAACGGAACCTGTCCCACTCGACAATCCGTTACTAACACTTCCAAATGTCACTGTTCTACCGCATATCGGAAGTGCCAGTATGAAGACGCGCCTTGCGGTGATGAACATGAATGCACAAACAATTATGGACGTATTGGAAGGTAGGGAGCCGGAGAATAAGGTCTTCTGAAATAAGGCTATCATCTTGTTAACGTCGAATGAAAACACGGTAGACTCCTGTCGAGGGGGCCGTGTTTTTCATTTTTCCACTATAATGAAAAGAAAAAGGTCATGAGTAGATGATGCCGAGTTTGCTTGACAGGGAATCTGAACACGGAATGTGGATGATTAGTAGGGTATAGGATGCGAATTCAAATGTGGAAGCGATGATGCAAAATAATCCCCGGAGGGAACCTTATCCGAAGAAACGGGATTTGGCGTCCGGAAGCATGGACGAAGCGAAGTATATTGGGACACTTATAGGCTGAATTAATTTAGTTGAATATACGGAAAACCCTTATCTCAATGGGGTTTTCCGTATTTCGCATGCAAGGCATTAAAATGTGTTACTTCAGTCGTCGCTATCTTGTTTTTATTACTTATATTCATTTCTATATTGCCAGAAAAATAGAAGTTTAATAAAAAACAATAAATCTTACTGCGAGGGTCGATATAATAGTAGGCTACATAATTTTTTATAGTAGAAGGAGATTTTTGCATTGAGCAGATTGAACAAGCTATCTTTTAGTACAAAGTCCATTATTACTACGACGATATTAATTCTTTTAGTAGGAACGATACTTATCGTGACGAATTTGAAAATTCAAAACGAGGTATTGACGGAGGAAATGGATCGCCAAGCGACTGAAATTGCCGAGCTTTGGGGGAAGCAGATTGATGCTTCTTTAGTGGCGCAGTCGGAAAAGGAAGCAGACTTTGACAGTGAAGCTCATATGAAATTAATGCAACAATTGGATGAAATATCAACTTTCACCCCCAACGTTGCGCAGGGGTACGTGTTTGGTGCGACAATGACGGATAAGAATGAAACAACGATCATCGCTAATTCGACACATGTCGTAGAAATGCTGAAAAAAAATGATATGAATAACGGTGATTTGTATGAACAACCCGAAACCATCATCAAATCAATCCGAGAATTAAACGAAACAAAGGAAACTACAACTTCGGAAATTTACGATGACTTATTTGGTACGTGGGTTACTGTCCTGTATCCAATCATCAATGATTCAGGTGAAGTCTTTGCTTTCTTTGGCGTCGATGTGGATGCCAAAATGGTGAAGCATGGTACACATAAGTTTCTAATTTCATCACTACTTGTTCTTATCCCTGCTATCATACTCATTGTTATCCTACAAATATTGATTATCCGAAAAAATTTTAGACCACTTAAACAGTTGTTGGAAGGCATCAACGAGATGAGGGGAGGAAATCTGCATATTACCTTGCCGACAAGAGAAGACGATCTGGGTCAAATGAATGGGGCATTCAATGAAATGGCGGCGGAATTGCAAACGATGATAGCACAGATTACGCAAACATCGGAAACCGTCTTGCAATCATCGGAATTAGTGAAAGCTGTTTCCGAACAATCTATAGAAAACTCCATTAAAATAAACGACAATATTAACCGAATGGCAATGGGAATTGAGGCACAAGAATTGGCTGTCATAGAATCAGCAGGTGGAATTGAACAGATTGCAGTTGAACTCAGTGTGATCGCCAATTCATCGAATGATGTCTCTGAAGTGTCTAGACAAATGGAAGAGTACGCGGAGCAAGGACTGATAATCATTGGAGAAGCCGTTTCCCAAATGGGTATCATTAATAAGACAGTGAAAAAATCGAGTGATATTATCGGTTCCCTAAAAGAACGTTCTTATGAAATTACGAGTATTCTTGATGTGATTACGGGAATTTCCAAACAGACGAATTTGCTGGCTTTGAACGCGGCTATTGAGGCGGCACGTGCCGGGGAACACGGAAAAGGGTTTGCAGTTGTTGCGCAAGAAGTTCGTAAGCTAGCTGAGGAATCGAGCAACTCAACCGAGAAGATTTCAAAAATCATTGAAGTAATTCAAAACGAAACGAATAATGCGGTGTCTTCAATGGCAATTGGTACAATGGAAGCGGAGAAAGGTTCCAAAATTGCAGGGGAAACCGGAGATCTATTCAATGAAATCAAGGGGACTATAGACAAAATTTCACAACAAATCGAAGGTGTTTCCGCTGCGACTCAGGAAATATCTGCTGGAACAGAAGAAGTTACGACATCTGTTAAAGATTTAACAGTAATCGCACAAAACAACTCAACGTTTACAAGGGAAATTGAAAACAGTACAAAGCAACAAGTGGAATCAATCAATCAGTTGGCTGATGCGTCCAAAGAGCTAAACCAATTGGCTAATGTACTTCAAACTACAATTTCTAAATTTAAATAGGTACTGATTGGCTGAGGGTGCTATTAGCACGACCTGTACGTCGGAGACTAGACTGACTATATGAAAAAGACAGGTGAGCGCGCACCTGTCTTTTTTATTACTTTATACTAAAATGGGAGACTTAAGATAAATGTCCATATGCTCTTTCAAAAAAAGGATGTATCGGTCTACTTCCTCAACGGTTGAGTACGGGGATGTTGTGTAAAATTTATGAACATATACAGGTAAGGGTTTGTCAGAATCAGTAACAGAAATCAAGCGTTGCTTCTTGGTATTACCGAAGAAGATACGATGTCTTTCCATTCCAATCAATTCAGCGAAATTCTCATTATACGCATTAATTTCATGTACTTCCTTGCTCATCAAATCACCCGCAAGTTCGGCTTGCCATCGAACACTTTCAGGATAGAATCTGAACGTCGTAACCGGAGACACTTCGTTTGTAACCGCCACATTTGAAAATTCTTTTTTTAGAGCGTCTCTAAATGCTATATTGACGCGTAAATAATTCGCCAATAGCTGTTGGTAACCCTCAATGCCGAACGCCAAAAGAGAGGAATAGATTGGAATGGAGCTTCCCATCCGCGTGCATTCAAGCGTATAACTGGTATGATAGCTTCCGTAACTGCGGTTCCCTACATATGGCGTTTCTGAGGCATCCAAGTCAACATACTTCAGAATCTCTTTATCTTTCATCAAAAATAAACTTGTAATATAAGGGGTTTGACCTAACTTGTGAAAGTCGAAAACCATACTATCCGCTAAATTCATATGTTTTAAATGGGAATGATACCTTTTTAGTATGTCACAAACTTCTACCTCGAATTGGAGTGGGTTGACATCAAAGTTGTAGTCATTAAAAAATGTATACATGCCCCCCATCGCAGAATCCGCGTGAATGTAAATTGACTGAAGGTTATGTTGTTGTTCGATTTCCAATAATAATTGCTTAATACCGTATAGATCATCGATGCCAAACGTGTCGGTTGTACCCATTGTCGCTAATACATAGACGGGAATTCCCCCGTTTTTGATTACTTGATTCATTTTACAATGGAGGTCTAGCAGGTTCATCGAATGATCATCATTCGTTTTTACGCGCACCATATGATTAATACCGATTCCGGTCGCCTCTACAGATTTATAGAGACTGAAATGGGATAATTCTGAGCAAAAACAGTAAAGGTTGTTCGGAATACCTTCTTTATTTGAATGAGGGAATTGACGGGAAATCGCTAAACGTAGAGAAGTGAAAATAGATCCCTGGCCTCCCCATGTTGTATAACCGGCGCTTTGATGTGGATCATAACCAGTAATTTTGGAAATCATGCTTGTTATGCGCACTTCTGCATTAGCTGCAGCGGAACCATCCACATCCCACAGATTGTTCCCGTTTAAGAGAACCATGACTAAGTTTCCTAAAAGACTCGCAATGTTTGGTAAGGGTGTTGCATTTGCAACGTAGTTACTATTCAGAAAGCGATGACCTTCCACTAATTCCATTAGTTTATCAATCGTTTCCTCTATGGAAATACCTTCATTTGGAACCCCTGCATTTTGGATGATCCGGTTATAATAATCTTCTGTATAGTTCGGCATACCACCCAATGTTAATTTTAAAGGGTCTTTTAGTTCATCCATTCTAGCGAGAATCGTTTTAAAGTGGCCTACTAATTCATCTCTTTGCTGTTGATTACCATCAGCGCTCGGAAATAATTGTTGCAGTTCTTTCATAATTTCCATGTGTACTTCCTCCATCTGATTCATCTAGTTGTCTAATTGAATTACTAATGAAATAAACCTAATGTCCTTGTTAGGTCTCTGCTTTTTAATTCTTTTACGCTATTAAATATAATGCGAAAGGCCTTGTATAATCGTATCCTATTCGAGGATTATTGTCACTAATCAAGGAAATCATTTCTAAAAATGTTTTCATTTTTTTTTGTGAAGTTAACAAGAATAAGAGCATGAACAAATGATTAGTGTATGAACTGATGATGGAGTAGTTTAGGGCTCACGTTGAATTAAAAATACGGAAAACCCTTATAATGATGGGGTTTTCCGTATTTTTTGTTAGAAAAATCTTTACCATACCTTATTTATTTCCCATAGGTGCAGCTGCTTTTGGTGAATAAACAGAAATGTGGTGCAGCATTTGTGTGGCATGGGGACCAATGAATTTTATTTCATAGTCCTGAACTGCATAAACGAGAATTTCGTCTTTGTTATTTTTCCGAATGGCTGTCGGATTTCCTAATGTTTGTTTAATATCTTGAAACGAAACTTGGCTAAAATCTACACTCTGATCAATGCCTGAACCAAAGGAATGAATATCATAAATAATATCTCCCCGGCCAATACCAAAGGCGAATGTGCCTTTCCCTACGCCTGAACTATAGGTTTCATAAGGGTTACCTGGTCCGATAGGTTCGTCTGGATCTCCCCAAGATTCGTGAACATTATCGATTAGATCTATTCCCGAAACAAAATCTGAACCTGGGACCTTCCCTTCTTGCCCAAACTGATAGATTTGTTGAATTAATGCGGCATTGACTTTTGTAGGTGGGTTTTTTTCTTCAACCCTTCCCTTTTTAGGAGGCGTATTACTCTTATTTATTTCTGAAATATGCACTTTTTTATCGATTCCGTAATCTTTAGTGGGGGTTTCTGTTTCTGTTTGCTCGGTTGGCCCTTTTTCTTGTTTTGCATCGGATTTCTCATCTGCCATAGCGCATCCGCTAAAAAGAACGACAGTGGCAATCACTAATGCAGATAAACTGATGGATTTGGGTTTAATGGTTTTAATCATAAAAAAATCTCCTTTTAAACTCTAGATGTACTATTTAAAAGGGTATACTTGTAATCTTAGAAAGTCAATCGGGAGGAAATCTTTACAAACTTCGCGCAAGCGACCAATTTTTCGGCCAAGCGACCAATTCCACTAGCGAAGCGACTAATCTTTCGCTCAAGCGACCAATCCCACTAGCGAAGCGACTAATCTTTCGCTTAAGCGACCAATCCCACTAGCGAAGCGACTAATCTTTTGCGTAAGCGACCAATTCCACTAGCGAAGCGACCAATCTTTCGCGCAAGCGACCAATTCCACTAGTGAAACGACTGATCTTTCGCGCAAGCAACCAATTCCACTAGCGAAGCGACTGATCTTTCGCACAAGCGACCAATCCCACTAGCGAAGCGACTGAT
>NZ_JADBEL010000017.1:0-36624 GCF_014873855.1 Sporosarcina limicola | reverse complement strand
TATCTTTCGCGCAAGCGACCAATCCCACTAGCGAAGCGACTGATCTTTCGCGCAAGCGACCAATCCCACTAGCGAAGCGACTGATCTTTCGCGCAAGCGACCAATCCCACTAGCGAAGCGACTGATCTTTCGCGCAAGCGACCAATCCCACTAGCGAAGCGACTGATCTTTCGCGCAAGTGACCAATCCCACTAGCGAAGCGACTGATCTTTCGCGCAAGTGACCAATCCCACTAGCGAAGCGACTGATCTTTCGCTCAAGCGACCAATCCCACTAGCTTCTCAACGGTCTATCTTTTTGAAGTAGCGGAAAACAGCATCTAACTTTTCCGCTTGTTTTCCTTTTGGGCTTTCCATATTACCGAATTCGAAAAACTTTACTTTTTTGATTCCTACAAAGTTAAATAATGCTCTTTTCATTAGTGTTTTATGCGCATTATTCAACCAGAGAAGTGGATAGTTTGTAGGACCCTTCATAGTTGACACACATACAACTGACTTTCCTTTCAAAAGTCCTTCCGGTAGAAGTCCCTTCTTATCCCTGTAGGCAAAATTGGCAGCAAATAATTGATCGATGTAGCCCATGAGCATTGCGGGAGGCCTTCCCCACCAGATTGGATAGACAAAGACAATCTTATCTGCCCAGTTAATTTGTTTTCTATATTTTTCGAGGGTGGGGTCACGATGCATATCGCGTCTTCGTTTTGATTCATTGAATACAAGGATTGGGTTAAATTCCTCTTTATATAAATCTACTACCTGCACCTCCTTTATAGAAGGATTCTCGCTACTTCCGTTGATGATTTTTTGCAGAAATGAATAACTTAAACTTTTATGATTAGGATGTGTATAGATAATTAGTGTTTTCATATGTCTACCTCTTTTACTTATCATTTGATAATTAAATACTAACATCTATTTATTTATATTGTCAAATGATAATTGTTTTACGACAATCAATTTGGTATCTTGGTAAGAAGAGGTGATAGTGTGGACATGAAAGATTTATTTAATAAATTTGTACTGTTTTCAGCTTCTGTTCATCGTGTGACACATGATATAACAAAGAACGCCAAGTCAGATACCGTTACGCCAGTTCAGTATAATATTCTTGAATATATCGCGGTTAGCCAGCCGGTTACTCTAAGTGAAATCAGTGATTGTCAGCAGATGTCTATGCCAAATACGAGCCGTGAGCTTAAAAAGTTAAGTGATAAAGATTTGATTGCAAAACAAGAAGATACAGTTGATCGGCGAAAGCAATCTATTCGACTTTCTAAAGATGGAGAGGTCATGATGAACGAAGCGTTTGGATGTATAGAGACGCAACTTTTACATCGATTAGAGGGTGTTTCGAAAGAGGATTTAGAGGCTATTGACTGTGCTTTAGATATCCTTCAAACGAAGGTGTTTTACTAGCCTGTTAATTATAAGTAGTTGAATATAAATACGGCATACTCCTAATTTTGAGGGAGTATGCCGTATTTATATTTGGAAAAGCGTAATAATAATATTATTTGAATAAATTTATCGTTGCGATAATGATTGGAATTGAAAATACGTCGATGAGGAAGGCACCGACAATCGGGACAATTAGGAATGCTTGACGTGAAGGGCCGTATCTTTCAGTGACAGCCGCCATGTTAGCCATTGCGTTGGGTGTAGCGCCGAGGCCGTGTCCGGTGAATCCAGCGACCATGATTGCTGCGTCGTAGTTTTTCCCCAGTAGACGGAACAAGACGAAAACACCGAATAGCACGATGAAAATAACTTGAACAAAGACGATGGCCAGTAGCGGGAGAGCCAAATCGACAATTTCCCATAGTTTGATG
This sequence comes from Sporosarcina limicola, assembly GCF_014873855.1. Classification (GTDB taxonomy): domain Bacteria; phylum Bacillota; class Bacilli; order Bacillales_A; family Planococcaceae; genus Sporosarcina; species Sporosarcina limicola. The sequence goes on along the minus strand of NZ_JADBEL010000017.1, from coordinate 34,793 downwards.
CTCATGAGTGCCATCGACAGGAAAACGCCTAGTGAAACGTCGCTGATTAAGCCGATACTTTTCATATCGATTGTGTTTGGGTTGATTTTATCGACGATATTTCGAACGATGACAGCAACGAACATCGCGCCGACGTAGCCTGGGAGAACAAAGCCGGTTGCGCTAGAGAATAGTCCGCCTAGGTATGTTCCAAGTGCCATACAGAATGTGATCAGAAGAATTTGTGTGAAGAACGAGTCTGTTTGAATCTGTTTTTCAGTCTCGCCAACAGGGCTACCAATTCCATCATCTATATCTGTTGGTTTAAGATTGTGTTTTGTGATTAAATATTTGACAGTAGGGCCGCCAATGAGACCGCCAGCGACAAGGCCGAATGTAGCGGCTGCAACGCCGATTGAGAGGGCCGAATTGATGCCAAGGCCCTCAATTGTTTCTCCGAATGCGGTCGCGCCCCCATGCCCACCCTCCATCGATACGGCACCGGCCATCATCCCGATGAGTGGATGCAAGTCGAATAAATAAGCCATGGATACGCCGATTGTATTTTGTATGAGTGCTAAAAAACCGCATGCAAGCCAGTATATGACGAGAAGTTTTCCGCCAAGTTTGATGAGTTTAAAGCTTGCGCCTAAACCGATTGTTGTAAAGAATGTGATCATAAATAAACTTTGTAGGGATGTATCGAGTAAGAATTCTACCCAACCAAGTGATTTAAGGACGGTTGCTAACGCTGCAAATAGCAATCCGCCGACGACGGGGGCTGGGATGCAGAATTTTTGTAGGAAACCAACCTTTTTTACTAGGACCATCCCGAGCGTTAATAATGCAACAGCAAGAAAAACTGTGGTGATTTGATCAAGAACTAGAGTCATGAATTTTTCCACCCAAAAATGTCGTAATCGCTTCATTTGTTAAGTAAGCACCGAGTTTCACAGTACGGTTATTTTCATCCAAGCTCGGACTTACTTCCGAAATATCAAACGACAGTGTTTTTTTATGGGATGTAACGGTTCTAATAATCGAGCGAACAACGGCAGGCTCTAATCCGAATGGCGAAGGGGCACTGACGCCTGGTGCGAAGGCGGCGTTCAGTACGTCGGTGCATAAGGTAAGAAAAATAGCGTCGTGCCGATTAATGAAATTTTCGAGTGATAGGGTCAGTTTGTCCATATTTCCAATGTGCATATTTTCTTCGTATTCATAGGTAACGCCAAGCGTATCAGCGCGATCAAAGAGTTCTTGCGTATTTCCATAACGTTGGATACCTGCTACAAAATAGCTACAGTTGTTATCTTGTTCAAGTATTTGTCTAAACATCGTGCCGGATGAGGAGTGTTCATTGTAGGGACGTATGTCAAAATGGGCATCTATATTAATGATTCCAAGGGATGCTTTTTCACCAATAAATTTCCGGACGCCGAGATAATGACCGTAAGCGGTTTCATGGCCGCCACCAAGAATAATGGGTGTCATTTCTTTTGTTAAGGTTTCTGCAACTGCATCTCCTAGTTGTTGCTGAGCTTGTTCGAGTTCGTTGCCATCGCATTGGATGTTGCCGATATCAACAAGTCGTGTGGTTTCTGGCGATTTCCAAGGCAACTTCGCAAGTTCGCTTCGCACTGCATTTGGTGCTTGTGCCGCACCAAGTCGACCGTTATTTCGACGGACGCCTTCTTCGCATTCAAATCCGATAATGGCGCATGTATTTGGCGAAGGATTTGTTGTATGAATATTTACTAAATCTACTATTTGATGATAACGAAAACTAGATCTATTTTCATGATGGTCTATACGTCCTGACCAATTATCTTTGTTCGACTTTTTCAACAATATATTCATCCTTTCAGAAAAAAACTTTGCTTTAAATAGTATATAGGGCTGGCGCAAATAAACCTAATCCAATTGTATGGGAAATGATTAGTTGGATGAAAGATTGGTCGCTTGATTCGAAGATCAGTCGCTTGTGCGATGTAATTGGTCGGTTGATTCGAAGAATGGTCACTTGTGGGGTGTAATTGGTCGGTTGATTCGAAGAATGGTCACTTGTGGGGTGTAATTGGTCGGTTGATTCGAAGATTAGTCGCTTGTGCGATGTAATTGGTCGTTTGATTCGAAGAATGGTCGCTTGTGGGGTGTAATTGGTCGGTTGGGCGATGTAATTTGATGCAAAAAGAGTAGCTCCTTACGTAGAGGGCTACTCTTTTGTGTTGCAATAAATGATTATTTCCCACCAAACATATTGAACAAACCACCTGCGACACTGCCTTCGTCACGAGAACCGCCACCTGGTGTTTGAGGTGCTGCTGCGAATACGCGACTTGCGAGTCTTGAGAATGGAAGAGATTGAATCCACACTGTACCAGGTCCGCGAAGTGTTGCGAAGAACAGTCCTTCTCCACCAAACAACGCTGTTTTCACGCCTTTCACCATTTCGATATCATAATTAACGTTTTGGGTCATCGCGACAAGACATCCCGTATCGACTCGTAAAATTTCACCGGGGCGGAGCCTTTTTTCGATGATTGTTCCGCCTGCATGGACGAATGTCATGCCATCTCCCTCGAGTTTCTGCATGATAAATCCTTCACCGCCGAAAAAACCGACGCCTAGTTTACGCTGGAACTCAATGCCAATCGATACCCCTTTCGCTGCGGCGAGGAAAGCATCTTTTTGACAAATGATTTTTCCATTGTATTGACTGAGATCCAAGGGAATGATTTTCCCGGGATATGGGGAAGCGAAAGAGACATGTTTCTTTCCTGAACCAGTATTCGTAAATGTGGTCATAAACAGGCTTTCACCAGTTAACATACGCTTTCCGGCGCCCATCAATTTCCCCATGATGCCTCCGCCGCCAGATGAACCGGAACCGTCTCCGAAAATGGTCTGCATTTCAATGCCGTCTTCCATCATCATAAGTGCGCCAGCTTCCGCCACGACCGTTTCTTGCGGATCAAGTTCCACTTCTACAAACTGCATGTCGTCCCCGTAAAGTTTGTAATCAATTTCGTGATTATTCATCAAATTCCCTCCATCAAGCGTATTTTGTTAATGCTTAATGATACGTTGAGGAATGAAGAAAGTTTCAATGATTCAAATTAAATGACCATCTTTTTCGAGTAGATTAATATATCCCCACAAGTTTGAGGCGACTTCGAGGGCTTCTGCTTCATGACGTGTACCACTAAAGGTTTCACGGAAGGAGCGGGCGACTGTTTCTAAGATGAAAACCCTGGGATGCTCCGAATGGATTTCATCTAACAAAAATTTGGCATATTGAACACCGTTTGACTTCGAGTTATCTTCCAAATGGCAGAGGAAATCTGTAAGTTGGGTTATCGATAATTCTTTTAATTCTTTTTTATCGTCGCCTTTGTGATTTGAATTAAACGCTAACCCCCGCAGTAAGGTGTCGTTTTGTTCCATCATATCGAAAATGATGGAATCAATTCGCCGCATCGCGAAAAGTACAAGACTTCTAGTATCGAATTCTTTTTTTGAACTGGCCATGCAGAAATGGATGAAATGTTGAATCATGCCCACTAGTATGACCGCACAATCCGGTGCGTAAGGAGTGGCTTTCTTGCCGTATACATCAATTAATCGATCCGTTAACCAAGAAAGTTCTGCGAGATGATGCTTTCTTATGAATTTTCTTAAATCGGCATCACCTGAATAGAAAACGGCCTCATAAATTGGAAGAAGATTATGTTCGCGATTAACAAGCATGCGAATGGAAATTTGTTCCGCTAAAATATTTTTATCGGTAAAGTCCTGTTCTATCAGGAGTTCTCTTCTTCGGATTGTTGCTTCCTCATGAGCGCGTTCAAGTATGGCTATGAGACACTCATTTTTTGAAGTGAAATAATTGTAAAAGGTCCCCTTGGATATTTGAGACTCGTCCAGAATATCTTGTATTGATGTGGTGGAAAAGCCTTTTTCTATGAAAAGACGCTGGGCGGTTAATAGGACTTGTCGTTTTCGTTCATTCATTATAATCACCTTTTATCGTATTTGGCTACAGAATCGATTTGGACTATGAGTATAGTTGAATTCTATAGTATAAAGCTATTGATATCAATGCATACCTATTTTTTTGTTTATAGGAAGTAATCGTAGTTGATTATTTTGGACTGTCGGTATAGAATGTGTAACAGGATATACCCAGAGTACAAATTATATACGTGAAGTATTGCATGGAGGAAAAGATATGAATTTAGATATTAAAAAAATGCAAGAAAAACCACCATACGCAATGATTGCAATCCTGTTCATTGGCGCATTCATTGCTTTACTGAACAATACGTTGTTGAACATCGCATTGCCGACAATCATGGATGAGTTCAGTGTGAAACCGTCAATCGTTCAATGGCTTACAACAGGCTATATGCTTGTTAATGGTATTTTAATACCTGCAAGTGCGTTCTTCATCCAGAAATTCACAAACAGAAGACTGTTTTTAACGGCGATGGTATTATTCACTCTTGGAACACTTCTTGCTATGATGGCACCATCATTCGGTGTACTTGTCGCAGCCCGAATGATTCAGGCAACGGGATCTGCCATGATGATGCCGTTGCTCATGAACGTTATGCTTACGGCATTCCCGATTGAGCGCCGAGGAACAGCGATGGGACTTTTCGGACTTGTTATGATTACTGCTCCAGCTATTGGTCCGACATTGTCAGGCTGGATCATCGAACATTATACATGGCGGACGCTCTTTGGAATCATTCTTCCGTTCGCAATTCTGACACTGGTTTATGCGTTCTTCAAATTGCGTAATATTACACCGAATCGTGATATGAAGTTGGATGTGTTTTCCCTCGTTTTATCTAGTATCGGTTTTGGTGGACTTCTCTACGGATTCAGTTCGGCGGGCGATAAAGGCTGGGACGCCCCTATTGTCTACGGAACGATTATTGTCGGTATTGTCGCGCTTGTGGCATTCATTGTGCGCCAGCTCTCCATGGATGACCCGATGCTGGATTTCAAGATTTACAAGCATCCGATGTTCGCTTTGTCTTCGGCAATATCGATTGTGCTGTCGATTGCGATGTTTTCCGGTATGATCCTCACACCTCTCTATGTCCAGAAGATACGTGGGATTTCCCCATTCCATTCAGGCTTGCTTATGCTACCAGGTGCAATCGTGATGGGTCTTATGTCGCCAGTTACAGGGCGATTATTTGATAAGTACGGACCGAGGATACTAACTGTTACTGGTCTTGCAATTACAGTGATCTCGACATTCTATTTGAGTAGACTAGGTATGGAAACCGGCTATTATTTCCTTATGGCTATCTATACGGTTCGTATGTTCGGGATTTCAATGGTAATGATGCCAATCATGACGAATGGGTTGAATCAATTGCCAATGATTTCGAATCCGCATGGTACGGCGATGAATAATACGTTGCAACAAGTATCGGGTGCAATCGGCTCAGCTGTTTTGTTAACAATTATGACGAAACGGATGGAGTCCACTGGAGCTGAGCTTTTTGCTGAAGCCAAAGCTTCTGGTAATGTACCCTCCACTGCGGAAGGACTGGCGCAATTACAGCACCAACTTGGAGCGCAAGCGATGCTCGATGGCATTAATTATTCATTTTTCATATCAACGATTGTTGCTGTTGTCGCTTTGATTTTAGCACTCTTTGTAAAACGTGTTATGCCTCCAAAGAACGAAAAAGGGGGTCAATAGTCTCGAAAGTACACTAATTAAATCCTTAGGAAATGAAACTTCGCATTGGTGTGATTTGCCGACGCGAAGTTTCAGGGTTTAAATAAAATAAAGGAGAATCACAGAATATGTCGAATTAAGTTAGTTGTAAGCGCTTTCAATAGTTTCGAAAAAAGAAAGGGGAATGTTGCAATGCAATTGAATAACTACATCGGAGGTTCGTGGCAGAAGGCTGGGGGAGCAGACTACACGGCCGTCTTGAATCCGGCGAATGGGGAAGTATTGGCACAAGTACGGTTATCGACAACAGAAGATGTAAGTCTAGCAGTGAAGGCGGCGAAAGAGGCACAGAAGAAATGGGCTCTCGTTCCCGCGCCGAAGCGTGCAGACTTTTTATATGAAATTGGACGTTTGATGAAAGAGAAGAAAGAGCATTTATCACAAGTATTAACAAAAGAGATGGGTAAAGTCATCGAGGAAGCGCGTGGGGAAGTCCAAGAAGGGATTGACATGGCGCTTTATATGGCAGGCGAAGGTCGTCGCATGTTCGGAGAAACGGTACCGTCTGAGTTGCAGGATAAATTCGCGATGAGTGTCCGCGCACCAATTGGGGTTGTTGGACTTATCACACCGTGGAATTTCCCGATAGCGATTGCGACGTGGAAGTCATTCCCGGCGATTGTGGCGGGGAATACATTCGTTTGGAAACCAGCGACGGAAACGCCGATGATGGCATATGAATTGGCGCTTATTTTTGAAGAGGCCGGGCTTCCTTCTGGGGTTGCAAATATTGTGTTTGGTGCCGGATCGGTAGTGGGGACTGCGATGATTGAGCACCCAGATGTCCGCGTTATTTCATTCACAGGGTCGACGGAAACAGGTCGTCATGTTGCTGAGACGGGTGGCCGTCATTTGAAGAAAGTATCCCTTGAAATGGGTGGAAAAAACGCTGTTATCGTAATGGATGATGCAGATATAGATTTAGCAGTGGAAGGCATTCTTTGGAGTGCATTCGGTACGGCGGGTCAACGCTGTACGGCATGTAGTCGGGTCATCGTGCATAAAGATGTAAAGGAAGAGCTTGAACGGAAGCTTATGGAATCTATGAAAGATCTAACCATAGGTAATGGACTGGACGAATCGGTTAAAATCGGTCCGGTTATCAATAAAAAGGCGCTTGAGAAAATTGATAGCTATGTTGAAATTGGTAAAAAGGAGGGCGCAAAGTTACTTGTAGGTGGCAACGTATTGACAGAAGGCAAGTTTACGAATGGGCATTATTATGAACCTACTGTCTTCACGGATGTGAAATGGGATAGTCGTCTTGCGCAAGAAGAAATCTTCGGTCCGGTCGTGTCATTGATTGAAGTAAGTAGTTTAGATGAAGCGATTGAAGTGAACAACAGTGTGAAATTCGGATTATCTAGTTCGATTTTTTCACGAGACGTTAATAAAGTATTCAGGGCACAACGTGATCTTGATACAGGGATTGTTTATGTCAATGCGGGAACGACAGGTGCGGAAATCCATCTGCCATTTGGCGGGACGAAAGGTACGGGGAACGGACATCGTGATTCTGGTGTTGCGGCATTGGACGTCTTCACGGAATGGAAGAGTATTTATGTGGACTTTAGCGGTAAGTTACAACGGGCGCAAATCGACAACTAATAGATGTTAGGGGATGGAGATATGAGGGTTGTAATACTTGGAGCAGGTTTAATGGGGAAAGAGGCGGCACGCGATCTTGTGAAAAGTGATGACGTCGAGAAAGTGTATTTGGCGGATTTGAATGTCGGGCAGGCGGAAGTTTTTGCGAAAAGTCTACAGACAGACAAACTCGACATTTTACTTTTAGATGCTGGAAACGATGAGCAATTGCGTGAGGTAATGGCATTAGGGGATGTCGTCATCAATGCGCTGTTCTATACATTCAATGAAAAAGTGGCGCGGACTGCGGTGGATATGGGTGTCCACTCCATCGATCTCGGCGGCCATATCGGTGGTGCAACAGATGCGGTGCTTAGTCTTGCTGAAAAAGCGGAGGCCAAAGGGGTATCGGTTATTCCGGATCTAGGGGTAGCTCCTGGGATGATCAATATTCTTGCGGGTTACGGTGCTGGGAAACTTGATAAGGTAGATTCCATTAAATTATATGTCGGTGGAATTCCTGTGAAGCCGGAGCCGCCGCTTAATTACAATGTCGTATTTTCACTTGAAGGGGTGTTTGATCATTATACGGATACTTCACACGTCATTCGTAACGGAAAACTGATGGAAGTGCCTTCATTGTCAGAAATCGAAATGATTTATTTCGATAAATATGGCGAGCTAGAAGCATTCCATACATCGGGTGGGACATCGACATTGACGAAATCATTCCCTGAAGTGAACACGCTCGAGTATAAAACAATCCGTTATAAAGGACATGCGGAGAAGTTCCAACTACTCGTCGACCTTGGATTACTATCGCGAGACAATGAAGTCACAGTTGGTGGTCAGACGGTAAAAGTACGCGATGTCATGAGAGAGCAGTTGTCGCCGCAGCTTCGACTTGGTGAAAAATCAGACGCTGTGTTGCTACGTGTCATCGTGAGCGGAGAAAAGGACGGCATGCTGGTAACGTATAACTATGATCTCATAACGGAAAAAGACACAGCGGTGAATGAAACCGCGATGGCCCGCGCGACGGCGAACACAATTTCCATCGTTGCACAAATGATTGGCAACGGAACAATCACGAAACGTGGTGTTCATCCTCCTGAGAAAATCGTTCCAGGGGAGTTATATATTGAAGAGATGAAAAAACGTGGTGTGGTCATCGTGGAGACAGTTGAGAATGGGGTTTCTTTAGGTCGATGATTTTGGATGATGAATAACTCACTAGGGTTGTCATAAAGTGTCAAGGCGGTGATAACACGGGCCAAGACGGTGATAAACTCGTTCAAGGCGGTGATAACACGAGTCAAGACGGTGATAACACAAGCCAAGACGGTGATAACGCGCGCCAAGGCGGTGATAAACTCGCCAACTCAAGATATTTCAATAGCGTACTAAGGGAAAGGGGATGGGGAAATGGATTTTGGATTCACGGAAGAACAGAATATGCTGAGGAAAACGGTACGTCAGTTTGTCGATGCGGAAATCATGCCACATATTCAGAAATGGGATGCGGAAGGCGGATTTGATCAGGCAATATGGAAAAAACTTGCGGATCTCGGTTTCATGGGCGTCTGTGTGCCGGAACAATATGGCGGCAGCGGTATGGATTATAATTCACTTGCGATTCTATGTGAAGAGTTGGAACGAGGAGATACGGCGTTTCGGACAGCTGTGTCTGTACATATCGGATTGAATTCGATGACGCTTATGCAGTGGGGGAATGAAGAACAGAAGAAGAAGTATTTGATTCCACAGGCGAAAGGCAAGAAAATTGGTGCCTTTGGACTGACCGAACCGGGTGCTGGGTCGGATGTCGCGGCGATGATGACGAATGCCGTACGCGATGGGGATGACTATGTGTTGAATGGTCAGAAAACATGGATTTCCCTGTGCGATGTAGCCGATCATTTCCTTGTCTTTGCTTATACTGATAAAACGAAAAAGCATCATGGAATTAGCGCATTTATTGTCGAGCGCACGACGCCAGGTTTTTCATCGAAAGCCATCAAAGGGAAATATGGCATCCGTGCAGGCAATACTGGGGAGCTATTTTTTGAAGATATGCGAGTTCCGGCTGCCAACTTGCTAGGTCAAGAAGGCGAAGGGTTTAAAATTGCAATGGCGGCACTCGACAATGGGCGATTCACCGTTGCCGCCGGGGCTGTTGGTTTAATCATGGGTTGTCTTGAAGAGAGCGTGAAGTATTGTCATGCGCGCGAAACATTCGGCAAGTCAATCGGCAAGCATCAGCTCGTCCAGCAAATGCTTGCCAATATGGAAGCGGGCTATCAGATGAGCCGATTGCTCGTCTACCGCGCAGGTGAGATGAAAAACAAAGGGCTGCGTAACACACGGGAAACATCGCTCGCAAAATGGCAGGCCTGTGATTTTGCCAATAAAGCGGCGGATGACGCATTCCAAATCCACGGTGCTTATGGTTATTCGGATGAATACCCGGTAGCAAGATTTTTACGTAACTCCAAAGCGCCTGTCATCTATGAAGGGACACGTGAAATCCATACAATTATGCAGGCGGAATATGTGCTTGGTTATCGGGAAGATAAAAAGGTAGGTAGTGTGCTGCCAGGTTGGCCGTTTGGATGAGTTGAATTTTTCAATGTTGTCTAACTTTGTGCGCCAGTCGCTCGGGTCATAAGAGTTCCATCTATGCGGCAAAAACCGCCACGTCGTTGGACCGACTGATGCCTATCGGGTACCCTACGCTTTTCGTTTGCCCAATTGAATCTTTTTTTCCATTCACACGTATGTATAGGTAGCACGAATTAGTGAGAGGGGAAATTTAGATGGGTAAGTATTCGATTAATGAATTTATCAAACAGACGAAGCAAGATGAGCGGGTGAATGAGTATTTTGAGTTAGAGACGCCTCGGATTTTAGAAGTGAATTTAACAGATCTGGTTTGGGCGAAGATGGGTTCTATGATTTCCTATACGGGTCAGATTAAGTTTGAACGGGAGAAAATACTTGAGCACGGCGTAGGCATGATGTTTAAAAAGGCGTTCACGGGCGAGGGTACCTCACTTATGAAAGCGATAGGAAATGGGCGACTATACTTAGCAGATCAGGGGAAGAAGATTACTATTTTTGACTTGAATAATGAGTCAATCACGGTAAATGGCAATGACCTTCTTGCGTTTGAACCGAGCATTAAATGGGATATTAAACTTATGAAAAAAGTGGCAGGTATGATGTCTGGCGGATTGTTCAACGTAACTTTGCAAGGCACGGGAAAAGTTGCGATTACTACTCATTTTGAGCCGTTAACGCTGCTTGTCCGTCCTGGTGAACCAGTTATTACAGATCCAAATGCCACTGTTGCATGGTCCGGCCATTTAACGCCTGAATTCAGGACAGACATTAGTATTCGGACCTTCCTTGGCAGAGGGAGCGGCGAATCTATTCAAATGGAATTTTCCGGTGAAGGGTTTGTCATCATTCAACCGTTTGAAGAAGTTTATATGAGTGGGAATAGTTCTTCGTAAAGTTACCTAAACGAATGATACCGCAGTAACTATTAAAAACCTGAAGGGTGAACTCCTTTCAGGTTTTTTTAGTTTGGATAAGAAACTTTTAATTCAAACTTAAAATTATATTTTTGGCTCAACACCATAGTCTGTACTTGACATAAAAAATATAAAAAAATCTGTACCCCGTATCCTCCAAGGTTGAAAGTACTAGCAAATAATCGATTTTACTAGAAGGTAGCGAGGAACTTCTACGTTATTGTAAAAGTCAAGTACATTCGTTGGTGTTGAGCCATATTTTTATAAGGAAATAATTGGTTGCAGATTTGTCCTGTTTCCCAAATACCCTGTTACTGTTGTAAAATGAATGTAAGGCTTAAGTGATGAAAGGGATTTGCTATGCAACAACCTATTTATAAACAAGATTCAACGGATTGGAGTTAACAACAATGGAAAAGAACAAGGTCGGTTTAAAGCCGTTTTTCTCCCTTATTTTATCTACTAAAATACCGAAAACAGCTCTATTTGTCGGGTTAACGGCTAGTATTCTCACAACGCTTGCAGGCTTGGTTGTCCCATTACTAACGAAGAATTTAGTGGATGGCTTTTCAGTATCCTCGTTAAGTGTCCCAATTATGATTGGCATCGGGGCGGCGTTTATTTTCCAAGCGATTATAAATGGCGTGTCCATCTATTTACTCAGTTATGTCGGGCAGAAAGTGGTTGCCAATCTACGTAATCGGATGTGGGGAAAACTTATTCGTTTGCCTGTCAGTCATTTCGACAAGGAATCCAGCGGTGAAACGGTGAGTCGTGTTGTGAATGACACAGGAATCGTACGGGAATTAATTTCTGATCATTTCCCGCAATTCATCACAGGGATTATTTCAATTATTGGTGCGGTCACAATTTTACTCATCATGGATTGGAAAATGACACTTATCATGTTAATTTCGGTTCCAATTACGGTTGGGATTATGATTCCGCTTGGTACGAAAATGGCGAAAATATCGCGCGGCTTGCAAGATGAAACTGCTGTGTTTACAGGCCATATTCAACAGACACTTAGTGAAATCCGTCTGATGAAAGCTTCGAATGCGGAACAGAATGAAGAGGCAAAAGGGTTATCTGGCATCGGGAAGTTGCTCGGATTCGGTTTGAAAGAAGCACGTATCACTGCACTGATTGCCCCTTTAATGTATATGGTTGTCATGATTGTCATTGTGATGATCATTGGGTATGGCGGTATGCGTGTTGCGAATGGAACGATGTCTACAGGTGAACTCGTTGCATTCTTGCTTTATTTATTCCAAATCATTTTTCCAATTACGTCATTTGCGATGTTTTTTACTCAGCTACAAAAAGCAAAAGGTGCCACGGAGCGTATTATCGATATTCTAGAACTGCCACTAGAAGAGGGGCAGGAAGGCTTGGGAGTAGATATTACGAACAAACCGATTCGTGTGGTGGATGTATCCTTTGCGTATGAAGAAGGCGAGTCTGTACTTGAAAAAGTGTCCTTTGAAGCCCAGCCTGGTGAAATGATTGCATTTGCTGGTCCGAGTGGCGGAGGGAAAACGACGATGTTTGGTTTGTTGGAACGATTTTATGAGCCGACTGCCGGTGAAATTCGAATCGGTGATACCCCTATAATGGAGCTGTCGATGGCGTCTTGGCGCAGTCAAATCGGTTACGTGTCACAAGAAAGTGCCATGATGGCCGGGACGATTCGGGAGAACCTATGCTACGGTTTAATAGATGGTGAAAACATTTCGGACGAACAGCTTTGGGAAGTCGCTGAAATGGCCTATGCCGATGAATTCATTAAAACATTTTCAAAAGGGTTGGACACCGAAGTTGGTGAGCGTGGTGTGAAACTATCAGGTGGTCAAAGACAGCGTATCGCCATCGCACGGGCTTTTTTACGAGATCCCAAGATATTAATGATGGACGAAGCAACGGCCAGTTTAGATAGCCAATCGGAAGGTGTCGTACAAGATGCACTGACACGATTAATGGAAGGACGCACAACGTTTGTCATTGCACACAGATTATCAACAATTGTCGATGCGGATAAAATTATTTTCATCGAGAATGGGCAAGTGACAGGCAGTGGAACCCATCAGGAATTGACACAATCCCATGCGTTGTATCGTGAATTTGCCGAGCAACAATTGGCTTAGGGGTGTACTCCATACTAAATAACCCACAGTACGATGTCTTTTCATATACTGTGGGTTATTTATCATTCTTTTCTCTATCTGCAGAACTCTCCTTAAAAAGAGTGCCAAATCATTGCGATTAGGCATTTTTTTTTTCATCTAATCAGACCTTTTTAGAATCAAAACAGAATACTTGTTCTTTGTCAGACTTTTTGTTATACTTCACCATATAGAGAATTACACCTTGGCTAATACATCACTAATTGAGAAAGGATGTGTATAGATGGCTGTAATCGCGTGTGTGAAGGAATCTTCTATGCCTTATAACACGGCGACGGTGATTCGAGAAGAAAAGAAAAAGTATATAAAACATGATCAACTTTTCAAAGAACTTATCAACAACTTTTTTGTTGATTTTCTAGAAGCTTTTTTCCCAGATGTACATGAAGGCATTGACTTCATGTCGATTAAACCATTGTCTGAAGAACTGTTCACGGATTTAATCATCGGTGAAAACCGGCGGGTGGATATTGTGATTGAGGCGAAGTTGAAAGGGAAAGACACACTAATTATTATTCATATAGAGCCGCAAAGTTCTTACCAAAAAGACTTTCACCAGCGAATGTATAATTATTTCAGTCTGCTTTACAATAAGTACAGAAAGCCGATCTTACCAATTGCTGTCTTTAGTTATGAGGATAAACATACAGAACACAATCAGTTTATCATCGAGTTTCCTTTCTTTCATGTATTAACATTCAACTTTTTAATGTTAGAATTGAAGAAAATGAATTGGCGAGACTATTTGCAGTCAGATAATCCAGTAGCGGCGGCATTGTTGGGTAAAATGGGTTACCGTGAAGAGGAAAAAGTGCAGGTGAAAATGGAGTTTTTGCGCATGATGCTTAAGATGGAACTCAACCCGGCCCGCGCAAGATTCATCAATGACTTTTTTGAACAATACTTGAAGCTCGATGAAAAGGAGGAGCAAGAGCTCATGCGAGAAATTAGCCAATTGGAAAATGCAGAAGAGTTCACAAGGCTGCCGAATTCTTGGGAGGAAAGAGGTATTCGGAAAGGAATAGAAAAAGGAATAGAAAAAGGAATAGAAAAAGGTAAAATAGAAGTTGTTCTTGAGATGTTAAAAGAAGGTTTATCAATTGACATTATTGCTAAAGTAACTCATTTGGATAAAGAAGCGATTGAGAAGTTAAGAAAAATGAACTAGTGAGGTTGATAATGATTTTGTTAATTCGTTTACTGTTTTTCAAAATAAAATCCCCTCCATTTCATTCGCTACCTTATAGTACATTGACGCAAATGATACTATCTTAAAAAATAGTTGCCGATAGAGCCAATACATGCTACACTATTCTTACTATTACTACTCGGAGGTGAGGAATGAATGTTAGACACTGTGTATGCACGTGAAAGTCTATTGGAATATTTAGCTACTTCATGTGCAATTACTCATGAAATTGTGCTCAACGGGATAAATCTGTCCTATTTCAGACAAATTCAGTAATCACACAGCTGTTTGGCACTTCATTCCTTACGAAAATATCTAAGGAGAAGATCGCTTAATTGCGGTCTTTTTTTGTTGACATCCAGCCGCTTGGGTCCCATGGGAGGGATTGAACTTCATCCCTCCTTGTCAATTTGCTGTGGTGGCTTAAGTACGCCTCCTCGCAAATCGTCTGTACCCGTCGCGTCTAGTCGGCGCCTTACGCTTTTGTTGCTTCCAGCTGTGTGAACAGGACGAAAGGAAGCGGAAAACTATGATCTGTACAATTCAAAATATAAGCAAAATGCTCGGTGGAAATATAATATTTGAAGAACTTTCATTGGAAATCAAAACGGGAGACAAATTAGGCGTTGTGGGGCGGAATGGGAGCGGGAAAACCACATTATTCAAGCTGGTTTCTGGAATCGAACAACCGGATAACGGATTTATTCATTATAAAAAGGGGACGAAAATAGGGTATCTGGCGCAAATCCCTTCATTCGGTAAAGAGACGACTGGTCACGATATACTCTACAGTGCTTTTCAAGAGCTGAAGGAAATGCAGGAAAAAATGTCCGAGTTGGAAACCATGTTGGCCAATACCGAAAATGGTGAAATGGAAAAGTTGCTTTATATATACGGGGATCTACAGGAAAAGTTCGCTCAGCGTGATGGATATGTCATGGATTCGGAAGTTGAGAAGGTCATTAACGGGCTTCAATTAAAATCGTTTGTTGGAAGATCCTTCGAGAAATTGAGTGGCGGAGAACAGACGAAGATTATGCTAGGCAAGCTTTTATTGACCAAACCGGATTTGCTGTTATTGGATGAACCGACGAATCACCTCGATTTATTTGCAGTGGAATGGCTTGAGGACTATCTAAAAGATTATCCAGGAACGATCGTAATCGTTTCGCATGACCGCTATTTCCTAGATTGTGTCGTGATGAAGATTGCGGATTTGGAAGAGGGAGAACTCCATCTTTATCATGGAAATTATTCTTCCTTCATTAAAGAAAAAGAAGAGCGGCTCATGCGGGAGTTCCAAGATTTCGAAGAACAGCAGAAGAAAATTAAGAAAATGAAGGAATCCATTAAGCGACTCAGACTGTGGGCGAATGAAGCAAATCCACCGAATGCAGGGTTGCACCGACAAGCGCGGAATATGGAGCGGGCACTCGAACGGATGGAGAAGGTTAGGAAGCCGCTCATCGATCCAAAGAAGATGTCATTGTCTTTTGAAGCTGCACCTCGGAGCGGCAAAGAAGTTGTCGTGATGGAAAATGTATCGAAGGCGTTTGGAGAGCAGGAACTGTTAAAGGGTGCGAACCTCCATGTGTATTGGAAGGATCGGACGGCGATTGTGGGTCGAAATGGAAGTGGGAAATCGACCCTATTGAAGATACTGTTGGGTGAACTTCCGGTTGACCGTGGACTGAGCAAGTTAGGGAGTAACGTGAAGGTAGGGTTTTTATCGCAGCATTTTGAAATCATCAATCCGAAAGCCCGCCTAATTGACGTGTTCCGGGACGGGGTCAGTGTCGCAGAAGGTGATGCGCGGCATATATTGGCGAAATTCATGTTTTACGGACCTGATGTGTTCAAACGTATTGCAGACTTGAGCGGCGGCGAGCGTATGCGACTGCGCCTAGTTCAACTTATGCACCAAGATATTAATTTTCTTGTGCTTGATGAACCGACAAACCATTTGGATATCGACTCACGTGAAGTGCTTGAGGAAGCATTGGAAGACTTTACAGGTACAATCATGGCAGTGTCACATGACCGTTACTTTTTGAATAAATTATTCCCTCGGACGGCATGGTTAGAAAATGGGGAAATCATGACGTTCGAAGGGCCGTACAATTGGGCGCGTGAGAAGTGGCAGGAACTTCAAAGTCGTAGGGAAATTGAAGTGATTGAGCCTACTGTTAAGAAACCGAAGCCTGTAAAAGTGGGCAAAGTTGTAACAGTAAACGTGGAAGAAGAAATCGCGAAGCTTGAACTCGACATCACCGCATTGGAAAATGAGTCTAAGGCTGAACCGAATTGGGAGAAGTATGATTCGCTTATAAAGGAAGTTAAGGATTTAAAAGAGAAATTGGATTCTTATTATGAATTGTGGATGGATGAAACTGAATAGATGATTGAGCAATGAAGCCTGGAGAGGGAGCAATCCTTTTGCGGGCTTTTTTGGGTTTAATTAAAACTCATTCGTTCGGTGAAGTATCAAACTGAGGATAATTCACAACCGGGAGCATGATAAAGTGCGCCAAGGCGGTGATAAAGTGCGCCAAGGTGGTGATAAAGTGTGCCAAAGGCGGTGATAAAGTGAGCCAAGGCGGTGATAAAGTGTGCCAAGGCGGTGATAAAGTGCGCCA
This sequence comes from Sporosarcina limicola, assembly GCF_014873855.1. Classification (GTDB taxonomy): domain Bacteria; phylum Bacillota; class Bacilli; order Bacillales_A; family Planococcaceae; genus Sporosarcina; species Sporosarcina limicola. The sequence continues at coordinate 17,919 of NZ_JADBEL010000017.1, read as the reverse complement.
AGGCGGTGATAAAGTGCGTCAAGGCGGTGATAACCCCGCCAACAAGTACGACTAGCCGCGCCAAGTACAATAAAATCATTTCTCTCGAATAAAACACTTGCAATCTTTAATCACCCGGTGTAATATAATGACTAGATGACCGTAAATGTATTTTGGTCAATCGGAAATTCCATTCAAAGTGAGGTGGAGAAATGGATCGCAGGCAGGAAATTTTGGAGGCGGCTGCAAAATCATTTTCGTTGTTCGGCTACAAAGCGACGACAATGGATCAAGTTGCAAAAATTGCAAACGTTGGCAAAGGGACGATTTATACGTTTTTTGCCAATAAGGAAGAGCTTTTCAATGCTGTCGTCGTGAAGATGATCAACGAAATGCGTACTGAAGCGGATGCGGCAGCTGTCGAAGGGGCTTCATTTGAAAAAAATGCGCATGCGCGATTGATGCAGATGTTGAAATTCCGTGAAACACATCAATTATATGCGAAACTTGTTGATGAAGAGAGAGAAATCCGTACACCCGCTGTAAGCGAAGTGTTGGAAGCGATTGAAAAAGAAATCGTTTCTTACATTAGAGAGAAAATTGAGAAGGCGATTAGAAAAGGTGAGCTGAAACAATGCGACACTGAACTTATCGCATATCTATTATTTAAAGCCTATCTCGCGCTCGTTGTGGATTGGGGTAAGACCCATGATGCCGAACTTACAGAAAAGCGCATTGTTGAGTTGTTGAGCGGGACAGTTTTTAATAGTCTCTTACTATGAGACTTCTTTTTTTATTCTAATATGACCATTCGACATTAATGGTCAATCAGTTCAGGAGGAATTAAATAAATGAAAAAATCAATGACATGGGCGGAGTGGAAACAACTACTACGGACCCGAAAAATGATTGTACCAATGCTTGCTATCCTGTTCATTCCGGTATTGTACGCAGGAATGTTCCTTTGGGCATTCTGGAATCCATACGCTAACATGTCGGATCTGCCCGTTGCAATCGTTAATAATGACGAAGGTGCGGAAATGGATGATAAACAGCTTGCGCTCGGACGGGAGCTGACCGATAAACTGATTGACAGCAAGCAGTTCGATTTCAAGGAAGTATCTAAATCGGATGCGAAAGAAGGCCTGAAAAACCAAGATTATTATGTTGTCATCGAAATTCCAGAAAACTTCTCTGAACATGCGACGACACTTCTCGATAATCAACCGGAGAAGCTGACAATCGTCTACAAACCGAACGAAGGGTTCAACTTCCTCTCCGCACAAATCGGTGAAACAGCTATGGATCGAATTCGGGCAGAAGTGAATGAGAAAGTTTCCGCCACATACGCTGAAAAACTTTTCGACTCCATTACTGAAATGGGTGACGGATTCGGAGAAGCAGCAGATGGTGCAGGAGAATTACATGATGGTGCCACTGACCTATCTAACGGCGCTAATGATTTAAAAGGTTATCTTGCACAATTGGCCTCAAGCACAATTACACTCGCTGACGGTTCTGGCAAACTTGCAAAAGGTGCAAATGATGCAGCTAAAGGTGCTACTGATCTTAATAAAGGACTTGGAACCCTAACAACAGGTGTAGCAGCGCTTTATAATGGCGCAGAAAAAGCTTCCACTGGCGCCAATGACTTGAAATCGGGTCTCACACAATATACAGAAGGTGTTGGCCAGCTTACAACAAGCTATGGACAAATCGGACAGAAAGAAAAAGAATTCGGTGCGGCAGTCGGAACGCTAAATGAAAAAACTGCTTCGTTGAACGGAGCGACAAGTCAACTCGCTGAAGGATCCAAAAATCTAAACACAGGCATCAACGGACTTTCAGAAAAACTGGCTCCAATCATCGCTTCACTACCAGCAGAACAACAAGCTGGATTGAACGCCGCACTCGGAGAATTGAAACAAGGAAGTGCGCAAGTATCGGGTGGGTTGCATGAACTTTCCGCAGGTACATCAGCACTCAAAGATGGGACTTCTCAATTGAATGGTTCTGCTGATCAACTTACAGGCGCCCATGCACAAGCACTTGCTGGCTTGAATAAATTGAACGATTCTTCTTCACAACTAGTTGGCGGTGCCAATGCACTTGCTAATGGTAACGGAGAACTCGCAACTGGCCTTTCTAAATTATCAGAAGGGGCAACTGCGGCACAAAAAGGGTCAGCTGATCTTGCGACGGGTCTTGCGAAATTAACAGAAGGAACGGGTAGTCTAACAGAAGGTACTGGAACACTTGCTTCGAAATCACAGGAACTAGCGGAAGGCTCTGTTAAACTTGCTGACGGTATGGTAGAGCTGAATGAAGGTACGGGTACACTTCAAGAAAAACTTAAAGAAGCCAATGAAACTGCAAGTGAAGTGAAGCCGACAGAGAAAACGTATGAAATGGCGGCAGCCCCTGTTGATATCGAAAAAGAGGGCATCAACGAAGTACCAAACTATGGTACTGGCTTCGCACCCTACTTCCTATCACTTGGATTATTTGTAGGTGCATTGCTTCTGTCCATCGTGTTCCCACTTGTCGAACCAGCGATAAAACCAACAGGTGCATTTGGATGGTTCGCAAGTAAAGTATCTGTACTCGCTGTTGTAGGTCTGATTCAAGCACTCATTGCGGTGGTTGTTATCAAGTACGGACTTGGCATGGAAACAGTTAGTACACCGATGTTCATTTTGACGGCGATTATTACGAGCTACACATTCATCGCAATGGTTCAACTGTTTGTTTCCATCATGGGCGATGCAGGACGTTTCGTAGCGATCCTCGTTCTTATTTTACAATTGACAACAAGTGCAGGGACTTTCCCACTTGAATTGATCCCGGCACCGCTTCAGATTTTCAATACATTATTGCCGATGACCTATTCTGTTCATGCATTTAAAGCGTCGATTTCAACGGGAGATATGTCATTCCTTTGGGTGAATAACGGTATCCTCATCGGATTTATCGTTGCATGTCTAGCCATCACATTCGGCTACTTTGCACTTCTTTACACAAGAAGATATTCGAAAACAACAACAGAAGCATAAAATAAAAGCGCCTGACAACATGGAGTTCCACTGTTGTCAGGCGCTTTTTTTAGTTATCCTGCATTAACGGGCAGTAAGCCCCCCACTGATAGAAGATTAACTTTATCTAACGCTTTATAAATGCTTGGTAATGTATTGTCGCCAACTTATTTTACGAATTTAGCGAAAAGGGACCGAAAAAGCTTACAGTAATCCAATCCATTTCCAGTAAGTGGCACTAAAGAGGAGGATAAGTAAGTAACCTATAATTGTGAGCGGTACACCGGATTTTAAGAAGTCTTTCACTGTAAAGGCACCCGTTCCATACGCAAGCATGTTTTGCGGTGAGCTCACTGGAAGAAGGAAACCGAAACTGATAACGAATTGTTGGATTAAGACAAATCCTACATTATTCCCATCGGTTACGAGCGTCGTTGACAGTGCGATGAAAATTGGGATGAGTGCCGATGACAGACTTGTCGCACTCGCAAATCCCAAATGGATAATAATATTGAATGCCGATAGTAATGCGATTGTTGCGAGAAGAGGCATGTTTTCAAGCCCCATCGCACCGAATGTTTTATCGGATAGCCACTGGGCACCTTGTGTATCCAATAGGATTGTACCGAGCGCAATTCCGACAGCGAAAACGATAATCGTGCCCCAGGGAATGAGTTTTTCAACCGTTTTCCAATCGAAAACCCCAATTCGCGGTGTCAGTAGAATAGCGATTGCGACAAGTGTGACTGTCGTTGTATCGAATGGATGCAATTTTTCCTCAGTCGACCAAAGGAAGAGGAGTGCCAAAGAAATGACGATGAGTCGAATTTCCGAAGATTTTAATGGACCGAGTTCTTTCAATTGTTTTTGGATTAATTCCTTGCCGCCTTCAACAACTGTGGTCTCTGGTTTAATGATTCTAATCATGATGAAATAGAGGACGACTGACATAATGATGGACCAAGGTGCGGCGTACAAGAACCATGAACTCCACGCGATGGAGACGCCGAATTCTTTTTCAATAAACCCGAGAGCGACCATGTTTTGTGCGGCTCCGGTTTTGATGCCGACGTTCCAAATTGTGACAGCCTGAACAGCGGTAATAACAAGAAGTGCGCTGAGGCGGCTATTTTTCGGCAAACCAAATGCCGCAACCATACCTAGTAAAATCGGTACGACTGCTCCAGCACGTGCTGTTGCACTTGGTACGAAAAATGCGAGCACAATAGATACAAGAATAGCTCCGAAGACGATTGCCCCTGTTTTTACTCCTACTTTCGATAAAATATATAAGGCGAGTCGCTTATGGAGATTGGTCGCCTGCATGGCAGCAGCAAGGAATAATGCAGCTGCTACGAGGGCTACAGCGGGATTTGAGAATCCGCCAAGCGCCATTTTGAGAGCGGCTTTTGTACCAAGTAAAACAGCTGGATTTGCCATATCCGGTGCCAGTCCGAGTAACAGAGCGAGGAGTCCTATAATCATCGCGGCACTGACGGGATAGGAAACCGCCTCCGTCATCCACAAAATGACCGCAAATGCCAAAATAGCAAGTGCGCGCTGACCCATCACAGGTAAATCGCCTGGATTAGGCAGTAAGAGAATGGTAATCATAACGATGAATGCAAGTGCGATCCAAAGCGGTTTCAAATTCCGTTTCGGTTTGGTAATTGTTTCTGTGGTTTCCAAATGAATTCACCCTCTTCTATATATACTCTTTCTAACATCAATACCCTAAATGACGGTCTTATAAAACTACAGCAAGAAAGATTATTTACGAGTAAATACCTTTTTAGCTTTCCACTTGCTTTTTTAAATCATTCGCTGTAATGTGTAAAACGTAGTCATTACGATTTAAGAGAAGAGGACAATCGATTATGAATGAAGTTCAACAAATTCCTGTCACTGTATTGAGTGGTTATCTCGGTGCCGGCAAGACGTCTGTGTTAAATCATTTATTAGCGAATCGGGATGGTTTACGTATTGCGGTTATCGTTAATGATATGAGTGAAATAAATATTGACTCGGCTTTAATTCAGGATAATGGGTTTTCGCGTACGGAAGAAAAACTAATCGAGTTGACGAATGGTTGTATTTGCTGCACATTGCGGGAAGACTTGATGATTGAAGTTGAGAAACTGGCGGCAGCAGGAAATATCGATTATATCGTCATTGAATCGACAGGGATATCTGAACCAATTCCTGTTGCACAAACGTTTACATATGTCGATGAAGAAGTTGGAATCGATTTGTCAAAAGTATGTAGACTCGACAGTATGGTGACAGTTGTCGATGCGTTCCGTTTCTGGAAAGACTATGAAAGCGGGGAAACGCTTCTCGATCGGAAACAAACGGATGATGAATATGATCGCCGTGATGTATCAGATTTGCTGGTTGACCAACTGGAATTCGCCGATATTTTACTTGTGAACAAATTGGATCTTGTGGAGGAAGCATACAAAGAACCGTTCTTTGCTTTCTTGAAAAAAGTGAATCCAGAAGCCGAAATTATTCCAATCGAATTTGGCTGTGTGGATCCAGCTAAGATTTTCAACCGTCAGTTATTTGATTTCGAAAAATCGAGTCAAGGAGCAGGATGGATTAAGGAATTAAACGAAGAGCATATACCGGAAACAGATGAATATGGTATTACATCGTTTGTATACAGACGAAATCGCCCATTTCATCCTGAAAGATGGCATGAATGGTTATCCGGATTCCCACAAGAGATTGTCCGTTCTAAAGGATTTTTCTGGTTGGCAACACGTCCTACTATGTCAGGACTATTATCGCAAGCGGGTTCCTCCATCATGTTTCAGGGAGCGGGTGATTGGATTGCCACACTTCCGAAAGAGCAGCAGGAACTCACTTTTGCAGAAGATCCAGCATTGTTGGAGCGTTGGGATGATGTGCATGGCGATCGCCAAACGGAACTTGTTTTCATTGGACTCGAGATGGACCGAGAAGAAGTTGAGGAAACGTTGGACAGCTGTTTATTGACAGAGCAAGAAATGAGCGAAGATTGGTCAACTTATGCTGATCCATTGCCTCAATTTATCGTAACGGAATAGGGTAGAATTCTGTTGATTGGTCGGTTGCTGGGTGTAAACAGTCGCTAGTACGGATAAACGGTCGCTAGTGCAACGTGATCAGTCGCTTGTATGGATAAACGGTCGCTAGTGCAACGTGATCAGTCGTTTGTATGGATAAACAGTCGCTTGTGCAACTGATCAGTCGCTTGTATGGTGTAAACAGTCGCTTGTGCAACGTGATCAGTCGTTTGTACGGATAAACGGTCGCTTGTGCAACGTGATCAGTCGCTAGTATGGATAAACGGTCGCTAGTGCAACGTGATCAGTCGCTCCGACACTTTCCCCTAAATTTCATTCGCATCAACCCAAATAAAGAGAGCTATTCCTTCTAGCATTAGCAGCATTCAAGCGATATTTTTTCAGTATAGTATTCGCGGTAATTCGACAAATTTTGCTTTTCGAAAATAAAGTAGTATTCAAGTGAAACGTAATTGATTCAAACCAGTCTAATAAGATAGTAAGCTATTAAGGAAAGGATTGGTCAATTTGAGAAAATCGTTCACTTGGCTCGTAACAGCAACACTTATACTCGTAGGTGCAATGTCTTTTGCATTAGTACTCAATAAAACGACGGTGACCGCAGTTGATATCGGAATTACCGATCAAGGATGGAAGGCAAACCTCTCCACAGCTTTGAAAAAGGACGCAGCTAGATCGGGTGATTTATATGTCACTGATCAGAGTGGAAAACGTACGACTGCTGACATCACACTTGGAAACAAGGGGAAGACGGTTCATGTAAAAGGGCTTAAACCGGGTGCTTATACATTGCATGTGAAGAAAAATGCAGTGGATGGCAATTTATTGAAAACATCTCCTAGTAAAGAAATTAAGTTTAAAGTCCGTGAAAAAGTCGGGTCGGTTGCATCGGCGAAAGAGTTAAAAGCCTATTTTGAGCGGGCCAAAGTGATGCAAGGTACGAATAGATCTAAAGTTTTTATGACAGATGTTATGAACAACGAAAGTGAAAGCACGGAGGGAGCTGCTAAATCAGAAAGTTCAAATCACTCGACAACAAATAACCAAGTCGAAGGGGTCGATGAAGCTGATCTGGTGAAGACGGACGGGAACTATATTTACACGACACTTGGAAATGGTAAAATCACAGTTACAGATATCCAAAAACCTAAACAAATGCGGAAAGTATCGGAAATTAAGATGGAAGAAGGGTTTCACCCATCACAGGTGTTTCTTCATGGGAAAACACTGGTTGTTGTAGGAGAAAAGTATGAACCATTCCAGCCTGGGAAAATAACTGAAACAAGTATGCGTACCATGCCTTTGAATGGAATGACGATGGCCCGGTTATACGACGTTTCAAAACCGGAAAAACCTTCGCTCATCCGGGAAATTGGTGCGGAAGGTTATATGAATGGCGCACGGAAAACAGGCGATATACTTTATTTCGTAACGAATTTGCAACCGAACTTTTGGATTATGAATGAAATCGACGGGGATATACTCCGCCCGCGTATGTATGATTCCCAAAAAAATAGTGCTACGGAGCTAATTGATTACAAAGACATTTCGATTTTACCTGGGGCGATGGAACCGACATATTCCATCATCACTGCCATCGATCTTTCATCACCGGCAGAAAAAAAGGTCGTGACGAAAGGCTATCTTGGTAGCAGCGAGCAACTTTATATGTCCAAGGATAATTTGTATATCACATCGACAATTTATGAAAAACAAGCGCAGGATAGCAAGGTGAATGACACGATATTTTGGAATCCGGGAATTGCGAACAGCAAATTATTCAAGTTCACAATGAAGGGAACAGATGTGAAATTCCAAGGTTCCACAACATTGAATGGAACTGTTCTCAATCAGTTTTCGATGGACGAACACAAGGGGAACTTCCGCGTTGTTACTACAGAAGGAAATCTATGGGATGAAAAAAAACCTTCCAAAAACCATCTATTCATTTTGGATGAAAAAATGAATGTCGTCGGATCTGTCAAAGGGCTTGCAAAAGGAGAACGCATCTATTCTGCGCGTTTCATGGGCGATAAGGCGTATATGGTGACGTTCAGGGAAACGGATCCGCTATTTGTTATTGATGTTGCCGAACCAGCTGCTCCTAAAGTGCTCGGTGAACTGAAAATCCCTGGTTTCAGCAATTACTTACATCCGCTCGATGAAAATCATCTGATTGGTTTCGGTTATGAGACGGTTGCTCAAAAAAATCCGCAAGGTGGCGAGCCAATTATCACAACGCAAGGGATGAAAGTATCATTGTTTGATGTCACTGATTTCGCAAATCCGAAAGAGAAGGACACGGAGATTATTGGTGGAAAGGGAACTTACTCTCAGATCCAACAAAACCATAAAGCATTGTTCCAACATAAGGGGCGTAATTTATTCGGTTTTCCAGTTATAATTTACGATGAAGTTGCAAAAAACGGTAATATTGAAATTCAAAGTTCGGGCGCTCTCATCTATGAGATTACACCGAAAAATGGGATTGTACTGAAAGGGAATCTGCTTAAAAAGAAAGGCAAAGGAGAGCAATATGAGGAGTGGGAAACAGGAATTCAACGATTGCTCTATAGTAAAAATGAGCTGTATACCGTTTCGATGAAAGAAATCAAAAATTACTCACTTGATTCATTCAAACCGATTGGTAGTTTGGTAATAGATTGAAGCAGTTAAAGGGGCACCTAACTAGGTGTCCCTTTTAACTATGACCGCAATTTGTAGAGTGGCGGTGATATCCCCTACTTTATTATTTCACGATTGTTTTTTCATGTCCGCTCCGATAAGATTGAAAAAAAGGAGATACGAGAGGGGGGCTAATGTCGATGGAGGATAAAGAGTTAGCGATTGATTGTTGCCTACTGGCGGGGCGACTAATGATGGAAGCAGGAGCCGAGACATATCGGGTAGAAGATACAATGGTGCGAATGGCTGGAACGCAAATGCTGTCGTCGACACATAGTTTTGTCACACCCACAGGCATCATCTTTTCTCCTGGGAGTTCGTATCATACAAAACTAATTCGTATTAAGGACCGAACGACGGATTTAGAAAAGGTAGCGCTCGTCAATGATGTTTCACGGAAATTGTCGACGGCAGAATATACACTTGAAGAAGCATATGCCAAGCTGAAAGAGATTGAACAAGCGAATGTTATGTTTCCACTATGGCTACAAATAATTGCGGCTGCAATTGCGAGTGGATGCTTTCTTATTTTATTTGATGGCCTTTGGATAGATGTTCCTATTGCGGTATTAGCAGGGGGATTTGGTTTTGTTATTGTGACTAAAATTCATGAGCTAACACGGGTGAAGTTTTTTGCCGAGTTCATAGCATCGTTGTTTATCGCGCTGATTGGTTTTGCTGCCATTCAAGGCGGTATCGGTACACAACTTGATAAGATCATTATTGGGGCCGTTATGCCACTCGTACCTGGTCTTCTTATTACGAATGCCGTGCGTGATTTGATGGCAGGCCATTTTGTTTCCGGATTATCCAAAGGCGCTGAAGCATTTCTCACCGCTTTTGCGATTGGTGCAGGTGTAGCGTTTGTCTTATCTTTCTGAATGAAAAGAGGTAGGTATGTTGGCATGGGTCATACAAGGGGTTCTCAGTTTTCTTGCGTCGATTGGATTTGGTATAATCTTTAATGCTCCTAGAAAAATGCTTTTCTATTGTGGTTTTGTTGGCATGATGGGGTGGCTTGTGTATTTTGCTTTTAATGGGATGACGGGGGATGCAGTTCAAGCCTCTTTTCTTGGCGCTTTTACTGTTGCTCTCTTTGCTCATATCTTTGCTAAACGTTTCCGCACACCTATGATTATTTTTAGTGTTGCAGGAATCATCCCGCTCGTTCCTGGTGGGATGGCATACAATGCGATGCGTCATATCGTTGAAAATGATTATTTAACATCGATTTCATATGCTTCTCAAGCATTTATGGTTTCGGGGGCAATTGCAATGGGGCTGGTATTTGCGGAGGTAATCATCCAACTTATCTTCCGTGCGGGCGTTGGGAGAAGAGGAAAAAAGACCATTTGAAAAACGGAGTGCTCTCCAAGTTCGAGGCACTCCGTTTCGTTATGAATCATTCAAAGGTAATGCTTTCTGCCGTTAAGGGGATTCCAATGTAATAACCTTGGATGGCGTCCACTCCCATGGAAATTAAAAGTTCGAATTGCCCTTCAGTTTCGACACCTTCTGCGACGACGTACAATCCCATTGATTTGCCAAAACGGATCATACCTTCAACTAGTTGTTGCGTTTTCGATTGTGTCATCAATGATTGAATGAATAACTTGTCTATTTTAATTTTCGATATTGGTAAATGCTGCATGTAACGGAATGAAGCATAGCCTGTTCCGAAGTCGTCAAGTGTGAATTCAATTCCCACATCTTGCAGCTCTGTCATCTGTTGAACGATAGATTGTTCTTCCTCGGCCTGGAATGCAAATTTCTCAGTGATTTCAAGTTGAAGTCGATTGGCGGGACATCCTGTAACTCTAAGAATTTCTATAATTTTGTCTCTCATACGTGAATTGCTGAACTCTCTCACAGATGAGTTAACAGAAATGCTAACTGGATGTCCTTTTTTATCCCAGTCTGTAGCGAGTTTTGCAGCTTCTTCAAGTACAAATGTACCAATTTCATGGATAAGACCATTTTCTTCAGCAATCGGAATAAGTTCATCGGGCGTGATAAAACCGAGTTCGTCATCCTCCCATCTAACAAGTGCTTCGTACATATTGACTTCACCGGATGCGACATCGAATAACGGTTGATAGACAACTTGTAAGTTATGATGGTTCAGTGCGATAAGCAATTTTCGGTCAATAATGGCTCGTCTATTTAGTTCTTTATGTGATTCGGGTGATAACGAAGTTATTTTTCCTCCACCATTTTCGACAATATCTTTTGTAGCGGCCAAGGCTACTTTCATGAGATGATTGAATGTTTGTTGGTCTTCGGGATAACGTACGATTCCACCGCTGACTGATAGCGGTAGTGCGGTATTGTCGATATAAATCGGCTGCTGTTCTAGAAATTGATGGAATCCTTGTACATACCAATCTCCGAATGGTGAGAGGACGACAAACTCATTCACACCAACCCTGGCAATCGGATTGTCTTGGAAAAATCGTTTTAGCCGATTTATAAATGATTTGATAAGTTCTTTCTCAGATTCATAGGTTTGCAAATCTTTTAATGTGTAATAATGATCAATTGTTATGTAGACAAAGGAAAAATGCTTACCTTCGTCTATGGCTTCATTTACAGTAACTTCCAATTTGTGTCGGCTCATGAGGCCAGTTTCAAAGTCTATGAAAGCAATCTGTTGAAGTTTGTCCCGTAGTTGTACATCAGCAGTGATGTCAAGTTCCAGAAATGTGACGGAAATGGGCTGGTTTTCGGTCTTCATGAATGGAATTGCAATCATGTTAACATAGTAAGATTCACCGGAACGTGTTATTTTTTCGACAGTACCGAACCACGTTTTACCACTAGAAACGTATTTCCAAATTGAATATGCCTGTTCCTGGTTCTTTTCTGTGTCTGCAAACATTTGCCAAAAACTTTTTCCGATTACGCGCTTGGGAGTCCATCTACTAGTTTCTAAGAAATTCTTATTCACATAGATGATTGATCCCTCAGAATCTACGCGAGTCACCATATAAAATTGTTCAAGGCCTTTCATGATACCGGGCAATCCCAGCATTGACTGTTCAATTTCCGTGTTCATCTAACTGTCCCCTTTCGGACATACTGTCTATTATTATATAGGAGTTCTTGTTATTTTACATCATGAAAATAACAAATAATTAGAGAAAATGCAAGTTTAAGATAAATAGTGAAATCAGAGGGAGAGAAAAGATGGAGAGATTGAAAGGAATCATCATGATTATTACGGGTGCAATACTTTGGGGTGCTACGGGCCCTATGATGGAATGGCTTCTTGAAACTAGCGGGATGTCTATTTCATTCATGCTAATCATCCGTCTGCTCCTCGCAGGTATGGCGCTACTTGTAGTGTTAAAAATAAAAGGTGAAAGAATTACTCTTCCCCTGAGACAAAAAGTCTGGTTACGTCAAATGATTATTTTCGGATTGCTTGGAATGTTAGGTGTTCAATACGCTTTTCTCGGTTCTATTCAATCAAGTAGTGCAGTCATCGCAACGCTCTTTCAGTTTCTTGCACCCATTTACATTATCATCTTTGTGTCGTTGAAGCAAAGAGCGTGCCCCCCAAGTGCTCAAGTGTTTGGAATGCTCATTACAATTGTTGGGCTTTTTCTACTTCTAACAAATGGTTCGTTGTCAGATTTTGCACTAAGTAATGAGGCAGTGTTGTGGGGGATTCTTGTCGGTTTTACATTTGCATTTTATACGCTTTATCCAGTGCGGCTCATGCAAGAATGGGGTGTGTTGTTATCGGTTGGTTGGGGAATGTTGATTGGCGGTATTGCACTGTTAGTTATAAATGCGACAACATTCGTGAGCGAATTAAGTACGTTATTGGACTGGGAAGTCGCAGTCATGTTTCTCCTTGTCATACTCATCGGGACGGTGGCGTTTGTACTGTTTCTTGGTAGCATGAAATACATATCTCCAGTAGAAACTAGTATTCTGTCAAGTTTTGAACCTCTTACAGCAATGGTCATTTCCGTTCTTTGGTTCGGTCAAGTGCTAGGTATGTGGCAATTAAGCGGAGCAATCATTATGCTCGTCGGGGTTACTGGTTTATCGATTGTCGGCAGTAGAGTTAAAAAGGAATAAGGACCGGTTCCCGTTGTTTGGGTTCCAGCCCTTTTTTCATTTGTTAACGTAGTTGATATCGAAATCTTCGTTTGCCTTGATAATTAAATCTTTTGGGACGTGTAGATAGATTACGATTTGCCTTGATTGCCGTTCACGGTATCCGAATTCTTTTGGAGGCTGTCGAGTGAACTGCCCCAAGAGAAGAGAATCTTGATAGGAAGTAAAAGTTAGTTCTGTAAAAGGCGGTACCGGAAAAGTAACCGTATCTCCCTCCCATTCAGGTTTTGTGTAGTTCACTTGATCGGAAAAATCGGCTTCATTGATAATAAGAATCGGCTTAAAAAGCGTTTCCTCAATCCATCCATCATTCTCGCTTTTTCGTTCGATGAAAACGAGTGGATTATTGTCATAAGATTTAATATGGAGTGTATCACCTACATCGTGTGTCCGCTTGTCAATAACTTGAGAAGGATCAATCGCACTAAGGTTACCTAGGTGAAGTGCACTTTCAATGAACTTGAAATCTTCAGTTGAAAAATGGTTAAATGGTTTTGTTGCAAGTTTCTTATCGAATAGTTCGACAGTGAGCGCTGCTAGTAATAGGACGGCAGTATAGGTTGCGAAAAATACGTACGTCCATTTTTTATTCATCGTCCATTTTGAAGGCTTTTTCGGCCGCATGATATATACGATGATTGGTATAACTATCAAAAAAGGTAAAAGAATCAAAATGCTAAGATTCATTATTTCCTCACCTCCGTTTTATTGGTGATGGCAACCGAAATCGCGAAAAGTACAAGAACAGTGATCAGTACTTTTACAAGGAAAATCAACAGGGATGTTTCAAAGCCAAAAAAAATGACCATATATTCAATGAAACCTGTGCCGCTTATATTGAACAAAGGTAAAATAAAGAGCCCAATCACAAGAAACGGTATGACAAGCTTGCTGAGCTGGATGAGTGATCCGATTACATAGCCAAAGCCTGCAAATAGAATGGTGTAAATAACAGCAGTCGCAATTCGGATGAAAAAATCAACGGGAGAAGCGAACAATCCAGATGTCTCGATAAAGACTGCATTATGCTGAAATAAAGAGATGAGTTTGATGACTGAACTTGCAAGCGGAGCTGTAATACCCGCTATGCAAGACATGACTAGCAAGAACAGAAAACTGGATACATGGTGGCTTAATCGGGTCGACACGAATGAGAAGGCATCGTTGCGATAGGCGAGCGTGGTAATAAGGATACCTGTTGAGAACGCCCAGAAAAGTGTAAAGATAACGGCCATATCACCTGAGAGAGAACGCCAATTAATCGTCAGTGACTCACTCCCGCTACTCCCACCACCAGTATTAAACCCGAAGAATAGCCCAATCAGTTGCATAATGAGCAAAGAGCTAAACACGCCTGTATAAGCATTTAATTTATAAAGGAATTGTTTTTTTACGATATCAGTCAGTCGCGGTTCTGTTAAATACATCATCGATTCCTCCTTTCGCACCTGTTGTTAACGCAACGTATGCGTCGTTTGCGGAGACAGGAATCATTTTGATGCCCTCTTCGCTTAATCTTATTTTTTCATCGGCTGTGAATTTATTTTCTACAAGAACCTCGCTATAGGCACCATTTACTTGGCTTCCGAAAATAGTTCTTTTTGAAGTGTGTGCAAGGACATTCACTTTTTTACCAACTAATTTGACGAGCATCTCCTGCAAATCTGTAATTGGACCGTGAAAACGAATTTTGCCATCGTGGATTAAAAGAATATCCTCAAGCAAGTCTTCGATTTCTTCAAGGTGATGGCTAGATAAGAGAATTGTCCGCGGATTGGCAATGTAATCTTTCAATAATGCACGATAAAAATCTTTCCGCACGGCTGTATCCATGCCGGTTGTCGGTTCATCGAAAATTGTCAACGGACAATGGGAAGCGATGCCGATGATGGCGTTAAATGTGCTCTTTTTCCCTTTAGATAAATGCTTGTGGCGTACGTCCGGGTGGAAACTGAAGTAATCAAACAGTCGCTGTGCAAGTTGCGCGTCCCAATTTAAATAGAAACGATTCGCTTCTTTCAAAATATCAGAGAGCGATAGTTTGTCGGAAAAACTCATCGTATCATCCACGAGGATTGAATTCGCAGACACTTTTAAACTATTGAAAGGATTTTCCGAAAAAACCTGGACTTCCCCTGAAGTTGCTTGGATATATCCGGCTGAAATTTTCATAAGTGTCGATTTGCCGACACCGTTCCGGCCGATGACACCTGTAAGAACGCCTTCTTCTATGGTGAAGTCCATATGATCCAGCACCGAGTGAGTTCGATATGATTTTGTAACGTTGTTGAACTTAATGACTGTCATAGTAGACCCTCCTTCTTCCTATCACGCTCCGCCTCAATCATGGATAGCAGTTGGTTATCATCGACATCAAGCAATCGCGCCTCGTCAAGCAGTTTTGTAATCAGTTTTCGCAAAGTCTCTTCTTTTCGTTTAGCAAGTAGTTTTTCACGGCCATCGGGTGCGACGAATGTTCCAAGACCGCGTCGTTTGTATAGAATTTTGGCTTCAAGCAATAATGTCAGCCCCTTTCCCGCTGTAGCAGGATTGATATTGAAAAGCTCTGCAAGCTGGTATTGTGAGTGGACTTTTTCATCTGGTTTAAGTGTCCTATCGATGATTTCAGTTTCAATCCAGTCTGCAATTTGTATATAAATCAGTTTTGAAGCATCCATGTCGAACATTCACGTCACCTCCTAGTAGTTAGTGCATTACTGTTGTAATGTACTATATGTCATTTCGACAAAAATTACAACTGAATAGGAAGAGGAATTGGGATTAGTACCCAAGTGCACCCTTGCTATTATTTATTCAAAAATATCCAAAGATCAGTTATCTTGGCTATGCACACCCTCGAACCTATGGCATAATAGAAGAAATAGAAAAATGATTCGTGAAACGAAAGAGTTTTTGGGGGTTGGGAAGATGAAGACAGTTTTTTCTTATGCAAAACCATATAAATGGCCAATCGTAATTGCTTTATTTCTCATGCTACTCGAGTTATCCGTAGAGTTAATCCAACCGCTTCTAATCGCGAAAATCATCGACGATGGGATTCTAGCGGAAAATGTAAACGTTATATGGACATGGGGAATTGTCATGATGGCACTCTCATTCGTCGCCTTCTTTTCCGGGATAATAAATTCTTATTTCGCTGCCCATGCGGCACAAAGTTTTGGGTTCGATCTACGGCAAGCGCTGTTTCGTCAAGTACAAGCTTTTTCCATGGCGACCTTTTTACGTTTTCCTACATCGGGTTTAATCACACGGTTGACGAGTGACGTGACAATGGTGCAGAACGTTCTGTTCATGGGACTTCGCATTATGATGCGCGCGCCGTTACTTGTAATTGGGAGTTTAATCATGGCGTTCGTCGTCAACGCAAAGTTAGCACTCTATCTTGTAATGGGTGCTCCGTTCTTATTCTTTTTTCTTTATTTTATGGCGAAAAAGGGTGTCGTTTATTTTGCGCGGGTTCAGGAAAGGCTTGATCGAGTCAATCGGGTTATGCAAGAAAATTTACAGGCAGTCCGGTTAATCAAAGCGTATTTACGCGGGACGTATGAGGCGAGTCGCTTTTCAAAAGTGGCGGATTTATTGAGAAAAGATACGGTGACGGCGATGCGAATGATGGAGCTGATTTTACCGGCTCTATTGTTTGTTATGAACATCAGTTTGATGGCTGTGCTATGGTTCGGCGCGATTGAAGTACGTGACGGCGGCGCACAAGTCGGGGAATTGGTAGCCATCGTCAACTATGCGATGCGGATGACAGGGGCATTCTCAATGTTCGCTTTTATTATCGTTGCGTTCTCTCGTGCGAAAGCATCTTCTGAGCGGATGGAGGAAGTGCTCGTTGCGAATGAAGACCTGGAAATCCATAATTCGGAGAGTACGGGATTGAGACAGTTGGGTGGCGAATTACGCTTTGAAAACGTGTCATTCAACTATCCGGGTAAACCGGAGCCAATCCTTGATAGGGTGTCGTTCCATGTTTCTGCTGGAGAAAAACTTGCGATTATGGGGGCAACGGGTTCAGGGAAATCTACATTGTTGAATCTCATTCCGCGCATTTTTGAAGCGACCGAAGGGGAAATCTATGTTAGTGGTATTGGGGTGAAGGAGTGGCCGTTGAAAGATTTACGCGACACCATTGGGCTTGTACCGCAGCAATCGATTTTATTTACAGGGTCGATTTTGGAAAATCTATCATGGGGCGATATCGAAGCGCAGGTCGATGAATTGGAAGAGGCGGCGAAAAAAGCACAGATTCATGAGTCCATCGATTTGTTCCCGCAAAAATATGGGACACGTGTCGGGCAAAAAGGTGTCAACTTATCAGGTGGACAGAAACAGCGTTTATCTATCGCGCGGGCGCTTGTGCGGAAACCGTCAATCCTCATTCTCGATGATAGTACCAGTGCACTCGACGTGAAAACGGAAATGGCATTATGGGATGCGCTTGATGGGGAAGAGGCGACGATGCTCGTTGTAACGCAGAAAATCCGGACAGCTCAAGGGGCGGATAAAATCCTGCTGCTCGATGAAGGACAAGTGGTTGGCTACGGATCGCATGCCGATTTAATGAGGCAATCCGCACTTTATCGAAAAATAGCTGAATCTCAATCGGAAGAGGAGGTGGCGTCCGATGCTAAAGACAATTCGTAAACCATTCGGCTACGAACCGATTATAAATAAAGAGGATATTAAAGGTCCGGGTAGGAAAAAGAAGGAACGTGCGAGTGATTGGAAATCCGTTCTCCATCGGATTTGGAAGCTTGTCGATGAACAACGCGGCCTACTTATTACAGTCCTTGCGCTCGTTTTCATTAGCTCGGCTTTAACGCTACTGGGTCCGCTGATGATTGGTCAAATCATTGATATACATATTATCCCGATGACGTTTGGGGGGCTTGCAGGTAAGATTGGCTCTTACGCTCATTTGGGGAATGCTTCAACTTAACACTTTTCGGGTATAGGAATACTAAAACGGAAAGGTTGTTGAATGAGATGAAAATCTT
>NZ_JADBEL010000016.1 GCF_014873855.1 Sporosarcina limicola | reverse complement strand
TGAAGTAAATGAACTGGATTGGGCTGTCGCTTTACAGCAGTTGATCGAGCTTTTTCAGGATGTCCTGAAAAAGACCAATTCCAAACTCAAAAAACTAGTCGAAAATCAACTACAGCAATGGATGGCCGGTTTACCCAGTTATATCAAGGCTTATTTGCCGATTTCAGTGTGCGAAAGTTGAGCTCATTACGTTTAATCGTATTTTGATGGATACCTTTTCCTTTTTCATCAACTGCTTTTGAATGCTCACTAATGTTGTGATAAGTTACGGGAATTCCTAGTTCTACAAGAAAGTTAATCGTTTGAATACCGATAGTAAGTGAACGATTCTTACGTTGCTGATGCACTTTTTCAAGCCATTGCCGCTTATCTGAATGGATTACGCTTTGTTGCTGGTTCATAATGACGTTCCTCTCTGTATTTTTTTATCAAATAAATTTCTTTTAATTCGATCTTAGCTTGCTTCGCCATTTCTTTTGCTTTACGAACTTCAACTTCTAACCCCATTTGCTTGAAGCGTTTCTCCATATCTTTTGACAACTGAATAACTTCTAAAAGTTCATTCTCTTGGTCTGGTTCTGGTACTTTTGCTTTACAACCCAGACATTGCATTTTAGTTGGACACACGAAATCGGTCACGCAAGTACCACCTAATACTTTGTTATACACCCCAACTTTTTCAGCATGTTCATCAAATTGCTGTTGTAACTCTTTAGGACTTCTTAAATATGCATCATCAATATCGACATAGCGTGAAATGACATCATGTAATTCACTTACTAATTCAGCGATTTGCGATGGTGTTGGTGCGGAGTAATAAGCTGTTACATTCAAATCCCTTTGATGTAACAGCTTGGCGACAATATCAATATTCACGTTTTGTCGCTGGACTGCCTCTGTTGCAAAAGCATGTCGTAAAAGGTGCGTCTTGATTGTTACAGGCTTACCGCTTTGTGTTTCAAGAACCAATCCATGAAGGAGGAATCGAATGGAGCTGTATATGGCATCATATTTCATTGCATTACCTTCGTATTGAAAATAATAAGGCATAGGCTCACGAAAAAGATGCTTTCTATCACCTCTGTATAAATTACTTGGAATTTTCTCAACAGCATAATGCTCTTTTAGTAATCTTGCTACGGTTTGAATATGCTCCATAGTCTGTTTGCTTATATAAAATTCTTCTAATGAATCTCGTCCTTTAGGGATAGCTTGAAATGAGAAATGCAACTTCTCTTTAACCTTTTTTATAAGGATACATTCTTTCGTATTATTAATTTGAAGTAATTCATTTAATCTTGCACCAGTGGTTGTTAAAATATCTGTTGCTAATAGACCAAATGTACAAGCTGTATAAAATGGCTCAATATCAATTAATAAACCTTGTGCTTTGTCTTTGTGCAAAGTAACAAAAGTTGACGGTGTTAAAATACCTTTATGATGAGAAAAAATGGAGAGGGCTGTTGCTTTTGCTGATGTTCTTGTCCATAGCCCCATAAAGATAAAAACTTTAAAATACGCTCATGTTCTTCAATCGGTCTATTTTTGTACCAATCTCCTAGAACGTTAAATTCAATCAATTCATTAAACCAAAGACCCTCTCCCTCTGATTCGTCCTCTATTGATTCAGCACGAATAAACTCAATGAAATAAGCATTATTTTTATCAGAATAAGTTGCTTTCTTCTGTGTCGCTAATTTTATAATAGTTTCTGAAAAATGTATTTGGTGATGCAATACAAAGGATGGTTTATCCCATAAACGAAAATGAAATCTCTCCCCGATACGTTCGGGTTCATTGTAGAAAAACTCAATTGGTAGTGATAATGATTTAGTTTCTACCTCCTGTATTTGTTGATGAAAGGCATCACGTAGTCTTTTCATCTGATTCCATCGTAAGTTTGCTTCTGCACGTATCGTTGGAAGCATTGGAACAATAGCATCTGTTTCATCTTTACGAATAGTTTGAGCTTGTTCTTTTGCTAACTTTCGAAATGAAAAACCTCTTAGGTCAAACGAAATAGGTTGCAATAGAAACAGTTTAAAATATTCTTGTTCTTCAAGAGATAAGTTGTTATACATCCATTTTTGTGTAGTGTACTCGGTTCCACTATAGCATTTCAACAACTCGCTTCTTTTGTTGTTGGAATCGTTAGGGAAAATCTCGCCTTTTAAATATCCATATAAATGAACATTCGGATCGAAGTCTAAAAATCTAGTAATGTTAAAATGATTGAAAATATCTTTAAATCGAGTGCTTAAGGTCCCGATGATTGTTTTAATAGTTGTGGCATCTTTATTTTGAGCTGTTTCGATTAATATAATCAATAAAAGATGATACTTCCAATCAAAATTTAAGCAATTATTATTAAGGTATTTAAGATTCCGTTGATCTACTTTGTCGATTAAAAACTCGCTTCGACCGTTCTTCAGGCACATCAACTTTGTATCCATTTTTCCAAGCCACTTATCATACCATTCCGTCGCTGGTCTTAGTTGTGTTGCGTCAGCCAATTTTATTCCAACCCTTCTAATAACTCTTGTAAGTCTTCATCTACTAGTTCAATCTTTGTTGTTTCAATGACTGCCAGCTTTGGTTTTCCAGAAGATTTATGCTGCTTAGTATAATCTCGCTCTCTTTGTGCCATTTGTTCCATCATATTTTCATGAGCTTCTCGATGTTTTGCTTCGTCAAAATGATGTTCGTATATGTTCATGGTATCTGGATTTTTCCATCTCATATATTTAATCAATTCGTTTTTACGCTGTTGAATTTCAACATCATTTATGGAAATGTTATGAATTTCTCTCAGGCGAGAAGTGACAAACCAATGTCTTGCTTTATGTGGGTTGAAACTTAATTCATTAACTTTCATTGCTCGATTCCAATGATAATACCAAGCATGATAAGTAAATGCTGTTCCATTTGCAGATAAGAAGATTGGTGCATCGTCAGGCAATTGTTCAAATCCTAAATGGTTTTCATCATAGGATTTTCTCTCGGTGTCTATATAGTGAAACAATCGTTTGACAGTATCTTTACTAAAGCGTAGGAACTTGATCTTCCTACCATGACTCCCTTTGTTAAACGTGCTAACCTCTTGATGACTTCTACGCTGACGATAATCTCCAACGGTTAGTTCAATAATTTCCGATGTCCTTGCTCCCGTTTCGAATAGCATACGAGCTATAATCATTTCACGTTGCGACCAATTTACTTTTTTCCCTGCTTGATAAACTTGATAAGGTAAATTCATATCATCAATAATTTTGGGCTGCCATTCTTCATTGATGATTTTAAAGTAGGAATCTGTTAATCTTCGGTGAATGACAGGATCTTCTGTTCCTGCAACTGAAGGCATTCTAGGTTTATCTTCTCGAACACCTCTTACTTCTTCTTTATAGCTATGCAGAATAGCTTGCCCATCAATTAAAGGGTTATGATGCGGATAGTATTTTAAGCGAATCATAGACTTGTAAAATGACTTTAGTGCCGATAAAAAACGACTAATGGTAGTAGGGCTTTTATTTGTTAAATTCACAAAACGAAATGAGTCCTTATCACGAACTTTACAGCTCATTTCATGCTGTAAATAATCCTCAACAGCTACACGTATCTTTCCTTCCGATTCATTCCATTGCACTCGGTTTCCCTGATAGTTACTTTCTTCCTCTAGCCACTTAAAAAAGGGTAATAAGCACTTTAAATAGGATGTTGCAGAACTCTTATCAATTCGCCCTAAACAATCTTGGTAATAGTCTGTTAAAGGTAGAAAGGGCTGGTTATCTTTAAATACTAATAGCTGATATTTACTTTTAACATGTTTCGGACAATACTCATACCAATACAATTATTAACCTCCCACAAGGAACATTCGTTTCACTTTAATGTTTTTCTTCGTAATTGTAAAATGTTTAACCTTTTAATAAAACTAGGTGAAATAATTAGCCGAAATAAAAATGCACACCACTAAAATTTACTTTTAGTAATGTGCATTTTTATAATGTGTGTAACATTATAAACAAGCTATGATGTAATAAAACATCATGTACAATTACTTGTCTTTAATATTACAGAGTAGGTTTACGCTCTTTTAAATTTCATTCACATATTAAAAAACGATGCTTTTTTATCCCCATCTAAAATAGTACCAACGAAGAACGAGCCGAATTCGCCATAGCGTGCGCTCACTTCGTCAAAACGCATTTCATAGATAAGTTTCTTGAATTGAAGAACGTCATCCGAGAACAACGTCACTGCCCATTCGTAATCGTCGAAACCGACAGAACCTGAAATGATTTGCTTCACTTTGCCTGCGTAGCTGCGGCCAATCATGCTGTGGTCGCGCATCAACGCTTTGCGCTTGTCCATATCGAGCATATACCAGTTATCGTCACCGTCGCGTTTTTTGTCCATCGGGTAGAAACAAATGTACTGACTACGTTGTAATTCAGGATACAAGCGT
This sequence comes from Sporosarcina limicola, assembly GCF_014873855.1. Taxonomy (GTDB): domain Bacteria; phylum Bacillota; class Bacilli; order Bacillales_A; family Planococcaceae; genus Sporosarcina; species Sporosarcina limicola. The sequence goes on along the minus strand of NZ_JADBEL010000016.1, from coordinate 91,110 downwards.
GCGCGCACATGTGGATTTTGGTACGGATCTTCAGTTGATTCACCTGCGAGATAATTCGACAGTTCAACGACAGAAACGTATGAATACGCTGGAACTGTGAAGTCCGCGATTGCGAGTTTATTGAATTCCGCCTCAAGCTCTTGTAGTTCGTCCATCGTCGGACGCAATGTCATTAGCATGAAGTCTGCTTTTTGACCGATAATAGTATAGAAAGCATGGCCTCCCGTTTTGTCATCATCCGCTTTTTGAAGCTTCTCAAGGTAGACAAGAAACTCATCGGTCGCCGCCTGACGTTCTTCTTTAGAAATCAATTTCCATGACGCCCAGTCCATCGAGCGCAAATCATGTAATACATACCAACCATCGAGTGTAATTGCTGCTTCGTTCAAATGAATTCAAATCCCCTCATCAATGAATTTGCTACTAAAATCAGTGTAGCATAACCGTTTGAAGAAGTTGATTCAGAAGGGTCGTTGTCACGAATTTGACACGTAGTCTATGGGTTTCAACGCTAACCGAAGTCGTGTATGCTAAGAATAAGGAAACAACGGTACTAATGTAGAACAGCCCTTGGTGAGGGGGTTATCCCGCCAAAAAGTCTATGATCAGGAGAATATGAAATGTCACAATACGAATCATTTTTACGCATCCCTGAATGGCGATTTGTGGATGAATCGAATACAGCTCGTACCCGTTCTGCGCTAGAATCGTTTGCGATGGATGATACACTCTGCCACCTTGTCGGCCAGCAGATGAGTGTGCCGACCATCCGATCGTGGGTACATAACCGCACCGTCGTTCTTGGTATCCAGGATCATCGCCTGCCGCATATCGATGAAGCTATTCCAATGCTCGAAAAAGTTGGCTACCAAGCGATTGTTCGCAACTCAGGTGGACTTGCCGTCGTGTTGGATGAAGGTGTGTTGAATCTATCAATTGTATTGTCCGAACATGATTCATCAATCGATATTCCAGCAGGCTATGAAGTGATGTTGTCGTTCGTTCGCATGCTATTTCCTGAAGTAGGAGATCAAATTGAAGCATATGAAATCGTAGGTTCCTATTGTCCGGGTTCCTATGATCTAAGCATCGGAGGTCGTAAATTTGCGGGTATTTCACAGCGTAGATTACGGCAAGGAATCGCTGTCCAAGTGTATCTTTGTGTTGAAGGAAGCGGGGCAGAACGCGCAACATTAATACGGGATTTGTATGAAATTGGATTGCAAGGAGACGAAACGAAATTCGCTTACCCGGCCATCAAACCCGACGTAATGGCGTCTCTTGCTGAATTGCTCGAGATGCCCATCATAGTGAGCGACGTTGTCATACGTGCCCAATTATTGTTACGTTCCCTCGCCGACAACATTGTAATGGGCGGCTTGAACCCGGAAGAAATGGAACTGTATATGTTCTATTTAAATCGAGTTGTTGAGCGGAATAAAAAAATGCTGGCAAGAGAATGAAAAGCGGTTAACTCCCAGGAAGGGGGCAGCCACTGAAAAACTCACGTTTTCAAAAACCAGCACAAAAAGACTCCCACTTCACATGTGTTTCGTTACTAATATTCACAGTTAATCCCCACAAATCACATGAAAGTCTCTCCGACTTTGGGAATTGGTTTTTAGTTTTTGTGAGTTAATGACTTTTTCAGTGGCCTCGGAAGGGGGTAGGCCGCCTTTTAGTCTTCATCCAAGTGGAAAAATCTCTATTCGCACAAAAGAAAAACCACCGATTAGTGGTTCATCGGTGGTTCTTTTATTACAAGGTTTCCGTTTTGTTCCATCTTGAATACAGGTGCAGTACGCTCTGCATCATCCTCAAATGTAACGAGACGACGTGCACGATTCATGATTTGGACGAACTGTTCATAGTCATCGCGGAGTGTTTTATTTTCTTGACGGAGTTTTTCAATTTCCTTTTCAAGCTTTTCCGCCTTTTCATTTGCAATTCTTAAAGTCTGTTTCCAGCGCAATGATTCATTGTCACCAGCGCCTGTATGGTGCATTCGAACGAGATAGGCGATGACTGTATCTAGGGATAATGCCGATAATGGGACGGATACTTTATGCTCATCCTCAGAACCTTGCATGGGCGTATACAATTGTTGTCCACGTCGTTTGAAGTCTTTTCCAAGTACACGTATTGCCTGCTTGCGTTCTTTTTTTGCTTCAACGAGCTCTTTTTCATAATCGCGTCGCACGACGGCATTCCATCTGAATCCGCAAGCCGCGGCTGTTCGGTCTAGTGCATCTCCAACCTCTTCGAAAGCGCTGAGTTGCGTGCTGCCCTCCCGCACATGTCGTAATACCGTGTCTGCCAATAAAGTATCATTCTCTTCTATCCAAGCATCCTGTCTAACTTTCACCATTTCCGTGCCTCCTGTCATATGTTCATAGTCTCTTTCTACGGTCAGTGTGGACAGAGTTACACTACTTTATTCATAAGGACAAAAGGATTCTATTAATAATTCTGGCGAATGAACCTTTTTCCATCTTTCTCGGAACTATTTTTTGGACTATACTAAGAGGAATGAGTTGATGGAGGTGCACCATGGCGTACAAAGATGAAAAGTTAGTCGAAGAAAAAGTGTTCAAAGATCCGGTGCACCGCTATATTCACGTGCATGATAAAGTGATCTGGGACGTAATTGGTACACGGGAATTTCAGCGCCTTCGTCGGATTAAGCAGCTTGGTACGACCTATCTTGTGTTCCATGGAGCAGAGCATAGTCGATTCCAACATTCACTCGGTGTCTATGAAATCGTGCGCCGAATTATTGACGACGGTTTCAGCGGTAGACCTGAGTGGAATGATGATGAGCGGCTTGTCACACTTTGTGCAGCATTGCTACACGACCTTGGACACGGTCCGTTTTCGCATGCGTTTGAAAAAGTATTTAATCTAGATCATGAGCATTTTACACAGCGAATTTTGCTAGGGGATACGGAAGTGAACGCGGTACTTCGACGTGTAGGCTCTGATTTTCCGCAAAAAGTGGCGGATGTCATTGGGAAAACCTATCCGGATAAGCTAGTTGTGAGTCTTATTTCAAGTCAAATCGATGCAGATCGAATGGATTATTTGCAGCGAGATGCCTATTATACGGGCGTGTCGTATGGTCACTTTGATATGGAGCGTATTTTGCGTGTCATGCGACCAACGGAAGAGCAGGCGGTCATTAAGTATAGTGGCATGCATGCGGTGGAAGATTACATCATGAGTCGGTACCAGATGTATTGGCAAGTCTATTTCCATCCAGTTTCACGCAGTGCAGAAGTCATTTTGATAAAAATATTGCACCGTGCAAAATATTTACATGAAAACGGGTATGTATTTTCGCATGAGCCTGTTCATTTTCGTTCGTTTTTTGATAGGACATTTGAACTTGAGGATTATATCGCACTTGATGAAAGTATTTTGCTTACGTATTTTCAAGTATGGATGAAAGAAGAGGATACGATAGTAGCAGACCTCTGTTACCGTTTTATTAATCGGAAATTATTCCAGTGTGCAGAATTTGATCCGGCAACAGAATATCGTAAAATCGGTGAACTAGAGCAGTTATTCAGGGAAGCAGGGCTTGATCCGGAATATTATTTGCTGGCGGATTCATCGTCTGATTTGCCGTATGATTTCTACAGGCCAGGTGAGGAAAACGAACGAATACCAATCTATTTACAGATGCCAACTGGTGAATTAAGCGAGTTGTCACGTTCATCGGATATAGTAGATGCGATTTCGGGTAAACGACGGACAGACCATAAAATCTACTTTCCAGAAGACGTATTACTAGAAGGAAAAGAGCAGAATCCTCTGTACGAGCGGATTTTACATATGCTGAAAAACTAGGAGAGGGTGGGAGTTTTGCTACAAGAACATGCCAAGATTGTACAGTTCATTTCGATGGCAAATGAAGTGAATGGACGAAAAAAGTTGCAGAAAATGATTTATATCGCAAAAAAAATGAATTTTCCATTCGCTGAAAAATACGAGCTTCACATGTACGGCCCCTACTCGGAAGAATTGACACTACGCGTGGAGGAACTTTGTGAAATGGGATTTCTTGCGGAACAATGTGTCGATAAAGGATCGTACGTTCAATATAGCTATCACGTGACAGAAGAGGGGACAAGCTTCCTTGAAACAACAAATACACCGCATGATTTATTAACGACGTGCATCGATTTGCTGAACGTCAAAAGTTCCCGCTTCCTGGAGCTGGTATCGACACTGTTGTATTTCGACCATCTTGAAACGGATGAGCAAATTGCCAAAGTCCATATCGTGAAAAATAAATTAAACTTCACTGAAGACGAAATGACCGCTGCATTTGGGTTCATCGATGAATTGCCGAAGTGCTCGGTTCAGTGAAAAAAGCTGACCCGTCGTAACGTGAAATTTCGTTACAGTGGGCCAGCTTTTTAAAATATCATTTATCGCTCAAACGTTTTCCGGCAACCGCATAATGGTTTTTCGGCATCTCTTCGATGAAGACGACGACATTTTCAATAGGTGCGCCTGTCGTTTCGGAGACAACCTCCGTTACTTTTTCACAAAGCGCGCGTTTCTGTTCCTCTGTGCGGCCTTCAAGCATTTTTACTGTTACATATGGCATTCCATTTCCCCCTTCCCCTAGATATCCGTTATAGTATATATACTAACAGATTTGGAGGCGAGAAATGAATGGGAAATGAGCAGAAACCAAAACAAAAAATGGGCTTCACAATCATAAAAGACGATCCAACAGACGGACATAAAGGATTTGGAATCGGATCATTGTCACTGGAAAACGTATCACCTGTCATAATCGACGTCGACGAAGGTGTTGCGCGGATCGAAATTGGCGCAATGCACGCGAGGAGCGATACGGAGCGCGGCATCAAATTTACCTTGAATCGCGAAGATTCCGAAGGTGGAAAACCTTATTGGCTCGTTTGGGTTACGATTGATTTCAAAGAAAACGGTCCTTACTATGCGGGTGTCACGGCTTGTGAAATGGTTGTTAATCGAGAAAAACGTCGAGGATATAAAGTGTTGGCAGATCATGTGAACAGGATGGATAAATCGATGAAACGCCATATTATTGTCGACCATATGGATGCTAAATCCAAGAATATTTTAACTGAATTTCTGTCCAGCCACAATAAGGAAATATGGGATCGCAGTGAACCAAAACTGCATATCGATTTGAGTGTCGACTCCCCTGAATTATGAACAATTTGTGAAACTTATCGTATACATCGGTTTCTGAGGTTGAATGTCAGCTTGAAAGGCAGTACACTGAAATTACAGCTTGCAATTGTAAGCTAGGACAACCGGAATTGCGCATCCCCTGTTGTCTATTGTATCATTCAAACCCAAGCATGATACACTAGTCGACAGGTCGCCTTGAACGGTAAAAAAGCTTTCCCTCCTTTAATTTAAGGAAGGAAGGCTTTTTTGATTTGAATTAACAACTAGTTGCTCCCCCGCACAAGCGACCAATTCCCCCGCACAAGCGACCAATTCCCCCGCACAAGCGACCAATTCCCCCGCACAAGCGACCAATCCCCCGCACAAGCGACCAATTCCCCCGCACAAGCGACCAATCCCCCCGCACAAGCGACCAATTCCCCCGCACAAGCGACCAATCCCCCCGCACAAGCGACCAATTCCATCGCACAAACGACCAATCTACACAATCACAATCACTCAAAAAACGAAAATGGAAACAAATCAAATGTCTTCCCATCGCTCTTTCCTGAAGAACGTTTCTCTCTTAACGACTTATCCGTACATAACTTCTGTGGCATATCCTTCTCTTTCACGTAGACAAGCCGTTGTTTCTCACATCCATCCACTGCGATGCCGCCCGTTTCAACATCAATGACGACGCCGTTTACACCTTTTGGCGGGTTGAATGGCTCAGGCGGCTTACCGCGATGGACCTCTTCCATAAAGTCAATCCATATCTTTTTTGAAGCGGCTTTATCCTTCGATTCCGTCAGTTGCTTCCCTTTGTCGAAACCAGTCCAAATGCCGGCAGTGAGTGATGGGCTAAATCCAATTAGGTATTGATCCGAAATCGTCGTTCCCGACTTCGCAGCGTAAGGCCTCGTCTGTTTTTGACGCATCGATAGTCCCGTAGAAGCGGTGTAATCATTGAATACCGGATCGAACATTCCAGTCATGAGATGTGTGAGCACGAAAGAATCTTGTTCTGATAAAACTCGTTTTTTGCCCTGCTTCGGATGTTCGTATACCGTTTTCCCCTCAGAGTCAGTTATCGACAGAATCGTCATCGGTTCAATTCGAACTCCGCCAGAGGCAATCCGGTTATATGCATTTGTCATATCGAAAAGTGTGACATCTGCTGTACCTAATGCGATGGCGGGTGAATTAGGGAATTTGGCTTCAATGCCAAGACGTTCCGTCATTTTACTGAACTGCTTATAGCCGATTTCTTCTAGTGTTTTTACCGCAAAGATATTATCTGAAATAGCAATTGCTTGTGCCAGTGAGATAGGGTGGTCGGCGAACTTTCCGTTAACGTTATTCGGTTCATACGTCGAGCGTCCTTCATCATACGTAAAGATTGTTTTTTCGGTCGATAAAAAAGTGAGTGGGTTAAATCCATCTTCAAGTGCTGCTGCATATAAGATGGGTTTCATCGCAGAACCGGGTTGGCGCTTCGCTTGTGTCGTCCGATTGAACGAACTTTCGGTATAATCAACCCCGCCCACAAGTGAAGTGACAGCTCCGGTTCCTGGTTCAATCGACATAAATCCCATTTGCAATTCGTTATCAGGCATCCATTTGGCAATCATTTCTTCCGCCGTTTGCTGATGATGCGGATCCAATGTTGTTCGGATTGTCCAGCCACCTTCTGCCGGATAGCGTCCTTTCGTAGTCAGCACTTTTTCAGCTTCACGCCACACTTCATCCAAAAAATAAGGGGCGACGCGATCCGTTGCTACCCACTCGCGCGTCTTCAACACAATCGCTTCGTTTTTTGCTCGTTCTTCTTGCCGTGCCGTAATATAACCCTGCGCCTCCATCAGCGACAGCACAAGCATTTGCCGCTCCCTTGACTTCTCGGGATTTTCGATTGGGGAGTAGACTGAAGGTCCTTTCGCAATCGCAGTAATGACAGCAGCCTCTTCAAGTGTCAAATCTTTTGCCGGCTTTCCGAAATAAAATTTGCTTGCCGCCTCAGCCCCATACATGCCGTGGCCGAAGTAAACAGTATTCAAATAGCCTTCCAAGATGACATTCTTGTCGTAAAAAATTTCCATCCGATACGCATAGAGTGCTTCATTGATTTTCCGTTTCCACGTTTTTTCATGTGTCAAATAAAGATTGCGCGCATATTGCTGGGTAATCGTGCTGGCTCCCTCAGCTTTCCTACGTGTTTTGACATCTTTTAGAACTGCACCTGCAATCCGTTTATAATCAAATCCATTGTGGGTATAGAAATTTTTATCCTCCGTTGCAATTACAGCATCCAGTAGGAAAGGTGACATCTCATCGAGACTGATCCAGTAACGGCGTTCCGCGGAAAAACGGTCGCCAATCTGCTTGCCGTTTTTATCGAGAAAAACAGAGGCTTTCGGCACACTTAAAGAGGGAGCACCCGTAATTTGTGCGTACAGCCGCAACGATAGAAAAATGGTAGCTACCGCAGTCAACAGTGTGACCGTCAGTAATAACCATCGCCGTAATAGCACGCGCTTCTTTCTCTTTTTTAAATACACTGTCCTCCGCATACGATCCCGTCCCGTCCGTTTCGATGCCTTCAGTATGTGATGGATGGAATGAGATTAAACGGAACGACAATAAAAACATCTACTTCCTGAGATAGATTGAAATGTATGCACGAAAAAAGGTATACTAAGAAGATATATTCAAGAAAAGGGCGGTGAGCGTATGGAATCGCAGGATAGTGAAAGAAAAGTAAACATCCGGCTCCATTCGTCAATCCAGCATCCCGGGCAAGATGAGGAAGTACATGAGTTGAAACTACTAGGACAGCTCATCGAAAAAAAGGGCAAATCCTATTTGAGATATGAAGAACAGCAAAGTGGCAACTTGATACGAACGACTGTCAAGCTCGACGCGGAAGATGCACTTATCATGCGAAAAGGTGCAGTCAACATGCGATTGCCGTTCGTTGTCGCAGCGGAGGACCGGGCGGGATCATATGGCAACGGACCAGCGTCATTCAATTTAATTGTCAAAACACATCGGCTCGAGCACAAAGAAGAACAAGGTGGCACGGGTGGGGAATTCAAGGTGCACTACGGATTGCATGCGGACGGATCGCCACTCGGAACATACAAATTGACAATTACATACAGGGAGGGAACATTATGAACGCGGTAGAAAAGATTCAAAACGAGGTCAAATCAGCATTGCGTGAAGCAGTGATTCAAGCAGGACTTGCAGAAGCTACGGACATGCCGGACATTATGCTAGAATCACCGAAAAGTAAGGAGAACGGTGACTATGCAACAAACATTGCTATGCAGCTAACGAAATTGGCGAAAAAGCCACCGCGCGCTATTGCAGAAGCGATTCTTGAGAAATTGGACACGTCGGCAACATCGATCGAGTCAATTGAAATTGCAGGTCCAGGTTTTATGAACATAAAACTGAAAAACGATTATCTAGGCGACGTCGTGAAAATGGTTCTTGAACAAGGTGAAAATTATGGCCGTTCAACTTTTGGTGCGAATGAGAAAATTCAAGTCGAATTCGTCTCAGCGAACCCAACAGGTGATCTCCATTTAGGGCATGCACGTGGGGCATCCCTAGGTGACTCGCTATGTAACGTACTTGACTTTGCAGGTTATAATGTCGCACGTGAATATTATATTAACGACGCGGGAAATCAAGTACATAACCTCGCACAATCCGTTGAAGCACGCTATTTTCAAGCACTTGGTTTGGACAAAGAAATGCCTGAAGACGGCTATCAAGGACCCGACGTCATTGCGCTCGGAAAACAGCTTGCAGAGGAATTCGGCGATAAATATATCAATGTTTCGGACGAAGAACGTTATGCATTTTTCCGTGAATACGGGCTTCACTATGAGTTGGATAAATTAAAGAAAGACCTCACAGATTTCCGTGTGTCATTCGACAATTGGTTCTCGGAAACATCGCTGTATGAAAACGGTAAAATCGACATAGCACTCGATAAATTACGTGCAAATGGCCATGTCTTTGAAGAGGATGGTGCTACTTGGTTCCGTTCAACGACATTTGGCGATGACAAAGACCGTGTGCTCATTAAAAATGACGGTACCTACACGTATTTGACGCCAGATATCGCTTACCATGAAGATAAGTTGTATCGTGGTTTCGATAAGCTTATCAACATTTGGGGCGCAGACCACCACGGCTATATTCCGCGAATGAAAGCGGCAATTGAAGCACTTGGTTACGGCAACGATACGCTTGAAGTAAGTGTAGCCCAAATGGTGCAATTGTATAAAGACGGCGAAAAATTCAAGATGAGTAAACGGACAGGCAAAGCAGTGACATTGCGCGAACTTGTTGAAGACGTTGGGTTGGATGCAGTCCGATACTTCTTCGCAATGCGTTCCGGCGATTCTCAAATGGACTTCGATTTAGATTTAGCCATCTCGCAGTCCAATGAAAACCCGGTGTATTATGCACAGTATGCGCATGCACGTATCTCTTCAATCTTGCGACAAGCCGACGAATCCAACTTATCGGCGTCCGTGGACAACATCTCTTTATTGCAAGCAGAGAAAGAATTGGAATTGCAGAAGAAAATCGGAGACTTCCCGCAAGTGATTAGCGATGCAGCAAGAATGCGCGTCCCGCATCGCGTCACAACCTATATCCAAGAACTCGCTGCAACATTCCACAGTTTTTACAACGCAGAAAAAGTATTGGATCCATCAAATCCAAAGTTATCGGAAGCACGACTCGCACTAATCACAGCGACCCGCACAACCATTGCCAACGCCCTGAAACTTGTTGGTGTTTCTGCACCAGAAAAAATGTAATTTGATTTAATTGTACCGTCGCACATCACGTGTGGCGGTTTTTTTGTGTGCTTGACAGCGCTCTTCTCTAACGGGTGTAAGTCCATAACATGCCGTAGTGGCGGAAGTAAATCCGCATATTGGAAATAATTTCACAAAAAACATTTTTACACTGAAGGTGGATTGTTATTTCGAAACCTTTTCTATATTAGTCACGTATATACTATAGTTGGAAAGTTATTTAAATTAGGAAGGTGCTAATAACTAAAATGACTAACAGTATTTACACAATGTTTTATGTACTAGATAACAAAGTCAAATAATAAAATTCACAGTTAAAGGAAAATGAGATTATGCAAAAAAAACAATTTATAATCGGTAAAATAATTTTAATCGTCATACTAATGCTAATGAGAAGTGTTAACGGAGTTGTATTTGCAAACGATAATGAGTCTACAAATGGTAATCTGGATATTTCTACTATTGATGAGTTTATGACAAAGGAGATAGAGAGACTGAACATTCCTGGTGCTTCATTGGCCATCGTAAAGGGAGATCAAGTGGAATACTTGCAAGGATATGGTGTTTCGAACCCAGATGGGACAGAAATGACATCGCAAACGCCAGTTGTTCTTGGGTCGACTACTAAATCGTTCACAGCTCTTGCCATTATGCAGTTAGTGGGACAAGGAAAAATCAATCTAGAAGAACAAGTGCAATCCTACATACCTTGGTTTCAAATTGCAGATGAAGAGGCATCTAAAAAAATCACCATTCTACATTTACTGAATCATACAAGTGGTCTTTCTACAAATGATGGTCAAGTATCTATATCACAAGGGGATAAAACATTAAAAGAACATATTCAAAGCTTGTCAAATACAGAATTGACATACCCTGTGGGTGATCAAAATCAATACTCGAATTTAAATTATAACATTTTAGGTTTAGTCATCGAGGAAGTTACGAATAAATCGTATAAAGAGTATATTAATGAATTCATATTCAAACCGCTTGAAATGAACAATAGTTATGCTGACCCAAATGATGATATAAACAATACAATTGCTGCCGGATATCAAACTGTATTTGGAGTAAAGATGCCGACAAAGCAATTAATCCATGAAGGAACTGTTTCTTCAGGTTACCTTATTTCCAGTGCGGAAGATATGGCAAATTATATGATCGCACAGTTGAATCAGGGAGAATTCAAAGGAAAAAGTATTTTATCAGCGAATGCCGTGAACACAATGCATCATCCATCATCATTCATGGGGAATGATACCTACTATGCGATGGGATGGGAAGTGAATAATGAAGGAATCTACCATAATGGATGGACAGAAAACACATACTCAAAAGTTGTGTTAGATGGGGAGTATGGCATCAGCCTGCAGATCAATTCAATGGATTATTTCAATCTTAATGAATATGATGCCATCACAAGTGGGATAAACAATCTGGTACATAATGAAGAACCTTCTATATCTGATAGCAATCCATTTATGAAATATGTAATTATTGATTTGATTTTACTGGCAATCGTTGCTTTAATTGTTTGGTCAGCTTACAGAATTTTTAAACCTGAAAATCGTAAAGTAACAACATTCCGTAGGAATCTAAATGGGTTGTCTATAGTAATATTTAACTGGCTACTGCCATTGATTATTTTAATTGGATTCACTAAATTATTTGGCCCTTTGTCTACGGTAACATTATTTGCTCCAGGAATAGGGCATCTATTATTTTTAATACCTTTGATTCTTTTAATTGTGGGAGTCGTTAAATTAGGTAAAGTAACACTAATAGTAAAGAAAAATACTTTGGATGCATAAGCTGAAAAATCGTGATTGATTTTATGAATTCTCTCTCAATTAATTGAAAAAGAACGTTATTTTAATTTCATTTCATCATCTTATCCCTTTTAATATTTTTCAATAGGAGATCAAGGGCGTTAGTGAAACAAGAACACCGCAAACAGGACCATGAATGTGGTAGTGATTTTTCGTTAATCTTACTACACCAAAGAATGAAGTGTTTTGCTCTTTATTTAGGCAACTGTCAATTGACCTGTTGGGTGGGCTACAAAGCTAGTGAAGACATCGCGTCACAACCTATATCCAAGAACTCGCTGCAACATTCCACAGTTTTTACAACGCAGAAAAAGTATTGGATCCATCAAATCCAAAGTTATCGGAAGCACGACTCGCACTAATCACAGCGAACCGCACAACCATTGCCAACGCCCTGAAACTTGTTGGTGTTTCTGCACCAGAAAAAATGTAATTTGATTTAATTGTACCGTCGCACATCACGTGTGGCGGTTTTTTGTGTGCGGAATCAAACGACTGATTACGTCGCTCAAGCGACCAATTGCGCCACACAAGCGACCGATTATCAAAACAAGCGACCAATTGCGCCACACAAGCGACCGATTATCAAAACAAGCGACCAATTACGCCACGCAAGCGACCGATTATGGAAACAAGCGACCAATTGCGCCACGCAAGCGACCGATTATGGAAACAAGCGACCAATTGCGCCACACAAGCGACCGATTATCAAAACAAGCGACCAATTGCGCCACACAAGCGACCGATTATCAAAACAAGCGACCAATTACGCCACGCAAGCGACCGATTATGGAAACAAGCGACCAATCCCGCCGCTCAAAGCGACCACTAACAAATCCCATCCCCTATCGACACGCCCAAAACTTGTAGTATACTGAAAAATGAACACAAATTACATACCAAACATAAAGGTGCCCCGTTAGTAGACGGGGTTAAAAGGGAAGCCGGTTCAAATCCGGCGCGGTCCCGCCACTGTAAGTGTGAGCAAGTCGCGATAGGTCACTGGAACGAGTTTCCGGGAAGACGCCGATGAGCAATGACCACGAGCCAGGAGACCTGCCTTTATGAATCACCCGCAAACCTACGAGGATAGGATTGGTGAAAATCGGCAAACGGATTCGTCCCGGTTTTTTCCAAGACATACGCCTTCATAGCGATTCGGAGGATTTTTATTTGGATAAAATAGGAGGAAACGTATATGAAAAAACTATGGCAATTAGGACTGACGGCCATCTTGTCGGTATTTCTGCTCACAGCTTGTGGCGGAACTGCGACGTTAGAAAAACCGAAAGTCGATGAAACACCGAAAGTCGAAATTGTTACACCAGCATTCCCAATCACGCTGACAGACGCTGTCGGCAAAGAAATTACGATTGAAACCGCACCTGCAACCATCGTATCAATGATGCCAAGCAATACGGAAATTCTATTTGAACTGGGTCTTGCAAGCGAAATTATTGGAGTCAATGATTTTGATGATTACCCTGCGGAAGCATTGGAAAAAGAAAAAATCGGCGGCATGAAATTCAACGTCGAAAAAATTGTTTCCTTGAACCCTGAAATCGTTTTCGCACATGAATCTGCACTCCCAGCAGGCGAAGCAGGACTGCAACAAATCCGAGACGCTGGAATCCCAGTATTCGTCGTGAAAAACGCAGCTAGCTTTGAAGAGACCTACAAAACGATTGAAGAAATGGGTAAAGCAACAGGTAAAACGGAGCAAGCTGAAAAAATCGTCACTGACATGAAAGCGAAAGTGGCAGAAGTACTAGCAAAAACAGCGAAAGTTGAAAACAAAAAGACCGTTTTCGTTGAAATACAGGATGCACCTGATATACACACAACCGGTAAAGGGACGTTCATGCAAGAAATCCTCGATATGATTGGGGCGAATAATATTGTCACTGAAGAAGGTTGGGTCAAGATTGATCCTGAAAAAATCGTCAGTGCAAATCCAGATGTCATCGTTGTCATGTACAGCTATGTGCCGGATATTATTGAAAGTGTTAAAAAACGTGCAGGCTTCGATTCCATCACAGCTGTAAAAGAAGATGCAGTTGTTCAAGTCGATGAAAACTTGACGAACCGCACAGGTCCACGTCTTGCACAAGGTTTGGAAGAAGTAGCGAAAGCAATTTATCCTGAGGCATTTAGTGAATAAATCAAGCGTTGCCTACATCGTCTCCATCGCCACTCTTATCGTGGCGGTGTGGCTTGGTGTATCGATCGGGACTGTTAAAATACCGGTTAGCACATTTTGGAATACAACAGCGGATGCCACAGCAACAAGCATCCTTTGGAAAATCCGCATGCCGCGTGTCGTACTTGCGGGACTGGTCGGTGCGTCACTTGCGATTGCCGGTGCAGCCTTCCAAGGATTGCTGAAAAATCCACTTGCTGATCCATACACCCTCGGAGTGTCGTCCGGCGCCTCGGTTGGTGCTGTGATGACACTCTTTTTCGGTATTTCAATCCCGTTCCTTGGCAACTATACGCTACCCGTTTTCAGCATGGTCGGTGCTGCACTCACAATGTTTTTCGTCCTTGGCTTTGCGCGCCTCGTTGACCGTACAATGAAAATGGAGACCATCATTTTGACTGGTATCATTTTTGGTTCATTTCTCGGGTCCGTATTGTCGCTCATGATTGCGCTCACCGGAGAAGAACTGCGGCAAATTATCGGCTGGCTACTTGGCAGTGTGTCAATGCGTGGGTGGAACTATATTACGATGATTTTACCGTTTATCATCATCGGTTCCTTCATGCTATGGCTTAATCGCCGTGAATTAAATGCGATGCTATTCGGAGAAGAGCGAGCGCATCATCTGGGGGTCAATGTCAAACAGCGGAAATTCATGATTTTAATCGGCGGTTCTATCCTGACAGGTTCGGCGGTCGCCGTTTCTGGTACAATCGGCTTTGTAGGGCTCGTCGTTCCACATATGACACGGCTTCTTTGGGGGTCAGATCATCGGCATTTATTGACGTTATCCTTTATGAATGGTGCATCTTTGCTGATTATTTGTGACCTGATTGCGCGTACGATTATTTCGCCAACAGAATTGCCAGTCGGCGTCATTACAGCCTTTATCGGTGCGCCAGTTTTCGCATTTATTTTCTATAAACAAAGAAGACAGGGGGCGATGTAACTTGTTAGATGTAACGAACATTACAGGGGGCTATGGCAAGGAGCCGGTCGTTAAGGACGTCAGTTTTCATGTTCATAAAGGCGAAGTACTCGGTATTTTAGGACCTAACGGCAGCGGGAAATCGACGTTGATAAAAATCATTTCTGGTATACTTCCAAAAATTAGGGGTTCAATCACGATTGACGGACAGGATGCATCTCTTTATTCGCAAAAGGAATTCGCACGAAAAGTGGCGGTTTTGCCCCAACTGCATGCACATGCATTTTCTCATTCTGTCCTAGAAACGGTTTCGCTCGGCAGGTATCCACATCAATCCGGAATTTTCTCCTCCTGGTCGGATGAAGATGAGCAGGCCGTGACCGAAGCGCTTACCTTAACAGCGATCACGCGTTACAAAGATACACTGATCGACCTGCTTTCAGGCGGTGAACAGCAGCGCGTTTTTGTTGCGCAGGCACTCGCACAGGAAGCACCGATTTTATTGTTAGATGAACCGACGAACCATCTTGACATCGCGCATCAGCAACAACTACTCGACACAATCCGTAGACAAGCGGTCGATAAAGGGCTGACGGTCATTTCCGTTTTCCACGATATCAATTTGGCCGCCATGTATTGCGACAGGTTACTTCTGATGGACGAAGGACGGATTGCGAAAATTGGGTTTCCACAGGATGTCATTATAGAAGCATCAATTCAAAGCGTCTACAAAGCGCGTGTCAGGACGCAACCCCATCCTGAATTACCAAAGCCACAAATCACGTTATTACCCGATATGAAGCAGGAAAAGTTGTCATTCACCGTTAATAGGGAGGATTTTACCACGTCCTCCGAGTATGTTGTTTTGCATGCGGGTGGTCCGCTCAAAACGCTGTCCTCCGCTGTTCATAACCCTGGGCTGGGCTGGTACCGAACGTTTATCAACCGACATGTCGACCTCAATTATAATTGCGACGATGTCAAAGTAGAAATGGCATCCTATCTCGAACAGCAAGGGTTCAGCGGAGCGGATACAGTAGGTATGATGACGGCGGTCGCAACGGAACACGTGGAAATCGGTGAATATAACGGCGAATTCGGTACAGTTCTGATTGCCGTAACTGCTGGAATTGGCAATGCAGTCGATGTATCGGAAGCGCTTACTCGTGACCGCGAGCAGCGTATCGGCACCATTAATACATGGGTCATCGTCAATGGCGAATTACCTGACGAAGCCTTCATCCAAGCGATGATCACAGCAACGGAAGCGAAAACCAAGGCACTCCAGACTGAAGAGGTGAAAGACCCACTCACGGGTACAATTGCAACGGGAACATCGACGGATAGTCTACTCGTCGCCGCAACACAACAGGGCGAACATCTCCCGTACGCAGGTCCAATCACACCACTTGGAAAACTAATCGGACATGGTGTCTACGACTGCACGGTGCGGGCGATTCGCGAATATAAGAAAGCGAAAGGGTGGATAAATTGATACCTGCACATTTTATAGCAATCGCCATCGGTTTTGTACTCGATCGCCTAATTGGAGATCCACCGACATGGCCACATCCTGTACGTTGGATTGGTTCATTCATCACGAAATTGACTGCGGTTCTGAATAAAGGGCGGTTCCGTACATTAAAAGGAGCCATCATTCTATTCACAACAGTATTCTTCGTATTTATAGCGGTTTTCGCCATCGTTATTATGGCCTATCAGCTTCATATCGTTACCGGTATTCTAATAGAAAGCCTACTTATCGCAGCAGGGTTGTCGCAAAAAAGTTTACGTGATGCCGCACTTGCTGTCCATGATCCGCTTGTTGCTGGTGATTTGCCGGAAGCGCGAACGAAATTGTCATGGATTGTTGGACGTGATACCGAGAAACTGAAGGCGAATGATATCGTCCGTGGCACCATTGAAACGGTTTCCGAAAACACATCTGACGGCATCACAGCACCGCTATTTTGGGCTTTCTTGTTCGGCGCGCCCGGTGTGTGGATCTACAAAACGGTAAACACGCTCGACTCGATGATTGGGTACAAAGACGAACGTTACGACAAGTTTGGTACATTTTCCGCACGGGCCGACGACTTATTGAACTTCATTCCTGCACGAATTACTGGGATGCTCATTATTTTAAATACGCCGAATGAAGGGAATCTACCCTTCTTGAAAAGGTTTACCGGCTGGAGCAGAGATGCGAGGCGTCATCCGAGTCCAAATAGCGGATTCCTAGAGGCGGCGACGGCATGGCAACTGGGCATCAAGTTGGGCGGGAAAAGTACATACCGGGGAATTGCATCCACAAGACCGGAAATTGGCCCGGGTACAGTGCCACTAACCGCGGGACATATTAAAGCGGCCATTACGCAGATGCACACTGTCGCTCTCATCTTCTGGTTGATGATGACTGCGATTGGGGTGTTCGTCAATGCGATTGCCTGAACACGGTGCAAATCCGTTTAATCTCTATACAAAACTCGGAATCAAACCACCGGAGCACGTGCTGGATTTCAGTGAAAACGTCAATCCGGCAGGCCCACCGCAATCCGTTATCAAGATATGGCCCGAATTACTATCAACGATTTCCGAATATCCTAATCCAGCAGGTGAACCCTTTTTATCCGCTATAGCTGAGTTTCATGGCATTTCGCAAGCGTGTTTATTCGCAGGAAATGGGGCTGTGGAACTGCTAGCTCTGATTGCGGAACGGTATCGTGGGAAGCAGGCTGTTGTCGTACACCCGACATTTTCCGAATATGAGGCGACACTCCTTGCAAGAGATGTGGTGATTTCACGGATAATTGCGTCGGAAACAGTTGGCTTTGAATTGCCACTCGTAGAAATCATGCAAGCAATGGAAACTGCAGATGTGCTCTACCTTTGTACACCGAATAATCCGACGGGAATCATGCCTAAACGCGAGACACTGCAAGAAATTATTCGTCATGGTGCGGAAGTCCATTGCGACGTTGTATTGGATGAAGCCTTCATCGATTTTGTGGATGAATCCCTGTCTTTCATTGTGGAATTAACAGCAAATCCCCATGTTATCATCGTTCGTTCAATGACAAAAATGTACGCTATTCCGGGAATACGATTAGGCTATGTCGTCGCTAACCCAGCCGTTATTAATCAAATCAAAGCACTCGCTCCGCACTGGAATGTCAATGGGATTGCGGCCCGAATAGGTGCAATTTGTTTGCAGGAAGAATCCTACCGACAACAGGCGATTCAACATAGCAATCAGCAACGTGAGAAGTTGAAGGGGTTTTTACAAGAGAACGGCTGTACAGTAACGGATTCCGTAACGAACTTTTTGTCGTTCAAACTACCTGAAGGGCAAACTACACGCGAGTTATACAGGGTTTTATTAGGAAAAGGAATTGTTGTCCGGCACTCGGAAAACTTTCGTGGCATGGATGGTCGTTGGTTACGGATTGGCCTGAAAAAAGAAGTGGAAATGGCTAATCTGACAGAGGAGTTGAGGAGATGGTTCGCGGAAAACTAAAGGTTGTTATCGGCGGCGTTCGGAGTGGGAAGAGCGCGTATGCTGAAAGGTTTCTTATAGAAGAAGTGCAACGTGACGGTGGCCGACTTGTCTACATCGCTTCTGGCACGGCGACCGATTCAGAAATGCAGGAACGAATTGACCGGCATCGGCTGGAACGCGTGACTACGGATTGGACGACCATTGAACAACCCATGAAATTGGAGGAAGTGTTGCCAGCGATTCGGCAGGGGGATGCCGTTTTATGGGATTGTGTAACGACGTGGCTTGCCAATGAATTGTACGCCGGCTGGGATTTTGGAACGCCTTGCATTGGAGATCCAGACTGTATGGAGCAGAAAGAAGTTCGCCTGTTTGAAACAATTGAATCATTATTGACAGAGGCTGCGCACCTCGTCATCGTCTCCAATGAAGTGCTCGACGAGTTGCCGTCCATGTATGCGGAAACGCGTATCTATTGTGAATGGCTAGGCCGTATTCATCGCAAACTCGTCTCGATTGCGGATACGGCGATTGAAATGGATTGTGGCATTGCGCTCTATTGGAAAAATGGTGGAAAGGAGGTTGCTGAATGAATGGGCTGATGGTGTTGGGAACTGCATCAGACACGGGGAAAACGATGATTTGCACTGCGCTTTGCCGTATTTTATCGGATGAAGAAGTGCGTGTGACACCTTTTAAATCGCAGAATATGTCTCGATTTTCGACGATGACAGAAAATGGCGAGGAAATGAGCCGTGCACAATATATTCAGGCGCTGGCGGCACGGACAGTCCCATCGATTTACATGAATCCGATTCTGCTGAAACCAGTAGCGGATATGAAATCGGACGTATTCTTTTTTGGTGAGAAAATCGGTCCAGTTGCTGGCATGACGTATCGAGAACACTATTTTCAACAAGGCATCGAAGCGATTCATACGGCGCTTGGCAAACTGTCTGAAACCTATGAAACAGTTATTATTGAAGGCGCGGGAAGCCCGGCAGAAGTGAATCTTAATGATAGAGAAATCGTCAATATGCGCGTAGCGGAAATCGCAGATGTGCCCGCCGTATTAGTGGCGGATATTGACCGTGGGGGCGCCATTGCAGCGATTGTTGGCACGCTGCAACTTCTACCACCGGCCCATCGCTTGCGGATAAAAGCAATTATTATCAATAAATTCCATGGGGATATCTCTTTATTCCGTGAAGGGGTTGAATTCATCGAATCGTACACAGGTATTCCGGTCGTAGGTGTGATTCCATTCAAAAAGGATCATGGCATCGAAGAGGAAGATGTGGATCGACCGTTCGTTGAAGCGCCCACGGGAGTCGATGTCTACGACGAATGGGCGTCTCATGTGAAAGCGCATCTGGATTGGCCGCTTATTAAACGGATACTTTCTGAATCGGGTAGCGTAGAATGAATGGTATTTTACTGGCATTTCAATTTTTCACCGCAATCCCAGTACAAAAAGAATTGCCCCTTGGTCGCAAAGAAGTGACAGCAATGTATGTGGCACTGCCGTTTGTCGGTGCGTTAATTGGGCTTGCGATGTACGGTGTTTCGGTATTGCTGACGGACTATGTGGGCTTAGGGACATTACTCGCATCGGTGTTCATTGTTTTGGCTGGGATTGTACTAACAGGTGGGCTGCATCTCGACGGTTGGGCGGATACGAGTGATGCATTTTTTTCCTATAGAGACCGCGCCAAACGACTTGAAATTTTAGAGGATCCGCGTCTGGGTGCATTTGGAGCAATGGGGCTTATGTTGCTCATCCTTGTGAAAATCGCGCTGTTCAATGAAATATTGCTGCGTGGAACAGGGGATGTTGCTTATTTTATCGCGATTCCCTTTTTAGCGAGAGCGGCCATGACGATTTATTTCACAACGGTGTGTTTGGCTAAAGATAAGGGAATGGCTCATTTTTTTAAGGAGAAAATGTCAGGGAAAGTGGTTAGTTTCATGTCGATGCTTAGTAGCGTGAGTATGTTACTCGTTATCGGTTTCATCCTGAATGATTATCTTGTCCCAACGGTTTTATTCGCCGTACTCGTAGCTGTACTTTTAATCTACCGTCGTTGGTCGTTGAAACATTTCGGAGGTGTCACTGGTGACTTGTCTGGCGCATTCATTGAAGGGACGGAGGCATTATTATGGCTGACGGTTATCATATTAATGTAGTCCGGCATCTACCAACTGCGGGCAATAAACAACGAAAATACATCGGTTGGACAGACGAACCGATTGTTGAATCCGCAGAATTGCATCGATGCCTTGCACCCGGACAATTCGTTTATGGCAGCGATTTACTTCGGGCCAGGCAGACGGCTGCACTTTATTTCCCTAAAGCTGTTTACACAGCGGATTGGCGTTGGCGTGAATGTAATTTTGGCGAATTTGAAGGGAGAACCTACGCGGACCTTGAAAGGGATATGAACTACCGAAATTGGATTGACGATCCGTGTATGTTTGCGCCGAGCGGTGGAGAAAGTTTGCGAGAACTGGAAGCGCGCGTGTTGTCTGCCCATTTGGAATTACCGAATGGCTCTATCGTTGTGACGCATGGAGGTCCAATCAGAGCGCTTCTAACAAAATTCTCTCCCACGGTTAAAACATTTTGGTCATGGGAAATTCCCCATGGCAGCGGCTATCGGCTTGAATGGGAAAATGAACAAGCATTCAAGGAGGGAACAGCATGCACATCTATATCGGCGGTGCCCATAATGGCAAAAGAGACTTTGTGAAAGCAACTTTGCAAAATGCAGACGTACAATGGCTGGAAGGTCGGCTAGAAGGTCCGATGGATACCAGGCACCCGCATAATTCTGATTGCCAGACAACCGTCATCGCCGGAATTGAGAAATGGCTAGCGAACTCGGATTTATCGGAAGGCGATGCAATTGATTATGTGATGGAGACAGTATCGGGGGATAACGTAATTGTTATTTTGACGGATATCGGACGGGGCATTGTGCCGATGGATGCGGACCAACGCAAGTTGCGCGATGTTTGTGGACGGCTTTATCAGCGATTAATTGCGGAGGCAGATGAAGTGACTCGTATTTGGTACGGACTTCCACAAACTTTAAAGAAAAGGGGAGAAGTGTTATGAAAATTTACACACGCACAGGAGATAAGGGGCAGACGAGTTTGATCGGGGGACGTGTTGATAAGGATAGTTTGCGGGTGGAAGCTTATGGCACGATGGACGAACTGAATTCATTCGTCGGAAAGGCGATGACAGAGCTCAATCCGGAAATTTTCACGGATATACTGGAAGATTTAGAAGCGATTCAAAACGAATTATTTGATGGTGGCGGGGATCTTGCAAACGTTATGAAGGAGCGTCATTATAAACTGTCCGAAGAACCAATTGAAGTACTTGAACAGCGCATTGACTTACTTATGGAAGAAGCACCGCCGCTTGAACGATTCATCTTGCCGGGTGGATCGCCTGCTGCAGCGACGCTCCATATTGCACGAACAATTGCGCGGCGTGCAGAACGGCAGACAGTTACGCTTATGAAAGCAGAAGAGGAAGTACCCGCGATTGTGCAACGGTATTTGAATCGACTTTCCGACTATCTTTTCGTTGCGGCTCGCATTGCGAATGCACGTGTGAATGTGCCGGATAACGAATATGTTCGAAGTGCCAAAGTGTTCAGAACGGGTAAATCAGAGAGTAAATCGGAGGACTAACCGATGCAACTGAAAAAGCCCGTGATGAGGAACGCAATCGATATAGGTAATGATTTTATCGTGACAACGGATAATTCGGGCGGCATCGGCGAAAAGCCGGCTGACGTCTTGAATGTGCCGGACCGAGTAACAGCGTATTTCGCAGCGCGTGTTGCATTGCTTGAACAATGGGCATCTAGTGCGGAACCTGTTGCGATTTTAATTCACAATTTTAGCGGTGGCGATAGTTGGGAGAGATACGCGGTAGGTGTCACGGATTTATTCTACGCAGCAGGGATTGACGTTCCCAAGATTAGCGGCAGTACGGAGACGAATATGGAACTTATGCAGTCCGCAATGGCAGTGACAATGATTGGTAAACGAATTAGGAATTTAGCGCTAGGGAATGTCATATGGTTTACTTACGGCGTGCCGCTCGTCGGAGATGAAGTACTAAATCGCGCAGAAGAAATTGCCTCACTAAGGCTTATTAAAGAAGCGATGGACAGCGGGATTGTTCAGCAAATTTGGCCAATCGGTTCACATGGGATTTTAGAAGAAGTCCGCCGAATAACAGAGAATATGGCTGCCCAAGTTAAAACGGAAGTGGACGCAATAAAGTCGGCAGGCCCTTCAACAGTTGTACTCGTCGCAATTTCAGAAGCAAAAGAGAGATCAGCTAGACAACATTTCGGAGTGCTCTTAAATGAACTACAGATTTCCGAGTGACAACCCGTATAATCACTACGGGTTTTTATTGTGGAATGACATTGGTTGTGCTCATCATTTTCCCACCAATAAATCAGCAAAACCTCCCAACAATTTAATCTTTTCATTGACTGAATGCTCATTCATATTCTAAACTATGAATAGAGCATCGACATGAAGACTATTTTCTACTACACTATTTGTATCGATAACGTTCCAACAACACGAAGGGGGAGAGGACGAATGGGGCCACTACTCATTGCCAACTGGATTTTATTCTTCATAGTTACGGCATATGCGCTCGCATTGTTCACGTATTTAATTAAAACACGAATACAATTCATCAAACTGGGGAGAAAAGAGGAATTTGACAATAACGTCTCAGAACGTCTTCGGAAAATCTGGATCTATGTATTTGGGCAAAAGAAATTACTGAAGGACAAAAAGAGTGGAGCCATCCACGTTATGTTTTTCTACGGGTTCTTACTCGTGCAACTTGGCGCAATGGATCTAATTTGGAAAGGATTGAAACCGGGCTCACATTTACCATTCGGCTCACTTTACCCGGCATTCACATTCTTCCAAGAAATCGTTGCACTTACGATTCTGGTTGCGGTTGTGTGGGCATTCCATCGTCGCTATATTGAGAAACTCGTGCGCTTGAAACGAGGTTGGAAGTCTGGACTTGTCCTTATTTTCATCGGGGGACTCATGCTTTCGACATTACTCGCGAATGCCATGAACATGATTTGGCAAGGCCATGAAACGACATGGTCGGAGCCGATTGCGTCAACAATCGCCACCATTTTCAGTTTTCTACCGGAAACAGGGGCAGCGGTTATCTTCTTTATCGCTTGGTGGATTCACCTATTAATCTTACTAACGTTCCTCGTCTATGTGCCGCAATCAAAACACGCGCATTTGATAGCTGGACCGGTAAATACGTATTTCCATCGACTCGACCATGCAGGTAGACTGAAACCAATCGATTTCGAAGCGCTTGAAAATGTCGAAGATGAGGATGAAATACCTGCGCTAGGTGTTGGAAAAATAACCGACTTCACACAATTGCAGATGATTGATTTCTATGCATGTGTCGAATGCGGTCGCTGTACGAATATGTGTCCAGCAACAGGGACGGGTAAAATGCTATCTCCAATGGATTTGATCACGAAACTGCGTGACAACCTGACAAATACGGGTGCACTTATGACGAAACAGAAACCATGGGTACCAACATTGGCATTTAATAAGTCAAAAGGCAATCAAATCGCATTTGCGGCGGGACTTGAAGGCGCAACGATGGACGATATTTACAGCCCGTCTCTCATTGGAGACATCATTACAGAAGAAGAAATTTGGGCTTGTACAACATGCCGGAATTGTGAAGACCAATGTCCAGTTATGAACGAACACGTCGATAAAATCATTGACCTTCGCCGTTATCTCGTTATGACGGAAGGGAAAATGGACCCGGATGCGCAGCGTGCGATGACCAACATCGAGCGTCAAGGAAATCCGTGGGGCCTCAACCGTAAAGAGAAGGAAAAATGGCGTGATGCACGTCCCGACCTTCATATTCCAACGGTGAAAGAACTGAAAAAAGCGGACGAAGAATTCGAGTACCTCTTCTGGGTTGGCTCAATGGGTGCGTTCGACAACCGTTCACAAAAGATTGCGCTGTCATTTGTGCATCTTATGAACGAGGCGGGCGTCAAATTCGCTATCTTGGGCAATAAAGAAAAGAATTCCGGTGACACACCACGCCGACTAGGGAATGAGTTTTTATTCCAAGAGTTAGCAACGGGGAATATTGATGAATTCGAAAAAGCGGGCGTCACGAAGATTGTCACAATTGACCCACATGCCTATAATATTTTCAAAAATGAATACCCAGACTTCGGGTTTAAAGCAGAAGTCGTTCATCACACGGAATTGCTTTACGAACTTGTTCTTCAAGGGAAGTTAAAACCGCAACACGCAATCGATGAAACCATCACGTTCCACGACTCATGCTATCTCGGCAGATACAACGATGTCTATGATCCGCCACGGGAGATTCTCAAGGCGATTCCAGGAGTCAAACTCGTTGAGATGAAACGAAATCGTCAAGACGGTATGTGCTGTGGAGCAGGTGGGGGACTGATGTGGATGGAAGAAGACACAGGTCACCGCATCAACGTCGCAAGGACAGAACAAGCGCTTGAAGTTAGCCCGGGAATTATTTCTTCTGGTTGTCCATACTGCTTGACAATGTTATCAGATGGAACAAAAGCCATCGAAGTGGAGGACAAAGTCGGTACGTATGACATCGCAGAATTGCTAGAACGCTCGATTTTCGGGGAAGACTGGCAACCGGTTGTAGAAGAACTGGAAGAACCAATTCTTCAATAGCATATTGCGGAAAAATCCGTGTTGGCGTACAATTGAAGTATATTGTTAGACCTATAACTTACGAGATTAAGGGAGTGAATTCGCTCCCTTTTTCTTTACACCAATGTCGAGCGAGCGTTCAGTCACTTGAATTAATTCAAAATGAAAACGCTGTCAAAAATTCTATTGGAGGCGATACGTTTGACCAGAACAGTTATTATCGATGGCGCGCGCACCCCTTTCGCGAAATTAGGCGGTGCACTGCAATCCATGACAGCAAGTGATCTTGGCGGCATTGCGATTAAAGAAGCATTGAGCCGTGCAGATGTAAAACAACATGAAGTAGGCGAAGTAATCATTGGGACGGTTTTACAAGCAGGTCAAGGACAAATCCCGTCCAGACAAGCGGCAACGAAAGCAGGACTTCCATGGTCAGTGAAAACGGAAACCATCAACAAAGTATGTGCATCTGGCATGCGCAGCGTCACACTCGGCGACCAACTTATCCGTCTAGGTGACGAAGAAGTCATCGTCGCAGGTGGAATGGAATCGATGTCCAATGCGCCGTATTATTTACCACAAGGGCGATTCGGCTTGAAAATGGGCGATGCGCAACTTGTCGATGGCATGATCTATGATGGGCTCACATGTTCATTCTCACCGAATCGCGTCCACATGGGGACCTATGGAAACAGCATTGCCGATGCTTTTTCATTAACTCGCGTTGCACAAGATGAATGGTCACTACGTAGTCATGAACGTGCATTGCAAGCGATTGATCAAGGTTTATTCGCTGAAGAAATTGTGGCAGTCGAAATTCCACAGCGAAAAGGTGACCCCGTGAATGTCGATACGGACGAAGCTCCTCGCCGCGATACATCTCTTGAATCCCTTGCGAAATTGCGACCGGCATTCGGCAAAGATGGCACGATTACAGCTGGAAACGCACCAGGCGTTAACGACGGAGCCTGCGCACTTGTGTTAATGAATGAAGCGCGTGCACAACGAGAAGGAAAAACGCCACTCGCAACCATTATCGGCCATGCTGAAGTGGCAATTGAACCTGAAAACTTCCCACAAACCCCGGGACTTGTCATTAATGAACTACTGAAAAAGACTGGCAAAAAGCTTGAAGACATCGACCTGTTTGAAATCAACGAAGCATTCGCTGCAGTTGCTCTGGCAAGCTCGCAAATCGCGGGACTGGATATGGAAAAAGTAAATGTCAACGGTGGAGCAGTCGCACTCGGACACCCAATCGGCGCAAGTGGAGCGCGTATCATCCTAACACTTGCTTACGAACTAAAACGTCGTGGTGGCGGAATCGGCATCGCATCCATCTGTTCAGGTGGCGGACAAGGCGACGCAATCATGATAGATGTAGCGAAATCTGAATAAACTTTACTAACTGGATTGGCTGAAATAAGTGTAGATACAGATTTTCCTGAGCAACTAAAATGAAGAGGAACCAATCGTAGTTCAAAGGTTACTTTTTGTGGATAAAGTTGTGAACTTGACGGATATAAAGCTAAATGTGACGGATATAACTTTGAATTTGATGGATAAAACGCAGGAATCGACAGATAAAAACCTGGAAATGAAGGATATAAATCACACTAAGATGGAGGAATGAACCTAATGGAAATCAAAAAAGTGATGGTCATCGGAGCAGGACAAATGGGCGGCGGCATCGCACAAGTATGCGCCCAAGCCGGCTTCGATGTGAAACTGAATGATATTAAAGAAGAATCCTACGCAAAAGGACTCGCGGTTATCACGAAAAACCTATCGCGTAACGTCGAAAAAGGACGGATGACGGAGGATGAAAAAAATGCGGTGCTTGGCCGCATAACAAAATCACTCGATCTCCAAGATGCATCCGACGTCGATATCATCATTGAAGCAGCAGTCGAAAATATGGCAATCAAAAAATCGATTTTCACACAACTAGATGGCATCGCACAAGAAACCGCCATCCTTGCATCCAATACATCCTCACTTTCAATCACGGAAATTGCTGCTGCGACGAACCGTCCAGAAAAAGTAATCGGCATGCATTTCATGAACCCAGTACCCGTCATGAAACTCGTTGAAATCATCCGTGGACTTGCGACAACCGACGAAGTTTACAAAGCAGTTGAAGACATGACTAAGAAGCTAGCAAAAGTACCCGTCGAAGTAAATGACTTCCCAGGATTTGTAGCAAACCGCATCCTTATGCCGATGATCAACGAAGCAATTTACACGCTTTATGAAGGCGTTGCAACGAAGGAATCGATTGATGACGTGATGAAGTTGGGCATGAACCATCCAATGGGACCCCTTCAACTAGCAGATTTCATTGGTCTAGATACATGTTTGTATATTATGGAAACATTGCACGAAGGCTTCGGCGATTCAAAATATCGTCCGTGCCCACTACTCAGAAAATATGTCAATGCCGGTTGGTTAGGGAAGAAGTCAGGCCGCGGTTTCTACGTATATAGCTAAAGGGGAACGAACTTAATGGACTTACATTTCACCGAAGAACAACAGATGATACGTGACATGGTACGAAACTTTGCGAAGACAGAAATCGAGCCGTTCATCCCACGAATGGAAGCGGGCGAATTTCCACGTGAAGTCTTGAAGAAGATGGGGAAACTTGGCCTCATGGGAATTACCGTTCCCGAAGAATACGGCGGCGCAGGCATGGATTTCATTTCCTATATTAGCGCCATCCATGAACTATCGAAAGTGAGCGCCGTTGTTGGCGTCATTCTCTCCGTTCATACATCTGTTGGCACGAACCCGATCATGTATTTCGGGAATGAACAACAGAAAGCGCATTACCTTCCGAAAATGGCAAGCGGCGAATACCTCGGTGCTTTCTGTCTTACGGAATCGTCAGCAGGCTCAGACGCGGGTTCGTTAAAAACACGCGCCGTGAAAGAAGGGAATCACTACGTTTTGAACGGCTCAAAAGTTTTTATCACAAATGGTGGGGAAGCGGATGTATACATCGTGTTTGCATCGACGGAGCCAGCCAAAGGGACATACGGCATTACAGCATTTATTGTCGATAAAGACACGCCCGGCCTTATCATCGGTAAAGACGAAGATAAAATGGGACTTCATGGCTCGCGAACAGTTCAATTGACATTCGAAGCGATGAAAGTACCTGTAGAAAATCGACTTGGCGAAGAAGGCGAAGGATTCAAAATCGCGATGGCAAACCTAGATGTAGGTCGAATCGGCATCGCCGCCCAATCGCTCGGCATCGCAGAAGCGGCACTTGAAGCAGCTGTGGATTACGCGAAAGAACGCACCCAATTCGGCAAGCCAATTGCTGCTCAACAAGGAATAGGTTTCAAACTTGCGGATATGGCAACCGCAGTCGAGGCAGCAAGATTACTGGTCTACCGCGCCGCTCAACTTCGGTCAGAAGGCCTTTCTTGCGGAAAAGAAGCATCTATGGCCAAACTTTTCGCCTCCCAAACTGCGATGGACTGTGCAATCGAAGCCGTTCAAGTATTCGGTGGCTACGGCTATACGGAAGACTACCCAGTCGAACGCTATTTCCGCGACGCCAAAGTAACCCAAATTTACGAAGGAACAAGCGAAATCCAACGTATCGTTATTTCAAAACATTTGACAAAATAACTGGCTGATTAAATCTGGAGTTGGCGTTGAACTTCGAAAAGTTGACGTTAGAATCGAAAAGTTGACGTTAGAATCGAAAAGTTGGCGTTAGAATTCGAAAGTTGACGTTAGAACAAATCGAACTAAAAAAAAGGTGGGAACTAAAATGGACTTTAAACTATCTGAAGAACATGAAATGATTCGTAAAATGGTGCGCGACTTCGCTGAAAACGAGGTCGCTCCAACAGCGGCAGAACGCGACGAAGAAGAGCGCTTTGATATGGATATCTTCAAAAAAATGGCAGAACTTGGCCTAACAGGAATCCCTTGGCCGGAAGAGTACGGCGGCATCGGCAGTGACTATCTTGCATACGTTATCGCAGTAGAAGAATTATCACGCGTCTGTGCATCAACAGGCGTAACACTTTCCGCACATACCTCACTCGCTGGCTGGCCTGTATTTAAATATGGTACCGAAGAACAAAAGCAGAAATATCTTCGTCCAATGGCGGAAGGTACAAAAATGGGCGCTTACGGGTTAACGGAGCCAGCTTCCGGATCTGACGCAGGCGGCATGAAAACAACTGCAAAACTTGACGGCGATGACTACATTCTAAACGGTTCGAAGATTTTCATTACAAACGGCGGAATTGCCGATACGTACATCGTCTTCGCAGTAACAGATCCAGAGTCAAAACATAAAGGCACAAGCGCGTTTATCGTTGAAAAAGAGTATCCTGGTTTCTCAGTCGGTAAGAAAGAACGCAAACTCGGCATTCGTTCATCACCAACAACAGAAATCATGTTTGACAACTGCCGCGTACCAAAAGAAAATCTTCTCGGGGAAGAAGGTCAAGGTTTCATCATCGCCATGAAAACACTTGACGGTGGTCGAAACGGAATTGCTGCCCAAGCTGTTGGCATCGCACAAGGTGCACTTGACGCATCTGTCGACTACGCAAAAGAGCGTGTGCAGTTCGGTAAACCAATCGCTGCCAATCAAGGTGTTGGCTTCAAACTTGCGGACATGGCAACTGCAACAGAAGCATCTAGATTGTTGACGTACCAAGCAGCTTGGCTTGAATCGAATAACT
Organism: Sporosarcina limicola; assembly: GCF_014873855.1. GTDB lineage: Bacteria > Bacillota > Bacilli > Bacillales_A > Planococcaceae > Sporosarcina > Sporosarcina limicola. The sequence goes on along the minus strand of NZ_JADBEL010000016.1, from coordinate 61,155 downwards.
TACCCTATGGAAAAGCATCCGCAATGGCCAAACTAATGGCTGGAGATTCAGCGATGAAAGTAACAACAGAAGCTGTTCAAATATTCGGCGGTTATGGCTATACAAAAGATTATCCGGTCGAGCGCTTCATGCGTGATGCTAAAATCACACAAATTTACGAAGGTACTCAAGAAATTCAACGTCTTGTTATCTCCCGAATGTTAACGAAATGACTGGGGGTGCAACAGGTTGACAAAACGCGAAGTAAAATCGTCCGTCAAAGATGAAGGGCTTATTGAAAAAAGGCGTGAACAGATCATTCGTGGTGCGGTGAAACTATTTATAGAAAAAGGGTTTCACCGTACAACGACCCGTGAAATTGCGAAAGAGGCGGGCTTCAGTATCGGAACGCTTTACGAATATATTCGGACAAAAGAAGATGTCTTATATCTCGTCTGTGATAGCATCTACGACGAAGTACATGGTCGACTATCATTACTGCAAATTCAGCTTGGAACCATTGAAGGCCTACAAGTAGCCATCAAACAATACTTCCAGTTGGTAGATGATATGTCTGACGAAATTCTTGTCATGTATCAAGAGTCAAAAGCACTCCCGAAGGATGCATTGCAATACGTTTTGGAAAAAGAGATGAAAATGGTGGCCTTGTTTGAAAAACTGCTGAAATCCTGTGTAGCATCAGGGGAATTACGTATCGCTGAAGGGGAAATCGGAATCGCTGCACATCATATCGCTGTACAAGGACAGATGTGGTCATTCCGTAGATGGGCGTTAAATCGTGATTATTCAATTGAAGAATACATTCGTATTCAAACGGATCAGCTTATCAAAGGGCTGGTAGGGGAACCGTTGTAAAGGGTATGCATTCACGCAAAGGGGTGTTCTATAAATGGCAAAAGTAGAAATTTACCAACCAAAGCATCATATCCGTTTTGTATATAGGCATTTCATCCAGGTTTTCATCCCACAACGCAGCAGTCGTAGCTGTGTTGAATGAAAAATGTGACCTCGATTGGGAAACATCCTATGCACAATTCATAAAAACAAATAAACAGAACGTTATTATTCCAAATCATCATCACTACTTACTTTTCCGTAAATGTCTGGGCGGCTCATCTGGATTTTCGCTATAAAGCGTCACGGAGTCGAATGCCGTCGATAAACGTTTTGCATCGTCATCTTTAGGCGGTGATAAAGTAGCTCAAGACGGTGATAACTCACCCCAAGGCGGTGATAAAGTAGCTCAAGACGGTGATAACCCACCCCAAGGCGGTGATAAAGTAGCTCAAGACGGTGATAACCCACCCCAAGGCGGTGATAAAGTAGCTCAAGACGGTGATAACCCACCTCAAGGCGGTGACAAACCCCAAACCTTACTATTTGCGGTTATTTTTTCGGGTTCTGCGGTCTTCCATTGTCGCTGATTGTTATTCCTATGTATAATAAAAGGAACGATTAGAAAGAGGTGCCGTATGAAACTTTATCACCATCTATTAATCATAGCTGTTATAGTAACACTTATTATATTTCTTTATAATGACGGTTTCGGTGCAATTCCATTTTTACTTGCTGGAATCTATTTAGGCTTTATTTGCGTAAAAGAATATCGGAATTTCAAAAAGAGTAAAAGGTGAACGTGTTGTCGGGATTACTATAGCTAAACAAATGATCTCGCATTATTGTCTGAATTGCATTATAACTTTGCGAGTGACCCATACACAAAAGTGAGCATAGATGAATAAGCATGGACGAAACACAAAAGTATCATTTGATACCTTTGTGTTTTCCGTATACCATTGTAATAAGATTATCAGATGATACTTAACTGTGTATGATAAAAGAGGGATGTGAATAATGAGTCAGGAGCCTTCTGGACTTTTCCCTAAAAAGATGAAAATGTTAATCAAGAATGGTAACAGATACTTTGTTATGAGAAACAAATCAGGTGCTACATCTATTCAACAACTTGCAAATCTCGGACTAACACTTTAAATGAACAAATTATTCCATATTCCTATGCTTCCACCTTACAAATTTCCTGATTTCCTCAAATCCCTCTTCGAACTGCACGAATGACAAGCGATTCCATTATCTGTTGGATAGTATTTTACAACTTAATCAGGATTGGCGTTAAGACATATGTACTAGCAAATTACAGGTCTAAACATCGAGAAAGCATTTGCAAGTAAGAGATACAAATTTCAAACACTACTAGTAGGCAAATGAATTAAATAAGTTTGTAGCATATTCCGTACTGCATTGTATATAATGGTAAGTATGCTTCTGTTCACAGAAAGGACGTGCGTTAATTGAAAATCCGAGAAATGACAAAAGAACAACTGTCGGAAGAGTCGATGATTGACATCGTCTTTGCAATCTTAACTGAAAAACGAGAACCACTAACATTACAGCAGCTGATGGATGAAGTCCGTAAGCTCACAGGCGTAACTGAAAAAGAGATGAAAGGAAGACTGCAACAGTTTTATACGGACATGAACATCGATGGCAGATTCCTAGCCATCAATGACAACCGTTGGGGTCTCCGCGAATGGTATCCAGTTGATCAAATCGAAGTTGAGACAGCCCCTGTTGTGAAGGTGCGCAAGAAGAAAAAGAAGAAAGCCGTACTGGAAGAAGAGGACGAAGACGAAGACGATGAAGAAGAGGACGAGCTGTTTGACGAAGAATTTGATGAGCTGCTCGATGACGATGAAGAGGAAGAGGATGAAATCGTCGAAATCGAAGTGGATCTCCTCGATCCTGATGATGAGCTTGAAATCATCCCGGATGATGCCGATTTAGACATGGAAGATGAAGAGGATGAGGAAGAGGAAGAGGAAATCGAAGAATAATTACTTGACTTCATCCGTCTGAAACTATAAGATTTTACTGGGCTCCTTAAAAAGGACACATGAACCAGTGCATATGCGCTCCCCCTGTAGACAATAACTACGGATGGGGCGCTTTTTAGTTTTCCCACACTCATCGAAACAAAAAAAGAGCGGAGGAGTTTAACATGACAAAGTATATTTTCGTAACTGGGGGCGTCGTTTCGTCACTTGGTAAAGGCATCAACGCAGCATCACTTGGACGACTATTGAAAAGCCGTGGTCTTCAAGTAACAAATCAGAAATTCGACCCGTACATCAACGTCGATCCGAGAATGATGAGCCCCTACCAGCATGGAGAAGTTTTCGTCACGGAAGACGGTGCGGAAACAGATCTCGACATCGGTCATTACGAACGTTTCATCGATATCAAGTTGAACAAATTCTCGAATGTCACGATGGGGAAAGTTTATTCTTCCGTACTAAAAAAAGAACGTAGCGGTGAATATAAAGGAGCAACAGTCCAAGTTATCCCGCACATCACGAATGAAATCAAAAGCCTTATCAAACGGGCTGGAGAAGAGAGTAATGCGGACGTCGTCATCACTGAAATCGGCGGTAGTGTTGGTGATATCGAATCTCTCCCATATCTTGAAGCAATCCGTCAGATGAAAACGGATCTTGGGAAAAATGATGTCATGTACATTCATAACACACTCGTTCCTTATCTACAGGCGGCAGGCGAACTTAAAACGAAGCCGACACAACATAGTGTAAAAGAGTTACGAAGTATTGGCATTCAGCCAAATATGATTGTCGTACGTAGTGAATATCCGGTTCCACAAGAAATGAAAGATAAAATCGCGTTATTCTGTAACATCAAACCTGAAGAAGTAATCGAAGCACTCGATGCTGAGACATTATACGAAGTTCCGCTTAGATTGCATGAGCAGCATATGGACAAACTCGTTTGTGACTTCCTTGAAATTGAAACAAAAGAGCCGGATTTGACGGAAATCAAAGAATTGGTATCTCGTGTGAAATCCCTTTCGAAAAAAGTGAAAATCGCACTTGTTGGTAAATACGTTGAGCTACAGGATGCTTACATTTCAGCGGTCGAAGCGCTTCGTCATGCAGGCTATGGCTTTGATGCAGACATTGAAGTGAATTGGATCAACTCGGAAGATGTAACACCGGAAAATGCGGCTGAATTACTTGGGGACGCTGACGGGATCCTTGTACCGGGCGGCTTTGGAGATCGCGGCATCGATGGGAAAATTGAGGCCATCACCTATGCACGCAAGAACAACGTACCATTCTTCGGAATCAGCCTTGGCATGCAGTTGGCCGCAGTCGAATTCGCTCGTAATGTTCTGGGAATTGAAAATGCACATTCAGCAGAGTTCGATGCAGATACGAAAGACAAAATCATTGATAATCACCCTGACAATGATGGCAGTGGCAATCCAGATGAGTTCTTCCGACTTGGCGCGTATCCATGTAAATTAAAAGAAGGAACAAAAGCACGTGCGGCATATGGTGAGGAATTGGTTAATGAACGCCATCGTCATCGCTATGAATTCAACAACGCCTACCGTGAACAATTTGAGGCAGCAGGTTTTATCCTCTCGGGACTAAGCCCAGACGACCAGCTTGTCGAAATCATGGAATTGAAAGACCATCCGTTTTTCATCGGCGTCCAGTTCCATCCGGAATTTGCATCACGCCCGACACGTCCACAACCGCTAATTCGCGAATTTATCAGGGCGGCGCTTGCAGGGAAATGAAGAAAGAAGCACTATATAAGTTGAATTTAAGTTTTACACTTTTGTTGATTCTACATATGCTTGTTTGACGCGTTTGTTTCAACTATTCAAGTATAAATGGGCCGATGATCTTTCGTTCAACTTATATAGATAGTATAAAAGCTGCACAAAAGTGGAATTCTCCATTTCTGTGTAGCTTTTTTCAAAGGATAAGTATAAGTTTTTGAACTCGCCACAATCCATTAAATCGGGAATATTTTACTGTAAAAGCGACCAATTCCACTCCCAAAGCGACCAATCTTCAAATTAAGCGACCAATTCCACTCCCAAAGCGACCAATCTTCAAATCAAACGACCAATCCCGCTCCCAAAGCGACCAATCTTCAAATTAAGCGACCAATTCCGCTCCCAAAACGACCAATCTTCAAATTAAGCGACCAATTCCACTCCCAAAGCACTCAATTTTCATCAGACAGCATTTCATCATACGCCAACTTTACAGCCTCGTACACAAATAAAGCGGCCATTGTGTGTGGTTGTACAATGCGTTCGCCATTATCGCCAGGTAGTAACCCTTTTATAAGGGCAGTCGGGATATAGGTATAGGCAAGGTTAGCAAGTTCATTAGCTTCGTTCGTTTTATCTGCAGAGAGTGCAGCAAACGGGATGAATCGGTCAGCAAGTAATCGCGCTAGTCCGAGTGCACGTGGATCCGTTGAGGAGCGTGTGAGTAGCCAGACACGGTCAGCTTTTTCAACTTCCATATCTTCCATGTAGCGAATGCCCCCACTAAAAGGTTCTATGCTACAAAGTGCTGTAACAGTGACGGCTTCCATTTCATCAAATCCTGCAAAAATGACACGGCCTTCTCCGATGGTCGCTTGTGCTAGAAGACGGGCTGTTTCTTCAATCGACTCTTCATTGTTTGTTGCAATCCGTTGGAAAAGTCCACCGATTTGTGTCGTCAATATTTTCATAATTACCACCTCTAGCCAAGTATAAGAATTAATCATAGGGAAAGCAAAAAGTTATTCATTCGAAAAAAGAAGGAAATAACAATGATTTGTCAAATAAGTATTAGTATACAACTTAGTGAGATATAAGGAAGAAGGGGTGCGTATTGAAAAGTTTGTTAATCGTAGACGATCAAACAGGCATCCGACTTCTTCTTGACGAAGTGTTTCGCCAAGAAGGGTTTAAGACGCGGCTTGCCGCGAATGGAATGGAAGCACTTCAAGCATTAGAAGAAGAAGTCCCGGGCTGTGTACTTCTCGATATGAAGATGCCTGGAATCGACGGAATCGAAGTGTTGAAAAGATTGAAAAGCGGTTGGCCAGAAGTTCCGGTAATCATGATGACTGCTTATGGAGAAATCGAACTGATTGACGATGCGTTGGAAATTGGCGCGGTAAAATATTTTACAAAACCATTCGATATTTATGAGGTCCGTGATGCAGTCATCGCGATGTTTGAAAACTGACAAAGCAGACAGTGGTAAACACTGTCTGTTTTTGATATGATAATAGAGGTAAATAAAAGATAAACGCATACACAAAGTTTTCATTTCGATATCCAAAGGAGGAATTCGCATGGGACTCGTTTCTATGAAAGAAATGATGATTAAAGGAAAAAAAGAAGGCTATGCTATTGGTCAGTTCAATTTGAATAACCTTGAATATATACAAGCGATTTTGCAGGCAGCACAGGAAGAACAATCACCTGTGATTCTTGGCGTTTCAGAAGGCGCGGCACGTTATATGGGCGGTTTCACAACGGTCGTCAATATGGTAAAAGGATTGATGCATGACTACCAGACAACAGTTCCTGTTGCAATTCATCTTGATCATGGTTCAAGTTTCGAAAAATGCAAAGAAGCGATTGACGCAGGCTTTACTTCCGTTATGATTGACGCTTCATCGAAACCACTTGTGGAAAATATTGAAATTACGAAAAAAGTTGTGGCATATGCACATGAACGTGGTATTTCCGTAGAAGCGGAGCTAGGTGTCGTCGGTGGTCAAGAAGATGATATAATTGCTGAAGGCGTTATTTATGCGAACCCTGCGGAATGTAATGAACTTGTCGAAAAGACATCAATTGACTGCCTTGCACCTGCACTGGGATCGGTACATGGTCCTTATAAAGGCGAACCGAACCTCGGCTTCAAAGAGATGGAAGAGATTTCAAGCCAATCTGATTTGCCTCTTGTTCTGCACGGTGGTACAGGGATTCCAACAAAAGATATTCAACGAGCCATTTCACTTGGAACAGCGAAAATTAATGTGAATACAGAAAACCAAATTGAAGGAACAAAAACAGTACGTGAAATACTTGCGGCTGATTCCGAAGTGTATGATCCAAGGAAATTCTTGGCTCCAATGCGTGAAACCATTAAAAAAACGGTCATTGGTAAAATGCGCGAATTCGGTAGCTCGCAAAAAGCATAATTGAGATAGAATAAGGAGAAGCATCTTTTTGATGATGCATTCTCCTTCTTTTCCATTATATAAGGAGGAATAATAAATGAAATTTTTCATTGATACGGCAAACTTCGAAGAAATTAAGGAAGCACATAGCTGGGGAATTTTGTCTGGAGTTACGACAAATCCATCACTCGTCGCAAAGGAAGACGTACCGTTTCATGATAGATTGCGTGAAATTTCTGCGCTTGTCCCTGGTTCTATTAGTGCGGAAGTCATCGCACTCGATGCGGAAGGAATGATCAAGGAAGGACGCGAACTTGCTAAAATTGCTCCAAACATCACGGTGAAATTACCAATGACACCAGAAGGTTTGAAAGCTTGTTCAGTGTTCTCTAAAGAGGGCATCAAAACGAATGTAACACTCATCTTCAGCGCAAACCAAGCACTCCTAGCCGCGCGTGCAGGCGCTACTTACGTATCCCCATTCCTCGGACGACTTGATGATATCGGGCAAGACGGTATGTCACTTATTGGAACAATCGCGGATATTTTCACAATCCATGAACTTAAAACAGAGATTATCGCCGCCTCCATTCGTAGTCCGCAGCATATTACGGATGCGGCACTTCATGGGGCGCATATTGCAACAACACCATTCAACGTGTTGAAACAACTGTTTAACCATCCGTTAACAGACAAAGGAATTGAAGCATTTCTTGCGGATTGGGAAACTAGAAAGAACAAGTGATGTATCAAAGGAGAATAGTATGGATGTTTATAAAATAACAGGTGGAAAACCATTAAAAGGGACAATTAAAGTAAGTGGAGCAAAAAATAGTGCAGTCGCCCTTATCCCGGCTTCTATACTAGCTGATTCTCCCGTAACGATTGAAGGACTTCCAGAAATTTCAGATGTCTTGACTCTTCAGGCGTTACTTGAAGATATCGGGGGTAAAGTCGATTTTAACGCTGGGAAAATGATTATCGATCCGACAGAAATGATTGCTATGCCTCTTCCAAACGGGAATGTTAAGAAACTACGTGCTTCCTACTATATGATGGGTGCAATCCTTGGACGGTTTAAAAACGCAGTTATTGGACTTCCAGGCGGATGCCACCTAGGGCCAAGGCCGATTGATCAACATATAAAAGGTTTTGAGGCGCTTGGTGCAAAAGTGACGAACGAACATGGAGCCATCTATTTGCGAGCGGAAGAACTGCGTGGCGCGAAAATCTACTTAGACGTTGCGAGTGTTGGTGCAACAATCAATATTATGTTGGCGGCGGTACTTGCAAAAGGGAGAACGACAATCGAAAATGCAGCAAAAGAGCCTGAAATCATCGATGTCGCCACGTTGCTATCTAATATGGGTGCTGAAATCAAAGGGGCAGGAACGAATGTCATTCGAATCGAAGGTGTGGATAAATTGCATGGAACAAAGCATACAATTATTCCAGATAGAATCGAAGCGGGTACGTTCATGATTATGGCGGCTGTTGCGGGCGACGGCATTACAATCGATAATGTCATTCCATTCCATGTCGAGGCACTTACGGCGAAACTGCGGGAAATGGGCATCGACATCGTCGAAGGGGAAGAGCAGATCTTCATTCCAAAGTCAAGAAATCTACAAGCTGTCGATGTGAAAACACTTGTCTATCCAGGTTTTCCGACGGATCTTCAGCAACCATTTTCCGTTTTGCTTACACAAGCAACCGGTTCTTCAGTCATTACAGATACGATTTATCCGGCTAGATTCAAACAGATTGACGAACTTCGTAGGATGAATGCTGATGCACGAGTCGAAGGACGTTCTGCAATCCTAGCTGGATCGACACCACTTCAGGCGGCTACAGTGCGTGCATCGGATTTACGTGCAGGGGCAGCACTGGTCATTGCGGGGCTTATTGCTGACGGAGTGACAGAAGTTCAGGAAATCCAACATATTGAGCGGGGCTATAGTTCACTCATCGAAAAACTTCGTGGAATTGGTGCTGATATTCAAAAAGTGACAATTCCGGAAGAGGCTGTAGTCAATGAATAACCAAAAGTATTGGTTATGACTGGGATATAGAGTTCAAAAAGGGTGGAAGTCTGTATATACCTGTACAAGTCCAGACTTTTTGAACAGCCCCTATGATATAATTGTAAAAGTAGCAAATCCTACGGGCTTACTCGTAAAACGGGAGGAACACAAATGGAACGAAGTTTATCAATGGAATTAGTTCGTGTCACAGAGGCGGCAGCTGTATCGGCTTCACGTTGGATGGGACGCGGATTAAAAAATGAAGCGGACGACGCTGCAACAACAGCGATGCGTACCGTATTTGACACAATCCCGATGCAAGGAATTGTTGTAATTGGTGAAGGGGAAATGGACGAGGCACCTATGCTCTACATCGGCGAAGCGCTTGGAACGGGCTATGGCCCGGAAGTGGATGTTGCGGTCGACCCTCTTGAAGGAACGAATATCGTTGCGGCAGGGGGCTGGAATGCACTAGCAGTCATTGCGATCGCAGATAAAGGCAATCTTCTAAATGCACCGGATATGTATATGGACAAAATTGCGGTCGGTCCAGAAGCGGTCGGAAAAATCGATATCGATGCGTCTGTGACAGATAACCTTTATGCTGTCGCCAAAGCTAAAAACAAAGATATCGGAGACGTCGTTGCGACCGTATTGAATAGGGAGCGCCATTCTGCAATCATCGAAGAAATTCGCGCTGCTGGTGCACGTATCAAACTTATAAATGATGGAGACGTGGCGGCAGCCATTAATACTGCATTCGACGAAACAGGCGTCGATATTCTGTTTGGACTTGGTGGAGCACCGGAAGGCGTTATTGCTGCGGTCGGATTGAAATGTCTTGGCGGCGAAATCCAAGGTCGTCTTGTCCCTTCCAATGAAGCGGAAGCCGAGCGATGCAAAAAAATGGGCATCGATGTAAGCAAGGTGCTCTATATGGATGACCTCGTAAAAGGTGACGATGCGATTTTTGCTGCAACTGGCGTAACGGATGGAGAACTACTCCGAGGCGTACAATTCAAAGACGGTTTTAGTGAGACACATTCACTTGTTATGCGTTCAAAGTCGGGAACAATCCGGTTTGTGGAAGGCCGACATAGCATGAAGAAAAAACCTCTGCTCGTTATGCAAGATTGAATGACCTCATCGCCCGGCGGCTGTAAGTCGGGCATCTTCCCTTGCACAGGAACTACTTGTAAACCCTTATCGAATGATGAGAAAACCTCTGTAAAAAACCCATTAACGTAAAGAGTGGTGCCAAGAAATGACGATAATGACATTGTCGGCGCTGGAAAATATGACACTAAAAGAGTTATATGCCCTCGCGAAACAGTACAAAATTGCCTACTATGGAAAACTAACAAAAAGAGAATTAATCTTTGCAATCCTGAAAATAAGGGCCGAACAGGAAGGTTTTTTCTTCTTGGAAGGCGTACTTGAAATCATCCAATCGGAAGGATACGGCTTCCTTCGCCCAATCAATTATTCTCCGAGTTCGGAAGATATCTATATTTCCGCCTCGCAAATCCGTCGCTTCGACCTCCGAAACGGGGACAAAGTGTCAGGCAAAGTTCGGCCTCCCAAAGAGTCGGAACGTTATTATGGACTCCTTCAGGTAGAAGCGGTCAATGGAGAAGATCCAGAAGTCGCACGTGAACGTGTCCACTTCCCAGCGCTCACACCGCTTTATCCAGATCGTCATATCAAGCTTGAAACGATAACAGATCCATCGAAACTATCAGCACGTATTATGGATCTCGTCTCGCCAGTCGGTTTCGGGCAGCGTGGTTTAGTTGTCGCACCCCCAAAAGCAGGGAAAACAATGTTGCTTAAGGAAATTGCGAACGCTATTTCCATTAATCATCCGGAAGCGGAATTGATTGTTCTCCTTATTGATGAAAGACCGGAAGAAGTGACGGATATCGAACGTTCAGTTAAAGCTGACGTTGTTAGTTCGACATTCGATGAAGTACCGGAGAATCATGTCAAAGTGGCTGAACTTGTCTTAGAAAGAGCGATGCGACTTGTGGAACACAAACGGGATGTTATCATCCTTATGGACTCCATCACACGACTTGCCCGTGCTTACAATCTTGTCATTCCACCGAGTGGACGTACACTGTCAGGTGGGATCGACCCGGCTGCATTCCATCGTCCGAAACGGTTCTTTGGTGCGGCACGTAATCTTGAAGAAGGCGGTAGTCTCACGATTCTTGCGACTGCATTGATAGATACGGGTTCCCGGATGGACGAAGTCATTTATGAAGAGTTCAAAGGAACAGGAAACATGGAACTTCATCTTGACAGAAGTCTGGCTGAGCGTCGAATCTTTCCTGCACTTGATATCCGTCGTTCAGGAACACGGAAAGAAGAGTTGCTTATCCCAACTGACCAACTGGATAGATTATGGGCAATCAGGAAAACGTTTTCCAGTGCGCATGATTTTACAGAACGTTTCATGAAAAAACTGGGCCAGACAAAAACGAATGAAGAGTTCTTTAATAAGCTCAATGAGGAAATGAAAGCCCATCGTAATGGCAAGGGATTGTTATAAGGGATTGGGGTTAATTTCGCCAAATAGACAATAAAAATAGTTGCATGGGAAAAGCAAATTTGTTATAATACTTTAAGTATGGTAACTGCCATCTGCTGCATATACGGTTGATAAATACGGACCGTGTAAGGCATCAGTCTTGCAATACCCCTATAATATAACTCTGTTCCAGATGGTCCAGGGCGAGAGGAGAGAGATTGATGAAAGCAGGAATTCATCCAGCTTATAAATTAGCAACTGTTATTTGTTCATGTGGAAACACGTTTGAAACAGGTTCTGTAAAAGGGGACATCCGAATTGAGCTTTGCTCAGAATGTCACCCATTCTACACTGGACGTCAGAAATTTGCTGCAGCGGACGGCCGCGTCGACCGCTTCAACAAAAAATATGGCCTTAAAGAAGAACTTAGCGACCAAGCATAAGGCTTTCGCAATACCCGTCAGGTGCATATGCGCCTAACGGGTATTTCTTTTTGTAATCTGTATAAAATAGCAGTGCACGAAAAAAAGACGTTAATTTCGGTGCGGCTTCGGGTATGATAGAAATTCCAATGAACATAGAGAGAATCTATATATGATCATAATTGGGCGAAAGGGGAATTGGCATGTACGTAACAATGCAAGGCGGCTGGATTGAAGTTATTTGCGGTAGTATGTTTTCAGGGAAATCGGAGGAATTGATACGTCGAATACGCCGGGCCCAATTTGCGAAACAAAAAATCGCAGTATTCAAACCAGAAATCGATGACCGTTATAGTGAAGAGGCGGTCGTTAGCCATAATGGAACAACGATCATCGCCAATCCAATCGCTAGTTCAACTCACATTAAAGAATTCATTTCAGATAACTATGATGTCATCGCAATCGACGAAGCTCAATTTTTTGATGAAGGAATTGTCGATGCAGCAATGGAATTAGCAGACCGGGGATTCCGCGTCATCGTCGCCGGACTTGACCAGGATTTCCGCGGGGAACCATTCGGACCGATGCCTCAGCTAATGGCAGTTGCTGAACATGTCACAAAGCTACAAGCCGTCTGTACAGTATGCGGCTCCCCATCAAGCAGGACGCAACGACTCATCAACGGCACACCAGCAGGCTATAACGATCCAATCATCCTTGTTGGAGCCTCAGAGGCATACGAACCAAGATGCCGCCAGCATCACGAAGTACCAAAAGGCATATCAGCCGTAAAAGAATAAAGTTGAATGGCCCGTCCGAAGAATCTGGACGGGTTTTATCGCGATGACACGTTGTCAACTCGCCATCCGCGGAGAAAAAACTGTATTTAACCAGCCGTATCCCGTACAATGAACGTACAAAACAGTCCTGAAAATGAGGTGTACACTATGTTTGAAAGGCTTCAAGTCGTCGAAGACCGATACGACCATTTAAATGAATTGCTAAGTGACCCTGATGTCGTGAGCGATATTACCAAACTTCGCGACTATTCGAAAGAGCAATCTAACCTACAAGATACGGTTGAAACGTATCGTGAATACAAAAATGGTCGTTTACACTATGACAATGCAAAAGAAATGTTGAACGACCCGCTTGACGATGACATGAAAGAACTCGTGAAAATGGAAATGTCCGAGCTTGAAGAACAAATCGAAACACTGGAAGTACGGCTGAAATTATTGCTCGTACCGAAAGATCCGAACGACAATAAAAACGTTATCATGGAAATTCGAGGTGCGGCAGGAGGTGATGAGGCGGCGTTATTCGCTGGAAGTTTGTTCCGCATGTATAGCCGTTACGCGGAAACGAATAACTGGAAAGTCGAAGTAATGGATTCATCCCCAACCGAACTCGGCGGTTTCAAGGAAATCATTTTCCTTATCAATGGCAAGGGGGCCTACTCCAAGTTGAAATTCGAAAATGGCGCGCATCGTGTGCAACGTGTGCCAGAAACGGAATCAGGCGGACGGACCCATACATCGACCGCGACCGTCGCATGTCTTCCGGAAGCAGAAGAAGTCGAAATCATCATCCATGAAAAAGATATCCGGACCGATACATTCTGTTCATCAGGTCCAGGTGGTCAATCTGTTAATACAACAATGTCTGCCGTTCGTTTGTTCCACTTACCAACAGGTATCACAGTTTCATGTCAGGATGAAAAATCGCAAATCAAAAACAAAGAAAAAGCGATGAAAGTACTAAGGGCCCGTATTTCCGATAAAATCACCCGGGAAGCACAAGCTAAATACGATGAAAAACGGAAATCAGCAGTCGGTACAGGTGATCGTTCTGAACGGATTCGCACATATAATTTTCCGCAAAACCGGGTAACTGACCACCGTATTGGCCTAACCATCCAGAAACTCGACCAGATCATCGAAGGGAAAATGGATGAAGTCATTGACGCACTCATCCTGGAAGAACAAGCCTATCGACTCGAAAGCCTCGATCGCAATGATTGAAAAAATCTATGAAGCTCTCCAGCGGGCTTCTTCTTTATTAGAAGAAAAAGGACTCGAAGCGAATATGGCGCCTATCTTGATGGAATTCATCACAAACAAAAATCGTGCCTCTTTACTCGCCGATTTACGTGAACCGCTTACTGACGAACAACGTAAAGCCTTTTGGAATAAAACGGGCGAACTACTTGAAGGAAAGCCTGTCCAATATGTCATCGGCATCGAATACTTTTACGGATATCCATTCAAGGTTGATGAAAATGTCCTCATTCCTCGTCCAGAAACAGAAGAACTCGTCTATGGTGCAATTGAACGTAGTCGAAACCTTTTTCACAATAAAGCAATTCGAGTGGCAGATATCGGAACAGGTAGTGGTGCTATCGCGGTTTCATTCAAAAAAGAATGGCCTGAAGCAAACGTCACAGCGACGGATATAAGTAAAGATGCGCTCTGTGTTGCGATGCAAAATGCAGAGACTAATGAAGCCGATATCCATTTTCGGCAAGGGGATCTAGCTGCGCCGATTGCGAACGAAAAATGGGACGTCATTCTTTCAAATCCACCGTATATTGCGCATGAAGAAGCGGTACAGATGTCGGCGACTGTTCTTGATCATGAACCACATAGTGCTTTATTCGCAGATGAAGACGGGCTTTTCTTTTATAGAAAACTTGCAGAAACGCTACCACTACTTATGAACAGACCATCACTAATAGGAGTCGAAATCGGTTACCTACAGGGTCAGGCTGTGCATAAACTATTCCAAGAAGCATTTCCTCAGGCGACTGTTGAAACGGTAAAAGATATAAATGGTAAAGACAGAATGATATATTGCAAGATTTATGAATAACTTTCCCCTACTCTGGTAACAATGCAGAGTAGGAGGGGATAGTAATGCTACCAGACTACGAGATAAAGAGGACTAAAACACGATTTGAAAAAGTGGTACCCTATATCGAACTAATTATCATGCTAATTATCATTCAGTCTATTATTATGCTATTCACAGCGGGGCCAGCTCAAGAAGATGCGATTCGTTTTCGACTTCTTGCCCATTCAGATGCCCCTGTCGATCAACAAATCAAAATGGAAATTCAGCGCAAGATTCAGCCTCTCATCGAAAAAGCAGTCAATACATCCCAGTCGAAAAAGGAACTTGGGGATAACTTAGCTGTACTTGAAAGCACAATCCTTGATGTGGCAAGTTCAATGTCGAATGGTAGAACGGTCTCCCTTGAACGAAAGGAAGCCTTATTTCCGCCTAAACGCTCCGGGCTTTTCATTCACCCGCAAGCGACTTACGACGCGTATATTTTGACAATTGGTAGCGGACGTGGAGATAACTGGTGGTGTGCAGTATTCCCGAAAATCTGTTATCCGGATGATGAAGAAGAGGGCAAGGAAGAAAAAGTGACATTCTTCATTTGGGAGTGGATAAAAGGGTTATTTGAATAGGCTTATCCACATTTTTTGTGGATAAATATGAAATTCTGTGTATAAGAAGGGATTTAACCTATGGAAACGCAACTAATTTTAGTGGATAACATTATGGATAACGAAAAAAAATATAAACAGGCTGTGGATATTTTAAAGAATGGTGGTGTCGTCGCTTTTCCTACGGAGACGGTCTATGGCCTCGGTGCACTTGCGACGGATGAACAAGCCGTCCAAAAAATCTTTGAAGCTAAAGGAAGACCGTCTGACAATCCGCTAATCGTACATATTGGCAAGAAAGAGGATGTCACAAAATACGCGACAGGCATAACAGAAGAAGGACAAGAGCTGATTGACGCATTCTGGCCAGGGCCGTTAACACTTGTCTTTGAAAAGATTCCAGGTATCATCGCACCAAATGTTACACCTGGTGTTGAAACGGTTGGTCTTCGCATGCCGAATCATCTCGTTGCTCTCGAACTTCTTCGTGCACTCGACGGACCCCTCGCTGCCCCGAGCGCCAATCGTAGCGGGAAACCAAGTCCCACGGAGGCTTCTCATGTCCACGATGATTTGAAAGGACTCATACCTCTTATTCTAGATTGTGGAAAAACAGGTATCGGGGTGGAATCCACGGTACTTGATATGACTACGAATCCGCCGACCATATTGCGGCCAGGGGGTACGACACGGGAGATGATTGAAAAGATTGTCGGTCCGGTAAATGCGGCAGGTGCGGATATAAGTGAAAAAGCACCCCGATCTCCAGGTATGAAGTATATGCATTATGCGCCAATTGCTCCTCTCTTCGTCATCGAACCCGATGCAGAGGCAATCCGCGAAGCCGTCAGGGTATTCCATTCCGAAGGGAAGCGTGTCGCGATAATCGGTCCGGATAATTTGGATATCATAGATGCGGACTGGTACTTCGCTATTGGACCACGTGATAACAATGAAGTGATGGCGGCCAACCTTTACCGAGCGCTCCGGCAATGTGATCTGACTAAGGCGGACATCATTCTAGCGGTCGAAACAGACTTGACGGGCGTCGGTGTCGCAGTCATGAACCGGTTAATGAAAGCGGCAGACGGCAAGCGTTACACCGACTGAAATGAAAACGAATGACCTCTCCGGGAAACGCATAAGATGGACTGATGCGTTTCTTGGGAGGTTGTTAATTTGATGGAGTTGTTCGCCGCAGGTATTACATCAATTGATGTAATAGTCGTCTATGCATTCATGAATATAAGAAAAGGAAAACTTATTCTGGCACTCTGGACTTCATTTCTCAATATGACATTGCCTTTTCTAGGATTCATCACAGGAGAATTGTCTACCCATTTATTTACTGCATGGAGCGGACTGTTATCAGGGGTGTTACTCGCATTGATAGGTATACATATGTTGCTGCAAGATAGCGATACAAATTCAGCGTCGAAACAGCTACATCCATTCCTCATTGCACTTGCGGTAAGCCTCGACAATTTTTCAGTAAGTGTCTCATTTGGAATGCTCCAGTTGGATAAAACCCTTTTCATCGCAGCCTCAGGATTATTTACCCTCGTACTTTCTTATTCGGCGCTCCTATTTAAAAGTCGGCTTGGCTTAAAAGCTGGAAATACTATTAGACGATTTGCTGGTCTTGCTTTGATAACTATGGGTGTAATGTCATGTTTTCGTTGAATTTCACTATTTCTTTATTCGTAAAACTCAGTTATTCTGTATATGGAAGGTGGAAGCGATGAATATATATTTTGTTTGTACAGGGAATACTTGCAGGAGTCCTATTGCTGAGGCAATCCTGCGCTCAAAAATGCTAGACAATGTAACAGTACGCTCAGCAGGCATTCATGCGCAGAATGGGCGACCGATTTCTTCAAATGCGCAAACACTTATTCAAGAAGTGGACATGCCGCATACACCTATATCTAGAGCCGTTTCAAGCGAGGATTTGGAGTGGGCTGACCTCATTTTAACAATGACAGGAGCGCATAGATCTATTCTCCTCGACATGTACCCCAAGGTGGGAATGAAAACGTTCACGTTGAAAGAATTTGTACGACCAGACTCAAAGGGTGATGTGCTTGATCCTTTCGGTGGGAACCTCAAAACGTATCGCCGGACATTTGATGAGTTACAAGAGCTAATCGAGGTGCTTGAACAGAAATTGGTGGAGGGAAAAGAATGATAGGGAATAGAACCAAGAAATTCGGATTACAAATAAAACTCGTGTTGTTTGTTACGATACTCGCTATTGTCACGTACACGACGAGTGCAGTGATTATTAATATTTTACAGCCACAGTTTTTCCCGAACTTCAATCCAATCTGGTTTGCGGTGATAACGTATACAATGGGGATATTTTGGTCAGGGGTACTGGCGGCAGTATTCGGGATAATATTGGTGAGACCCTTACAAAACTTGGAGCAAGCGGCTATTAAAGTTGCGAATGGGGAAATCGGTGCAGATATTGAGCTTCCGAATTCATCCGATGAAATTCGCTCAGTGGCGGAAGCGTTTCAACATATGGTCCTCAATCTGCGTACAATTGTAGGTCAAATCGAGACCAACTTTGAAAAAACTGCAAGCACAGTCGATAAATTGTCGGCTGAAACAGGGGAAGCTTCGAGACAAGCGGATGCAGTTGCATCAACGATTATGCAGATTTCTTCAGGTGCAGAAGAATCAGCAATCTCCATTCAACAAACAGCGGAAGCAATCGAAGATATCCGATTACTTGCAGTTGAAGTGAGTAAACGGTCTGAAGATTCTTCCCATCGTTCAGAAGAGATGCTTGGGGAACTCGTCCGTACCACAGAGGTATTTCGCACACTTGTTGAAGGCATTCGGAATATGTCGATGCAAAGTGAACTGTCACTCGGTACGATTAGACAGCTTGATAATAATGCACAGAAAATCGGGGAAATCGTTCAATTTGTAGGGAACATTGCAGCTCAGACCAATTTACTCGCACTAAATGCTTCCATTGAGGCAGCGCGTGCGGGTGAACATGGTAAAGGATTCGCCATCGTTGCAGAAGAGGTCCGTATTCTGGCGGATGAAAGTGCGAGGGCAGTACAAGGTATTTCAGGACTCGTTGCGACAATCCAGAAAGATGTATCTAAAGTAGTAAAAGAAATGGAACAACAAGTGAAAACCGCGGCAGTTGAAGCGGAGCGTGCGAATGAGACTAGTGAAAACGTCGAAGCGATGGCGTCCAAGGTGAATGATATGGCAGAATCTGTTGTTGAAATTAAAAAATTTGTCGAACATCAGTTGACGAATATTGAAACAACAGCACAGCAATCACAGGAAGTCGCAGCAATCGCTGAGGAGACTTCTGCAGGCTCTGAAGAAGTTAGGGCGGCAACAGAGGAACAAGTACAATCCATTGACCAGGTGGATGCGATGGCTGTCGAATTGAAGAAGCAATCTGAAGAGCTCTATGATGTGATAAGTCAATTTGATAGAACAAAATAATTCGTGTATTTAAGTTGGAATTACACATACTTGTTTGACACGTTTGTTTAAACTATTCAAGTATAAATGGGCCGGCGATCTTTCGTTCAACTTATGCAATAATAATTTCAGCCCCAATTTAACAGTGGGCTGTGTTTTTTTATCGGGAAAATGGTAGAATGAGTTGTGAGTAAATTATGAAAAGAGGGGCGCAATGAGAATCGCGATTTCTTCAGATCATGGCGGCAATAATCTTCGTCGTGAAATCATTCGGTTATTAGTGGAGATGGAGGTGGAATTTGTTGATTTAGGGCCGGATACAGACGAATCTGTCGATTATCCGGACTATGCGGCGCCTGTAGCAAATGGTGTTGCGTCGGGCAACTTCGACCGTGGTATTCTGATTTGTGGCACAGGAATTGGGATGTCAATCGCTGCGAATAAAGTAAAAGGAATCAGATGTGCACTTGTCCATGATGTTTTCAGCGCGAAAGCAACAAGACAACATAATGATTCGAACATGCTTGCAATGGGTGAACGTGTCATTGGTTTTGGCCACGCAAGAGAAATCGTTGCGACTTGGATAAAAACACCGTTCGAAGGTGGGCGTCACGAGTGCAGAATTGAAAAATTAATGGAACTTGAGGACTGAAAAAGGCAGGTGGAAAAATAGTGGATGCTTTGAATTTATGGAAGCTTCAACTTGAACAACTGTTATCCGAAATGGCCGAACAGGCCATTCCTGTCCCAGGAACGGTGTTCGTCGTCGGCTGTTCGACTTCTGAAATTGTCGGTAAACGAATCGGTACTGCAGGCGTTTTCGAAGTCGGGGAAGCATTATATGGCCCCTTGAAAGCTTTTGCAGAAAAATATAAACTGTATCTCGCATTTCAAGGCTGCGAACATATAAACAGGGCACTGACGATTGAGCGTCATGCAGCACAAAAATTTAATCTGGATCCTGTTTCGGTTATTCCTGCGATCCATGCGGGAGGCTCCATGTCCACATATGCGTACCGGCATATGGAAGAACCAGTCGTCGTAGAATCAATCCGTGCAGATGCTGGTATTGACATCGGACAAACATTGATTGGCATGCATTTGAAACCAGTTGCAGTTCCAATTAGAACGTCGATTCGAACAATAGGTGACGCAGTTGTCACGATTGCTACAACACGACCGAAGTTAATTGGTGGTAAACGGGCGCTTTATAAAGAATAATTAGCTTTTCGACATCAAAAATCGAGTTGTCGAAAATTAATTTAACCTTATTCAGCAGAAGTCTCCCACTTCAATAAGTGGTGAGATTTTGCAAAGTTCGTAGCAAAATCAGTGGGGGTTTCAAACCCCTGCTGAATAAAGTTAAAGCCTTCGGCGAATGCCGCGGATTTTAAAAAGAGTGAATTGAGCAAGCTTAATTCAAAATCCAGGCGCAAATACGCCGAGGCGTATTTGATAAACAGAAAAGGGGAAATGACAACATGGATTTGAACAACGTAAAACGTGAAGATGAAGCAGTATATGGAGCGATTATGGCGGAGAAAAATCGTCAAAATGCGAATATCGAACTTATCGCATCAGAAAACTTCGTTACAGAAGCAGTTATGGAAGCGCAAGGATCTTATTTGACAAACAAATATGCAGAAGGCTATCCTGGTAAACGTTATTATGGTGGATGCGAACACGTAGACGTTGTTGAAGACATCGCACGTGACCGCGTGAAAGAAATTTTCGGTGCCGCTTATGCAAACGTTCAACCGCATTCTGGTGCACAAGCGAACATGGCTGTCTATTTCATGGCTCTCAAACCGGGCGACACAGTTCTCGGCATGAACCTTTCCCACGGTGGACACTTGACACACGGTAGCCCAGTGAACTTCTCTGGCGAATTGTACAACTTCGTTGATTACGGCGTCGGCAAGGAAGACGAAAGAATCGACTACGAAGATGTTCGTCAAAAAGCACTCGAACATAAACCGAAAATGATTGTCGCGGGCGCAAGCGCTTATCCACGCGAAATCGATTTTGCTAAATTCCGCGAAATTGCAGATGAAGTCGGCGCTTATCTATTTGTAGACATGGCACATATCGCAGGGCTTGTTGCAGTTGGCGAACACCCGAATCCAGTTCCACATGCACATTTTGTCACGTCGACAACACATAAAACATTGCGCGGACCACGTGGTGGAATCATCCTTGTCAACGAGGAGTTCGCTGCGGAATTCGGTCGTAAACTTGACAAATCAATCTTCCCAGGAATCCAAGGCGGACCTCTTATGCACGTAATCGCTGCCAAAGCAGTTGCATTCGGCGAAGCATTGAAACCTGAATTCAAAACGTATATCCAACAAGTGAAGAAAAATGCTCACGCACTAGCTGAAGCATTCGTCGCTGAAGGAATCGATATCGTTTCTGGCGGTACGGATAACCACCTTCTCCTTGTAAATCTCCGGTCACTCGGAATTACAGGGAAAATTGCAGAGCATGTATTGGATGAAGTCGGCATCACTGTAAACAAAAACACAATTCCATTCGATACAGAAAGCCCATTCGTCACATCAGGAGTACGCATCGGTACACCAGCTGTCACAACACGTGGCTTCAAAGAAGAGGAAATGAAAGAAATCGCATCAATCATGGCAAAACTTCTTAAAAATCACGAAGATGAAGAAGTGAAAAAAGAAGTACAACAAAGAGTCGCAGCACTAACGGACAAGTATCCTTTATATGCATAACTAAAAAAGATAAGCCACTATCCTCGGATAGTGGCTTATCTTTTTTCAAGCGACCAATCCCACGCGCAAGCGACCAATCCCACGCGCAAGCGACCAATCCCACGCGCAAGCGACCAATCCCACGCACAATTAACAAACTTATCAAATTGCAATAGCAACCGCCAAAGTATAGTTTCAAATATGCCGAAACTCATCCACTTCTGTTATAATAAACAGGACATTCCCAAAAGGAGCGATAGCACATGACAAAAGTACATGTTTTTGATCATCCATTAATCCAACACAAACTGACGTACATACGTGACATCAACACAGGAACAAAAGAATTCAGAGAACTCGTCGATGAAGTGGCAACACTCATGGCATATGAAATCACGCGGGACCTCCCACTGAAAGAAGTGGAAGTTGAAACACCTGTTTGTAAAGCGACATCGAAAATACTTGCCGGAAAGAAACTCGGCATCGTACCAATCCTACGCGCAGGTATTGGTATGGTAGATGGCATCCTCAATCTAATCCCAGCGGCGAAAGTGGGCCATATAGGCCTATATCGTGACCCAGAAACATTATTGCCAATTGAATATTATGTAAAACTCCCTTCTGACGTTTCAGAACGCGACTTCATCCTGGTCGATCCAATGCTTGCTACAGGCGGATCCGCAATTGAAGCTGTCAATTCATTAAAAAAACGAGGAGCTAAAAACATTAAATTTATGTGTTTGATTGCAGCTCCAGAAGGCGTCAAGGCGTTGACAGAAGCACATCCAGATGTGGATGTTTACATCGCAGCACTCGATGAAAAACTCGATGAAAAAGGCTATATTGTCCCAGGACTAGGGGATGCGGGCGACAGACTATTCGGTACAAAATGATGTGGAAGGCGGGAATAATTTGAAGAAAAGATGGAAAGTGATGACAATCTTTGGTACGCGGCCGGAAGCCATTAAAATGGCGCCACTCGTATTGGAATTACAAAAGCATCCGGACGACATCGAATCGATTGTTACGGTGACAGCGCAACATCGCCAAATGCTCGATCAAGTACTTCAAACATTCGACATCACACCCGACTATGATCTTAATATAATGAAAGAGCGCCAGACACTGATAGATGTCGCAACGCGTGGACTTGAAGGACTCGATCGAATTTTGAAAGAAGCCCAACCCGATATCGTGCTCGTACATGGAGATACGTCAACGACATTCATCGGTAGTCTTGCTGCGTTCTACAATCGAATTTCGGTTGGACATGTGGAAGCAGGACTCCGCACTTGGGACAAATATTCTCCATATCCCGAAGAAATGAATCGTCAGTTGACTGGCATTATCGCGGATCTTCATTTCTCACCAACGGAAAAATCGGCTCGCAATCTAATAGATGAAGGGAAACCGGAAAATCGTATTTATATCACAGGAAATACAGCGATTGACGCCCTTCAGACAACAGTACGTGAACACTATTCACATCCCGTTCTCGATAAAGTCGGAACGGACAAACTCGTATTATTGACTGCGCATCGCCGCGAAAACCTAGGCGAGCCGATGCGTAATATGTTCCGTGCCGTCAATCGTCTACTTGCAAAACATGAGGATATTCAAGTGATTTATCCTGTTCACATGAACCCGGCCGTCCGCGAAGTAGCTGACGAACTTCTCGGAGATAACAATCGTGTCCATCTAATCGAACCACTTGAAGTTATCGATTTCCACAACTTTGCGGCCCGCTCCCATATCATTTTAACCGATTCAGGCGGTATCCAAGAAGAAGCACCGTCACTCGGCAAGCCAGTCATCGTCCTACGAAACACTACAGAACGACCAGAAGGAATCGAGGCAGGAACATTAAAACTTGCCGGCACGGATGAAGATACTATCTTCAATTTAACGGATACACTCCTCACCGACAACGAAGAATACAATAGAATGGCGCATGCCTCAAATCCTTACGGAGATGGACATGCTTCCGAACGAATTGTCGAAGCGTTAAAAGGATATCTCTCTTCATTAAAATAAAATTAGAAAAAACGGCCGGTTCATCCCGGTCGTTTTTTCTGCATTTTCATAGTACAGGACTCGGGACATTGTAAATAGTTTTTTGTAGTCTGGAATCATCAATCAATAATCACCTTTGTTGGTATCAAAGTGTTTCCGGGGGAAATAGCATAGAATTTCAGCAAAAAGCTACAATAAACTATTTTAGTTATAGTGAGACTCAAACCCTTTAAAGTATTGACTTTTGGTTTCCTGGTTACCATCCAAATTCGCTTTGTCCCGAGTCCTGTAGTAGGGATCAGGATTCCGGACCGTCTTGGTATCAGCCAGAACCATTTTGAAATCCCTTTAAATTCAGACCGATAATCCAAAAATGACACAGCAATCACACAATAACTTCTTAATATTGTCGATTGTTTGACAAAAAGAACAGTTTGTGAAGAAAATCGCGGGAATCAATTGACATCAAATTTCGCCTATTGTATGCTTACAAAGGATGAGAATGTTGGGTGCTGCAGACATATGAAATAATACAAGATTATGAATGGCAAAGGTTTCCTATCGAGCTCATCATTATCTACGTCGAAAGTGAAAAAAAACGTAGTGTTGTATTGCATGAGAGGAAACATATAAACCCACCCTATCTCACTCTATTCAATGCTATTTTCGTATCTTTAGGCTCCATCCTTTTTGGAGCCGTTGCCTACAGAAAAGAGGAAGCGTCTGGCTACTATAGCCTAGGCAAGTAACTGACCTGGATGGCGAAACAGGAACACCCCGCAATACCCAGTGATTTGTTTGCAACTAAACGTACGATTAGCGACAAAACTCCATAAGAAGCCGAAAATACGAATCAGGAGAATCACCTATCATGGAATCATTGCAAGAAATACATAGAAGGCAAAAGAAAGTTCTCTTTTTTTTGCTCGCATTGTTCATTCTTGGTTGGGGATTTACCGACTTTAAACAGATTTGCGCAGGATTAATCCTCGGATCTCTATTTGGATTGTATAATTTCTGGATTCTTGTCCGTAGAATGGAAAGATTTGACCGTGCAATTACGGCTGGTAAAGGGAGAGCATCACTTGGGACGGCGATGCGTTTCGCATCTGGTGTAGCTGCGGCCGCAATAGCAATATCGTTGCCGGAAAAATTTGATTTGATCAGTACGGTGATTGGTCTAATGATTCCATATATCCTATTATTAACTGATAGGATACTATTTCACACAAAGCACCATTAAATCCGACTGTGAAAGGGAGGTGAATGAAACTTGAACCATGAAAATCCGTTGGTCGTGGCTTTTAGAGACACAGCTTTCGAAATGACTTTCAACCTATCGAACATATTGATGCTTTTTGTAACCTCACTTATTGTCTTTCTCATCGCATTTTTCGCTACACGAAATTTGAAGGTGAAACCGACTGGGTTGCAAAACATCATGGAATGGATTATGGACTTTGTAAAAGGTATCATTAAAAACAACATGGACTGGAAAACGGGTGGTCAATTCCATATACTTGGAATAACACTACTCATGTTTATTTTCGTAGCAAACGTCCTTGGGCTTCCATTCTCTATTACTTGGGATCATGTACTTTGGTGGAAATCACCAACAGCCGATCCAGTCATCACAATGACGCTCGCAGTAATGGTTGTTGTTTTAACACATTTCTACAGTATTAAACTTCTTGGTTTTAAGGCGTATGGGAAGAGTTACATAAAACCAATTCCGTTTTTAGCGCCATTAAAAGTTATAGAAGAGTTTGCAAATACGTTGACACTCGGTCTCCGTCTTTACGGTAACATTTATGCGGGTGAGATTTTGATAGGTCTTCTCGCGTCACTTGGAGCTACCGGTGCGTTAGGATTCGCAGGCGCATTACTACCAGCACTTGCTTGGCAAGGTTTCTCGATCTTCATCGGAGGAATCCAAGCATTCATCTTCGTTATGTTAACGATGGTCTACATGGCACATAAAATCAACACAGACCATTAAACATATACTGCTCGTTTTAACGGGTGAAATAACAAAAAACTCGAAAATACAGGAGGAAATTATACTATGGTAGGTTCAGTAGGTTTATTAGCAGCAGCAATCGCAATTGGTCTTGGTGCACTAGGTGCAGGTATTGGTAACGGTATGATTGTATCTAAAACAGTTGAAGGAATCGCTCGTCAACCAGAATTACGAGGCGTACTTCAAACAACAATGTTCATCGGGGTTGCACTAGTTGAGGCCCTTCCGATCATTGCTACAGTTGTTGCGTTCATCGTTATGAACAAATAATAAAGAAAAAGGTAAGAAGACTAGGACTTTATTTCTTCTTTATTAAATGGCGAAGTGAGCAATACGAAAACCTTCGCCATTCCTTTATGTCAATGAAGCTAATTAGTTAGAAAACAATGAGTACTTTTCATAATTAAAGAGACATTTAAGCTCTTGAAGGGAGTGAAACAATCGTGTTTTTGGATACCTTCGTCCTATTGTCTGCAAATGCTGATAAAGGATTTTTTGATAGGCTAAACACCGGCGACATTATCGCCCAGCTCGGGTTTTTCCTAATTCTCATGTTACTTCTTAAAAAGTTTGCATGGGGACCACTTATGGGCATGATGGATCAACGTGCCGAATTGATTGCAAATGAAATTGATTCAGCTGAAAAAAGCCGATTGGAATCACACAAGCTTCTTGAAGAACAACGTAGTTTGTTGAAAGAAGCGCGTGAAGATTCACAGTCGATCGTTGAAAATGCACGTAAACAAGGTGAAGCACAACGTCAAGAACTTATGACAGCTGCTCGCGCTGAAGTGGGCCGTATGAAAGAAGCGGCGACACTCGAAATTGCTACAGAAAAAGAAAAAGCTGTTGCTGCGGTTCGTGAAGAATTCGTATCACTCTCCATCCTTGCTGCATCTAAAGTTCTTGGGAAAGAGATTTCTGAAGAAGATAACCGTGCATTGATTGAAGAGACAATTCTGAAGGCAGGCGAAGGGCGATGAGCCAATCGATTGCGGCAAAACGGTACGCACTTGCATTGTTTGAACTAGCACAGAAAAATGGACAAACTGGACCAATCCAAGAAGATTTACTTGAATTAAAGAAAGTTTTCCAAACGAATAAAGAGCTTAGCCAATTACTTGATTCACCAAGATTAAAAGCGGCGAAAAAGAAAGAGCTTCTTGCAGAGTTATTCAAAGGTGCTAATCAGCTCATATTGAATACATTGTATGTAATGCTCGACAAAAAACGCTTGGATGAGGTTGTAAACCTTGTTGACGAATTTACCGCATATTCGAATGATGCTGCGGGCGTCGCTGAAGCGAAAGTGTATTCTACAGTTCCATTGACGGCTGATGAAAGCCAAGCTATCTCTTCTGCGTTCGCGCAAAAAGTTGGTAAAAAAGTATTGCGTATAGAAAATATCATCGATCCGAGCCTACTCGGGGGCATTCGTCTCCAAATTGGTAATATAATCTACGACAGCAGCCTAAGCGCTAAGCTTGAGCGACTGAAACGGGATCTCATCGGTTCATAAATCAGAAATTTGAGGGGTGACATGCATGAGCATCAAAGCTGAGGAAATCAGTGTTCTCATAAAACAGCAGATTGAAAATTACCAATCTGAGATGAAAGTGAGCGAGGTAGGTACAGTTATCCAAATTGGTGACGGTATCGCACGTGCTCATGGCCTCGACAACGTCATGGCTGGGGAACTTCTTGAGTTCTCTACTGGCGTCATGGGTCTGGCTCAAAACTTGGAAGCGAACAATGTTGGTATCGTTATCCTAGGGCCTTACACAGACATCAAAGAAGGCGATGAAGTACGTCGAACAGGCCGTATTATGGAAGTTCCTGTTGGTGAAGCATTAATTGGACGCGTTGTTAATCCACTTGGCCAACCAGTTGATGGATTAGGTCCGATCGCAACGACAAAAACTCGTCCAATTGAAAGCCCGGCACAAGGGGTTATGGCGCGTAAATCCGTTCATGAACCACTTCAAACCGGCATTAAAGCGATTGACGCACTTGTACCAATCGGCCGTGGACAGCGTGAGTTGATTATCGGTGACCGTCAAACAGGTAAAACGACAGTCGCGATCGATACAATCTTAAACCAAGCTGACCAAGATATGATTTGTATTTATGTTGCAATCGGACAAAAAGAATCAACAGTTCGTGGTGTTGTTGAAACACTTCGTAAAAACGGCGCACTTGATTACACAATCGTTGTTACGGCTTCTGCTTCACAACCATCGCCACTATTATACCTTGCGCCTTATGCAGGAATAACGATGGCTGAGGAATTCATGTTCCAAGGTAAGCACGTTCTAATTGTTTATGATGACCTATCTAAACAAGCAGCGGCATACCGTGAACTTTCCTTGCTTCTTCGTCGTCCTCCTGGCCGTGAAGCTTATCCTGGTGACGTTTTCTATCTTCACTCTCGTTTACTTGAACGTGCCGCGAAGTTGAACGATACACTTGGAGCAGGTTCTATCACAGCATTACCATTCGTTGAAACACAAGCTGGGGATATCTCTGCTTATATTCCAACGAACGTAATTTCTATCACTGATGGACAAATATTCCTTCAATCTGACCTATTCTTCTCGGGTGTACGTCCAGCGATTAACGCCGGTCTTTCCGTTTCCCGTGTTGGTGGTTCAGCGCAAATCAAAGCAATGAAAAAAGTTGCGGGTACACTACGTCTAGACCTTGCGGCATACCGTGAGCTTGAAGCATTCTCACAATTTGGATCAAACCTGGATTCTGCAACGCAAGCAAAATTGGACCGCGGAGCGCGTACAGTTGAAATCTTGAAGCAAGACTTGAATAAACCATTTAAAGTTGAACAGCAAGTAATGGTTCTTTACGCATTGACACGTGGATTCCTAGACGATATCGCAGTCAAAGACATTCTACGTTTCGAAAGCGAACTTTTAAGCTGGCTCGAATCTAACCACACTAGCGTTTTAGATCATATTCGTACGACGAAAGACCTTCCGGCTGATGAATTGATGGCAGAAGCACTCAATACATTCAAGAAGACATTCGCACGTTCAGAATAACTTTTGTTTGACGAAGAACGTCCAAACGATTGTAAAAAAACAATAAGGTGGTGAGAATTGCCAATGGCATCTTTACGCGACATAGAAAACCGTATTAAATCGACGAAAAAGACCAGTCAGATTACGAAAGCAATGCAAATGGTCTCTGCTTCTAAATTGAGCCGTGCCGAGCTGAATGCAAAAGCGTTCATCCCGTACATGGAGAAAATCCAGGAAGTTGTAGGTTCAATCGCAGCTGGAACAAGTGACTTAAGTCATCCGATGATGGTAACTAGACCCGTCAAAAAGACAGGTTATATCGTTATCACATCAGACCGTGGACTTGTAGGGGGTT
The DNA here is from genome assembly GCF_014873855.1 of Sporosarcina limicola. Lineage (GTDB taxonomy): Bacteria > Bacillota > Bacilli > Bacillales_A > Planococcaceae > Sporosarcina > Sporosarcina limicola. Next base: position 32,108 of record NZ_JADBEL010000016.1, on the reverse strand, counting down.
ATAACGCTAACATCCTACGTATCGCAAAACGTGCAATTGAAGTGCGTCACTCTTCGAAAGAAGAAGTAAGCATCATTGCAATCGGTCAAAAAGGCCACGACTTTTTCGAACGACTTGGTTTCAACATAGTTGAAAGTAAGATTGGTCTAACTGACCACCCTACTTTTGGTGAAATTAGAGATATCGCGAATCGTGCTGTTGGCATGTTCACAGAAGGCGAGTATGACGAAGTGTACTTGTACTACAACCACTTCGTCTCCGCCATCGCAAGTGAAGTGACGGAAAAGAAATTTCTTCCACTCACGGACATCACATCGACTTCCGCTACAACTTCTTATGAGTTTGAGCCTTCAGGTGAAGCAATACTTGAAGTGCTTCTTCCGCAATACGCGGAAAGTCTTATATACGGAGCTGTAATCGACGGAAAAGCGAGTGAACATGCTTCCAGTATGACAGCGATGAAAACTGCTACAGATAATGCTGCAGATTTAATAGATTCTTTAACACTTTCATTCAACCGTGCACGACAAGCTGCGATCACTCAGCAAATTACCGAAATCGTCGGCGGCGTTGCAGCTCTTGAGTAAGAGTGAAAAATGTACGGCAAAGAGTAAGACAGGAGGGGAAAAGTATGAATAAAGGACATGTTCTTCAAGTTATGGGACCGGTCGTTGACGTCAAGTTCGAAGATGGTCAACTTCCAGCAATCTATAATGCATTGAAGGTCCAAATTGAACGTCCAAACGCTGAGCCTGAAACGTTGACACTTGAAGTCGCGTTACACCTCGGAGATGATTCTGTACGTACAATTGCAATGTCTTCAACAGATGGTCTGCAACGAGGTTCCGTAGTTGACGATATGGGTTCAGCGATTACTGTTCCAGTTGGTGACATTACACTTGGACGCGTATTTAACGTACTTGGAGAAATTATCGACCTTGGTGAGGAAGTTCCGGCATCAGAACGTCGTGACCCAATTCACCGTTTAGCTCCAGTATTTGAAAACCTTTCAACTGAAGTTGAAATTCTTGAAACAGGTATTAAAGTTGTTGACCTACTAGCACCTTATATTAAAGGTGGTAAAATCGGCCTCTTCGGTGGTGCGGGTGTAGGGAAAACAGTTCTTATTCAAGAATTGATCAATAACATCGCTCAGGAACACGGTGGTATTTCCGTATTCGCAGGCGTTGGAGAACGTACACGTGAAGGAAATGACTTGTTCTACGAAATGACAGATTCCGGTGTTATCACGAAAACGGCAATGGTATTCGGTCAAATGAACGAACCGCCTGGTGCGCGTATGCGTGTTGCACTTACAGGTTTAACAATGGCAGAATACTTCCGTGACGAACAAGGTGCGGACGTTCTTCTGTTCATCGATAACATCTTCCGCTTTACACAAGCGGGATCTGAAGTTTCGGCATTACTTGGCCGTATGCCATCAGCAGTTGGTTACCAACCTACACTGGCAACGGAAATGGGTATGCTTCAGGAACGTATCACATCTACAAACCTTGGTTCAGTTACGTCTATCCAAGCAATCTATGTACCAGCGGATGACTACACTGACCCAGCTCCTGCAACAACGTTCGCTCACCTTGATGCAACGACGAACCTTGAGCGTAAACTTTCTGAAATGGGTATCTACCCAGCTGTTGACCCGCTCGCATCGACTTCCCGTGCACTAAGCCCGGAAATCGTTGGTGAAGAGCATTACGCAATTGCACGTCAAGTGCAGCAGACACTTCAGCGTTACCGTGAACTTCAAGATATCATCGCAATCCTTGGTATGGATGAGCTTGGTGAAGAAGATAAGCAGTTAGTTGGACGCGCACGTCGTATCCAGAACTTCCTATCACAAAACTTCCACGTTGCTGAACAGTTTACAGGACAAAAAGGATCTTACGTACAAGTAACTGAAACTGTTAAAGGTTTCAGTGACATCCTTAAAGGTACGTATGACCATCTACCAGAAGATGCATTCCGACTTGTCGGTCGCATCGAGGAAGTTATTGCAAAAGCGAAAAGTATGGGTGTAGAAGTTTAACTTAATTCAGCAGGATTCAAATCCCTGCCGAATCAAGTTAAAGCCTCTGGCGGATGCCACAGATTTTTTTAGGGGAGTAATATCGAGCAAGCTCCGGTCTGCGTGATGCAGGTTTGGTTAGCTGGGAGGAATTGAATTTCCTTCCTCCTTGTTGTCGCAAGGACGCGACGCCTTGTTGTCGCAAGGATGCGACGACCTTAGGCTAACTTCCTTACTTGATCTGGGCGCAAATACGTCGAGGCGTATTTGATTAGAAGGGACCAGGAGGGGAAAAAATGAAGACAATGAAAGTCAATATCGTCACTCCCGACGGCCCTGTTTGTGAAACTGATGCGAACATGATCATCGCAGTCACCGAAACTGGTGAAATGGGTATTCTTCCCGGCCACATCGCGATGGTCGCACCACTTCGGATCGGTGCACTTCGCCTGAAGAAGGACGACTCGACAGAACATATAGCTGTACACGGTGGTTTTCTTGAAATCCGTCCGGATGTTGTCACTGTTTTAGCACAAAGTGCAGAAATGGCTTCCACAATCGATATCGCTCGTGCGAAAAAAGCGGCAAAACGTGCGGAAGAGGCACTTCAGGCAAAAGAGGAGAACCTTGATTTTAAATTGGTGGAACTTGAACTGAAACGTGCCATCAACCGAATCGACGTATATGAAACAAGAGCTTAATTTTTTGTGGATAATGATGGCGGACAGAGGGAAGCGTTTCTTCTGTCCGCTTTTTTACCGCAACATGATAAGTGCTTCCTATGTAACGGAAAACGCCCACTTGATTTGAATTTTCACTGTATGACATTGAAAGGGGATTGTCCCGTGAGTGGTATTATTGGATTTCAACCGTTGTTGGCAATCGTTTCACATATTTTTTTCATCGCTATCTCATTTTATGCATTACAAGCAATCATGCCAGAAAAAATCATTAAAAAGAACCGTGTTATGCAGGCTCAACTTTTATTCATTTTACTTAGCATAGCCATCGGATGGGCCGTATCGAATTTCTTTTTAGAGATATCCTATTGGTCAGGAAAGCTTCCATATATGTTCACATGAATTTTTTGATTAATTATAGAACTAAGACTTTTAAGGAATATCCACGACGGAATGAGATATGAATTGATTTGTTCCATGTTATCGCTGCGTATACGAAAATAATCTAGGATTGCATGACTACTGACCTACATCGTGTATGGGGCGATGGCATGAAAAAGTCATCTCAATTGATGAAAAAGTTTTGCTGTGAGACACACTCGAAGCACTCACTCTATATGACACAAAACATCAAAAGTACTCATAATATAGACTACATGGTAGCTAATAGGCAAAGTAATCCAAGTGCTGCTTGTTTATTTCGTGTGGACATTGTACAATGGTATATGTTTTTATATGAAGTTTATAACAATAAGAAATTAGGATAGATGAAAGCATCTTGTATAGATACAACTTAGGAGTCGGAGGGACTAGTTTTGGATAAAATCATTATAAACGGTGGACGTGTATTGAAAGGGAATGTTCGGGTTGAGGGTGCTAAAAATGCCGTGTTGCCGATACTCGCAGCCGCATTACTAGCATCTGAAGGAGTAAACGTCATACGTGACGTTCCCAATCTTTCGGATGTTGGAACGATTAATGAAGTGTTAAAGAGTTTGAATGCGAAAGTGGACTATTTCCCTAAATTAAATGAAGTGATTATTGATTCTTCGGATACGCTTTCAAATGAAGCACAATTTGAATATGTAAGGAAAATGCGGGCGTCTATTCTTGTTATGGGACCTCTCTTAGCACGTAATGGTTTTGCACGTGTTGCTCTTCCAGGGGGATGTGCAATTGGATCACGTCCAATTGATCAACATTTAAAAGGCTTTGAAGCGATGGGTGCGGAAATCACATTTGGTCATGGACATGTTGAAGCGAAAGCGGAGAATGGCCTAAAGGGAGCAAAAATCTACTTGGATTTCCCAAGCGTCGGTGCAACAGAAAACATAATGACTGCAGCTGCCCTGGCAACAGGCACGACAATAATTGAGAATGCGGCGAAAGAGCCGGAAATTGTAGACCTAGCTAATTTTATCAATGAAATGGGCGGTAAAGTGGTAGGAGCAGGTACAGATACAATCCGAATTGAAGGTATGCTGAAATTAGTAGGTACAATGCATCATATTATCCCTGATCGCATTGAGACAGGTACCTTTATGGTAGCGGCAGCAATTACAGGCGGCAATGTCATTATTGAAAATGCAGTTCCCGAGCATAATGCTGCACTTATCTCTAAACTAGGTGAAATGGGCGTCGTTATCACAGAGCAGGAGGAAGGGATCCGTGTTACTGCGGAACTTCCATTAAAATCCGTTGACCTAAAAACGATGCCACATCCTGGCTTCCCAACAGATATGCAATCTCAAATGATGGCACTAATGCTGACTTCGGTGGGAACGAGTGTGCTGACTGAAACGGTCTTTGAAAATCGTTTCATGCACGTCGAAGAATTTCGCCGGATGAATGCGGCCATTAAAATCGAAGGCAGATCAGTGATTATGACGGGACCATCTGAGCTGCAAGGTGCTGAAGTAGCTGCTACGGATTTACGTGCAGCGGCGGCTCTCATCATTGCTGGACTAGTTGCGGAAGGTGTCACACGTGTAACGGAATTGTCTCATCTGGACCGCGGATATGTTAATTTCCATGGAAAACTAGCGGCACTTGGAGCGGATATTGTCCGGGTCTCACCCGAAACACAAATTGGGAAAACTGTACAACTTGTCTGACTAAAAATCCATAGCCGATAAAAAAAGACCTGTAGAGAATTTACTACGGTCTTTTTTGTGTTTTGTTAAAAAGCATGAATAAACTTGATGGTAGTTCATATAATCGACTATGGACAAACTATTGACTGTTTTATTCATCCTACTCTTATTTCTCATACCCTTTTTATTGAAACAAGCGCCGGAAATGGAAGTTGAAAAAAAAGCAAAAGAAGTAAAGGAAGAACTTTGCCCTGTCGATATTACGGTTTCCGGCGTAGACAAGCCAATACCACTTGAGGAATACATCGTTGGGGTCGTCGCGGCGGAAATGCCAGTTACATTTCATGTGGAAGCGTTGAAGGCCCAGTCGGTTGCTGCTCGTACATATTCACTTAGGGCGACGGATAGCGGGAAGAAGCCTATTGCTGCCAATGTTTCCGCTCAAGTTTTTGTCACTGAAGCAGAGCGGAAAAAACGTTGGGGGAAAGAATTCGAGAACAACGAGCGAAAAGTTCGTGCAGCGGTGAAAGCGACTGAAGGAGATGTATTAGTATTTGGGGAAGAAATAATATCGGCGATGTTCTTTTCTACTTCTAATGGTCAGACTGAAACGGCGCAGAACTTCAGCGGCAATGATGTTCCCTATCTACAGAGCGTTGAAAGTCCTGGGGAGGAGGACGTCGCGCCGAAATTCGAACAAAAGTCAGAAATGAAACTTGCTGAATGGAACAAAGTACTCGGTGTCGAATGGGACGCCGGTCGATTCGGATCATTGCAACTCATACGTAATCCGACAGGCCGTGTCCAGAAGGCCGTAACAACCGGTTTTGAGGTGAGTGGTCGGGAAATGCGAGAATTGTTAGGACTTGCATCAACAGATTTTGATATTGCATTTGACGTAACTAACAAGATTGTCCATGTGACAACAACGGGATATGGTCATGGGGTCGGTATGAGCCAGTATGGAGCAGAGGCGTACGCACAGAAAGGATGGACGGCAGAAAGTATTCTTCTACATTATTACAGCGGCACAAAAATAAAAAAGTTCACTCTACTCGATTCAAAATGTTTAAAAACGTCCTCACTTGCAGACAATAGCGAGTGAGGTGATGACAATGCGAGAAGAAAAACCGAAATCCCCTTCTCAGAAGAACAAGAGTGCAAAGACAAAAAGTTGGTTTTGGCCTGTAGTCTATTCGGGTATCGCGATCGTCTTCGTCGGCATGATTTGGGGTTATAATGCATTGCTGAAGGAAGATTCCCCAGGCTTGGCGGACATCGCAGGAAAGAATCCTAAAGATTCTGCAATTGTAGAAACAAATGCAGCAAAGGAGATGCTCAAATATCCGTTTAAAGAAACGCTCCTAGATGATGTGGCCGTTCTACAAGAATATTATGATGTCAAAGCGGATGAAACGATGCGTGAAAATGCCCTACTCGTTTTCGACCAGACGTATGAAGCGAATACAGGATTGTCAATTTCGGTAGAGGGTCAACCCTTCGAAATCGTCGCATCACTGAGTGGCACAGTCGAGAATATTATCACCGATCCATTTAAGGGAAGTGAAATTGTGCTGACACATGCAGACGGACTAAAAACAATCTATCGTTCCGTTACAGGAATACTCGTTAAAAAAGATGAAGAAGTACTCCAAGGACAACCAATTGCGACTTCTACAGAAAATGAATGGAACCCGACAGCGGGCATCCATCTCCATTTTGAAGTCCAAAAAAATGGCGTAACCGTTAACCCGCGTTCATATTTAGGATTCCAATAAGTAATTCCAAAGTTTATAAAAATGAGTTAAGTAATTCTAAAGTTTCCAGTAATAACACAAGCCATTCTCTGGTTACAGGGGGTGGCTTTTTTTTTGGAGGGACGACTAAAATCCCCCAATGGAGCGACCAATTCGCAAATCAATTGATACTGACTACATTCAAACACGCATAACCTATCAGTCGACCGCATAGAATAAAGGAAACTCGGAGTTGACAGGAAAGGAAGAGGGCGTGCACGAGCAAATACGGAGGCGATGCGTACACCTCGGGAAAATGTTACTAGAAACGGGGCTTACCGTAAGGGCACTGGCAAAAGTGACAGGTTATTCGAAAAGCACGGTCCACAAAGATCTAACGGAACGATTGCCAAACGTCGATGTGGCACTGTCTGAAGAAGTTGCCAAAATACTTGCCTATCACAAGTCGGTAAGACATCTACGGGGTGGAGAGGCAACAAGAATCAAATGGATAAATGAAACTAAAAAAGTGGGTAGCGTGGAGGTGTGACAACGGTGTCGCAACTTACATTGCGGCCCGTTTTTTAATAAACATAAATAAAAACAACTTTCAAGAAATTACTTTAAAGTATGTTCAATAGTAAATAACTATGGTAAAATCAGTAATTAGGAAGATATACATAAGTGGGAATAACCGATGATGTAGGTGGAAGGGGAAAAGGAAGAAATGTTTGCAAAAGATATCGGGATCGACCTCGGTACAGCCAACGTCCTGATTTATGTGAAAGGGAAGGGCATCGTAATCAATGAACCATCAGTCGTAGCGATTGATAGACACTCGAATAAAGTTCTAGCTGTCGGAGAAGAAGCCAGACAAATGCTCGGAAGAACACCCGGCAATATTATAGCAATCAGACCTATGAAAGACGGTGCCATCGCTGACTTCGATGTGACAGAAGCAATGTTGCGTCATTTTATCAATAAATTGAATGTTAAAGGATTTTTTTCGAAACCCCGAATTCTCATTTGTTGCCCGGCGAACATTACAAGCGTCGAACAGAAAGCAATCCGGCAAGCAGCTGAAAAGTCAGGAGGTAAAAAAATATATCTCGAAGAGGAGCCGAAAGTTGCAGCAATCGGTGCGGGAATGGATATCTTCCAACCGAGTGGCAACATGGTTATCGATATCGGTGGTGGTACCACGGACGTTGCAGTTCTATCAATGGGGGATATTGTCACTTCACAGTCCATCAATGCGGCTGGCGACGCCTTTGATAACGATATCACCCAATATATTAAACGAGAATATAAATTACTGATTGGGGAACGAACCGCGGAAAACATTAAATTCAACATAGGCACGGTTTTCCCAGGGGGACGTAAAGAACAAATGGACATAAGAGGACGAGACATAATGACAGGACTACCACGAACAATCACAGTCCATTCTGATGAAATCGGGAAAGTATTGAAAGAATCGATTTATATGATTGTCCATGCCGCAAAAAGTGTTCTGGAAAAAACACCACCTGAACTATCGGCTGACATCATCGATCGTGGTATATTCCTGACAGGGGGTGGGGCTTTGCTACACGGCATTGACCACTTGCTTGCTGAAGAGTTGAAAGTGCCTGTGTTCATCTCAGATAATCCGCTCAAATGTGTCGTAATCGGGACAGGTGTTTTATTAGACAGTATGGATAAACTGTCCAGTAAGTATTTATGAAAATAACAATAATTGAATAGGGAGGCATAAATATGTTCCGTGGATTTTATACAGCAGGATCAGGAATGATTGCACAACAACGAAAAACAGAAATGTTGGCAAACAACTTGGCGAATGCCAAAACACCAGGCTTTAAGGCAGAGAATTCGACCATCCGTTCATTTCCGGAAATGTACATGTCAAGTATTGAAACCGCACGCATACCAACAAAAAACGGTTTCCAGATGAAGGGCTTATCGCCTGCAGGATCGCTATCAACAGGTGTCTATATGCAAGAAACAATACCATCATTCGTACAAGGCCAATTGCAAGAAACAGGATTGACAACTGACGTAGCACTGATTGATGGGTATCTACCGACAAATGAAACGGGTACAAAAGGCGCAGTTTTCTTTAGATTAAAAAATGAAGATGGGCGCGAAATTTATACGAAAAACGGTAACTTTACAATTGACCCAAGCGGCTATTTAACGAATCCTACAGGACATTACGTTCTTAATAACAAGGGATCGCGCATCGCTTTGCAAAATGATGACATCCATATAACGGAGGAAGGCGTCATCATGTCAGACGATAAAGCAGTTGCAACACTTGGTATTGCATTTGCACAACGTCCTGATGCACTTATGAAGCAAGGGACCGGCATGTTTGTGACTGAAGATGGCGAAAATCTTCCAGGTGCAGCAGGTACTCAAGGTGTCACGTACTCGATGCAACAAAGATATCTAGAAAGTTCAAACGTAGATGCTGCGAGCACGATGACAGATATGTTGACGGCGTATCGTGCATTCGAAGCCAATCAGAAAATCCTTCAAGCCTATGATCGTAGCATGGAAAAAGCAGTAACAGAAGTTGGGCGTGTCAATTAACGATAAGCCATTCGAAAGGGGACGAAATACATGATTCGTACGATGACAACTGCAACAAACACGTTAAATCAATTGCAGCATAACCTCGATATTATCGGGAATAACCTCGCGAACTCTGCAACACATGGCTATAAAGCCAACGAGGCAAAATTCCATGAACTATTATATCAGCAATTCAATAACGACAAGGCGGATACAGCACCACGTCAATCCCCACTTGGCATCCGCTATGGAGCGGGCGCTGCCCTAGGACAAACGCAAATGAACTGGAAAGTCGGATCATTACAACAAACGGGACGTCAACTTGATTTTGCGCTGACGACACCGAAACAATACTTCAATGTCATCAGACCAGGTGACGGTGGAGAACAAACAGTTTATACGAGGCAAGGAAATTTCTACGTATCAGCTATCGCAAATGGACAGGCGATGTTAGTGAACGGTGATGGTTATCCAGTCGCTAACAGTTCAGGCCTTCCAATCACGTTTTCCGATGATATCGAAAGTTATTCGGTCAAAGCGGGTGGTGCCCTCGAATTAAAGCATAATAATGGTAGAATGGAAACAGTTAACTTAGGAGTCACAGTGATGAAACGTCCGAATCTCATGACGCGCCTATCTGGAACGTACTTAGGTCTTCCTGAAAACCTAGCGGATCTAGGTGTCACTAAACAAAATGTCTTGACGGACCTAAAGGGTGCAGCGAGAAACGAGATTGGAATGGAAAATAACACACTTGAAGGATCCAATGTCGATTATCAGAAAGAAATGACGGACCTTATCAGTGTTCAACGCTCTTATCAGTTCAATGCGCGGACAGTGACACTAGCGGATCAAATGCTTGGCCTGATAAACAGCATACGATGATAGAGAAGTGAAAGGTGCTATCTAGCCCCGTGGCACCTTTTGCAACTAGAGACTAGAGAACTAGGGAGTACTGGATATAATGGATGATAAATTGAACAATTCAAAACAGGAAGAATCGAAAAAAAGGCGGAGCACGATGCCAGCAACTCCAGCCTCACGTAGAGAGCGCAAGCATCGCAAGTATCGCAATCAGCGCAATGTTCAGGTTGAGGAAGAAACACTCAAAAAGACACTTTGGGTGCAAATCCGCATACTTCCAATTTGGCTTCGAATCTTACTGGTCCTATCGTTACTCACAGGAGTGGCGGTCATTGGGGCTATGATTGGCTATAGTTACATTGGCAACGGAGAGCCTGGAGATGTGCTGAAAAAAGAAACATGGACACATATATTCGATATCATCAAAGGGAAGGAGTCATGAGGACTCTTTCAATTTGGCTTGCAAAAAAGTACATATCGATTACAAAATAATATTCAGGAGGAATGGCATGCTAACAGCAGAACAGATACAAGCGATTTTACCACATCGTTACCCGTTTCTCATGGTAGATAGAATCCTCGAATTGGAAGAGGGAAAACGTGCAGTTGGCATAAAAAATGTAACCATCAATGAAGAGTTTTTCAATGGGCATTTCCCCGGCTATCCGGTCATGCCAGGAGTTCTTATCGTGGAAGCGCTTGCACAAGTTGGTGCTGTTGCGCTGTTGCTGAAAGAAGAGAACAAAGGACGACTAGGCTTTTTCGCAGGTATCGATAATTGTCGTTTCAAACGGCAAGTAACACCAGGTGATACGCTACGCCTTGAAGTAGAAATCATAAGACTCCGGGGAACAATAGCCAAAGGGAAAGCTGTTGCAACAGTTGATGGAGAAATCGCATGTGAAACAGAAATTACGTTAGCACTCGGTCCCGTCATTTCAAAAGAGGACTAAATTTGCGAACGACTTAAAATTTCGTTACAATGGTCAGCATAGTGCTATTTCCTAAATCCGAAAAGTACTTCTAAAGTGGGAGGTTTCAAATTAGTATGTTTAAAGTTCTATCTCCAAATATAAAAAGCAGTATTACAAGGTCAATTACACAGACCTTCGAGCAGTATATGAATGACATTGGATGGTCAGAAGAAGGGTTTAGCATTGATAATTATATGCTTAGCTGGCGCGAGTACATCACAACAAAAGCTCTCTGGTATTCAAAAGTTCCGGAAGAAATGAAGCATGATCCAAAATTCCATGAAAATCTTGCCCAGCGCATTAATGAAGTCATTGCCCGTGTACTGAGTGAACCACCATCCGAAAACCAAATTGCGGCAATTGAAATGATGCAAGAACAACTTAACATACATCATCAGTATGATTGTAAAGCTGAAGCAGTATACGTTGAGACATTACTTAAAAATCAATTGGAATCATAAAAAAATTCATGGATAGTTCCCTCTTTTTTGAACAACCTACAAAGTATCATACGGATTTGTATGGTAGATGGCTTGTGGAAGGGAGGGAACTATTCATGTTCAAAAAAGCGATACCGCTCGCTCTTATGTCGGGATTTATGCTCACAGCTTGTGCAAACAATGGTACTGTCCCGAAGAACAACGAAACTCCAATGGAAGACCGTACAAGGGACTGGACGCCTCGAGTGAATGATAAGCAGACAGGACCGAATTTAGACGGTCTCGATAACGGCCGGGATGTGAACGGTAATGGTGTAAATAACGGGGTCATCAATGATGGGAACACAACCACGCCACGTGATAATGTCATTATTGATGAAAACACGACTACTCCGAATGAGACAATTATCGAAGAAAATGTCAATCAGAATGGCAAAAATCGAAAGAACCGTTAACCACAAGCCGAAAAAACCGTCTCTGAAAATGAGACGGTTTTTTTGTTTATTTACTTAAGTAATTTGTGATAATCCCGCATTAATGAGTAGTAAGATTCCCTCTGCCTGAAGATTAAATTTATGGACAGGGTACCTTAAATCACTGAAGGTAATGATAAAATACATAATTTATATCCTGGTGCTTTCTGCTAGTCTTGGTAGCAACTGCATAGGTTGTCCTGTACTTCGAGAAACCCTCATTTCAAGGACATTAGGGAATCGAATGTTCGTGAAAAACTTCGACAGAACATAGTCGGAAATGCTGTAACTTCGTCTATGTGACTGGATCATACAAGCCTTTTAATCAAACAAATGGATATTCAATCATCCTTATCTTTCTTCAACCGCGGTCGAGAGCGCATATCAGATTCGAAACGATGCAAAAGTTGCTCTCCCTCAAGCCCTTCTCCTATTAATTCCTCCAAAAGCTGTTCTGCATATTGTGTTCGAACACGTTTCAATTGCCCTTTCAATAACACAGATAGATTGTCGCTGATTTGCGTCACTGCTTCGACAGCCACGCGAAATGAAGCAGGCTCGTTTTCTGGATATGAAATGACAACTTTCACTTCAAGTAATTCCTTATTCGCCATCCAATTTTCAAAAATCGAATAATGCTCCCGGTCGATAAACATTTCCAAAATCCACGTACGATGACTATTTTCTTGATTGATGATGATTCCGTCAATGAGCGGGAAATCCTGTACACAATTATCTTTCAAAATTCTGACAGATAACATTTTGAACGATTTCATCGAAGCCCACCCCATTCTTTTTCGTTTAATTATACCATAGGAAGAATGGCCGAATGAAAAAAAGAAAATATGCCAAAGTTGAATTATTACGAAATTACATCAATTCATTTAGAGCATAAGCCATAAGGTATTATGTAAAAATTTATCAATCAATAGCCTTACAAAATTAAACTTTACAGTCTTTAAACAGTATGAAAATTAAATTGTCGAACTTTGCTAATACTTACAAGATTTTAGTATGGTAAAGCCAATCAAACAGAAAGGAGGGATACAATTGAATCAGGTTGCACTTGTAGGACGTATTACGAAAGATCTGATCCTCAGAAGGGTTTCCGAGGGAAGGGTGCAAACAAGCTTTGTCCTAGCCGTAAATCGCAACTTCAAAAATCAGAAAGGAGAAGTAGATACGGACTTTGTTCTTTGTACGATGTGGGGTAAGCCCGCGGAAAATGCAGCAAAATATTGTGGCAAAGGATCTTTGATTGGCGTAGGTGGAAGAATTCAGTCTAGGTCATTTGAACGTGAAGATAAAAGCCGTGTCTATGTAACAGAGGTGATTGGTGAAGATATCCGTTTTATATCGACGAAACAACGTAGCCATGACAATTTATATGGTGAACATATCGAAACAACGGCATCACCATCAGTAGCGGAAAGTAGCGCAGAAGAACATTTTCATCTGCCGAATAAAGAAAAAGAAGGATTACCCATTTTTTAACTAGCACAAAGGAAGGAGAGAAACTACTCTCCTTCCCTGGTTACATGAGGGGTATTATAAAATTTTCTTCGTGCATAAAGGGCTGGTGAAGGCGTACCCAATAAGGAGGTGTTTGACCGGACAACAAACAGACCGGTGCCGTAATAATTAACTAAATATGGATAGGAAATGGATTCGAAGCTCAAGGCAACCGCTGAAGGCTGAATGTTATACGTGAGGAAAAGAACTTAATGGAAATAGGAACAAGGGCGGGGGTCCTCCTTTTTTCAGCTAAAAATGCGCTAGATGTATACAGGGACATCCGTGATGCGTAGACATATGGGTGAACGACAACGTTAATATCCGATGGGGTCGGATAATTATGACCATGAATAAAGACCGCAGTTGGAACCAGTGAATGTAGACCGTTATAGTTCTCTGGTTCCAGTCATGCGGAATAGACAGTAAGGGAAGTGTGGAAAATGACTACATTTGAAAAAGATATAAATCGAATGGAAGTGCAGATTGGTCAGCTCATTCGTATTGTAGCCAATCTGAATGATCGTCTCAATCGGTTTGAAGATACCGAGCGAAAGAAAAGAATGAAGGCTATGCATAAAATGTCAAATGCTGACCGCGCATGACCAATCTAACAAAAAGGAAAGAAAAAAATCCCCAGAGCTAATGTAACTCTGAGGTCTTCAAATACTTGAAATCAAGTATTTAACTAGTAAATGACAGCAGATTATCCAGTTCCGTGTCAGATAATTCAGATAACCACTGACTCGATTGGATAAGATCCGCAGATAGTGTAGCTTTCTCCTTCAACATCTTATCGATTTTTTCTTCAATTGTCCCAATGGTAACGAACTTATGGACGTGAACGAATCGTGTCTGGCCAATACGGTATGCTCGGTCGGTCGCCTGATTTTCAACTGCCGGATTCCACCAGCGATCAGCGTGCAGAACATGGTTTGCACCCGTTAAGTTCAAACCAGTACCTCCCGCTTTTAATGAAAGGATGAAAATCGGGAACTCTCCTTCCTGAAATGCTTCAACGAGACGATCACGTTGCCCTTTCGGCATGCTTCCTGTCAAGAATGGTACGTCAATGCCATGTAGTTCTGATAAACATTGACGAATTAGCTGACCCATGCCGATGTATTGTGTGAAGATGAGGCATTGTTCCTTATTCGCCGCAATATCTGCAGCCATTGATACGATTCGATCGAGCTTGTCGGATCTTGCTAGCATTTGTTCTGCCGGTGCATGCGGCTCTTTCAAAAACAGCGCAGGATGGTTACATAGTTGTTTTAATCTGCTAAGCATTTTCAAGATAAGCCCTTTCTTTTCAAAACCCGTCAATGTTTGCAACTTGAATTTTGTTTCTTCTAGAAAGCTTTCATATAATGCGGCTTGCTCAGTTGTTAAAGGACAGTATTCATTTTGTTCAAGTTTTTTCGGTAGATTCAGCTGTAAATCGGGATCACTCTTTGTACGACGCAGTAAGAATGGTCGAATTTTTGCTCGCAATTTCTGCTTGTCTGCTTCGGAATCATCACGTTCAATAGGAATAATGAAGTGATCTGTGAACTTCTTAAAACTTGCAAAATATCCTTTGTGGATGAAATCGAAAATCGCCCAAAGTTCAGATAACCGATTCTCAATTGGTGTTCCGGTTAGTGCGATGTGGTGCTTGCCATGAAGCTTCCGAATGATGCGTGACTGCTTTGTTTGCATGTTTTTAATGTTTTGGGCTTCATCAAGTGTAATGCTCGCAAATACGGTTTCCGCAAGCATATCCCCGTCCTGTGAAGCGGTACCGTACGTCGTTAGGATGACGTCGGGTTTCAGTTGGCCGATGAGTTCCTTGAAACCCTCGTCTTTAGTCCGCGTTGGTCCATAATGCGTATAGACGGAAAGGGACGGAGCAAACCGTTCAATCTCTTTTTGCCAATTTCCGAGAACACTCGTCGGGCAGACGATAAGTGAAGGGGAATCCGTTTCCACTCTTGCATGGATGTTCAGCAGATAGGCGATGAGTTGTACTGTCTTACCAAGGCCCATATCATCAGCCAGGCATGCACCGAAGTGATTTTCACGCATGAAGATGAGCCAGTTATAGCCATCCACCTGGTAAGGTCGGAGCTCTGCCTGCAAATCCGTAGGAATGCCAGCAGGGGGAAGTCCTTTTTTATCGGATAGCATCTCCATATAGCTTCGAAGAGATTTCTGCATGGTGAAAGCAAAAAGGGGATCATCTATTTCGTCGTCCATTTCCAGAGGAACAATCTCTTCAGGCATATCTTGGAAAAGAAGATCTTTAACTGTCCACTCTCCTGCGTCGGCTCGGTCCATTAGATTACGAATCTTCTTCAACCACAATGGATCGATATGAAACCACTCATCGCCAGAGCGGATATACTCTCGGTTTTCATCAACAAGTTTACGGAAAGCATTGGGGTCTATGTCATTGCCAGCAAGTGAAAAATTCCAATCGAATGATAATACTTCATCCAAACCGGTTGCGGATTTATACGATTGGATGCCGGCATTCGTCTGAATTCGCATTTTTGATTCTGTCACTGATTTTAGCCAAGACGGCAAGATAACGGGATAGCCGAAAGACTGTAACATTGGGAGGTCATCTTTGATAAATCCACGTACTTCGGGATCTGACATGGGTGTTGAAAGGAAACTTTCACCAGGGACGACATCGATTGAGCTGAGGAATGAAGCCATTTCGGATTGCCTCTTTACAATTTCACCTGCATACGGTTTCCACTTTGCTGGAAGTGCATCTTGGGCATCTGCGTGTATTCTTCGCGTAGCAGGCGTCCAATGGGCACCCCGTTCACCAACGATAACCGATTCAAGAAGCCATTCAGTGTCGGATTCAAATTCCGGTTCTGTTAGACGAAAAGCAACTCGAATTGGCATAGTTGAAACCGATTCGCCGGGCCATCCATAGTTCCGCAAATGGGGCAACAACGCAGAAAGTTGATCGGGATGGATGGTCGAATGGGTGAGCTTGTCGCGTACAGCATAGCTAATTATAGCGGCTGCATCTTCCGAAATACCTGTTTTCTCATTGTCAAAGCGGATAAAAGCTCCGTCAGCTTCCGCGTAATTCCATAATTCAGGATTCATCCAGGCATGAGCTGCCTCGTGAATGGAAGACAGATGCATCTCATCATCTTTGGAGAGCCCTTCAAATGAAACATAGGGGTGTATAATGGAAAAAGCTTGCATGAGCTGATCTGCACGTAAGTGGACTTCTTCACCCTCAGTGTTTGTATGGAGACCATACAAAGCTCGTTCATTGTTGAAAAACAAGAAAGAGACCAGTTCATCTGGATTTACAGTGTATCCCCTAGTATCCTTAGCGGAAATGGAAAATGTTCCTTCATCCTGAAATCGGATAGCTAATCGGAAAAGGCGGTTCAACGTGAATGTTCCGTTCATAAGTTCAGATTTCCTTTCTCCATTTCTTCCATCAATGCGCGGAGCCGACGGTTTTTTTCACGCACTGCATCAATGTACTGATTCCAAAAGTCGGTTTTCCCACTTTTTTTTGAACCGATTTTCATTTTCTTGAATAGTTTGACAGCACGTCGATAACTGTGCCGATTTTTTTCTTTTATAAAATGCATTGCATACGTGTGGAGAAGGGGCATGACAGCAGTCGGTTCTGTAGACAGTGCGACCTTTAGCCCTCCCTCTTCAGCTTCTTCATAAGAAACGCCATATCTATGCATAAGTGCCGCCCATTCAGTGAAACGTTCTCGTTCGACTAGAAAATCTGCATAGACGTCAACACCGGACTCACCGTAATACGCAAACATACTTTCACGGGCTTCCTCTGAAAAATCGGCCGCTTCAAGTAACCCATCGATATCACGCACGAAAAATGGACGATTTGCGAGAGGGACATCTTGTTTTAGATAATCACCGATAAAAGGTAACAGTGCTTTCATGATGATAGCGAGTGTTTCGGTTTCTTCATAACTTTCCGCAAGATGTGCGAGTGGGAGCCATGTAGCCACATTATCTGCTGATACATTGTCAACTAGTTTTGATAATTGGTCGTGTTTTCCTTGTAACAAGCTGAAAAATGCGATAAAAATATGGGCTTCCTCAGACTTTTCATTTGCAAGAATTGCTAATTCATCATTCCAAGCTGCGTCCATCGGGAAAAGATGTTGCCAAAAAAGACGATAGACACTAAATCTTTCGTCGAAGAGTTCGGAATTGTGAAGTGAAAATGTTCGGACGAGGTCTTTGATATGTTCATGGAAAGCATCTGCTTCAAATAGTTTTGGCTTCGCTCCAATGGCAGTAACGCTGTCACGAAGTTTATCTAGTTGTTCAACAAGCCAGTTTTGCACATACCATTTCCCGTGAAAAAAGGATTTTGTGTCGCCACCAAGATGTCCACTTACATAAGTCCATCCAGCATCCAATATATGCAATCGATAATAAAGTTCAAAAAGAGGTTTCCACTCCCATTCGAAGGGGGAAAGTGGAACCACTTTCTGATCAATCAATGATGATTCGTGGATGAACACCCCAGGATTTTCCGTCAAACTGATTGATCGAAGTGGTAGGGTTAAACGTGATAGCACGTTAATCCATGCTTTAGGCGTTCGTTCGGATATGGACAGCATCATTTTCTGTGCATCAGTTCGTCGCCATTCATGAAGCCAATCCGTCAATGAATGGAACTGGGAATAAAGATGAAAAACGACGGCTAAACGATGTGAACACCACGTATCTGAGCCACAAGTACAGTTTGTAGCAATCCGATCAAAAGACAGACGTACATGTTCAGATTCCACTCCAAGAAGAGTCACCAAGACAGCATCATCAGAGGTATCAAACCTGTAAGGGCCAACAGAGCCATTTCTGATTAGCGTCACAGCACGTCGTACCTCCAAAGCTTCGGTGTCAATCCCGGGTTGAAGGGCATGTTTAATAGTATTCATAAAAATATCTATTTCACTTTCGTGCAAGTAGGAAATACGTTCAACAGTCATTTGCATCGGATCACTCCCTCAGAAAAGCATTCCTTCTATTATAACGCTTTTAGACAGTGTCCGTAAATATTATTAATCTAATTCCTATTCTCGAGAATGTTTGTGAATCAAAGTTAAGAGCGATTTATTGGAATTAAGGAAGATTCTCCTGTCTTTTTCAGTTAAAGTGGAAGCCAGTGTGACAAATTCCCTTAGTTCGGCGCTGTCTTCAAATAATTGCCGATGTCGATCGATAAAACTATCCATATAACGTTCTTTCACTTCTAAAGCTTTAATTGGCTGCGACACTTCCGGATTTCTCACAGATTTTAATGGATCTCCGAGTACCATCGCAAGGAAATAATCATTAGGAATATCAAATGTTTCTTTCACGATAGGGAGTAGATCATTTGGGAAGCCCCGTTCATTTCTTTCATAGTTGGACAATGCAGCCGGTTCGATGTTCAGTTCAAGTGCAGCTTCTAGTTGTTTCATCCGTAAGTATTCTTCTCTATATTCTTTGAATTGTTTTCCAAAATGCATAATGGCATCCCTCTTTTTTCATAACCGTATAGAAATAAAAAGTTGTTTATATAGAAACCAACAAAATGTTATAAAAAATTAATAATATGTTGGTTTAAATGAAAAAAACGACTATTATTGTCAAAATAGTAGATATATTTAACTGTATTTAAGCAAATTATTTATGATAACGAGAGGAGGAGTGTGGATTGGAGGAGTTTGTTTTATATATACCTAAATTAGAGGAACAGTTTCATAAAAAGAAAGGTTTTCAAGAAAAAATTACAGAGGTGTCTTGCCAAGTAACCAAGCAGAGAAGTAATGCCATTTACGTTTTGGAGGAAAACAAACTTTATCTTAGCACAGTTTCTTTTGGAGCCATGCAATTCCAGTTTGTAGCGCTAGACTTTGACGATAACAAGATTACGTTTAAGAAGAAGAGGGATTCATCTGGGGATGTTCACCGTGGTTTATACGAATTGTTATCTTCGCTACAAATAGATTTTGCACCAGAAAATATGTCGTTTCTTATGGAGAGGCCCCAAAAGGAGAACCCTAAATCCGCAAACTAAATAGAATATATAAGTTGAACGAAAGATTTATACTTGAATAGTTGAAACAAACGCGTCAAACAAGCATATGTTGAATCAATAAAAATGTAAAACTTAAATTCAATTTATATAGATAAATAGGGTGTTAATAATTCGGATAACATCGTTCACAGAAAAGTCAGGTTTGTGATATA
The DNA here is from genome assembly GCF_014873855.1 of Sporosarcina limicola. GTDB lineage: Bacteria > Bacillota > Bacilli > Bacillales_A > Planococcaceae > Sporosarcina > Sporosarcina limicola. The sequence goes on along the minus strand of NZ_JADBEL010000016.1, from coordinate 12,490 downwards.
ATGATGATAACCAGAGTATTAGATAATGGAGGGGGTAAGATGCTATCAATACAGCGCATAACACCATTTTACACGAGTCAAGAAGACTTTCGTCTTCGTCTAGTATTTGCCTATCAATATTTCTCTATTTTCAAAAGGGGAGAAGTGTTTCAATTCATCCCATCAGAAGGGAAAGAAATTATCATTAATATGAAGAGCTTGCAAGTCGAAAATTCAGGAGAAATATTTGTTTTCCAGCGGGGTAATCGGTTTATTCGATTTCCGCTCTATCAATTGCTTATCATCTCAGATCTTCCAATGTACTTGAGAACCATTATCGAAAGGGTAGTAAATACAAATGCAGGCACAAGCACAGAGGTGGAGATACCAGAAGCTATAGAAATCATCAGACAATTTGAAGCTGCTAATAGATTGCGAATGATCGATTATGCGCTCGAAACGAATAACATACTTTTGTTCAATGAATTAATGGAAGGACTGCAACAAAAATGAAAAGAGGCACATAACAAAACACCTGTCGTTAATCGTTTAACGGTGGGTGTTTTTAATTTGCTGAAATTATGTATTTCCCGCGCGCAAGCGACCAATCTAATGCCCCAAGCGACCAATCCCGCACGCAAACGACCAATCTAATGCCCCAAGCGACCAATCCCGCGCGCAAACGACCAATCTAATGCCCCAAGCGACCAATCCCGCGCGCAAGCGACCAATCTAATGCCCCAAGCGACCAATCCCGCGCGCAAGCGACCAATCTAATGCCTCAAGCGACCAATCCCGCGCGCAAGCGACCAATCTAATGCCCCAAGCGACTAATCCCGCGCGCAAGCGACCAATCTAATGCCCCAAGCGACCAATCCCGCGCGCAAACGACCAATCCAATGCCCCAAGCGACCAATCCCCTGCAATCAAGTTGCCTTACACTCCAGTGAAAAAGTGCAAACCAATCACGAAAATCGTAGAACCTGTCAAACCAAATAGAATATCCTGCCACGTTAATCCATAACTTTCGTTTTCATTCACACTAATCCGCTCCTTTGTCGATTTCCCGGGAAATAAGTTGCCTATCGTATCCCGAAGATTGGTCTTTTGTTTAAGGATATACAAAAAGCTTGTTTCTTAAACAATAATGAGTCTATTTCTACTACACTATATGAGGTATGTTATAAATTAACTCGCTATTTTTTTGTCTTTTAATATTGCAAATCTCACAGTCTTTGCTAAAGTAAATACTAATGGTTTAATAGACCACTATAAATTCACCCATGGATAATAGAAGGGGATGAACCTATTGTTTTTTGATTTTAAGTTTTGGCACTTTCTGACGAATACCCATCAATTGGCGAATCAACTTCAAACTTCGACGATGCGTGGCTTCAAAAAACGCATTCTTTTTGTCTTTTTTTTCGGAATACTTCTATTTTCTATCCGTGAAATTTGGGGAATGAACACAGAGTCAATCACAGCACTCCTTTCGTCGATGACGACTGCAGATTATGCAATTGCACGGTTCACATCGCTTGTAGGTGCACTCATTTGGTCGCTTGTTTATATGTCATTTCATTTCTTTGGCATTGCTTATCTTCTCAGCCTATTGACTGCAATTCCATTCAAAAAAGTATTGCCATTGCAATTGCTGATGACGGGCATCTTATTACTCGAAAAAGCAATTATCTTCTTCGTTTTTGTAATGAAAGGAGAGACGGCAAACGTATCATTTCTTTCATTCGGTCCGCTTGCAATTACGTACCTAGATAACTGGTACCTTGTCCTTTTTCTAAATCAATTGACTTTGACAACAGTACTTATAATCTTGCTTCAATATAGATTCATCCGCTCTTCAACAGATTCGGTTGAAAGGAAGGACATTCTCTGGCTATTACTTGGCATTCATATAGCAATGGCATTAATTACAGCAGCTATCGGGTTCATTCCAATAGAAAGATTATTTGACTTCATTGTTGGAGGAGGTGTCGGCATTGAATAAGGCACTGAATATCGCCATCGCCATTGTAATTAGTTTGTTTTTGACGGGGAATCTCTATCTTTTATTTTCGTCCAAAAGTGTTATTCCTAAATCAGTATATGTCGACCGTTACGAACGTATGACGAATGCTAACTATAGTGAAAAAATCGTTAAACAGGGATTTATTGCGCCAGAGGAAATTAATACCGTCTATATTGACGATGAAGATACAATAGATACTTGGCTTATTAAAGAGGGCGACCAGGTCAAGATGGGTGATAAAATCGCTTTGTTACAAATCAAACAGACGGAAGGGCAACGTGCTGTATGGGAAGCTGAACGTGAAGCATTTTTACAACAACAGTCTTCCTTGAAACGAACGATTGTCAATCTCAAATTTGAACGGCGAAAAGCGCAGTCAAAAAGCTCGTCAAATGTAAACCGTACCGATAACGCTACAAAAAACACAGATGATACAAAAGTGAAAGTCGGGTTAAACGTCAATGTTCAAGTGGATGTGAAACAAGAGGGAACATTTGCACAGGCAATTGCAGCTGCTGATCAGGAACTTGCAGATATTGAGCGTCAAATTACCGTTATTGAAATGCAATTGACAGAAAACCCATTGCATCCAGCACTTCTAAGCCCAGTTGAAGGTTTTGTATCTGAAGTGACACGTCGTGGTTCTAGACTAGCAGTAGATATTTTCAGTTCCCAACAAGTGATCGTTACTTATGCAAAGAATGACGAATGGAATAAGATTAAAATCGGCGATCCGGCAATCATTCAAATAAAAGGAATTACAAAAGTATTAAAAGGTACGGTTCAATCGGTTTCTCCTGTGCCAGCAGTCGAGAATAAATGGCTCGAAACATATAAATCACTAGACACCGCGAAAATTAAAAATTCGCTTGCTTATTATGAAGTCCGAATAGTACCGGATTCCAGTTTGGAAACGACACCTTTCGGAACAAACATAAGCGTGGATATCATCGTTAACAAAGCGATGGATACTCCTTCGGTGAAGGAAGAATGGCTCCATAATTTAAAAGAAGGAACTGCTGACATATGGTTTATCAATCCTAAAGGCCGTGCCGAAAAAGTTGAAATCGTGACATCTTTCTCTTGGGAAAAACGTGCAGTCGTAACGAAAGGTCTCCAACTCGGCAGTGTCGCCCTCTATGAACCTACGCTTTATGTGTATGATTATGCACCAGAAATTTTCCTGCCGTTCCCTGCGGACATACCAAAAAAGAGTGAATGGAAAACATTCGGCTGGAAAAACTATGCGAAATATTTGTTGGTCAAATAAAATTCGAAGCCCTGCATTTGCGGGGTTTTTTCTATGCTTAATCTGAATCTACAGGACTAGATTTCTATTGGTTGTATACTATTGTTCTAAATTATTTTCAGAATAATGAATGCCTTATGAAAAAAAGTTGGATGATTAATGGTCTATTTCCAAGTACCCTGCAATATGTTCTACCTACCGCACAATTTACACGAGTGCAAATAAAAAGCAAAGGGGAAATGGAAATTGAAGCAGAATAAATTCACTAAATTTTTCAGTGTAATCCTCGCTTTCACAATGGTCCTTTCATTACTGACGCCGATGGTGGCATCGACAAACGCAGAAGCGGCAAAGTCATTTAAGCAGAACAATCAGAATGAAAGCATCTTGCAGCAAAAAGCGGCCATCGCAGAACAACTGGATTTGTTAGACGGCGGTGCGAGACTCCATGAAGAACTACAAAATATCTCGGGTAATCAAGAGGTAGCGGTTATCGTACATTTATCCGAGAAATCTGTAGCGCTTGAACAGGGCTTGAAAGAGCTTGCTGGTCAAAAATTCACTGCTGCCGAAGAGACAAAAGTCAAGGCGAAAGTGAAAGCGCAACAAGCTATGTCAAAAAAAGAGATGACAGTAAAAAATATCGACTTTAAAGCAGGTTACACATTCGAAACAGTGTTAAATGGCTTTGCAGCAACTGTCAAAGCGGATGACATTAAGAAACTACTCGACATTTCAGGCGTTACATTGGTCGAACCTGACAAAACCGTATACGCATCGGAAGATTCAAAATCAAAGGCATCATCCGAACTGATTAAGAAGGATGACATCGAGGCGGCCATGAACACCAGCATTTCATTCCTCGGAATCGACAAGCTTTGGAAAGAAGGCTACGAAGGACAAGGCATCAAAGTAGCTGTCATTGATACCGGAATCGACAAAAATCACCCGGAATTCGCAGGTATTTATAAAGGCGGGAAAAACTTTGTCCCTCACACGGGCAACGATTATGCTCGTTCACGCGCGGACAATGATCCATCCGAGACATCCCCAAAGGACCGTCCAGCGAATCGCCCGGAATTCAATGAAAAAGGAAATGCATTCTATACTTCCCACGGCACTCATGTAGCAGGGACGATTGCGGCAATCGGTGCCAATAAATACGGCATCAAAGGAATCGCACCGAAAGTGGACCTCTACGCTTATCGGGTACTTGGAGCATATGGTAGTGGAGCGACTTCAGGCATCATCAAAGCAATTGATACGGCAGTCCAAGAAAAGATGGATGTCATTAACCTATCGCTCGGTGGTGGAGTTAACTCCGAAACAGATGGAGGATCATTTGCCATCAACAATGCCATGCTTGCAGGTACAATTTCAGTCATTGCAACAGGCAACTCAGGTCCAAAACGCGGAACGATGGGAACGCCATCGACAGCACGACTTGGAATTGCAGTCGGGAACACCACAAATCCTGAAACGAAATACAACGGGAAAGCAAACGTCACAGTAGGTAACTATAATCTTTCCAAACAACTGAACCTGATGGGAACGACTTTCGGTAAAAGTCTTGCAACACAACTCTCAGGCGAGTTCGATATCGTCGCAGTTCCCGGAGTAGGTAAAGCGACAGATTACACTGGCATTGATGTCCATGGCAAAGTTGCGCTCATCTCACGTGGGGATCTTACGTTTGCTGATAAGATCGCATTCGCCAAAGAGAACGGAGCAGCAGCGGCAATAATCCACAACTTCGCCAGCGGAACGAATGCGCCGGCTGAATCTGGGACATTTCTTGGCGACTCATTCGCCTTTATTCCGACATTCGATTTGTCGCAAACAGACGGCGATGCAATCCGCGCGGCACTTAAAAACAGTGGTGGCAAAATCTTATTTGGTGATTTTGCGTCAACAACGACACTGGGCGATGATGTCAACGACTCAAGTTCACGTGGTCCATCCACTCCGAACTCCGACATCAAACCTGATGTTGCCGCACCTGGAACCAATATCATATCAACGATGCCAATGTACAAAGCAGATTTCCCAGATGCAGTATATGATGAAGCATATGATCGAAAAACAGGGACTTCCATGGCAACACCGCATATCGCAGGAATCGCGGCACTCGTTAAACAAGCAAATCCCAATTGGAACGCGTTTGACGTGAAGGTCGCACTTTCTAACACAGCAAAAATTCTCGAACCAACAAAATACGACGTCTTCTCACAGGGAGCCGGACGTGTAGATGCATACTCGGCTGCACACCCGAATGCTCTGGCTTATGCCATCGACACGGCAAATAACGACGGGACTCAAGTGAAAAATCTCAAAGGGACGGTCACATTCGGTCCTCAATCACTGGCAGAAGATCTCTCTGTCACAAAACAGATTCTTGTAAAAGACCTAAAAGGTAAAGGTGGGAAATTCGATGTATCTGTTACTGTCACAAAAGGATATTCTGATGCAAAACTGACAATTGACAAACCATCCTTCACATTGGCTGGGGAACAATTGTTGAATGTCACATTGACGGCATCGAAGAAAGCAACAGTGAACATCGGGGATGAACTTCTTGGCTATATTCACATCGAAGGTGCGAGCAATGAGATTTCATTGCCATTCGCAGCCGATTTTGGCGGAGCGGCGGCAGCCCAAATCAAAGACTTCACCATTACGGAAACAGACCTCTCCTTCAATGGCGACGGTGTGAAAGATGAAGCGTTGATTACATTTACGGTGACTGATGATTTAGAGAGGAACTTCCTTGAAATCTGGAATATTATGGATCCAGAAGGCGGGGAATTCGCTGATGGCTATATTGGCTACTTGCATGCAGGTACATCGCTTGGCAAAGGAACATACACATTGGCTGTGAAAGGTCAGTACCGTCCTTGGACAAACGGTGCTCAACCGACAACCATTCCTGATGGGCTCTACACATTCGATTTTAATGGAAAACCAGTTTCCGGCAATCCACCCATCATCGGAGACTATGTTGGCCCAATCGTTGTGAAATCAAAAGCAGGTACAATCGAAGGAACAATTGTAGGAAAGACAGCAACAGGTAAAATCATTGACAAATATGTTGACTACCAGGAAGAACTTGTGAAATACGGGATGGATTATGACATCAATACGAAATTGAAGGCAACATTCGAAGTGTCAGAAAACAGTGTTGTAAAATCATCAGGAGCCGTGAAACTTGCGCAAGACGGATCCTTTTCATTTGACGTAGGCACGTTGAATCTCGCAACGGATACTGTCAAAGTGAAATATGTCGACGCTGCAGGCAATGCGGCGGAACATATGCTAGTTGGTGATGGGCATACCGTTCAGTATTCTGTTAATAAAGACAATCTTGCACTGCAAATCGGTGACGCAGAACAACTAACAGTAACTGAAACGACAACAAAATCGGACGGAACGAAACAAGAAAAAGACGTCACGGCAGAAGTTGTATTCCAAAGTACCGATGAAACAATTGCTACAGTCAAAAAGGGTAAGGTCACAGCAGTCGGTGCAGGGGAAACCAAAGTAACAGCTAGCTACAAGGACTTCACGCAGATTATCACAGTAAAAGTGACGAAAGTTGGCCAAGATGTCATCACTTATTCTATGAATAAAACGAGCTTAACCCTCGGAATTGGCCAGCAAGAACAACTCATCATTACTGAAACAACGATGAAACCCGATGGACAAATTGTGAATAAAGATGTGACAGCAAAAGGAAAGTATAGCGTCGTTAACACCCAAGTTGCGACAGCTCAAAAAGGCCTCGTCACAGCAAAGACGGTCGGTAAAACGCAAATACGCGTCACGATTCCAAACGGAGAGACAATGTTTGTTGACCTTGAAGTAATAACTGCTCCGCAAGACATCGTCTCCTATTCAGTGAATAAAACGAGCTTAACCCTCGGCGTTGGTCAGCAAGAACAACTCATCGTTACTGAAACAACGATGAAACCCGATGGACAAATTGTGAATAAAGATGTGACAGCAAAAGGAAAGTATAGCGTCGTTAATAACCAAGTTGCGACAGCTCAAAAAGGTCTCATCACAGCAAAGGCGGTCGGTAAAACGCAAGTACGCGTCACGAGTCCAAACGGAGAAACAGTATTTGTCTACCTTGAAGTAATAGAAATTCCAAAAGACGTCGTAACGTATTCCATCGACAAAGAAAGGCTAGCACTTAAAGTCGGTGAACAAGAGCAACTAACCGTCACCGAAATAACAACAAAACCAAGCGGCCAAATCAGTAAAAAAGACATCACAGCGACAACAAATTTCAGAGTCGTCAATAATGACATCGCATCAGTTCAAAAAGGCCTCGTCACAGCAAAAGCAGTGGGTAAAACACAAGCGCGTGTCAATATTTCAGGACAAGACGCAACCCTTGTCTACATTGAAGTGACAGAAATTCTAAAAGACGTCGTAACGTATTCCATCGACAAAGAAAGGCTAGCACTTAAAGTCGGTGAACAAGAGCAACTAACCGTCACCGAAATAACAACAAAACCAAACGGCCAAATCAGTAAAAAAGACATCACAGCGACAACAAATTTTAGAGTCGTCAATAATGACATCGCGTCAGTTCAAAAAGGCCTCGTCACAGCAAAAGCAGTGGGTAAAACACAAGCACGTGTCAATATTTCAGGACAAGACGCAACCCTTGTCTACATTGAAGTGACAGAAATTCCAAAAGACGTCGTAACGTATTCTATCGACAAAGAAAGGCTTGCACTCAAAGTCGGTGACCAAGAGCAACTAACTGTAACTGAAATAACAACAAAACCAGACGGTCAAATCAGTAAAAAAGACATCACGGCGACAACAAATTTCAGAGTCGTCAATAATGACATCGCGTCAGTTCAAAAAGGTCTTGTCACAGCAAAAGCAGCGGGTAAAACACAAGCACGTGTCAATATTTCAGGACAAGACGCAACCCTTGTCTACATTGAAGTGACAGAAATTCCAAAAGACGTCGTAACGTATTCCATCGACAAAGAAAGCCTTACACTTAAAGTCGGTGACCAAGAGCAACTAACCGTAACTGAAATAACAACAAAACCAGACGGCCAAATCAGTAAAAAAGACATCACAGCAGATTCCGAATTCAAACTTGCGCACAACAAAGTCGTCAAACTGAAAAAAGGGCTAGTCTCAGCGGTAGGACCTGGCAAAACATTCATTACAATAACACACCAGGAATTCACAGCCACAGTTTATGTAACAGTTGTAGCAACAGAAACAAAGGAAGAAGGGGAAATACAGCCACAAGTAGACACATATATCACAGATTAAATGAACAACAAAAAGCATCCTTGATATCATTGTAAATGGTGCAGATAGTGTTATCGACTAAATGATAAGGGAATTCCCGATTCTTCCATTTCGGGAATTTCCTATTTTTCCATTCAGCAGAGGGGTATGCCTTGTAGTTAAGGGTATACAATAGTATATATAGTATATATAGGGGAACTTATTCAAAAAGGAAGTGCATCGATGACAGACTTGAATGTGAAAGTACGTAATTTGCTCAACCAAACATTGCAGCCACAAAACGTGGGAGCCAGAGCAGCAACCAGGGAAAAGAAGTATAAAACATCATCCGAACCGGTAAAAGACTACGTGGTACTCGATTTTGAAACAACCGGATTTCGGGCTGGAGCGGATCGGATTATTCAAATTGGTGCCATTAAATTTGTCAATCACGAACAGACAGACCTGTTCAATACATTTGTCAATCCGAAATGCCATATACAAGCATCCATCACACGACTCACGGGTATTACAAATGAGATGGTCGAAACGGCACCTAGTATTGAAGACAAAATCGAAGAATTACTTAACTTTATCGATGATTTTCCAATCATTGCTCACAACGCTTCATTCGATATGGGATTTCTTTATGCACTCGACAACATTGAAGACATCAGTATTCCACAATATACCGTCATCGATACAGTCCAACTTGCACGGAAAATAATTACCGAAACACCGAACCATAAACTGACAACACTAACCAAATTTCTTCAACTCGAACATGATGCCCACGATGCGATTGGCGACTGTATCGCGACAGCTGCGATTTACCAATATTGCATGCAGAGACATCTTTAAATTTCCCGCGCATAAACGGCTATGTTATCTATAGTGATTGGCGGCTTTTTGTTATAATGAGGACATCGGATTTACAGAATGGAAATGGGGCGATTTACAATGAAAAAAAGTGTCTTCACAATCTGTTTTGCATTACTCATCAGCATCATTTCCAGCATGCTGACAACCGAAGCAACGGAAGCAACGGAAGCAACGGAAGCAACGGAAGCAACGGAAGCAACGGAAACAACGGAAACAACGGAAGCAACCGAAGCAATGGAAACAACCGAAACAACCGAAACACCGGAAACAACGGAAGCACCGGAAGCAACAGGGGAAACTCAGGATCGTTTTGTTGGACTCCACGATCGTCTACTTCCAATTAAAGACGTACGTGTTATTGACGGCGATACAAAAGTACCTCTAGTGGAAATCGCCAAATCGCTTTACATCCCACACGAAGAAACGGATGGCATCACGTATATCCGAAAACGTGGTACTGAAATCACATATAATCACGAAACGAAAGTAACAACACAAGACGGCACTGAAATTGACTGGTCCCCAATCGTCGATATTGAAGGGACACTCTTCATCAGTGTGAAATTCATCGCACGCGAAATTGGATTCGAAATAGAATACATCAAAGAATTAAAAACGCTTCGCATCTACAATAATGACTACGACCATATGAACGTTGCCGATTACATCAAGCACATCCAAAAGTCGTTGGATAAAAAACAAATACCCAGCAAAACACATAAACCACATAAACCAGTTCCCGCTAGGAAAGCGATTGTCTACTTGACATTCGATGATGGACCTAATAAATTCACAACCGCCAACAATGCCACACTAAAAAAGTATAATGTCCAAGGAACATTCTTCTTCCTCGGAAAACATATGAAAAACAACGAAAAAATCGTATCCACGGTTGCAGAAGATGGCCACTACATCGGCACACATAGCATGACGCATAACCACAAGAAAGTATATAAATCATCGCAATCATTTATTGATGAAATGAACGAAGGAACAATGCTCATAAAAAAAATGACCGGCAACGATGCCAAATTGCTTCGCGTCCCATATGGCAGCGCGCCACACATCACGCCCGCCATGCTAAAACAGCTCAACAAATTCGGCTATAAAATGTGGGACTGGGACGTTGACTCCAATGATTGGAAATACACGGATAAACAAGCCAGTCAAATTGTCAAAAACGTCCGTTCAGGCGTCGAAAAAGCATACAAATACGGTGACCGCAATATCATCATACTAATGCACGATCGAAGCCAAACAGCCAAAGCCCTCCCGCAAATTATCGAGTGGCTCCAAAAAGAAGGCTACACCATCCAAACATACGAACCTAAAAATCATATCATCCAAAACTTCTTACACGATGGATCACTCTAAACTAAAAAAAACCGCCCATCTAGGGCGTTTTTTTTTGCACTCCCATCGAAGCGACTGATCCCACCACCGAAGCGACTGATTCACCCATTGAAGAGACCAATTCCCCCATCGGAGCGACCAATTCCTCCATCGAAGCGACTGATCCCACCACCGAAGCGACCAATCTTTCCATCGAAGCGACTGATTCCCCCAACGAAGCGACCAATTCCCCCATCGAAGCGACTGATCCCACCACCGAAGCGACCAATCTCTCCATCGAAGCGACTGATTCCCCCATCGAAGCGACTGATCCCACCACCGAAGCGACCAATCTCTCCATCGAAGCGACTGATTCCCCCATCGAAGCGACTGATCCCACCACCGAAGCGACCAATCTCTCCATCGAAGCGACTGATTCCCCCATCGAAGCGACCAATCCCCATCGAAGCGACCAATCCCCATCGAAGCGACCAATTCCCCCATCGAAGCGACTGATTCCTCCATCGAAGCGACCAATCTCCCCCAAAGAAATCAATTTTTCAATCGCAAAATTCAAATTTACCCCCATTTCAGCCATACACAATTCGGGTTTGCCAAAAACTATATTAACTTCTTCATTACTCTGATAACCTATCTACGAGGTGATAAAAATTATCTACAAACAACGATCCATGCCCAAGAAAATAACCGGCTATTATGCCCTGATTCGACGTCTACATCCAAGGCACGAAAAATCATCAAGAATCATTGAAGATTACAAAAACAGAAAAGCTGGATTCGGTGGTGAAAAACACTTTGACAAACAAATGCTTGAATTCCGACCGCCGTACCCACACGCAATCTTGCATGATGTCTGCTTAAAACACGATGGAATCTATTTTCAAATGGATTCTATCCTTATCACACCCGAATCCATCAACATTTTTGAAGTTAAAAACATCGCTGGTAAAATCATCGTCACAGCCGACCCTACACAATTCATTAAAGTGTTGCCGTCAGGAGAGAGGAAAGTAATCAAGAATCCCATCATCGAACTCGACCGAAAAAAGTTCCATCTAACAAACTGGCTGAAACAGCGAAATATCGATATGCCAATTATCGGAATGGTTGTTTTCGCATATTATAACGAACTTTCTGTAGAAGTAATCCCGGAAACTGAAATCATGTTTGCCTATGAAGTTCCAAGTTATCTCAGAAAACTAGTCATCAAAAATAAAAATCTCGACAAACACAAAATCCGTAAATTAGCAATTGAACTAAAAAACAACCACCTAGAATACAATCCATTCCCGATGATAAAAAATCTAGACATCGCTCAAATCGATATTCTATCAGGTGTCATCTGTAACGTTTGTGGACATTACAACATGCTTTGGGTCAAGAAAAAGTGGAATTGTCCAAGATGTGGCCATACGGAAACAAGATGGCAAACCGACATCCTATCCGACTGGCTCTGCCTGATTGATAACAAAATAAGTAACCAACAATTCAGAAGTTTCGCCCTCCTGCCCAACCAACAGGTTGCCAAAAGACTCCTCAATCACCCGAATCTTTCGCCAAAAGGCAAGGGGAGAGGGAGCTACTATGTAATGAATCCTAAAATAATCATAGAGAATGAAACGCTTCATGACATTTGAAGCGTTTTTTTGTTGTGTGCCCGGCATGGGTAATCGCTAGGTGGTGAAAGTCCACTACAGGCTTGGCAGTAGGAACTGTTAGCAGAAGGCAAGGGTGTCCTC
>NZ_JADBEL010000015.1 GCF_014873855.1 Sporosarcina limicola | reverse complement strand
GGAGTTGAATCTCCGCTACAAGATGCTGGAAGACTTTCTCGAAGATTTCAGGTGATAACATGCTTTGTTTTCTCGAAAGTTGAGACGTGCTTATTGCATCGATTTCAATCTGTGTATGAAGATCTTCTCCGTCTCTTACAAACTTCGATAAGTGCGCTAAACTATCGAGTTTGTTCACTTGGGCAGTGATAAGAAGTTGAAGAAACTTGTAGGCAGTCAGCTTTTTTACGTATTTATCAAGATCCATGACGTTCAAAATTCTGATGAAAGATTTCTCATCTAACTCTTTTAACAGTTCATTTATTGTGGTTTTTGTGTTATTCTTGTCCATGTGATTTCTCCTTATAATTAGGGATTTGGACAGGACTATCAAACCTAATTATAAGGGGTTTTTTTATCTATTAATAGTCTTAAAACTTACATTTTAGTGAAAATCAAACATTTCGTTATTGGTATTTTAGGAACTTGACAAATCGAAATAGTTTTTATGCAATGCTACTGAAATTTAGTACCAGTATTATATTTTTCAGGAGAAATAGGATTCCTTTGGGGATCTCTTTGAAGGAACAAATCCTTGTAACCGTTGATAACATTATAATAATTTTCGGCTTCTAAAATACGCATAGCTTTGGAGCCATTGTTTATTATAAGTCCTCTGTCTCTAAGACCTTTTAGTTGCATTCTATGGGTTGTAAATGGCTTCATGAAGGTGTCACTCTCCCAAAAAATAAAAATGGCCCAGTCCTCGGAAGGAACATGGGCCTAATCGTTTAAAATCATTATAGTATATGCCGTTCACATAGTCAATATGTATGCTTTTTATGAATTGATTGAATTTCATAGTTCTCAGTCCATATACATCAAGGCTTTTTATCCATTGATTTCCGATGAAGTAATTGATATTTATACCCCGCTCAGCATCGAAAGTCCTGATATTTTGATTCTGTCCGATGGATATTTAGAAGAAGTGGCTTTCTATGATGCATTAGCTTCACATGATACGGCAGAACAAGTATTAGGCGATGACATCTTGAAAGTGATTGCCCATGAGCTGACGAAGGCAATCAAAGAGAATATGAGCATCGACTGGAATTTACGTGATTCCGCGAGAGCCAAGATGAGGATTACCGTTCGGAGGCTGCTGGGATGGATGTATAGGATTGATTTAAGGCCCTGGTGTTCAGAAATGGATGCTGGGGTTTTTATTATTGGTTAAGTAGACCAATTGTTTTGATTTATTGGTATAAACAGTATGGTTTGTGGTAGGATTGAGTTAAGAATATACGTTCCTTTGATGCAATCTATTTTCCTATTAAATTAACTATTGTGCAGAAAAGAAAATTTTAAAAACAGCAACGATTGAAGGGGGATTTTATGCGGATTTTGAGTGCTATCTATTTGGATAAGGATGGAGTAACAAAAGAGATTCATCCTAGAGAGATAACAGCTCGTATTTATGAGAATGAACTAAAACGAAAACTATACTGCCCAACAGAAAATTGTCCAGCTAAAATTAGCTTTAGTAGTGGGAAAACAGCACATTTTAGAACTTGGAGATTTGACGAACATTCGAGAGATTGTTTGTTTTATTTTGATAGGATACCTATGAGTTTAGGCAGGAACACAACGAATATAATTAGTGTTGAAATTACTTATAATAGAAGACAAAATGCTTTGCAAGATGCTTTTGTACAAATGAATTTAACCGAAGAAGAAAAGGAGATTCGACAGAAGAATAGAGCTACTACTGGAGCAAGAAAAAAAGAGAGAGCAGTTACAAATGCCAAAAGGAACGCGTCTTCAATTCAAATGGTTTTGTTTGATGGTGACCTCTATGAAGATGAACTTCTTCTTAGAAGAAGGAATATTTCCAAACGGTTCGTTGATGAAATAACGTCATCAGATATTGGAGAAATTCGCTTGATAATGGGTAATGTGAAAAGTATTCAGCAACTTGGAGAAGTAGCGGAAATAGTTATTGAAAATAATAAAGAAACCATAACGGTAGTTTTTGAAGAAGCTTTTACCGCTGAACGATTAAACAGCAGTTATCTAAAAAAGTTTTGGTCCATAGAACGTTTAGTTGACCAACATGGACAAGTTCAATTCACGGGCATTGGGGATGTGCGTGAAAATCTAAGAAGGAATAGATTGGAACTGGCGATATACATGGGAAGTGATTTCCGAGTTAATAATTGGGATATGTTTGTGTTGGTTGGTTGGTTTGCGAGGGGGGATCTTGAGAAAAGATAGATAAAAAAAGGGGAGAGGAAGAGTATGTCAATTAGTATGTTACTTAGCCAGATAAAAAGTTTAGAAACGGGTATTACTAGTATCAATAAGAAAATAGATGCACAAAAATTAAAAGAAGCAAAAGCAATTGAGAAGATAGCGAAGGCGCAGAAAAAGTCGATGGGAGCAAAAACTATATCCACAATAAGCTCCGCTCAGAGAGAATATCAATCGGCATCTAAGGAGCTGACAAGTGCGCAAGCAGAACAAGTTAAATTATCCAAACAACTGGTCGATAAATCTAAAGGGCTGACTAATAAACAGAGTGACTTGATGAAAGCACAAGCAAAAGAGCGGGAACAGCATCAAAAAGCTATGGAAACACTTCAGCAGAAAGCCCTTGCAACACAAAAATCACAAATTCAAGAAATAATAAAAGTTGATACAGATAATACTTTTTTGGACAAGAAATATGATGTGTTTATTTCGCATGCATCTGAAGACAAAGACGATTTTGTAGAACCTTTAGCTAGAGCTTTGCAAGAGGCAGGTATTGATACTTGGTATGATTCAGATCAGATTGGATGGGGCCAAAGTATTCGCCAAAGCATTGATAAAGGTTTAATTAATTCACGCTTTTGTCTGATTGTGTTATCACAAAGTTTTTTAAAGAAGTATTGGACGAATTATGAACTGAACGGTATTTTCCAAAAGGATGCGACTACTGATGGTTCAGTTATATTGCCAATATGGCATAATGTCACACGTGATGAAATTCAAAAATTAAATTTAACTTTGACAGATATGTTAGCAATGAACACTGCTATACATTCCACTGAAGATATTGTAAGGTCCTTGAAAGAGTTGGTTGATGCTCTTAAATGAGACAGTGAAAATGCATGGCAGTTCTGTAATTTTGATTTGAATCGGAGTCCAATATTATTGGATACGAGGGAGGTATATCATGTTTGTCGTCGATCAAGGTTTAAATAAAATTACAAAAATTGCAAATAAAACTTTTCAGGAATTAGGCATACGGGAGAGGGAGCATCTCCAAGAGTGGATTGCGGATAATACGGAGTGCCTTGGAGAAGAGCTGTTAATCATTCAGAAGGAATTCGATGATTTTGATGATACCAATGAAAGATCAGTCTGTCGTTTTCATCTGGAAAATTTTACATTGAAATATGCTCTTTTAGAGTTATACTATATATTTAGAATCCTCTGTAGCATTAGGAAGAAGTATTATAATGAAGGATTCATTAGAAACGGTAGAGATGGGGATGGAAATGGATAATAATTCACATGCACAAAATGGGAAAAGCTCGGAATTATACGCGCAGGTCGAGCGTTTTCATCAAGATGATGAGCATCAGCAAATTATCGAGTTAATTCATCAAATTGAAGGTTACGAAAAGGATTATGAACTAATTGGTTTGTTGGCAAGAGCGCATAACAATCTGGATGAATATTCGGAAGCAATTGCGCTATTGGAAGGTGTAGCACCAGAGGGGGAGAATGATAGTTTATGGCATTATCGACTTGGCTACGCTTATTATTATGATACGGACGATGAGGAATTGATGAGAAGAGCGTTGAATCATTTTGAGAAAGCTTATAAATTAGGGGATGAGGAATCTCTTGGTATGCTTGCAATGGTTAAGTCGGGGTTGGAGCTTGAATTATCCGAAGCTGAGGATGCTGCGCTGATCGCATTGGTAGGAGAGTATGATCAGGAAGTGTATGAACCTCTTGTATATAGCGAAGAAGAGATGCAGGCGATTGAAGAACATACGACAAAATGGTTTGGAGAGCATAAAAATGTGTTTCATGAATTGGTTTCGCCTGATTTACATATCGATCTTCTAATTATAGAGCCTAGACCAGAGCATGATTACTACACAATTGTCACAATGGGGGCAGGCATGCATCAGATGAACATTCCTGATGGCTATGAAGGACCAAAACGTGCAGAGTTTTTGATTAATTTACCAAAAGATTGGGATGTACATAGTGAGGATGAAAAAGATTACTGGCCATTACGCTGGTTAAAAATTCTTTCTCGTTTTTCTTTACAGCAAGATACATGGCTTGGCTGGGGACATACGATTCCAGCAGGAGAACCATTTGCAGAAAATACGTTATTGAACAGTATCATGTTGTCAGTGCCACTTAATTTCGAAGAGGAGAGTTTAGTTAGTGCGCTTCCTAATGGTGATCAAGTGGTATTTTGGCAAGTCGTTCCACTTTATGAGGAGGAAGTGCAGTATAAGCTTCGCAATGGGGTGGAGGCATTGGAGGAAGAGTTTGATTGTTTCCCTTCTGTGCTGGATATTACACGACCTTGTGTAGTGTCCTTAAACCCGCAGAAAGATTTTGCATTACAGCCGGAGCAAATCGAGGAGTTATTTTCTTGGGATGAGCCAATGGGATGCTTTGCAACAGACGGCATTTTGGTTGATGGCAAGAAAGTCGGCTATATGTACCGAGAAGAGCCGGATTTGGATAAAGAAGAATATGATAGTGGTTGGCGTTTTGTTGCTGGTGATGAAGATGATGAGTATATGGATAATGAGGAAAACTTAGGTGTCTATTCGCTGAACACAATTGCCAATTACGACCGAGATATTATTCCATTCTTAAAGGAAAGTTATCCTACTACATTTGCGCGTGATGAAAATGGAAAGTTTATTAGAGTAGAGACGAGGGAATAGGTAATTTCTTCATTTTTATAGGGTAGTATAATTTGGGGGGAATGATGATTTTATTAGCTATTTTATAAACAACCGCATGTAAAGTTCTGGTGTTTGTACTTGGCTTTCGATATAAAAGACCACGCCTGGTAACTACTCAGGGCATGCCAAAAAAGTAAATTGTGCCCTTTGTAAAGAACATTTTAAAAAAGCCTAGGCAACTTGTTGAAGCTGCTGTCTGTATTTTGCAGGCGGCAGCTTTTTTAAATTCCGTTGCCCTCGATAATGATTGTAGTAAGTCATATAACTTTTAATTTCACGTTTTACTTCCTCTAATGTTTCACACTCTTTAATAATCGTTTCATCTTTAAAATGCCCAAAAAACGATTCCTGGGGAGCGTTATCCCAACAGTTTCCCCGGCGTGACATCGATTGACCTAGCCCCATCTTCTTTACTAAAGCTTGGAATTGTGGATTTGTATAATGGAAACCTTGATCTGAATGGATAAAGGCATCTTCTGCTAAATGGCTATGTTTTTTCAACTTATGGAGCTATGAAAGAAAATAAAGACTTACGAATGCATGAGCGCTATCTAACAATTTTGATGCTTCTACGCGGTGAATCATATGAAAACATAGCGGAAGTACTCGGCCGAAGAATTTCCACACTGTACAATTATAGTAAGGCGTATCGTGAGAAAGGTCTGGATGGACTACATAGGGGTCATCCCCCAGGTCGTAACCCGATGCTTACTCCCGAGCAGGAACAGAAACTCTATCAGACGATTGTAAACCAGACACCTGTAGATGTAGGATTTCCAGTGGAAATGAATTGGACTTCCCCCATTATTCGTGAATGAATTAAGCGGGAATTCAATGTGCACTATTCGGACCGAGGCACACGGACTTTGCTTGAGTGCCTCAATTTAAGCTTTACAAAACCTACGTATACACTTGCTAAAGCCGATCCTGCCAAACAAGCAGCGTTTAAACAAGCGTTTGAAATCCTAAAAAAACTCTTGAATGAAGAAATTGACCGTATTTTATTTCAGGATGAATCGATGATTCGTTATTATCAAGCGCTATCACGAACGTGGTTTCCCAAAGGCCAACAAAAGATTATTCCAACTTACGGAAAACATTGGGGTGCAAAGTTAATCGGCACGTTGGATTACGCAACAGGAGAGGTTTTTTGTGTACAAGAAGAGCACTATACGGCCGTTGAGTTTCTATCTTTTCTCGAAAAAGTGGTGGCTACCTATAAAGGCGAACACATTGTCATGATTTTGGATAACGCACGGATTCATCATGCAAAACTCATTCAGCCATTTTTGGAGCAACATAAGGCGTTTTTAACGTTGATGTACCTTCCGCCTTACAGCCCAAACCTTAATATGATTGAGGAGCTTTGGGGTTGGTTAAAATCAGCTGTTATCAATAATGTATTCTTTGATTCGGTTCAGAAAATCCGTAAAGCCGTCCATGGTTTTATTTGTCACATCAACAAAAAACCATAAGTTACCATTAACAGGCTATGTATTCAATTCTAAATAATTAATGCCGAGTATATAGAAAGGATGCGTTGGTATAAACGGTATAGTTTGTGATAGGATGGAGTTGAGAATGTATGTTCTTTTTGAAATGTAGTTTACTTTTCTATTAGATTAACTGGAAATTCTAACGGAAAGAGCTCTTACTATTAATATAAGAGGAGTGGTACCATATATTTAAAAAAGGTTAGCTTAAACAATTGGAGAAAATTCAAGTCTAAAGATGAAGAAGCTCCTGCATTAGTAGAGCGATAGACACTTCGACCAGTGAATTTATCGATTTTAATTCTAATTCGGGCTTTATGGATTGGAAAAATTTTTGAGATAAGGTGATTGATTTTGGGGAGGGATGACAAAGATGAACGATGATCAAATCCATTTTAAGTATAGTCCAAATATAAGAGAAATTGATGTGCTCGAAGAGGGGGAGAGTATTTGTGAATGTTGTGGAAACACTGTAATTCTATATTATCCTACGATGTATTGCGTAGAGGATATTAATTGTCTTTGCCTATCCTGCATTGCCAGTGGAGCAGCAGCAGCCAAGTTTGATGGTGACTTTATGCAAGATGTGGAAATGGATAAGGTTTCTAATCCAGAGAAGCATAAGGAATTACTCGAACGAACACCTGGATATGTAAGCTGGCAAGGGGAATATTGGCTCGCTTGTTGCGACGATTTTTGTGCCTATCTTGGCGATATAGGAACAGCAGAGTTGGAAGAGATGGGAATTGCAGATGAAGTGCTTGCTGAATATGAGGAGCGTGGCGAATACACCGACATAAGAGAGCATTTGGTGAAGTTAGGTTCGCTGGCAGGCTATCTATTCCAATGCCTGCATTGTCAAAAATATCATTTATGGGTGGATGCAGATTAATCATATGAAATAGAAAAGAGATATGAAGAGTATTGACTGCCGATCTATTATTGTGAGGGAGATGAAATCATGAAGCATAATTGTGAGAGTTGTAGTACGCCGATTGGCTTTAAAGGAGTATGCTGGAAATGCCGAACGGAGCAAGAAAGAAACGAGGTATTGGCATGGACGCATGAGCAGATTACGAGTAAAATCCAACATCTGATTGCGCATGCTGGTCGATTGAGTAAATGGGATACTGATGAATATGATGTTTGCTGTAAACTGTTGGAAATCCGCGGCATCTGTCCACCAGAGTTGCAGCGAGCAGCATTGGAAGCAAGAGCATTTTCGATGGAGCAGCTTTATTATAACGCTCCAGTAGATGTACGTGACGGAATGATCACGTTGCTAATGGAGGCTACAGATTCGCGTGAGGCGAGCGAGCTGATGACATGTCTTGCGATGCAAGGTGATGACCAAGCATTGCAAACGTTGCTGATGCTGGAACGTAATCCTAGGCCGTGGCGTGAAAAGCTGTATGTAAATCCATCTGTCTATGCCCAAGCGGGGGGATGGACGTTTGATCAAGAGGGGAATCGACACGAGTTGAATTACGCTACTTGTTATGCAATGGAAAAGGGAGATAAAAGCATAGACAATACAGCTGTAATTGGGCGATTGTGTCAGGATACATGTCCCCACTGTAGCTGCCAATTAGTAGATATGCTCGTGTTGGATGGACAGGATGAACGGCTAAAATTTTTAGGGATGGACGGGATTTTTACCGCAACTGGTTGCCCTAATTGCTGTGGCTTTACTGATGCGGTATTCAGTCGATTTACATGGGATGGCGGAAGCACACCAATTTTTCCTTATAACGAATTGGAAGACGAGATGGAAAATTATGTGGATGAAGATGTGATGAAAGAGCTGTTAGCTAATCCCTATATACTGGGAAAAACACCGGTTCCACTATTTTACGGTGTAGGCAGTGAGGATATCAATACAATAGGTGGTTTTGCTTCCTGGGTGCAAGATTGGCAATACATTGCTTGTCCAGATTGCAGTAAGCCGATGAAATATGTGGCACAGATTCAATGGGATACAGTGATGGATTATAGTGAAGGAACGTTGTATATCGAAGTTTGCTTGGATTGCTCTATAGCCTCCATGCACCATCAACAAACATAAGCGATATGAGTAGGCGAGAATACAATAACCCAAATATAAAGAGGCGAGTAATATGTTGAAGGACATGCTGAATTATTTGCAGGAATGTGATAGCGAAACAGTGGACACATTCTGTAGTAATGGATAGAAAATATGAATTGCTCATCCTCCCCGGAGATAATTTGTTAGAAATGCTAGAGAATGTATGCGACGAAGAAGGATCACTTTCTGCTTACGTACGTCATCAACTAGTAGAGGCGCAGAACCTAAGCGTGGAAGATGCATGGCGAAAAATTGTAGCAGGGATGCCGAAAGAAAACCATCAACGCTAGAAGAAGCATTAAAGCTAGCGAAAGAGCATTTTCTGTTTTGCTAATATGTTTTTGAAGACATGCCTACCTTGGGGCATAATGCAGACTATTTAATGAGGCATGATCTATGGTACTTCTGGTGGGACTAAAATGAAAAGAGAAATGTGATGCACAAGGTCGTACAACCAGGAAGTATCTACATCATCTGGGAATCGCAGTTGTTTACCCAATATATGAACTCCGATACGCAATGAATGGGAATGAACAATTACGATTTTTGTTTTTCCCTTTAGCGTTTGATGGTAATTTGCACTATGTTTTCGTGAAATTTTTTCGGAAAACTCAAAAACCACCGGTAGATGAAACGAATCAGATGAGAGATTTGGCGTATAAGATGTATAAGGTAATATTGCAAGATTCTAAACAATACCTAGAAGGAGTTGAGTGAAATGAAGAAAAAGGTTAGAAATCTTTTAGACACTTCTGAAATTGTAAAAGTTCATCCTCATTTTCAAGAGGCATTATATGGCTTATCTGCTGTATATGGACATATTATTTTTTCGGAACGTATTCAGAAAGGTTATACTCAGCCGAAACTAGCAGAACTTTCAGGTGTTAGTATTAAGACGATTTCACGTGCAGAGGGCGGAGTTGATAACTTAGGGTTGGATGCATATGAAAAGCTGTTTAAAGCGTTAGATTTAAGTATGAGTGATGTAGCAAAACTAACGTTGAAATTTTCATCATCAACGGATGAACTTGCAATTACAATTTAAAGAGAAACGACCTTCAAATTATTCCGAAAGGTCGTTTCTCTTTGTTGTATAGCGCCAAAATTTGCCGTTGAGACGATAGATGAAGAGTCTTGGTGAAAAGAAAGAGTTTGGAAGTTCACTCAGTGAAAGGCGCCTTAATTTCAAAAGAGCAATCCATAAGTCTTTATGACTTGTAGATTGCTCTTTTTTCACACTTTTATTTTCGCATACCAAGCCGGCCTGAAATCTGTACTTTTGTTCCCATTCATCATTCTACTAAAAGCTATCCCTTGGCTTCGATAAGCATACAACGTTTGTTCTAGCTCTTTTCCACCAATCACGTAAAGCGTTTCCGATTTATCGCGATTGTCGACTATTTCGAAACCAAGTTCTTTCATTTCTTCTATCAATGTTGAGATGTGATCATCATTTGATTTTATTTGAGAATTTTTAGTGTGAGTTCCGGTCGTTAGTGCAACTGATTTATCAATAGTGAAGAAAGAAGGTTGTTCAAATTTTTTTTCGTTCGATTGCTGTTTGGTTGCACTTATTATTTTTTCCACTACAGGTGAAGTAGCCTGACTTATCGGCACAACAGGAACATCATTTCCCGTCGGACGTGTGTATTCAATAGCAGCTGGCGGTGCTGCATTAGCCCATTCATCATACGGCCTAATTTTCATCTCATCAAGCATAACCCATAAGCTTTCAAGTGCTTTTTCTGGGTTATTGTAATACATGCTACCTAGTACGCGCCAGAATGTCCACCCGGCTCTTTGTAATAAACGCTCACGCAGGAAATCACGTTCGCGGTCTTCTACGGATGTATGCCAATGGTCGCCGTCACATTCTACGACAAGTTTTGATTGTTCGCCTTGTATGACAAGATCCATTCTAAAACCAGCGACTTCGTATTGTGGAATGACACGGTATCCATTCGCCACGATGGCATCAAACACATTCTCTTCGAACTTACTTTCACATTTCTGGCGATTCGCTTCTGTTTCCTCTTTTAAAGGATCTGCAATGTAGGTAAGGAGTTGGTAACGTAAGCAATCAGGATTGCTAATGTCATTCACCGAGATAGAGTGCATGACCCAAAGCTGATCTTTGGCACGGCTTACCGAAACGTTGTAACGTTGCCTAGCGGAATCGGCTACCTGTGCTGTCAATCTTGTTTCACCTAGCGAAGCTACCATTGATAGGAAAATGACATCACGTTCATCTCCTTGGAATGCATACGCATCCCCACAAATGATTTTGCGCTCTTCCATCAGTTCTGCACCAAGTACGGCGATTAATTTAGTTTGAATGAGTTTCGCTTGGTTATTGCCAAGTAGTGAGATAACCCCAATTGTCTTTCCTGCATAGTGCGGATTGTTGATGCAATTCTTGATTTCTTTGACGATTTCATCTGCTTCCACTTCATTGGAGGCATTTTGAGCGCTACCTTCCCGCACACCATGTGGTAAATACCTCGAGATGATGGGTTCCAATCGAT
The DNA here is from genome assembly GCF_014873855.1 of Sporosarcina limicola. Taxonomy (GTDB): domain Bacteria; phylum Bacillota; class Bacilli; order Bacillales_A; family Planococcaceae; genus Sporosarcina; species Sporosarcina limicola. The sequence goes on along the minus strand of NZ_JADBEL010000015.1, from coordinate 91,594 downwards.
TGGCAGGGTATTGCCTTAATGGAATCAATGGACTGTTTGGGTATGAAATTCGATTGGAAAAACCGATAATTTCTGGCATACATCTGAAATGTTCACGAAGTGTGATGGTTTCTTTGAACATGATGTAAGCAACATCGAAAAATGAATTGGCTGCATTTAGCGTATCCGCAAATTCAAACTCGATGGGTTTAAGATATTTGTGATTCAATTTATTAATGTCGTCGACTTGGATACCAACGATACTTGGACTAATCTGTTTATCATCCCCGACAATGATCATTTTCTTTGCCAAGTATTTGAGTAGTAGGGCATCATGCCAGGATTGACTCGCTTCATCGACAATGACGATGTCAAAAAGGCCCGGACGGATTTCAAAGTTCTCGAAAACCCGGTTAAGTGGCATAATCCAAGCAGGGATGGCCTCTTTACATTGTTCCATATGCATTTGGGCCTCCGCGATATAGCGTGGAGCATTTTTCCCAGTACCTTTCCCAATGTTTTTTACGGAGCGGGCCCACGCTTTCAAATGTCTGGACTGGGAATCGGTCATGGTACTCAACATGCTAATCCATGCTTTTGCTGTACCGATTTCAGTAATGGTTTCACTGATTTCCTTTTCAAGCTGATCAAATCTGGAGGAAAGAGCTGCTTCGTCTTTCTGCGCGAAATCATAAAGCCAACTTTTCTGTTGTTTCCAGTATTGCGCCTTGTCCCAAATGGCTATCCGTTGCGTCCATATCGGCTGTTGGTAGGTCGATTCTAGCTGTTCTAACAGTACTGGAGATGCGGCGCCAATCTTATTGGAAATTGTTTTAACCGTATTGTCGCGATTCATCACCTGTTGAAAATGCTCATAGTGTGCCCAAAGAGCTTGTAAGTCCTCGATTTTTCGTTCATTCAAAGCCGCAATCATCTTTGCGTATAGTGGATGTACTTTGACAGTCAGTTCGTTTTCAATAGTTGCCGTCGCAATACGTAGTTGTTCAGATTTTTGCTGTAGTGCATTCTTAACATGGAACAGTTCAATATTGGCTCGTAATGAATGGACGAGCTGTTCGTTAAAAGTATCGGCAGAGAGACTAGTGACATCACTTAATACAGCAGCTCTCCATTGTTGAATCTGTATGGCCTCATTTAGTTGGGATAAGACCGTTTCATATTCAGTAAAGGCAAGGTCTTCGACAAATGGTTTTTCCTCCAGAAGATGTGGAACGACTAATTTTTCTGTGTTTTCATAGGCATACTTTGTACGTGCATATGCATGTATTTTTTTCACGTCATCTTCAGATTTAATCGGTAAGCCGTTGTAAGTGACCTTTTGCAAGGTAGGTTTATATTGCTTCACAATTTGGGGCTGAACAAGGAAGTTGCCCATCGTACCGCCATCCGCAAAATGTAAGGATAAGTCTTCCGCCATCTTTTTTAAAGAGGCTGTTGGAACACCGTCAATTAAAACGAGATTCAGATCAAAATTATTTTTGGCATCATCGATTACGGCTAAATGTTCGGTTAGATCCTGTTGGATTTTCTCCCACAAATGACTCCGATTGTCGAATATATCCTGGATGACTTTTTTTAGCTTAGGATATGTGTTGAATAGAAGTGGTTTTAACAAATCATCATAACGTGATAGTGATGTCTGAAGTGTTGTCGTGTCCTCATCCGAAAGACCAGTTAAATATCCTTGAAGCTCAGATACTTCATTTCCAATCAACGATGCATATTGCGATTTTAGGTTTAATTCCTCTTTCATATCCTGAACAATGCGATTCAAATCGACAGCTTGTGGGAGGGCAGGGTAATCAAATTGATCATAGCCTACTGGTACTTCCATATCCGTGTTCTTTAGTTCAATGAAACGGGAAACAAGTTCCTTTTCCTTAAGTAAATATGAATCGGCTGTGTCGGTATTGACAGGTGTTGTATACCAGTCATAGAGAGCTGTATCCGCGTTCAATTGGATAGCAATCTGTTGTGCAGTCCCAGAATAGGGTGGGTCAAATGGATGGATATACGTCTCAGTTTCACGGATTTCCATTAGTTCTGTTTTCGTTTTATTCAAATCTTCTTTTCGTCTTTTTAGTGCTGTTTCTTTCTTTTCGACGGTTGAAGCCATGTCAGTCAAATCAAACCGTTCTTTATTGACCGAAATGGTGGAGACGACTTTTTCCAGGTCTTTCATGGAAGCAGAATCGCCACCAAGTAGGCTAACAGAAAGGTTTTGAAGTTCTTCAGGAAGTTTACTTTTTAACACACTTAAAGCTTTTGCTGTTTGGCTCGTGATTAATACACGCTGCCCAGTCGCCAACAAATGTGAAGTTAAATTGGCGATTGTATGTGTTTTACCAGTGCCGGGAGGTCCTTGAACAAGTACGCTGCTCTTGTTGTTAAGTGTTGAAATAATTCTGCCTTGTTCTTCATTAGATACTAATGGGAAATAAAATTCTTGAGCCTGACGAAATGCTGCGTCATCTGCATGATTTTCACCTTCAACATCCGCTAACCGTCCGAACATATTAGCCATATTTTCTGGAACAGACGAATCATCCATTTCCTTTAGTTGCTCGACGGCTGTATCACAAGCAAATTGAAAACTCTTTTGTGACTTCTTTCTTAAAATAAACGCAGGCGATAAAGAAATGAGTGGCCCTCCAGGCGAACAGCTTGGAATGTCAATTGCATTCACGTATGTACCACGGGAATCCAGCGCATTAACTATGTGAGTGAGTAGAGTAGGGAAGTTCTCTCCAATCGTATTCTCTTGATGATACGAATTCAGCAGCGACTGTATTTCTTTATTATCATCTCCAGAAAGGCGGTCTTCTACAAGTAGCATATCTTCTTCAAATTCGAAATGAATTCCTTTGAAAGAAGGAACGATTGTTATTTCTGCACGCTCTTTATTGAATTGCAATTCTACCGCAGAAGTGAGTAAGTGTCTTTCTACTGTGCTTTTATCATCTTGCTTCCATTGTAATAGACCAACGCTCACCACAAGTTCAAGTAGCTCGCAATTAGTGTGTAATTCCTGGTGAATTTTGTAGAGTTGGTCGTATAGCGATTGAATGTCGTTAACACGTTCATATTCTTCTCTGTACGGATTCCAGAGATTATCTTGAAATTGTTTAATTTCATTTACGACATCTGGTAAATCTTTGAGAAAAAATTCTTCCGTGACTTGTTCACCTTCATCCGTCTTGCCTAACTTGACGACGATACTGTTATTCACAGAAATCGTTCCACGGCTCGAATCGATAATAATCCATTCTTGAATCTCTTTCGGTACGACCGGTAAAGTGGGGAATTTCGGTTTTTTCACATATAACCAGTCATCCAAATCATTTCTAAACGCATCTAGGCATTCTATCTCTAGTGGTATGCGATCAATCCAAAGAACATCTTCATAGTTTTTATGCGAATAGACAGGTTTTTGCTTGAGCTGTGTCAATTCATTTATGTACTGAACGAGATTTGAAACTTTTTGATTTAACGGGATTGTATGCATTCTGTCACCTCGGGGATTTTTGATGTTTTGGTGAAAAATTAGTGAGTTCTAAGGGGATTATACCATGTGTATCGACCTATTTCGGAAAAATTAAAATGTTTTGATGGTTTGGAGGCTGTTCATACATGGACAGCATATTGATAAGCATTCAATTGAAGAGCTTAAATTGAGATTGAAAAAGTTCCGCAAAAGACTTGCAGATGAAACGGAACGAAAGGCATTCCACATATTTATGAACAAAACGTTGGACGGCTTAGTTGAAATGAGACCGACTACGCTGGATGCCTTGCGGAAAGTAGAAGGGATAGAGGAAAAAAGTTAGAGGAGTTTGGGACAGAGTTATTGACGATTATAAGGGAAAGTGTACGATGAGCTATGAACAGTAGCCTGGAACTTTGTTACATATATTTGCAAGGAAGTGTAGAAATTGAATGATTTTAAACGAGGTGATTACGTTGGAGCTTATCGAAGAACTTATTGATGTTTTTTTACAAGGGGATCAAAGTGAAATGCCGTATGTCCTTAATCGTCAAACCTGGGGAGGTTTTTTTGGACGCGCCGGAAGAGCTGACAGGAGAGCCTGAAATTGATTGGGACGACGAAGAGGCTACTGCGTTTTTAGTAGCTATTCCACAAATTACTTCGGCTGAAGCCTTTGATGTCATGGTCAGTTTTGCTAAAAAGCAAGATGATACAATCGTGGTTCAGTTGGTAACTCTCCTTAATGGAAGAAGGCCTTTTCGCTCTTTTAAAAACAAGTTAATCGAATTTGGTGTCGAAAGTCAATGGTATGCTTTTGAAAGTGACTATGCAAAAAGTAGAATAACGGAGTGGTTAGAGAGGCATAAATGAACTACTAGTGACTTCTATTCAGCGAAGGAGTAAAGCGAGAAAAAGGTCGAGTGCCTAAGCGTTAGAATAACGAAAAGCACCCCGGTTGGGCAAAATTGCTGGTTGGGGTGTTTTTTGAGCAATTTATTTTAACTATATTTTTACACGCATGTTGATTTACCATTCCATGATGCACTGGTCTCACATGATACGGCAGAACAAGCATTAGTTGATGATGATATCTTGAAAGTAATCGCACATGAGTTGACGAAAGCGATTAAAGGGAACGTCTGCATCGACTGGAATTTGCACGATTCCGCGAGGGCAAAGATGCGAATCGCAGTTCGGAGACTACTGAAAGTTTATTTCTTTAGACATCAATGGGGGACAGGGTAGAGAAGACGCAATAGCCCTTTCTACTCCTGGCTTTTTAGTATGTGTTGAAGCGCTTCCTCGATTGTACCAAATGTAAAGTGAAACCCTTCTTTTTCTAGTCTATCCGGAACAACCCAACGACTTTTTAAAATCAATTCTGTTTCGGTTCGCATAAAGACCGCACCCATTTCAAGCATCCATTTCGGTGAAGGGAAGCCTATCTTTCGGTCCATTGATTTTCGTAGTTGTGTCATGAATTCCCGATTAGTGATAGGTTGGGGAGCTGAACAATTGAATACTCCATTCAACTGTTTATTCTCCTGAAGGAAAAGTATAATTCGAAATACATCTTCTATATGAATCCAGCTGAACATTTGGTTGCCTAATCCTTGTACACCGCCGAGTCCGAAGCGCACTAGGTTACGGTAGGGCTCCATCACTCCGCCATCCTTACCGAGTACGATGGCTATTCTTAAGGCAACTTTCCTTGTCTGAGGCAGGTCGAAAGTAAATAGGGATCCCTCCCATGCTTTAGCTACATCAACTGAGAAACCCGTTCCAATTTCACCACTCGCTTCTGTCATGGGACGATCTTCCGCATGCCGATAAATCGTAGCCGTACTTGAATTAATCCATAAAGTGGGTGGATTTTTACAGGCTAACAATGCATGCCCAAGGAGGTGGGTAGTTTCTGTTCTGGAATGTAGGATTTCTTTCTTATTCTTCTCGTTATAGCGACAATTGACGGACTTACCAGCGAGATTGATGAGCATTTCTGCATCTTCCAAAGCCTTCACTATACTTGCCCGATCCGTCCAAGAAAGATGTTGTGACTGCCTTGAAATAATAATTACTTCATATCCTAAGTTCGTAAACTTCTCCTCAAAATAGTGACCTATAAAGCCCGTTCCACCAGCAATGACTATCTTTTTTTTCATATCATTCACTCGTTTCTTATAAGTTCTTATAAATAGGACGACAGTTAGCCTGTTTATGATGCCAAGAATTACTTTATTCTTTTGAAAGTTTGAGTGACTGGTACCTTTCGCACCAGCTGCATAAGAAAAAGGTTGGAAGCTTTAGCCGAATTGCCGATTAATAGCTCCTCCCTGAAGAAATTTCAGAAAATCACATTATAAGCAAATCAGCTACTGATAATCAGAAATATGATCTGTGGTGCTGAATTTTAAAGTGATTCGGAATAGTGCCGGGAAAGTTTAATTTTTTGTGGTAATCTAGGGGGTAGGAACAAGAATGGGAGCAGGAACGTTGAGATTGAAAATAGAAGATCTAAGACATATGGCAATCGGGATGCGGAAACTGCGAAAAGACGGGGGAGCTTAGTTCCCGAATATTAGGAGGAATGCTTTTATGAAAACAGTGATTTTTGGAGATCACGAAGAAAATACTCTTCGTCAGTTTAGAAATTGTATGGAAACCGGAAATGTTATAGGTGGCGTGTTATGTGCGGATGGACATTACGGCTATAGTCAGCCAGTAGGTGGAGTCATTGTGTACGATGGACAAATATCTCCCTCCGGCGTTGGCTATGACATTGCTTGTGGAAATAAAGCTGTCAGAACGAATATTAAGTATGAAGCGATTAAAAATATTCTTCCGAGTGTTATGGATGAAATTTCTGGGAAGATTACTTTTGGTATTGGACGAAAGAACAAGAAGCGAGTAGATCACGAGTTGTTTGATGATCCGGACTGGAATGTTTTTAGTCAGATTGGTAAGCAAGAACATGATACTCTAAAAAAATTGGCAATCGATCAATTAGGGACTGTCGGTTCAGGTAATCATTATGTCGATCTTCTTGTTGAAGAACAGACAGGAGATTTATGGATTGCTAACCATTTTGGCAGCAGGGGATTTGGCCATAAGACAGCGAGTGGTTTTTTAAATTTGGCTAATAATCGTGCGTTTTCAGACCGAGCCCCTGGTGAAACCATGGAGCAAGCGCCGACATTGATTGATTTAGATAATGAGCTAGGGGATATGTATTATCGAGCGATGACGTTGGCCGGAAAATATGCGTACGCAGGAAGGGATTATGTCATTGAACAAGTTCTCCATATTCTGCGTGCCAAAGCGCTATTTGAAGTGCATAATCACCATAACTATGCATGGAAAGAGATGCACCAAGGCAAAGAAACAATCGTTGTTCGGAAGGGAGCAACGCCTTCTGCACCAGGCCAGTTAGGTTTTATCGGGGGGAGTATGGGGGACATTTCGGTTATCGTGCAAGGGAAAGGTCATGAAGACAATGAACATGCATTTTACAGTACAGTTCATGGTGCGGGGCGGATTATGAGTCGTACGCAGGCAGCAGGGAAGATGAATTGGAAAAAGCGTACTCGCTCTGGCGGCGCAATATCCCAGAAGCAGATGGATGATGCAGTGAAAGAATTTGGCGTCATGCTACGCGGGGGAGGGACGGACGAAAGTCCATTTGTTTACCGAAAACTAGAAACTGTACTGGATGCACATAAAGACACGATTGATATTTTACACGTCCTTAAACCAGTTGGTGTCTGCATGGCCGGTGCAAATGAGCTTGATCCGTATAAAGATTAAGTGATGATGTTTTTTAGATAACGATGGGTTGTTTCGATTTTCCAATTTCGCACTTCACTAGTAACTACAATTATCCTAAAAAGGAATAATTAACCTCGGTAATGTGCTACAATACGTAAGGAAGCTTGAGCGCAGTTTAAATTTTGTCTTGCTTAGTGGGGGATTTATCTTATGGTTGTCTCGCAATATGCTAAAAGCCCAATGCTAGTGTCTTTTAGCGGTTACCTCAGCGTAGTAAGAAAAAATGCTTTTAAACTGCATCAAATAATAACAGAGAGAGGAACGTGATGGTTTGAATATTTTTCTAATTATTTTCGGAGTTATTGTGGCGATTGTGATTTTACTTATCGTGGGTTTGATTACAGCGAGCAAACGAATTAAGAAGAATAATAAAAAAGCGCGATTAGAAATGGAGCTGGCTAACCCTTTACCGAAGGAGAAACAGCATTTGCTTGCCTACGGTGCGAATCTCTCTCTTTACCGCTGTGATTCGCCACGGATACTGCCGGTGAAGGAAGATAATGAATCTTTGAAGGAAGTCCTTGCTTCATACTGGGACGTTAGTAATCCAGAGGAAGCTGCAGAAACCCTGGAATGGCTGCTTACGGAAGGGCATCGTGCGAAGTATGATCAGCTTCTTATAGCGTTGAAAGCTGGCCAGTCTTTTACAGAGGAGGAAGTGGGGAAATCGCAGGAATGCTATGAATCAGCCCAAGAAGCGATGATGAAAAAGCTTTCCTTTGCTAAATCTGATTTTGACCGGTTGAACAACATTGCTGCCTGGGATTTTGACCGAGCTGTAAACGTTGCAAGATGGAGCTACATACTTGGTTATATAACCGAAGAACAGGCATGGAGCTATATAGAGAGAGCTGCTGATGCCGCGAGCCATTTCTTTCAATCCTGGAAGGACTATTTTATTTCATATGCATTTGGCCGAGCTATTGCTTACGAGGGTGACATTTACGATATCCTTTGGAATGGAAAAGAATTATTGAATGAAAAGGACTCGATCTGGAATGAATTTAGCATTAAGCGATCCGGAACAGGAAGCCAATAATTTAGCATAAGATAAGATCTAAGAGAATGTGCTGCTTGACTGTCATTATTGTAGTCTCGTTCTAGTAGCTGGATTATAGGCGTGAAAATGCCCTCTTTCTCTGCCGATTTATTAGCAAAGATAAGGGGGATTTTAGGTGAACAATTAGTAGGGAAAACTAGATTTTCATCAATCTATATCATTTTCATTGGGATTTAATCCGCCAAAAAAACAGGCTAATTGGTCATGAAATCCCCAGCCCAGCCCATCTGTATCTGTCATGACCTTTTTCAAACTTTCCTTAAAGATTTGAAATCAATTTAAAAGGCATTATGCTTTTTTGCGTAATGCTTCCGACTTCTTTTTCATCCAAGGAACAACTTTATTATTAAGCCATTGACGATCCTTCAATCTCATTCCACTGTATTTATCCATTTCCACTAGTGCAGGATTCGAAATTGTACCAGAAGAAATAACTTCAGTTAGATATGTACCGTAATTTCTTTTTCCTGCATTGTCAGTGGCCCTTATTATAGCCGAGCTTACAGGCTTCCTCTGATGCTTAATCTGTACAGCAACTTTCTCATATGTATCGGGATTCGTATAAATTAAATCAATCCCACCGTCCGCGCCTTCTTTAGTTCTTACTGGTTTGTAACCCAAGTCCTTATAATACATATAAATCAACTGTTCAAACTCCCACCACGATAATTCATTGATTTTCATAGAAATAGTTTTTTCGAATGCTAATTTTCTGCTACTACTTCTAATGCTTGTAGCTCGTGCTGGCGCATTCGTCTTTTTTTGTGACGCCGTGGTTTTCTTTTTCGGAGTAGATTTTTTCTTTTTTGTTGGCTTAGGAAAAAATAATGTTCCGATAAATAATGATCCCATAGCTAACCAAGGATTAATGGAAGAGTTAAAAATTGCATAGAATCCAAATCCAAAAAAGATAACCATAAAAAGTATCCTCATTTTTCAATCTCGCTCACTTTCCATGTCAAATAGTCAATGTTGTCTTTTAGTATCTTCAATTTCTTTTTTCATGTTTTGAAATACATTCTATTAACACTCTGCTTTCCCACTATATAGTACTTTATTGGTATGTTCAATCTACGATAAATAAAATATAGAATAGAGTGCTAAATAAGACCAATTATCCACACGAATATGCTTAGATTTCAACCTAACCCTAAAGAATATTCCCAAACTGTTGAATCAGTTCGAGAATACATAATCCAAATTAGTTGTGAATAGATTCAAAGTTGTATAGGTGACATGGGTCGACACGGTAACAATCGAAAAGAAATTCTAATAGTATGCAATTAAAGAGGTTGGTAGATGGTACTTGTATATCGATTACAAAAAAATCTTTAGGAGCGTGTGCATGTCGGCTATTACAGGAAACGATTATATGAATCGAATTGATCAGCTGAAAACAAATATATGGATGGATGGTAAGCTTATGACAGGTAAAGTTTCTGAGCATGCTGCATTTAAAGGGGTAATGAAAAGTCAAGCAGCGTTATACGATATGCAACATGATGCATCTTTACAAGATGTACTGACCTATCCATCACCTTTAACTGGACACCAAGTGGGCATGTCTTATTTACAACCGAAAACAATAGAGGATCTAGTAAAAAGACGAGTAATGATTCAACAGTGGGCTAAATCGAACAATGGAATGATGGGAAGAAGCCCAGATTATATGAATACAGTGTTAATGGCCCTTGCGTCATCTGTACATTTTTTAAAAGGAAAAGAAAACTGTTTTCCAGAAAACGTGCTATCTTTCTATGAATATGCACGTGAAAATGATATATCGATGACGCATACATTTATTGATCCACAAGTAAATCGGGCACAATTCTATTTTGAAGATACGGATGAGCCGATTGTTGCAAAAGTGGTGGGCAAAAACGAAGCGGGCATCATCGTAAAAGGTGCGCGGCTATTGGCAACACAGGGTGGAATAACGGATGAAATCGTCGTTATTTCAGCGGGAGGGGTACAGGATAAGGCTTATGGATTTGCGTTCTCTATACCTAGCGATTGTAAAGGTCTACGATTTGTGTGCAGAGAGTCATTTGTTGGAGGCGACTCTACATTTAACTACCCATTAAGTTCGCGCTATGAGGAAATGGACACGATTGTTATTTTTGACAATGTACTAGTCCCATGGGAGCGTGTGTTTTATTACGACAACATCGCAATAGCGAATAGTTTCATGACTTGTAGCTCGTTCTTACCTTTTACATTGCACCAAGTTGTTTCAAGGCAGATTGTTAAAACAGAATTTGTGCTAGGCGTTGTTCAGTCCATCATTGACTCCATTAATATCGGGGAATACCAGCATGTTCAAGAGAAGGCTTCCGAAATTATTGTTGCATTGGAAATAATGAAAGCACTAATAATCAAATCAGAAGTCGAGGCTGAGCTGGACGAATGGGGATTTATGCGACCAGATCGAACAACACTCCAAATCGCTATCAATTACTTTCCACACATCTACCCAAGATTCACTGAAATCATTCAGCTATTAGGTGCAAGTGGATTGATGTCAATCCCAACGGAAAACGCATTTCAATCGAGTATTCGAAAAGACTTAGATCAATATTTACAGTCTAAATCCAACAACGCAGAAGATCGCGTAAAAATTTTCCGTTTAGCATGGGATTTAACAATGAGTGCATTTGGTACACGCGAAACGTTGTATGAACGGTTTTTCTTTGGTGATCCAGTTAAACTGGCGAGTCAGTTGTATCACTCTTATGATAAGGAGCCGTATGTGGAGCGGGTGCAGAGTGTTTTGGGGTGATTAGATATAGTGGGAATGACGGTCAGCCATGTTATCCCGCATTAATGAGCAGTAAGACCCCTACTTCAATTCTTTGAGGAAACAAGAAAACTAAGTGGGGGATCAACTGCCCGTAAAAGCCCGAATGGTTAAACTAACAATCAGTGGGGATGAAGAAAACCCCCGCCAAGTCTAGCACCAAGTAAAATTATGCAATATCTAAAAGGAAGATCATTTAGGTTATTACAAGACGAATTCCCGGATCTAAAGAAAAAGTATTGGGGCCAACACTTATGGGCGAGAGGTTACTTTTGTGCAACGGTTGGAAATGTAACGGAAGAAATCATAAGAAACTATAAGAAATCATAAGAAATCATATAGCGAACCAATCAAATGATGAAAAGAACGATATATTCAAGATAGAGGAATGAGTTCAATCAAGTTAAGTGTGCTTCAGCATATGGACTTTGAGAAGACTTAAGTCTTAGTGGCGACTTTAAGTCGCAGACATTTATGTCTAAATCCACCTACTTTAGTGGGTGGTCGTTTATTCTCACCTATAATGACAAACCAATTGTCTATGGAAATCATTCACTATTTATAAATGACTTGTCACCTTGCATGGTACCAAAATAATTAAAGTGCCAGACCCCAGACTCTAAAATACATTATAAGCCTATCCTCATCAGCAAATCCCCTATATAATGGAGAAGATTCTGCATTTCTCGTTTGAAGATAGCGCTGGACAAGTAGAATTATTCTTAGTGAAGGAAAAGGTGCAAAACATATGAGTTTATTGACTGTAGCAAATTTAAGCCATGGCTTTGGGGATCGTGCGATTTTCGAGGATGTCTCTTTCCGTTTATTGCAGGGGGAACATATCGGATTAATTGGTGCCAATGGTGAAGGAAAGTCCACGTTCATGAATATTATTACACGCAAGCTAGAGCCCGATGCGGGAACAGTAAGTTGGTCGAAACGGGTACGGGTTGGCTATTTGGATCAGCATGTTGTGCTAAAACAAGGAATGACTATCCGTGATGTGCTACGGACCGCGTTTCAGTATTTATACGACCAGGAGACGGACATGAACGCACTCTTCGAAAAGATGGCTGAAGTGGATGCGGATGAACTAGAGGTCCTCCTTGAGGAGACGGGTCAGATGCAAGAAGAACTGACGCACAATGATTTTTACATCGTTGATTCCAAAGTCGAAGAAGTAGCAAACGGACTGGGCTTAAATGAATTCGGTCTGGATCGGGATGTTCATGATTTGAGTGGAGGTCAGCGGACAAAGGTGTTGCTTGGCAAGTTATTGCTGGAGAAACCAGATATTCTTCTTCTTGATGAGCCGACGAACTATTTAGATGTTGAGCATATTGACTGGTTGCGCAATTATTTGCAGAACTATGCGAATGCGTTTATTTTGATTTCCCATGACATTCCGTTCTTGAATAGCGTTATTCAGCTTATCTATCATATGGAGAACCAAGAGATTACCCGATATGCAGGGGATTATGATGAGTTTTTGCGCGTGCATGAGATGAAGAAGCAACAGGTTGAGGCCGCCTACAAGAAGCAACAAAAAGAAATTTCACATCTCAAGGACTTCGTAGCGCGTAATAAAGCGAATGCGGCGACGAGTCGAATGGCGATGTCCCGTCAGAAGAAGTTAGACAAGATGGATGTTATCGAATTGGATGCGGAAAAGCCGAAGCCTCAATTCGCCTTCAAACAGGCGCGGACACCGGGAAGATTTCTGTTCGAAACAAAAGGACTCGTTATTGGATATGATGAACCGTTGTCAAGGGAGCTGGATTTGACGATGGAGCGCGGATGGAAAATCGCATTGTCAGGTGCGAATGGTATTGGAAAAACGACACTTTTAAAAAGTATTCTTGGGGAAATTCCGGCACTTTCCGGTTCCGTTGAACTTGGAGAGTATTTGGAAATTGGGTATTTTGAACAAGAAGCGAAGACGGACAATAACAATACTTGTCTTGAAGAAGTATGGGAAGCTTTTCCGCATTTTACGCAATATGAAGTGCGTGCCGCTTTGGCTCGATGCGGCTTGACGACTAAACATATTGAGAGCAAGGTGAAGGTGTTAAGTGGTGGGGAACGAGCGAAAGTACGTCTTTGTAAATTAATCAACCGCGAAACGAATCTACTCGTTCTCGACGAACCGACGAATCACCTTGATTATGATGCGAAAGAGGAATTGAAACGTGCCTTAAAGGAATACAAAGGTAGTATCCTGCTAATTTCTCATGAACCTGATTTTTATGAGGGCATTGTGACAGACGTTTGGAACGGTGAAAATTGGACGACCAAAATGTTTTAATCAAGCTTGTGAATTATTTGTCTTTATGTCTTACACGGACACTCTTCACAAGAGAGAGGTAGACTAATTATGGAAGAATATATGAGCTTGAAAAAAGCCGCGTGATATCCAATTATAGTGATTTTCCTGATGATAGAGAGTGACAAAGCTATTCTACATAGGAGAGGAAAAAAGGATGACCGACATGGCTTACTATCATTGTATCAACATTGGGTGCCAGGTTCTAAAGCAACTCGGAATTCAATGAGAAACTGGTTCTCTTAATTTTTTAATTGAGGAAAGGAATCGGAGTTAATGGGATTTTAGAACGTGTGTGTGATATGATGGTAGAACAATAGAATAGGTGGCTCAAGGGTGGTCGGCCCATTCCCGAAAGAAAGGGGGTGGTGCTGATGTCAGTGTTCCAATCATTGATGTTCGCAGTAGCATTCGCAACATTAATCGTATTGATCCTGTCGTTTAACCAAAAACAAAAATAACCCATCCTTGAGTTAGCAGCTCAGATGGGTTACTCCTAATTGTCAGCCGCCCCCTTGAAGGGACCTGCTATTGCACCGACCGCCCGATTTGGTAAATCGGCGGTCTTTTTTAAGTATATTCAACACCTAAGTACATTATACAATTCAAGGAATTGCATTGCAAGAAAGTAATTTTGTTATCAGCTATGAAGAGGGAAATTTAATAAAGTGTTGGGTATCGTGAACGGTCTTTAATGAATTTCTACTTATTTTAGCTCCTATTTTTACTATACGGAGGTGTTTTAATTGGCATTTTTCACAAAGGGTTGGTATGAACAAATGCAGGATGCACATGTATTGACATTGCCGGAATCGGATGAGGAATGGACGGATTTTATTCGTAGTTTTGAAGAGAATGGCGAGGATGTGCACGCTTATTTACAAAGTGAATTGGAGCGGAACAAAGGGCGATTGTTAACAGTGCTGCCAGAGGAGTTTCATTCGTTCATTGAGGATGGTTCAATCAACCAGCCCTACTTGCCAAAAGAGGTGAGGGAGCGACTGCTAATGTGGTCAAATGAAATGGAGCAAAATTACAAGACGGTGCTTGAGCAAGCGCGTCTATATTTTGAATCGATTTGCGATCAAGTACCTGAAAATTTTGTGAAATTGCAGGAGGCGAGGCTGCACGATGCCCGTATTCTTCATATTGCGCATAAAGATGACGCTATTCGTTTGACGCTAGATGGCTCGGGTTCGTTTAATAATGCGGTTTGTATTGTGTTAACCTTTAAAAAGGTGAAGAAAGAACATAGTGATCTACCGCTTGAGGCAGGACAGCATTGGCTGTACGAAGAAGTCGATGTGCATGAGGTAGGTGCAGTCTTTCATGTACTTGTGGATTGTCCGATGACGCAGTGGATGGTTGCCGCGGAGGATGTACTCATCGAGTATTATTACAGGGCAAATAGCTTACCTGTCTGGCGGGTTGGTGAATCGATTACGGGAGCTTCGACTGAAGAACTATCTGGGGTGGAGGAGAGATTACAGGTAGCACTTCCATTGGCATATTCGGAATTGCTTACTGAACAAAATGGGGGTCAGTTAACTCATAGTTTGATTGGGACAGCTGATGCGGTAGTAGATATCGGATGGTTATTTGGTAGTGATCAGCTAGTACGAGATGGTGAGTTTGTTTGGATTGGTCAGCATGTGGCATTGAAATTTAGTGAAAATTCAGAGCCGGTTGTTGTCTATAGAAATGTTGGACAGATAGCTGAAAACTTCGAACAGTTTTTAGGATGCTGTGTATCGACTGACTATATTGATGAGTATGCGATATTTTCAGTCCCTTTAATGGATGAAGAGTTAGAGCCCGCCTTACTTGGAGAAGATTTGGAACGGATGGTACGGGCGTGGAATACGGTGTATCAACGACCGGAGGATTATGTGTCTCTTATTGAAAAAGGCATACTGTTTTTACTTGCGCAGGAGGATGAAAACCTGCTCAACATGGGTTCGACAAATGCGTCTATTTTTGAACACAAAGGGATTTTGACTGAGTTATTTAAAGAAAAATTGAAAGGGTATATGGGCTAATGCTCGATATCTAGTGACACATCGTGCATGTTTTCTTTCGATGTCGATGGTAACCGCTGCGATCGTTGCTACAACAGTCGGGTATTTGTAATGATGGGAAATATAAGTAAGAGTCTCTTTATGAAAAGGAGAGAGTAGACATGAAACTCGATTTATACAGTATAAAAAAGGCTGCTAATTCTATGGAGAGAAGTCTTCAAGTCGTGAGTAGCGAGTTGAAAGCGGAAGAGATTGATGAAGATTTGCTAGAGGTGGTAAAAGCGGGTGTTATTCAAAACTTTGCATTCACATACGAGTTATGTTGGAAATATATAAGAAGATGGTTTGATTTGAATATCAGTCGCGATTTTACAAGCGGCTTAACACGGAAACAGTTATTTCGGCATGCAATCGAAAATAAGCTGATTTCTGATTTTGAGCAGTGGGTCCGTTATCATGAACTTAGGAATTTGACTTCGCATACATATGACCAAGCGATAGCAGAAGAAATCTTTTCAACTGCGGGACAATTTTTGTGTGATGCCCAAAAGTTGATTGCTGCTTTGGAGGAAAGAAATGATTGATATCAGACAAGTTGGTGTAATTAAAGTTCTAAATTTAGACATCATCTGTTAGCGATTGTGAGATTCTTTTAAAAAATCTCTAGCCGATTTTTCGGGAAGTTTCCCAGCCCTTATCAGTTCAACTTCTTTTAAAGCATCCTTCAAATTATTACTTCGGGTGTTAGGAATAGATTTTAATACTGCTTTTGTAGACATATCAACATCCTCCTTTTTACACATACAACCACAACCTTTTCTTCAAAAAGTAATAGTAGTATATGTATTCCTATTGAAAATTATACCAGTCATTTATCAAATAAGCTATTCCAAGAATAGGGTGATAGGGTGACTTACACAGCAATACTCCAAGTGTCTTTCAAAAACAAAATTCATAAAAAAAAGATTTCCGACCATACTTTGAGTATTATTTCAAAGTAGGAGGTTTTTTAATTTGAATAAAACTGAAAATAAATTGTCGGTTTTTGCGCTAGGTGGCATTAACGAAATTGGGAAAAATATGTACGTTCTCCAATATGAAAACGATATCATTGTGATCGATTGCGGTTCAAAGTTTCCTGATGAAAGTTTATTAGGAATTGATTTAATCATCCAGGATATTGCGTACTTACAGGAAAATAAGGATAAGATACGTGCGTTAGTTGTTACCCATGGGCATGAAGATCATATTGGGGGCATCCCATACTTATTAAAACAACTAAATATGCCAATTTATGCGACACGATTAACGCTAGGTTTAATTGAGCTTAGGCTAAAAGAACATGGGCTTCTTAGGCAAACCGAACTAGTTCTGATAAATGCTGATTCGGATTTAGAGTTTGGTACGGTGGGGTTAACGTTTTTCAAAACAAATCACAGTATTCCCGATTGTCTAGGCGTTGTATTTCATACACCTGAGGGGGCAGTCGTACATACTGGTGACTTCAAGTTTGATTTAACGCCTGTGAATGAGGAATATCCAGATATTCATAAGATGGCTAAAATCGGTAGTGACGGTGTATTGCTTCTATTATCGGAAAGCACGAATGCGGAGCGTCCTGGTTTTAATCCATCTGAACAACTTGTAGGCGGTCATATTGAAGAAGCATTCCGCAAAGCCCGCCGGAAAGTATTTATCTCTACATTCGCATCTAATGTCCATCGACTACAGCAAGTGGTAGATGCTGCGCAAAAAACAAACCGTAAGCTTGCATTGCTTGGGCGAAGTATGGTGAATGTGGTAGCGGTCGCATCGGAACTCGGCTATTTAACTATCCCTGAAGGTATGTTAATCGAGAAAAATGAAGTCAAGGGAATGGACCCAGAGAGGATTGCTATTCTTTGCACGGGAAGTCAAGGAGAGCCTATGGCAGCTCTGTCTCGTTTGTCCAGTTCAAATTTCCGTGAGGTAGAAGTTCAGCCTGAAGATACGGTTATTTTTGCCTCAACACCAATTCCAGGGAATGAAAAAAGTGTTTCACGTATTATCGATAATTTATTTCTTTTGGGGGCCAAAGTAATCTATGGTTCAGGAACCGCTACAGGTATGCACGTTTCAGGACATGCTTGTCAGGAAGAACTGAAACTAATGTTAACTTTAATGAAACCTAAATATTTCATTCCCATTCATGGTGAATTTCGAATGCTTTATCAGCACCGCATATTAGCGGAATCCGTTGGAGTGGAAAGAGAAAACATTTTCATTATTAACAATGGTGATGTTGTCGATATTACTAATCAAGTTGCTCGCCAAACACGAAAAGTGCAATCGGGGAATATTTTCGTAGACGGATTGGGTATTGGTGATGTTGGAAATAGCGTGCTACGTGATCGGAAGCTACTTTCTGAGGAAGGTATGCTGGTCATAGTTATTACCTTAAGCAAAACGGATGGTCAGCTAATTTCTGAGCCAGATACAATTTCTCGCGGATTTGTGTATAGTAGCGATTCGGAAGCACTTATGAATGAAGTGAAACAGTTAGTCAAAACGACCATTAACAAATCGCAAGGAGCCAATGGAAACCAAAGAATAAATCTAAAACAGCACATAAAGAAATCGATTGAAACACTTTTATATACTCGGATAAAGAGGAGACCGATGATTCTTCCACTCATTATTGAAATTTAATATCGACCTATGATAAAGGGCGAACTCCTTGCAGTATGGGGGGGCGCTCTTTTTTAGCTTTTTATTTGGATAGGCATTACAAGAAAGAAATGAATTACATCGTCTGCTGGATGAAGAAGTATTTGCTCTGGATCATCCAAAAGATGTTACTATTAAGATGCAAAGATATTTAAAGAACAAATAAAAAACCTTCAAAAAGAGGCGTTATGGTGAGAAATACCAAAGATATTACCGTATTATCAGGAGGGGATTACAATGATCCTAATAAAAATATTGGCACTATTTAATTTTTCTTTTGGGCTTTTTCATCTGTTTTTCTGGAAGTTATTAAATTGGAAAGCTCAGCTTAAAGAATTAACTGCCGTTAACAGAGCAGTTGTTCAAACATTAAATATCTGTTTAACATTCATGTTTTTCTTGGTCGCATATATTTTTTATTTTTCTGCAACGGAAGTTAAAACAACAGGGATAGGCAACATATTACTGTTTGGGATGGGAATATTTTGGTTTATTCGTGCTTTACTGCAATTGTATTTATTTGAAATGAAAGAAAAAATACATAAGGTTCTATTATTTCTTTTTTTTATAGGAGCAGTAATTCATGTAAGTTCAATATTCATACTGTAAGCGAGTTTTTGAATGAGTGCCAAGTGCATTAGACAGACATTTCCCCATCCCACGTCTCAATATCTCTTCTGTCGACGTGCCTTCTACTGGAGTATAAATACTACATCTCAAATCCATATCGCCTTGTACTTGGAGTGCGCAGCCATCGTTTTGAAAAAGTATGAGAATTAGGGTGGTACACATTTAACCGTACTTTCAAAACAACTCATTAGATTCATCGTAATGAGTACCGTGCTTAATATGATTATTCCACTTCTTTCAAAATTGTTTCAATAGAAGCCAATCGAGCTTTTACTTCCTTTAACTCTTCAGCCAAGAACTGTTGTTGGCCCGCGGATTCCTTTTGCAGTTGGGCTGATTCAGCAGCAATATCCTGTACGACTGTTTGATTAGCCGAATCAGGCTTCTTTTTTAATAATTTCACAATAAGAACAATAATAAGGGTGAAAAGTGCTATATAAAAAACAAATGGTAACAAAGAAACAAAATATAGGTTAATCCCCATTTTATTTCCCCTCTTTCTTTTTAATCGATAGTGTTTTTACAGCCTCTGAGATCATCTCTTGATTAATCTGAAATTCAAAAGGTATGAGTTCATAATATTTCATCGCCTTGCCATCATCTGAAAGTTCCATTTCACTTTTCACAATACTAGCCTGCTCTAGTTTTTTTAAATGCATATACAATAACGGCCGACTCATCTCTGCATCCCTTGCTAGCTGACTGACATATTGTCTTCCTACACTCAAAATTGAAATGATATTCAAACGATGTGGGTTGGACAATGCTTCAAAAAGTGCAAGGAGCTCATCGCCGTTTTGTGAAGGATTATTTTTCATTATGATTTACCCGTTTTAGAAACGTTTATGACAAAAAATAGTATACCCATCCCCTTGCTCCTTTCTTTTTTCATGTTCCAATTTCCACTTGTTATTTTCGGAAATCTTTAAAACCCTCTGGTAATAGTACAGCGAGAATTAAATAAAAAACCAAGGAGACTGGAAGAATAACGAACAGGAGTCTAACAATAAGTGGAGAGACAGCAAAAAACTCCGCTATTCCTGCACACACACCCAATAACACTTTATCGGTTGATGACTTCGTTAATCTATTCAGTGGAATACCTTCTTCCTTAAATTTATTTGTAACACCTGAAATAAATCTATTACAGGTGATGCGTTTTGTCAATGTATTAATAGAGTGATTAGCTTTCTTTGCTGCTTTCGGTACTAGGTTCATACATCCACTATTTGATTTCGTGTTCCGTTTTTTTCTATAATTGTGCTAGACTATCTATAAACAAAGTGGATGGGGGAATTTAAAATGAAGGTGTTACAAGATTACATCAAAGCAACAAATTCGCATAAATTTGATGAAGTTAGAAAAGTGCTTCATCCAAATGCAGTTTATTTTTTCACAGATCGAAATTGTACGACTCACGAAGAAATACAGGCATACTTTGAAAACGCTTGGTCAGTGGTGAAAAATGAAAATTATGAAGCACAAGATGTGAAATGGCTATATAGGGGAAGTAACTCCGCAACGTGTACTTATACATATTTCTATGAAGGGTATATCAATGGAAATTATACAAATGGTCATGGAAGAGCCACAAATGTCTTCGTCAAAGAATCAGATGAATGGTTGCTAATTCACGAGCATTTAAGTCCATTATCCAAATGATTTTTTTATGAATGAGCTGATCTGGAAATTGGGTGTTGGCACTCATTCAATCGTGAAAGTTTAAACGAATAGGGGATTTTCAGTGACACCGTTTACTAACATATTCTAAAGGATGTGATGGTTGTGGAATGGTGTTAACTATTCGGAAAGTGCACTACAATTGCATAGAGAAAAATGAAAACCACTCACGTAAAAGGGCTGGTTTTCATTTTTCTCTATGTTTATTTTGTTAAGCAAATTGTAATCAGTGTGTTTCGCACAAGTATCTTAATTTCAGTGTTAGATCAAAACTCTAGAATCTCGTGCATATCGAACATATACGACAAAAAACAGGGCGGCACTTAGTAAGCGTAGGCCGGAGTTAATATACATTGCCGTTTCAACACCTAACGTATCTAGCATCCAAATGCCGATTTGTGGAGCAAGGAAAGCCACGACCGCGAGTAAAACATTGTATGTTGTAATGCAATATGTTCGCGATGCTTCGGGCGATTGTTCGAGCAATAAATTGAATAGCAGCAACAATACACCTGATAAGAAAAAACCTGATGTTGTTTGCACGAGTGTTAAATAATACAAGTTCGTAGATAATACCGTTAAGAATGGTGTTGTTGCCATGCCTATCGCTGCCCACACAAAAATGCGTATGTTTGATTTCCGTTCTGCCCATTTTTTCCATAGCGGAAAAGTCAATATTTGCATCAACATATTTCCAACTGAAAACATACTAATCCAAAAAATTGTTGCTCCAACGATACGTACATGATAAATATTAAAAATTCCCCACGCCATTTGCCACGTGAAATTGAAAAAAAGTGCAGCAACTAAAAACCATACATAGCTGGAATGTTGAAAAATTGACCATTCCATCAATTTCTTCTTCGCTATAGGGCCTTCAATTTTCATTGGTTCTTCTTCATGTTTCATCAATAAAAATACTTCCACTAAACCAAAACAAAATGCGATTGCGAATAACACTTGATAGGCGACTACATTGTCGGATGCGTCTTTCATTAGAATCCCAATCAATAGGGTTGAAACAAGGCCGACCATCGTTAACAACCGGTTGCGATCACTAAAAAATGCTCCTCGCCTCGAATTGCTAACTAAATCACCAATGAGTGTCTGCCATCCCATGTTAGCGACTGTATTTGGCATACTCATAATTGCAATAACCACAAGAAATGCCCAGGCTTGAAACGTAGCCGATGGTAAATAAACAAGCAAAATAATAAGTAAAAACATCAAACGCGCAAGCAACACTGACATCGCGACGAGTTTCTTTTGTTTATGGGCCCGATTTAATAAAATCGCAGCCGGAATCGTCATTAGTAATGCCATAAGTGGTGGCAAGGAACTTATTAAACCAACCTGATAATTCGTTGCGCCTAAAATTGTAATCGCAAAAATAGGAAAGAAGTTATTCGAAAAGTTCAACGCAACGGTCGATGCCATTCCATGATAAATACTAATTTTTTCATTATAAGTCCGCATAATATCTTCACATCCTATAAAATTTTAAACCTTATATTTTGAATTATAGACCTGTATAAAGAGAATACAAGTACTTTGAGACACGAAATTTTTTAGTTATTTCATATTATCAGTGTCAATATTACAAACGAAAGTAAATACTTAGGGATTAAGGGGTTCAAAAATAATACCAATTTGTTTCAAAACTTTTTCTGTATTTTGTTTCGTTAGAAAAATGGTATACTAATGGGAAGAAATGAAAATGATTAGTGTTTTAATATCCGGGTATTCTTATTTTGCAGTGGAGGGCGGGGAAACAATTTGATAAAGCGGCGAAGGAAAGAGCTAAGAAAAAAGAATAATGAACGTTATACAATTGGTGATTTCATCATAGATTTATTATTTTGGATTCCAGAGTTACTATTACTTCCTTTTCGTTTGTTGTTTTTCGGTGTCAGGTCTATTGTACGATACATTTCTGATTTTTGATTGTTAAGGTGTTGGTGATAGAAGTTACTGAACGTGAAGTAGCTTCAGCCGCTATATAATAGTGTGGAAGAACGCACGTGTGAAATAATGGAAGAGTGGTAGTATATGGAATTCCCAAGGGTGGTGCGAGTGACAACATTTGAAACACTTAGGGTAACGTTTACGATTACCTTATTAGTTGTAGCGATGCTGGCATTGAATACAAACCATAAAAAATAACCTACCCTTGTGTTTTGAACGGCTCAGGTAGGTTATTATTAACTATTTTACAGGTAGATCCCCTTTGAGGGCCTGCTATTACAAAGTCGTTTGACGGACCAACGTCAAGCGGTCTTTTTTTAATATACCCTGTTTCTAACGTAAGAATACCAAATCAAAGTTTGCTGTCTATGTAAGAGAAGGAGAGGGGAAATCAGTTGAACAAATTACTACGATTTCGATTTGTACTTACAATTTTTATTTTTACAATTGAATCATTTCTACCTACTGACAATTCTACTTTTTGGGAAGAGGAGTCTGAGGAGTATATAACTGGTCAAGATCAAGAAGTGTTAACGTTTAGGTTAAATGAATTGCAGCATAATGGAAATATAAATGAATCTGTATGTGAACCATTCGAAATCTATGATGAACTAGAGTCGGAATGCCATCCTCCAGAATCCTGTAAAACTTTGGATGAATGCTCCGTTTTGGGTGATGAGTTGGCCGAACAAATACTAGAACGGTTTGGAGATTTGCTTACGGACTATGAATTCGATGGGGAAGGGGATACTTACATCGAACAGGAGCTAGTCAGGTATCGGTTGGATGGCGAATTTTTGACGAATCCGCAGTTTGTGGTCGTTGATAATCAGATTTCTGCCTATCGCGATGATCTTGAAATGCATGTACAGATTTGGGAGATGTTCAGGTATTTAATTCCGGAGAAAGAGCGTAAGATGCTATCCGGCTTTACTATATTTACAGATGGAAACGAGGAGATGCTAGCACAGGTGGAGCCGGATGACGATGATGTCAACAGCTGGTTACTTGGAGTGGACATTATGGATGCAGATGAATCTTTAATACTTAAAAGTACATTACTTCATGAATACGCCCATTTACTTACACTTCAGAAAAATCAAATGGATATGAATGAGGATGTTCTATTCGCGGATGAGGATGATCCTATACATATGACTGCAGCGGCTGCT
Organism: Sporosarcina limicola; assembly: GCF_014873855.1. Taxonomy (GTDB): domain Bacteria; phylum Bacillota; class Bacilli; order Bacillales_A; family Planococcaceae; genus Sporosarcina; species Sporosarcina limicola. The sequence continues at coordinate 67,931 of NZ_JADBEL010000015.1, read as the reverse complement.
TGCGACTATTATTTTGTCGATGGTATGGGGTGTACCAAGGAAAATTCCTATTTACATCAATTTTATTTGCAGTTTTGGCAAGACTTAATCGAAGAGTGGCACGAGCGAGGCGTTGCGGATGATGAAGAAGAGATGGAAGAATTTTTTGTGGATTATGAAGACCAATTCGTTACCGATTACGCAGTCACAAGTCCTGATGAGGATATCGCAGAAGTATGGACTTATTTTATTTTATCTCCACGTCCGGATGGGGAGGAAATATGGGAGCAAAAGATATTGTTTTTTCATCAATATCCGGAACAGGTAAAGCTACGAGCCGAAATCCTCTCACGGTTGTTATCCTACTTATCGCAAAATGAAGGGTAGTAAGGAGGGACTTTTTGTTATTTTGTTGTAACGCCCACTCCGTTTTTTCATTGTCTTTGTTTTTGTAAATATCTATAGTATTTTTCCTCCTTCTCTTGTGAAAGCTGTTTAAAGAACCACTTAGAAGGAGGAAAAACTATGTTGAAATTACAAACAGGGCTTGAAGGGCAAAGGGCCTCTTTTGGTGTCGTAAGTGATTGTATTCGAGGGCTTGGCTATCATTTGGGTGGAAATTGGGATTATCATAAAGGATGCTTTGATCACACTTTATGCCGCGAAGGCGGTGAAACCATTTATATCCGTATTCCTTTTTCCGTTAGGCACGGAGAACTTGATGACTATAATGCTTCCATCGAATTTGGAATACCTTTTGTAATCAAGCATGTCGTGCATGTCGGACTAGACAGCGATGAAAGTTCATTAGTAGATGCAACTGGGTTTAGTCAATTCCAAGAACCGATAGATACAGACGGGGAAATTATCAATAAAAACAGATGGATTCATGCAGGCGAAGTCGCCGTAAAAGAACTTATGGATTGTTTGTATGCACAAGAGCACCTGAAATCAGGTTAAAGGAAAACTTCAATTAATGAGGGGTTTTTTGATCCCTCATTAATTGATTTTACAAAAGCTATGCAGTTATCCAATAGAATTCAGCCCCGGAAACGTAATAACCAGATTGCCATCATTATTCACAACCTCAATTAGTTCATCTTCAAAAAGATAGGGAGTATCATTTTTATCTTGTGGTTTAACCTTTTCATAACTATTTTTCACAGATAATATTTGAAATGTAACGGGAATATATCGACCTTTATTAAGTGTTTTCATATTGCCCATTAAAAACACTTCTTTGCTAGAAGCTGCAAAACTTAGGTGTCCTACTTCTTTATTCAAACTTCCAGATACTAATTTGACGCTTTGCAATAAGGAAATAATACACAGAATGAAATCATTGATTATTTCGGAAGACAATTTTTCAAAGCCATGTTTTAGGAATAAAGAATTAAAGCCGTTTCTTATTTCTTTGAACGAGAAAAGATCTTCAATTCTCTTGCTATTTTTTTGTTTCCCCAGAGTATTAATGATCTGCTTACACTCGTCAAGATAGTTCTTTACGTAACCTGAGCATTTTTCTCTATGTACAATGAAATTGCAGAGTTCTTTAATTACTTGATTATCTTGAGCATCTTCTTTCACTACCATTAAAAAACTGTAAAGGTCTTTTTCGTCAAAGCTTCTGTTGGTGAATTTTTCATAATAGTGTTCAACTAACTGTTGTTCTTTTTTATCCATCATTTTTCGCCCCTAACATTCTTCTTTACTTATTTTCAAGGATCTGTTCCTTAATCATAGCACGTGTTGGATCCTATTTTCAAAATACAATTGTTAAGTCAAAAGAGTTCATTGAGTTCTCCTAAAATCACGGGACATTACATTGAAAATACATTACACTATACAAAGAGTGTAAATGGAAATTAGCTAAGTGAATGAATGGCTGGTTATATACCAAGTAATTATATAAGCTAAAATCAGAAGTCAGTTATCTCAAAAGGAGATACTGACTTTTCCTTGTTTGTTAGTTCAGCGGATTGTAGAAAGAAGGCATACCAATGAAACAAGAATCAGCCATACAGAAAGCAATACAGAAAGCAATACGATGCGAATTAGGCGTAACAGATAACGCACGCAAAGGAATTATGAAATTTGCAAAGGATGAGCGTGCTTTATTTTCGATGCAAGAGGCCTTTGATGTACATATTGAAAAGCGCCCGGAAAATAGGCATGGCAATATGTCGTTTTCCATTTTCTTTGATAATGTGACGAATACTACTTTAGCAGCCCACTTAAGCGATCGGGTAGCTGTGATGGAATGTGTGTATAAAAATGAAGGTTTTCTGGCAACCGGTTTTCACGTAAGAGGCAGAAGAGAGCCTGTCCGCACGAACCGACGTCTTGCTGTACGGCTGAAGTTCAATGTTGGTCGTACTTCCGGGGCTGCGATGCCTATTGAATTGTACACGAGTATTCGGGAATTGCCGATTGCAGAAGAACGGTCTGCGTATGTGAAGAAAAGGGTAGCCAGTTGGGAAGGTTATTTGCGAATTCAAGAAAAGAATGCGGATGTCGCGGATATCACAGTGTCTTTTTCGAGGGCCAGTTTAAACGAGGATTTTAGTAAGTTGAGTCTTGTTTGTAGTGGATTGAAGGGACAGGACTGGAATGTGATAAGAGGATTCAGTGCTAAGATGAAAGGCCAGCAAAGTGATATTGGCAATGTAATCAATGCGAATAGAACCAAAAACGTTGTAGAAATCGAGCTAAGTCCTAAATGTAAAGAGATGGCGAGACGAAACGAGTGGCATCCGAAATCGTATAAGGAAGTTGTATTCAGTAACTTTGCCGAGCTTAGCCAAGTAAAGAGGCTAAGGAAAGGATTCAAAGATCTTCAAGATGGGCTAGCGGCCAATTTTAATTTAGAAAAAATCCTTTTCGAAGAGCGACCAACTGTGCGCATATCGAAGAAGCAGAAAGAGCTTGTTTTTCATAACGAGTTAAATAAGTTCCAAAAGGAAGCGGTAACCGGGGCGATGACGTCAAATGATCTTTATGTCATTCAAGGGCCTCCTGGAACTGGAAAAACAACAGTGATTTCTGAAATTTGTCACCAGAACGTAAAGGCTGGGCTACGTACATTGGTTGCTTCTCAGGCGAATCTAGCCGTGGATAATGCGCTTGGCAGATTGCTATCCCATCAAGATATCCGGATATTACGTTATGGACGGACTGACAGTATTGAAGAAGAAGGAAAAAAGTTCATCGAAGAAAATGTCGCCCTTAATTGGAGAAGCCAGACATTACATGCTGTCAATGAACAACTCCAATCTCATTCAAAAAGAGAAGCGCAACTTGAAAACGATTTGAGTTGTTGTGGTGTCGAATTAGAACAACTTCAACATGAATTGGATTTATTGACAGAAAAAATTAGATTGAAGGAAATAGCGCAAGCGGAACATCTTACGCACTCCAATGAAATCAGTAGGCTGACTAAAAAGATTGGATTCTTAACAAAAGAGCTTAAAGAACAGTTAACCAGTCAAGCTGTGTTGAAGGATTTAACCGACAAATTAGCAGTAGAAATCAATCGAATTGAACAAGTCATTCAATCACAAAGTATAAGCCCAGAGACGATTATTCAAATGGAGACAGTAGAAAAAGAAATAGAGCAGCTTCGTCATTACATAAGCTATCGTCAAACATTACAACAGATTGGTGAAACGGTAAATACCCTGGCAATGATCCATAAAGAACTTGAAGTGAAACAAAGTAAGATAAATGGACTGCACGTGTTTTTAAAGGAAGTCCAAACAATTATCAAATTGGATGGATTGAAAAATTGGATGGATTCATATGGAATTATTCCACCTTTCGTTACGAATCAAAAAGTGGTTGAATTAAATCAACTCATTGGCAAGATTAAATCCGCAACGTCTGCCGACACATCCAGCGATTGGAAGAAACTAAATAACCGGTTGCTAAACGCTATTAGCCAAATAGAGCGTGTATTGGCGGACCATGGATATATTAAACAGACAGTGAAGCGAAGTGTAAATCAAAAATACACGTCTGTGATTGACATTAATGGACTTATTGATCGTGTAGCGCGTTTTTTAATTGAACCGTCAACGAAGCGTGTTCTTGATACGCGGAACTATTCTGCTCAAAAATATGATTACCTTCAAAAGATTGCCACTGCTTTGGACATGTTACAAGAAAGGAGGAATCATGCGAAAGCACAGGAAGCAAACTTGGATAAGCTAAATCAGCTGATGCTGGACTCGAAAAAGCTGTTTGCAATCATTAGGGCAGAAATTATAGAGTTTGCGAATCAATCCATTTCGGAAATAGAGCGAGATAAAAAACGCTTGCATCAAGATACTGAAGGTCATGAAGGCCAGCTTAACGACCTCCAGCAAACGAGTTCTAGACTTGTGAAACGACTTGGTACTGTTGATGAGAATGCAACAATTAGCATAGTGAAAGAAGAGTTGGCTGAAAAAGAAGAAATCCATGTCACTTACCAAAAAACGCAAGCATCACTTAAACAATATGCATATGAGCTAGAGAATAAAAAGAACGATGCTGAAGACACGATGAACCTCATGATGAAAAATACAGAAGCGCTTCAGTTACTCAACAAGGATATTGAATTAGTGCATGTTGGAATTGGTGAACGAGAAAAGCAAGTGGAGGTTTTAGCAGAGATTTTGGAACAGAATCTTGATGTTCAGCGTCACCAAGCACTTTCTACTTTCGATGCGCTGTCAGAAAATGTGAAGGTGCTGAAAAAGGATAAAAAGCGATTGCCCATCACGCATAGCCTTCAGCAAGAGTGGTTGTCACTACTTACAGAAGCAAATGCCTATGATCTCGATGAAATTCGAAAGCTGTATGTCCGACATGCGAATGTTATCGGAACAACATGTGTTGCGTCTGCAAGGCGTGACTTCATGGAGGAGTATCCTACATTCGATGTGGTCATTATCGATGAGGTTTCAAAAGCGACACCGCCTGAACTACTACTACCTATGTTAAAAGGGAAAAAGATTATTTTAGTTGGTGATCATCATCAGTTACCACCGCTTGTAGGTCAAGAAACAATTGAGGAGTTTCTCGATGAAATCGATAGTCAGGAAGAAAAGAATGAACTGAAAAAGCTGTTGAAAGAGTCATTATTTGAACGTCTTTTCAGAACATTACCAAAGCAAAATAAGACGATGCTTGGCATTCAGTACCGTATGCATGAAAGTATCATGGAAACGATTACGCCTTTTTATGAAAATGGTCTCCAATGTGGGCTAACGGATTCTGATGCTGCACGTGATCACTTGATTGAATCTCGTTATGTGCAAAGAAATAATCATCTTCTCTGGTTCGATATGCCGAACGAACTGGATTATTTCGAGGACAAAGTAAAAGGCGGAACAAGTCGTTTTAATCAAGCGGAGTTGACGATGATTCAAAATCTCCTACTGGATTTAGAGGGGGCTACTGAACAGGCGAAAAGGGATGGAAGGCTAGTTCCCGACGCTAAAAAGAGTGTCGGTGTAATTAGTTTTTACGGTGAACAAGTGAAGCGGATTGACCGATTGATTCAGCAGGATTTGATGCCACAACATTTGCATTGTAGGACGGGGTCAGTGGACAAGTTTCAAGGGATGGAAATGGACGTTATTATTTTGAGTTTCGTGCGGAATCACCAGGACAAGGGCGGCGACATTGGCTTTGCGAAGGACTATAGACGTCTAAATGTTGCGTTGTCACGTGCGCGAGAGCTACTTATTATTGTAGGGAGTTCGGATATGTTCACAATACGGACGAAAGATGCAAGTTCGAGAGCAATGTATGGACGCCTGTTAGCAGATATCAAAAAGGAAAATGGATTTAGGGATCATGAAGGAACTGTTAAATTGTAGTTTGGGTAGGGGGCGTCGTTATGGATGAGTTAAAGAGGCGATTAACAAAGGAACTTCAAGAGGACTTCAATGTGAAAATCATGGATTCCCTGTCATGGGGCTTGCCTGTACATTCCATCGAAATTTCATTCCAGACGGTTATGCGAACTAAAATGGATATCCTGATGAAAATGATGATGATCGCTTTCCAGAAGGCGGAGATTGCAACTGTTGAAGAGCTAAGTGACATTCTTCTTGTTGAACAGCTCTTTATTCAAGATCTATTAGGGAAGATGTCAAGGGCGCATATGATTGAGAAAAAAGGCGGCTTTTATGCATTGACTACTATAGGGGTTCAGCAGCTTGAGGATGGACTTTTTGAACATGAACCGGAGAGTGGATCCAAAGATGGACTGTACAGTCCGTGCCACCGGTCTTTTCTGAATGGAGAACGCTATGATAGTTCATTTGAAGAAAAAGAAGTCTACCGCTTTGCTAATGAATTCGATGATTGGGATGTCATGTCACTGGAGGATATCGATTTAGTAAACGTATTAAAAATGATGGGTGTAGAATCAAGTGAAGGTAACATACAAATTGTTATATCCGAGATTATCTCAACAACTGATGTTCAAATTGACGCGGTACCTTGTCTTGAATTTCGTCTATATAACGTGGTAGAAGATGTATTGTATGCCCGGGTTTGGAACACACTTACGGAACATTGGGATGCGAAACTCGAAGCTCAATTGAATGAAAAAGAATTGAAAAATTGGCGTGAGATGTATTTATGAACAAACATATTGAGTCAAGAACACCCTACGTTTACTGAACGTGGGGGGAGTTCTTAATTGCCTTGACTTTTCTATTGTTAGAGCATATGATGTGTATAATGATAAACGATTAACAATTAGTTAATTGTTCATTGGATTGTTAATTCAAAATACGATGAATTGTAGGGGGGAATCAAGTGTCCAACCAAGAAGCACTCAGCCAATACGATAGTAGCCTATTTCGAACACCTGACGGTTACACATCAGATATCGCTGTATTTACTATCACATCCCATCAATTAGCTGAGTACACACCACCAAAGATGACGTTGAAACTTATGCTCATTAAACGGGCCTTGTTAAATGCAGAAGGACAAACCAATATTGAAGCAGGTAAATGGGCGTTGCCAGGTGGATTCGTCCAAGCTGCTGAGTCTGGTTTTGAAGCGGCGGAAAGAGAACTTGAAGAAGAAACAGGTGTGAGTAGTATCCACATTAAGCATTTCGGTGTGTACGACAAACCAGGTAGAGATCCACGAGGATGGATACTAACGAATGCGCATTATGCCATTGTTCCGGAACACTCTTTAGTTAAAAGAAAAGCAAATGATGATGCCGCTGAAGTTGAATTGTTCTCGATTGACGAAGTATTAACATTAGAACTAGCCTTCGATCACTACGATATTATTAAAGAGGCTATCAATCGAATTACGAATGACCTACTTCAAACAACTGTTGCACAGAACTTTTTACCGAACTACTTCACTTATTCGGAACTTCAAGCATTGTTACTTACAGTGACAAAGGATCCCGCAATTTCGAGTGATCAAAGTTTTGCCAGGAAAATAAAAACACTACCGTTTATCCAAGCAGTTCCAGGGGAGAAAACACAAAGAACTTCCAAATCACCGACTCAGCTCTATGAATTTGTAGACATTGACGTTGTGAAACCTATCTACACAGCTAGGTATTAATTTTTTGTTTTCCAAAGTTAACAAATCGTTAATAATGGTATGCAACTTACATCTAGGGGGAGGAATTAATGATGAAGAAAGCCTTGCTTAACATTGATTACACATATGATTTTGTTGCATCGGAAGGAAAGTTAACATGTGGGGATCCTGGACAGAAGCTGTTGAGGTATATTTGTGACCTTACGCGTACGTTCATGGACAGCAATGATTTGGTGGTCTTCTCGATAGATTTACATAAAGAAAATGACCAGTATCATCCGGAATCAAAACAATTTCCGCCACACAATATTGAACATACAACAGGCCGTGAATTATACAGTGAATTAAACGACCTTTACCAAGCGAATAAAGAGAATGATTCTGTTTTATGGTCAGACAAAACGAGGTTCTCAGCTTTTGCAGGAACGGATCTGGAACTTAAATTACGGGAACGTAGAATCAATGAGGTTCATCTGGTAGGCGTTTGTACGGATATCTGCATTCTTCATACAGCGGTCGATGCATACAACAAAGGTTTTAAAATCGTTATACATGAACGTGGCGTTGCAAGTTTCAATCAGGCAGGGCATAATTGGGCACTCGACCATTTTAAAAACACATTAGGGGCGGACGTTATTTAACCTAACTAGGGGGCGGCATACATGAACAGTAAATACAAAGACGATAGCCTAGCTCTTCACACGGATCTTTATCAAATCAATATGACTGAAACATACTGGGAGGATGGCATTCATAATAAGAAAGCCGTATTCGATGTTTACTTTCGGAGTCTTCCATTCAATAATGGATATGCTGTATTTGCAGGACTAGAACGGGTAATCGACTATCTGCAAAATGTTGAATTCACAACAAGTGACCTGACCTATTTACGTGATGAATTGGGGTACGAAGAGGATTACTTAGCCTATCTCAAAGATGTTCGCTTTACGGGAACTGTCCATTCAATGGTGGAAGGTGAATTAGTATTTGCCAACGAACCCATTCTTCGTATCGAAGCTCCCTTAGCAGAAGCGCAGTTAATCGAAACTGCAGTTTTGAACATTGTTAACTACCAAACGCTCATCGCAACGAAAGCGTCCCGCATTAAGCAGGTCATAGGGGATCAAACAGCGATGGAATTTGGAACACGAAGAGCGCAGGAAATGGATGCAGCGATTTGGGGGACTCGAGCAGCCTATATCGGAGGATTTGAAGCGACTTCTAACGTAAGAGCGGGCAAGCTTTTCGGAATTCCGGTTGCGGGTACACATGCACACTCGATGATCCAAGCTTACCGCGATGAATATAGTGCATTTCACAAATATGCGCGTCGACATAAAGACTGTGTTTTCCTAGTGGATACGTACGATACACTTAAATCTGGTGTACCCAATGCCATCAAAGTTGCGAAAGAGCTGGGCGATACCATCAATTTCTCAGGGATTCGCCTCGATAGCGGTGACTTAGCTTATCTTTCAAAAGAAGCGAGAAAAATGTTGGATGAAGCGGGTTTTAAAAGTACGAAGATTATTGCATCGAATGATCTCGATGAAGCAACGATTATCAATTTGAAAGCTCAAGGTGCTAAAATTGATGCATGGGGAATAGGGACAAAACTAATTACCGCCTTCGATCAACCAGCTTTAGGAGCGGTTTACAAATTAGTTTCAATTGAAGATAATAATGGTGTTATGGTTGATACGATAAAGATTAGCGGTAATCCTGAAAAAGTGACAACACCAGGTCTTAAAAAGGTTTATAGAATTGTCAATAAACTAAACAATAAAGCCGAGGGAGATTATATTGCCCTTGAGCATGAAAAACCAGAGGATGAAGAACGACTCAAAATGTTCCATCCAGTTCATACACATATCAGCAAATTTGTAACGAATTTCGAAGCGAGAAATCTTCACACAACTATATTTGAAAATGGTAAGCTTGTCTATGTATTGCCGGAACTTTATGAAATACAGCGACTTGCAAAAGAGAATCTTGCTATACTTTGGGATGAATACAAACGCACGATGATGCCAGAACAGTACCCAGTGGATTTAAGTCAACTCTGTTGGGATAATAAAATGAAAAATATTTCAGAAGCACAAAAAAAAGTGGCAGGGATAACTTCTGCTAAAAAGAAATAGCATCAGTCAACAAGTGCTGAAGAAGCAGAGGAGGAAAAACAGATGGCTAGAATAGGTATTTATGGATCGTCTTTCGATCCGATTACAAACGTACACTTATGGACTGCGAGTACAATTGCACATCGCTGTAAATTGGATAAAGTCATCTTTCTTCCTTGTTCAAGTAAACGAAAAGATAAAGGAATGAACATAAACGATGAACATCGATGGAATATGGTGGAATTGGCGATTCAAGAAAATGATAAATTCAAAGCGGATAATTATGAAATGAATCAAGAAGCCTGGAAAATAACTACTTATGAAACCCTTAACTATTTTAAACAGGAATACAAAGACGATGAAATATTCTTCATTATGGGCGCAGATTTATTAGTAGATATCGGCGATGGCAAATGGGGGCATTCAGAGTCTCTTGTCAATGAAAATAGATTTATCGTAATGGCCCGTGAAGGCGTCAATATGCTAGAAGCCATTAGTAAATCAGCTATCTTAAGAAATAATGACGATGGAAATACATTTCATTTGCTTGACAAAGGTCTATCTATGGAAATCAGTTCTACTTATATTCGTGATGAGTTCTCAATGGATGGAGAGCCCCGTTATCTCCTTCCAGATGCTTGTTATTGGTATATTAAAGAGCATTCCCTTTATACAAGTAGGCATAATTAGGAAGTTTGTAATTCGAACATTTTGCTGCGCTTTTCCATATGTATAGAGAGGAAAGGGGCGGTTAAGATGATTTCATCGGCACCAATTGTACTTGAAGGTCATTCGTTTACGGCAGTAACAGTCCGTTTACCAAAAACGACATTGCTAACGATCTCAAATGATAACGGATATATTATGTGTGGGGCGTTAGATGTTGGGCTTTTGAATACGCAATTACATGAGCGAAAAATACTAGCGGGTCGAGCAGTCGGCGTGAAGACGATTGAGCAGTTGCTAAAAGCACCACTGGAATCGGTTACACTAGAGGCAGAACGACTGGGTATTCATTCGGGAATGAGCGGGGAACAAGCTTTGTTGAAAATGGTATAATTAAAAAAAGCGTAGGGCGCACGGAGTCTGGACAATTAATGAGGGACGTCTTCTGTCTGTTCGCAGCGAAGACGTCCCTCATTTTTGAGGGTGTTTCCCGTTTTTCATTCGATAAGTACCATTTCAGTGCGTAATTCGGTACAATGAGTTTCTAGCAATGCACTTTCATCCGCACCCATAGGAGGTACTTATGTTTTTTATCGAAGCAAAACGGATTATTGTCGTCATTTTCGGTTCTTTATTAGTTGCAATATCACTTAACTTTTTCTTAATCAATGCAAATGTGTATGCAAGTGGATTTGCCGGTGCTGCACAGCTTGCTTCTAGTGTGTTTGAAGATCATTTGGGTATCCGTGTGAGCACAGGGATTCTATTGTTGTTATTCAATATTCCTGTCTTTATACTAGGGTGGTTCAAGGTAGGAAAAGGCTTTACGATTTATAGCGTTGTGTCTGTTATTTTTGCGACTCTTTTTATGGAGCTATTGCCTGTGCTATCTGTGTCAGATGATATTATTTTAAATGCAGTATTTGGCGGCGTTATTGCTGGCGTTGGTGTCGGATTATCCTTGAAATTGGGTGCTTCTACAGGTGGTATGGATATTGTAGCGATGGTTTTATCACGTTTGCAGGATAAACCAATTGGAACTTATTTTTTAATTCTTAACGGTGTCATTATCGTAATGGCAGGCGTTTTATACGAACCAGAAAATGCATTATATACAATGTTGGCACTGTATGTAACGACAGCAGTTATAGATATGATTCATACGCGTCATGAGAAGGTGACTGCAATGATTGTTACACTCAAAGCAGATGAATTACAGCATGCTATTCATCAAAAAATGGTACGAGGTATAACGATTATTCCTGCAAAAGGTGCTTATACAAAAGAAGATAAAAGTATGTTGTATCTTGTCATTACCCGATATGAATTATATGATTTGGAAAAAATAATAGGTGAGATTGATCCAAATGCTTTTACGAACATTGTTCAAACAGTAGGTATTTTCGGATTCTTTAGACGAGAAGGCGAGAATATAAGCAAACCATCATGATTATTTGTTAGATTAGTGAAATGATTTACGATAAAGACCTACGTATTTTTAAAGATACTTGAAGATGTCCTTTTGCCCATATAACTTTTTAAATAAACACCCCGCAAAATCAAATTCCTCAGTTTGATTTTGTGGGGTGTAGATGTGAGTAGACACTATTTTACCATCTAGTTATGATGATTTATTAGTGAATTTCAAATATAAAATCTATCTTTTAACTGAGACAGATCTATTAACAAAAATCCTTCAGGTTAGTCCGACTAGAGATTTTAAAAAATCCGAGTTTTTCTTGTTGAAGGGGAAATTGGAATTGTTTATTTCGAAAAAATGAGAATTGGGATGAGGTATTAAATATGAACAAAATCTCATTGCGCATGAAAATGTTTATCTTTTCTTTTATCCTCGTTGTTTTCTCTGTCGGAACGAGTGGCATCATTATGATACATAATATTTCTGTTGCTTTTGAAAAGGAAATTGGTGCGAGGGCGATTGCGATTGCTCGAACAGTAGCCCAATTGCCAGATGTCAAAAGTCAAGTAGGAATTGATGGCGGTTCAGTTGTCATTCAGCCGATTGCAGAGAGGGTTCGTTTAGCGACTGACGTTGACTATATTGTTATCTTCGATATGGAGAAGATACGTTATTCCCATCCTTCCGAAAGTAAGCTTGGAACTCTTTTTGAAGGCGGCGATGAACAGGCATCTTTATCTGAGCACGAGTATATTTCTAAAGCGCAAGGGGTATTAGGGTATGCTATTCGTGCATTTGTGCCGATAATGAATGAGGATGGAGTCAGTCAGGTTGGGGTCGTTACTGTAGGTATTCTGTCTCCGACGATTCATAGTTTGATTGTTGAATATCGCAACGATATGCTCTTATCCTTGTTTTGGGGTTTATTCATCGGCCTTATTGGGTCACTTATTATTGCGAATCATTTAAAAAGGCAAACGTTGAACCTGGAACCCTATGAAATTGCCCGTCTGGTCGAAGAGCGTTCTAGCATGATGCAGGCAATGGATATTGGTATTTTAGCAACCGATGCACATTCAAAAATTATATTTATGAATCGTTTGGCGAAGCAGTACACAAACTTCTATGGTGACTCAATCATGTTGAGCGAGCTGTTTCCGGATACTTGGTTGGCAAAGGAATCCCAAAATGGCAATGAAGTAATCTATCGTCCACTGCTGTGCCATGGGGGGATGTATCTAGTGAGGATTTATCCAATTAAAGTTCAAGATCGTCCTGTGGGTTCCTTAATGATGATGACCGATCGAAAAGAGGCACATACTCTCGCGGAAGAGTTAACGGGAATAAAAACACTTGTTGATGCATTGCGTGCCCAAAATCATGAATATATGAACAAATTACATAGCATTGCAGGCTTAATGCAGTTAGATCGGACAGAAGATGCGTTAAACATGATAATGGACGAAATTTCTGATGAACAGGATGTTATTCAATTTTTAAAAGATACAATCTCTGATTCCTCTGTACTCGGTCTACTACTTGGAAAAAGATCACGTGCGAAGGAATTGGGTGTCATTCTAATAATCGATGAAGACTCATTTTTATCAGAGATAATGACCGGGTTTTCTAGCGGCGACATGGTAACAATCATAGGGAATTTAGTTGATAATGCGATGGAAGCCTGTTTAAATCTAAACGATCGAATTGTTACTATTCTTATACAAGGAAACGCTGTATCTTTATTCATTGAAGTTCAAGATAATGGAAGTGGATTGCCAGAAAAGTGGGGGAGAATTTTTGAATATGGTTACAGTACAAAGGAAAAGGAAGGAAGGGGAATTGGGTTGGCATTAGTTAAGCAGATTGTCGAATCGAACAAAGGGGAAGTCTCTGTCTGCTCACAATCTGATTCAGGGACTACCTTTACTATCAAAGTGGGGGAGACACAAAGAAATGACTAAGATTTCCGTATTTATTGTTGAGGATGACCCGATGGTATTAGATGTGAATAAAGGATTTTTGGAAAAGATGACTGGCTTCACTTTTATTGGAGCAGCAGCCAATGGAAAAGATGCATTACTACAAATAAAAAAGCTAAAGCCTAATCTTGTGTTGCTAGACATGTATCTACCTGATATTTCTGGTCTAGATATTTTAGTTGAACTGCGGTCAGCGCGGGTTCCTTGCGATGTTGTTATGATTACAGCGGCCAGAGACGCCATTACAATTCAGGAAATGATGCGTTTAGGGGCGGTTGACTATTTGGTGAAACCTTTTCGATTTGAACGCTTTCAAAAATCGCTTCAAGACTATTATAAAATGGCGAAAAAAATAGGAGGCCTAAACCAGCTGAGGCAAGAGGACATTGATGAGTGGTTAGGTAGTACGGGGAACAGCGTAAGTTTGCCAAAAGGATTGAATGAGCTAACAATGAAGCAAATCATGCTTGGTCTAGTAGGCGAGGCATTACCAGTCACCGCAGAGCAGTTAGCTCAAAATGTAGGGATGGCTAGAGTGACAGTGAGAAAGTATCTAGATTTTTTGGCCGTCAAAGAAAAAGTTCATATTGAAATGCAATACGGGAATGTCGGTAGGCCCACTAGGTTCTACTCATTGAAATAGTGATACCAAAAAGATCAAAACGTTCAATAACGACTTAATATTGAGTTTTCTGTGAAAATGTATAAAATAACAATCATCAGATTATTTATTAATTTGGGGGAGCCAATTGGAGCTAACTAACAGTTACAAACGAATCGTTTTCGTATTTATTGGTGGAATTATGCTCTTTGTCTTATGTGGCTGTCAGTCTACCAATTACCCGGTAGATTTTGAGCAATTAAGTGAGGAAGAACGGATTGTTATTCGTTTCTCCCATGTTGTGGGTGAAGAAACGCCAAAAGGATTGGCGGCTCGCAAGTTTGCACAGTTAGTAAAGGAGCGGAGTGGGGGTTATGTAGAGGTTCAGGTTTTTCCAAATGGGTTTCTATATAAGGATGGCGAAGAAATGGAAGCGCTTTCGAATGGTGATGTGCAAATGATTGCTCCTGCGACATCAAAAGTGACTTCGCTTATCCCTGAATGGTCAGTAATTGATCTTCCTTTCGCTTTCAATAGTATTGAGGAAGTACATGACTATTTGGCAGGGCCAGTCGGTCAAGAGCTCGTTTCAAAATTTGATAGTCAAGGGCTCCTCATGTTGGGCATGTGGGATAATGGCTTCAAACAGCTTAGCAACCGCGATTATCTGATTCGCTACCCCGAGGATCTTCAACAGCTGAAAATGAGAATTATGCCGAGTGATATTATTGATAAGCAATTTTCTATTGCTGGTGCGGTTCCTATGAAAATCGATTTTAATGTTGTGTTTCAGCATTTAGAAAATGGGGACATTGACGGACAAGAAAATACATTATCCAATATTACGAGTAAAAATCTTCATTTGCTGCAAAACTATTTGACGGTGAGTAATCATGGCTATTTAGGTTATACATTGTTAATGAACAAACAGTTTTGGGACGAGCTTCCCGAGGACGTCCAGGTGCTAATTACGGACACGTTAGTTGAAGTAAATGAGTGGGAATGGGAAACGGCACGTAAGTTAAATGATGAAAAATTAATGGAATTAGAAGATTGTCACTGTATCGATATTTATCATCTGACATCTGAGGAACGTCAAGTTTGGGAAGAGGCCTTCCAACCAGTTTATAATTATTATATAAAGCGGTTTGGAGCAAAATATGTAAAATCACTTCCTAAGTTTCAAGAAAATTCAACCTACGAGTGAACGAGTTAATAAAGGGGGATAACTTGTTACGTCCATTTTACGGTTGGTGTGCGTGTGGTACCCTCATCAAACCTTACAACTAAGGGAATGGCAAATTATTACCTCAATCGGTTATTAACTTTTTACTATATAAGCTTTGACAGAACGTAAAAAATAGGGGGAAAAGAAAAATGAAAAAAATACTTATGTTGAGTATTATCAGTTTGCTCGCACTTGTTGTGGCAGCATGTTCTGAGGGAAGTACGGGGGGCTCTGGTGAACAGAAAACGGACGATAAACCCATTGTTATTAAATTTTCACATGTTACCTCTATTGATAGTGTGAAAGGGAAGGCAGCCGAGCGCTTTGCCGAGCTAGTAGCAGAGAAAACAGGCGGAAAAGCAAAAGTAGAAGTCTATCCATCTTCTCAATTATACGGGGATAACGATGAATTAGATGCACTTGTTTCTGGAAATGTGCATATGATTGCTCCATCAGTAACAAAAATGGTTAAATTAGATCCACGCTGGCAATATGTTGACATGCCATTCTTATTTGAAAATCAAGCGCATGCACAGAAGTTTTTCGAAAGTGATGTAGCAAAGTCTTTATTAAACAGTGATAAATTAGCAGGCAACGATATCATGGGCTTAGTATTTTGGGAGAATGGATTCAAGCATTTTACAAATAACAAACATCAGTTACAAAAACCTGAAGATTTTAAAGGGCTTAAATTCCGTGCGCAGGCAGGAAAAGTGTTAGAGGCACAATTTAACGCGCTTGGCGCTGGAAGTGCAACGATTTCATTTGGTGAAACATACGCCGCTTTACAACAGGGAACAGTTGATGGACAAGAGAATACGTATAACAATATCGATACGCAAAAATACCAAGAAGTACAAAAGTATATGACACTTAGTGAGCACGGGCGCTTAGACTATGCGGTTTTTGTTAACAAACCATTCTGGGACAAAATGCCGGAAGATATCCGTACACAAGTGGGAGAAGCATTGAAAGAAGCAACGGAGCTCGAATGGCAACTTGCAGCAGACGAAAATGCAGCAAGCCTAGAAAATATTAAAAAATCTGGAAAAGTTGAAGTTCTTGAATTGACTGATGAAGAACGCACGGCTATAGCAGAAGCTTTAGATCCTGTATACGATGAGTTTGGTGAAACAATAACTTCTGAACTGATTGATGGTATTCGCAATCTAAAGTAAGAAATTATGGGTGTCGATCTTCTAATCTGATCGGCACCTATGAATTTTATGAGTGGGTTTTCAGTCTAGCATAGAGGGGACTATAACGGACATATTTTGCTAGTACAGCAAGTGGAAGAGGGAGTGTGAAAAATGAAAAGTTTGAGAAAGTTTTGGGACTCATTTGAGGAAGTTTCAGCGGGAACATTCTTCTTTACGGGAATCACGCTCATATTTTATGGTGTCATCATGCGGTATATCTTTAACGAACCTAAAGCGTGGGTTGAAGAGGTTGTTAGATACGTAATTATTTGGGGGACGTTTCTAGGATTCCCAATCGCTTTGCGATACAACCACCATATTCAAGTTGATATTCTTTACGACAAGCTTTCTCGACGGGCTAAAAAAGTTGTTGATCTTTTTGCAACCTCGGTTAGTATCTTATTTTGTCTTGGCTTTACGTATTATGGCATTATTCTTGTTGAAAATCGTTTTCATTCGGGTATGGTCTCGCTAGATGTTGGAATTCCGATGTGGATTGTCTATTTAATCTTGCCGATTTCCGGAACTTTGTTTACATTACGTTTTATTGAACGGTTAGTCAATTTGGTACGAGGAAAG
This sequence comes from Sporosarcina limicola, assembly GCF_014873855.1. Taxonomy (GTDB): domain Bacteria; phylum Bacillota; class Bacilli; order Bacillales_A; family Planococcaceae; genus Sporosarcina; species Sporosarcina limicola. The sequence continues at coordinate 50,591 of NZ_JADBEL010000015.1, read as the reverse complement.
GAAGAGCATTATGATAATCCTATTACTTAGTATTTTCTTCATATTGCTACTTCTAAGAGTACCGATTGCGATTAGTCTTGCTTTATCGACCATGGTTATTCTGTTGCAAATTGATTTTAACATGACCATGGTTCCACAAAGAATATTTACGGCGCTTGATTCGTTTCCAATGATGGCGATTCCAGGGTTTGTACTCGCTGGTGTATTATTAGCTCGCGGTGGAATTTCAAAATATTTAATCGAAGCATTAAAAACATGGGTTGGGCATTTGCCGGGAGGCTTATCTGTCGTTACAATTCTTGCTTGTATGATTTTTGCGGCTATCTCTGGTTCAAGTCCGGCTACAGCAGCGGCGATTGGTTCGATTATGATTCCGGCAATGGTTAAAGCTGGCTATGATAAAAAGTACTCAATGGGACTCGTCGCGGCGGCTGGGACATTAGGGATTCTTATCCCTCCTAGTATTCCTTTAATTATCTATGGAATTACGGCGGAAGTATCAATCGGCAAGCTGTTTATGGCTGGTGTTATACCTGGTGTGCTTCTTGGAGGCGTTTTGATTTCTTCGGCTATTTTTTATGCGAAGAAAAACGGTTATGGAAAAGGAGAAAAAGCAACTTGGGAGGAAAGAGGAAAAAGCTCACTTAAAGCAATATGGGGCGCCTTTTTACCTGTACTAATTCTTGGTAGTATCTACAGTGGAATTGTTACACCGACTGAATCCGCGGTCATCGCAGTGTTTTATGGAATTATTGTTTCAGCTTTTATTTATCGGGAACTCCACTGGAAAGATATTCGACCGATTATTGTTGAATCTATTAATATAACAGCAATGATTTTCTTAATTATTGGAGCCGCAAGCTTATTCGGACTCTATCTAACGAATGCACAAATACCGCAACAAATAGGTGCTTGGATAGCTGAAAGTGATGTGAATAAGTGGACATTCTTAATTATTGTTAACATTTTATTCTTCTTCATGGGAATGTTCTTGGAAGCTGTTTCAATCATTCTGATTACGTTACCTATTTTGCTTCCGATGCTCATTTATTTTGACATCAATTTATTACACTTTGCAATCATTATGACCATTAATATGGAATTAGGGATGATCACACCACCGGTAGGTTTAAACCTGTTTGTAGTGAGTGGTATCTCTAAAGAAAAGCTCGGAGCGGTAGTAAAAGGTGTCATCCCTTTTATTGTCTTGATGATCATGGTACTTATTATTGTCATCCTCTTCCCGCAGCTTTCGCTCTGGCTTCCAGAGCAAATGGAATAGTCAATTGACTGGCACGTCGGCTCGTGAAGGGTATTCAATGAGGGATTTTCAGTTTTGGAAAGTGGTCTTGAGTTTAGGTTTTGCATCGATGTTTATATTTGCTGCAATGTACTCGGTGCAACCACTTCTGTCAGTAGTGAGTACACTGCTCACTAGACGAAGTTCATTAGAGGTTATCATGGTTTAATCCAAATCGAAGTATTTCAGTATAGGGTTAGTGTCTTGTTCATAGGATAGCTTGTATATATTGACAACAGAATGGGGTGCTGTAAAGATGACTTTACCTCTACATCCGTTTTCGTTAATGAATCAGGTGTATCGTACGATTATGCCTGCGGTTCATAAGGAGCTTAGCTACTGGAAAAAACGAGCAGAAGAAATTCCGAATCAAGAATTGAAAAAGCAATCGCTGGCAAGTATTGAGCAGAAGATGTTTCACTGTGAGGGCGGGTCAATTATGGCGTTGACAGCCCTTGAACAGAAAGATGCCGCTATCAAGTTTATCGTCGCTTACCAGACAATTAGTGATTACTTGGATAACTTATGCGACAGAAGTACATCACTGGATCCGAGAGATTTTGCCGCTTTACATGAGTCGATGATTGATGCCTTGACCGTCGACGCATCACCAAAACTCTATTACAGATTTCGTGAAGATCAAGATGATGGAGACTATTTGGTTGAGCTTATGCAAATGTGTCAGTCTATTTTAAGTGATATGCCGAATTATGGAATGATTAAGCCGTACCTACTCGAACTATGTCAGTATTATTGTGATTTGCAAATCCATAAGCATGTGTGTAAGGAAGAGCGAGAGGAAAGATTGAAAAGTTGGTATGAAAAACATAAGAGTCTGTTACCTAAAATGGGTTGGCATGAATTTGCCGCTTGTTCGGGCTCCACTTTAGGTGTTTTTTGCCTTGTTTCGTATGCGCTACGCAATGATTTTGAAATAAGACATGCTGATAGGATTCGCAAGGGCTACTTTCCTTATATTCAAGGATTGCATATCCTATTGGATTATTTTATTGATCAGGATGAAGATCGTGAAGGCGGCGATTTGAATTTCTGCTGTTATTATGCAAACGATGAAGAACTATGTAAAAGACTGATTCATTTTTTGCATGAGGCTGATAAACATACAAATGATTTGCCTGATAATAAATTTCACAAAATGATTAATCGGGGGCTATTGGGTATTTACTTATCAGATCGTAAGGTGAACGAGCAGAAAGCGGTCAAAGTACTTGCTAAAAAGGTGATGAGACAAGGAGGGGCAGTAAGTATATTTTTCTATTGGAATGGGCGAGCGTACAGATGGTTGCAACAACGGTTAGCAGGCTAGAGGACAAGACTATTGTCTACTAATAGATGAAAATAACACGCAAAAGAAACTAGGAATTGGTTTGTAGGGTAAATAGCTCCTTATTTTTTCTTTTGAATCCACGACGTTCAATGGGTGTCCATTACTGCAAGTTCTTATTCACAAAAGAAGAGGGGTTTAATTGTCTACGACAGAGGAATAATAGGAGAGGATGATCTGGAAGGAGACGATTGCTAATGGCGAAATCTGCAAAAGATATTGCTTTAAAAATCCTGAATGAAAGCATCATTGGCACGATGGCAACGATACAGGGGAGTAAGCCGCATTCTCGTTATATGACATTCTTTAATGATGAGTTCATAATTTACACAGCGACAAGCAAGAGAACTCATAAAGTAGAAGAGGTCCAAAAGAATCCAAACACCCATATTCTTTTAGGTTATGAAGGCAATGGATTTGGCGACGCCTTTTTAGAAATTGAGGGCATTGTTGAGGAATCGCAGGAAGAGACGATGAAGGAAAAAGTGTGGAATAAACTCTTGAAGGGCTGGTTTGATGGGCCTGATGATCCTAATTTCATCATTCTGAAAATTATTCCAACGCAAATCCGTGTCATGAATAAAAAAGGCAAAGAACCACAAATCGTAGAGTTTTGAATCAAGAGATATCCTAAAGGGAACAAGTTGAGTGCCAAGATTAAAACAAATTGAAGTTGTTTTTAATCTTGGTGCCTATTTTTGGTTCTTTACGATGAAATAGGATTTTTAGGTTTCTACCCGTAACATTCTAATAGGAATTTAGAAATAAATGTTCATAAAAATGGCCAAATTGAAACGGGGATTCGTTTTTCATAATGCTATACTAGCACTATTGGAGATGATGGGCATTGAGTAAGCAAGCTGAAGATAATACATTGCTTTTAGAAGCTGAACAATTTATACATAGATGTTATGAAGAACTTGGAATGTCAAAAGCGCAACAGACGGAGAGAGTAGAGGAAATACGAAGAGCAATTACTGAAACGGGTACGTATACTCATACTTCGGTAGAACTGGAACACGGAGCTAAAATGGCTTGGCGTAATAATAATCGTTGTATTGGGCGTTTGTTTTGGGACACGCTTCAAGTGTTTGATGAGCGGGGATTGGAAACAGTTGAAGATGTACTGGAGGCATTATTGCGGCATATTGACTATGCAACGAACAACGGGAAAATCCGTTCAACAATTACAATCTTTCTGCCACGACAAGGTGGAGAGGATTCTGTGAGAATCTGGAATCATCAGCTTATTCGCTATGCGGGATATGAAGAAGCGGATCAGATTATCGGAGACTCCACATCGGTGGCGTTCACGAAGATGTGCGAAAAATTAGGGTGGAAAGGGAAGCGAACTCCGTATGATGTTCTTCCTCTTGTCATTCAAATGAAAGGCGAATCACCTCAATTTTTTGAAATTCCACAAGAGCTTGTGAAAGAAGTAGCAATTACACATCCACAATTCGAGGGTTTTAGTGGACTAGGTATAAAATGGTATGCGGTTCCAATCATTGCGAATATGCGGTTGGAAATTGGTGGAATCCATTATCCAATGGCTCCGTTCAATGGGTGGTATATGGGGACCGAAATCGGGGCGAGAAATTTGGCGGATGAAGATCGGTATAATTTACTCCCGAAAGTGGCAGAGCTGATGGGACTGGATACAAAGTCAAACCGTTCGTTATGGAAGGACAAGGCATTAGTTGAATTAAATATCGCTGTGTTGAATTCCTACAACAATGCAGGTGTGACGTTAGTCGATCATCATACTGCTGCGAAACAATTTAAAAGCTTTGAAAAAAGTGAGCAATCAAAAGGAAGAGAAATCACAGGGAATTGGGCATGGCTTATTCCGCCACTCTCACCTGCAACGACGCATATGTTCCATAGACCGTATAATAATGACATTGTTACACCTAATTATTTTTATCAAAAGGATCCGGATAATTGCTAACGTGGTTTTTATTTTCCTACTGGCATCCATTCTTCTTCTAATTGAAACCATTAGTCATCTGACTCGTAGAATAGAGTAGAAGAAGGGAGTGAATGGATTCATGGAAAATCCATTGGTCATTGTTAGTATAGGGATAATTTTAATTGGTTATATGGTTTATCATGCCTTCACTAAAAATAAAAAGAAGCTTAAGAAATTCCGTGAAGAATGGGAAACAGGCAATTATCTTGCACCCAGCGAGAACTTTGAAACAGTTTCTTCTTATTGGAGGAACAAAAAGAGCAATGCTGTGAGCTATGATGGAGTCGATCAGCTCACTTCAGACGATTTGGCGATGGATGAAGTGTTTAAAAAGATTAACTACACTCAATCTACCGTTGGGTCAGAGTATTTGTTCAATAAACTACGGGATCTTGACCCTGCACTTGAACAGGTACAAGAAAACGAAGCGTTATATCGGTTACTGTCAGATGACCAGAAGTTGAGAGAAGAAGTCCTTCTCACTCTCTCTAGTCTTGGAAAGCGAAATCATACGAACTCGTCGTCATTTTTTTATGGCCTGAATGATAAAAAACTCAACCACGCATATATGTATGGTCTACTTGGTTTTATGCCGATTGCAGCAATTATTCTGATGTTCTTCTCTTTGAAATATGGTATCGGCCTTTTTTTCGCTTCTTTTTTAATCAACACCGTGATTTATTATCGAAATAAAAGTACTTTGGAAAACGATTTGTATGCAATTACCTATGTAGCGAGTGTTATCAACATTGGAAAACAGTTCGCTTCTAGTAAACAGCCTGCATTCACAATGTACGCGATGAAATTCAAAGAAAATGTTAAATCAATTAAAAAAGTATCTATTTTCAGTAAGTTATTTCCATCTGGTAGTGGTGGGGAATTCGATTTTATAGTCGATTATATCCGGATTTTATTCATGTTAGAATTTATTGCATATAATAAAATCGTTCAAACATTAGTTAAAAATAAAGATGAATATCGGAATGTGTGGGAACAAATCGGTAAGCTGGATGCGGCGATTGCAGTCGCGTTTTTCCGTAATTCACTTGATACATACTGCACGCCATCATTTACGGATAGGGAAGAGCTTTCATTTGAAAAGCTCGCTCATCCACTGATCAACGAGCCTATTCGAAACACCTCGCTACTTGGGAAGAGTACGCTCATTACAGGGTCTAACGCTTCTGGTAAGTCGACGTATATAAAAGCAATTGCTCTCAATGCGATCTTGGCGCAGACAATTAACACCGTGCTAGCTGACAAATTTACGATGAAACCAAGCTATATTGTCACGTCAATGGCAATTCAGGATAGTTTATTGGATGGAGATAGCTACTTTATTGCCGAAATAAAATCGCTTAAGCGGATTCTTCGAATTATTGATGGTGGGAAGCCGTGTCTATCGTTCATCGATGAAATTCTCAAAGGAACCAACACAATCGAACGAATTGCAGCGTCGGCCGCGATGATGGAGTGGCTTGCTTCGAATAAAGGAATGAACATCATCGCATCACATGATATTGAACTAACTGAAATGGCGGCATCTGCATACACGAACTATCATTTCAGGGAATCAATCGAAAATGGAAAGGTTCTATTCGACTATACCGTTCACCCAGGTCCATCAGAAACGAGAAATGCCATTAAGCTTCTAGAAATACTTGGCTACCCAGAAAGTGTCACGGATAAGGCGAATACGTTAGCTCAAAACTTTACCCGTCGACGTGAATGGGAAGCGATTGGTGTAGTGAAATAAAAAATTGTGTCTGTTGAAAATAGCTTGTGCAATTTCATACATACCGATCATAGTTGGGGGACTTTTTTGGATTCCGGATCTTCTCATACTAGGTGAGGTATTATTTATTGAAAAATTTGATATTTCAGTCGGTAAATTGATTTGACTATTTATTAGTGGTTTTATTGGTATTGTATTAGGAATATGGAGTCTCATCATTACAGTAAAAGCGATTGCGGAAGCTCACAGATTTACTGCATGGCGTGGGTTATTGACGGTTTTTAATCATTACAGTTCCAATAATAAGCGTACTGTTAGTATCCGAAAATTTCAAGAAAAATAGATAATCAAATACAATTGGGGTAATGGTTAATGAATTGGTCAAATGATACGAATAGGGACAATAGGAATAGAAAAGTGGTTTGTGACAATAGATCCGGAAAATATAAGAAATGGCGGTGTATATGGAAGTAATAGTCTTGGAAGCTGATTTTGGGGTAAGGGAAGCTATGTTCATTTTAGCGATAATGAGCAAAGTGGTTATCATTTAAGTATAATAATAGTCGGTAAAATACGGCGAAATCACCTTTCAAGTTTCTTTTTAGGAAAGTACTGGATGTTGATCTGCTATTTCTTTTAATATACCTAAGTTCAGCCTTATATATGATTATCAGACTTTCTAAAACAAGCAAGTACTTATTTCCAAACAGATGCAGTGGCCAGGAGATCTCCTTAAAAACACGTAAAGCCCTCTCAATTTGAGAGAGCTTTGCTATTCAGTTCTACTGGTATGCTTTTATCCAAAACCGTACACAATAAAACCAGTGTTTCTTATTCAGTTGCGAATTCTCTTGAGTATATATGACGTCTTTTCGAGAGTTATTGTAGTTCATTTTATAACTATATATTCGGCACTACTTATTTGGCATTTACTAGGTGGTATATCTCACCAGTATAACGAACAAATCTAGCGAAAGAGCGACAAGTGTGAGCCGGAGTAATAAGATCATCACCAAGGAAGGATGTAGTTCAATCCTTCCTCAGCGACAAAGCGGTGTTGGAAGAACATTCTATTTGTTAAGTGCCGACTATATAGCACTGTTTTTATTTATAAGTTGTTGACTTTAATTTTCTATTTTCAATCTGGTACACACGGTCATAGTCAGCAAAATCATCTTCCTTAACATGATGACTAACTTCAATAATCGCTTGAGGTAAGCTAAAGAGCGTATCATGAATGCCCTCAGCAGTTTCTTTATCGAGTGCTGCAGTCACTTCATCCGCAATTAACAACTCGCGTTCTCTCAAGATTGCACGTGCGATTTCGACTCGCTGATTCTGCCCACCGGAAAGGTTTTGACCATTTTCTCCGACGACAAAATCAAGTCCTCTTTCTTTAACGACAGATGACAACCCAGCAGCTTTAATTGCTTGATCCAATTCTCCTGGTTCAAAGTCTTCGCCTAATGTGAGGTTGAACTCTAGAGTGTCATCAAATATCATGGGAGTTTGACGTATATAACTAATGTTTCGATTAATAGCGCGTGTGCTTTGCTCGCTCTTATCCCCATATGTTATCTGTCCATCTGGTAGAGGAATATGTTGTTGAATTAAATTCAGAATCGTTGTTTTACCAGATCCCGACTCACCGAGTAGCAGCAACTTCTCTCCAGCATTGATCACCAGATCGAAGCTATCTAATACTAAATTATTTTCAAATTGTACGGTGCCATTTCGAATTTCGAGGGGAAGAATACTTTCAAAAGAATGATTATCGGTTTGTTTAAATGCGTTATTTTCCTCTTCAATAATCGAGAGTTTTTTATGAATACCACTAGTTGTTGACAGCTTGTTAATATTTGCAGCAGCGACAGATAGTGGGTTAGCAATGCGGTCACTAGCGATAAATACTGCTACTAATGCATCGACTTCTAGCAATCCATTAAAGACAAAGATCCCACCGATAAAGACCGGGATCAAGCTCAAGATATGCGATGCGACATAGGCAGTTAGACTTGCTACCACTTGTGCCAAGGTCATCTTAACATTTTTATCTTCTGCATTAGCAATACTAACCTTTAAGCGTTCAAAAAATGTTTGTTCACGCTGATAACCAATAATTGTTTCAACACCTTTAATATCTTCAATTAATTCATTAGTGTAATCTTCGTTGGCCTTACTCCAATCTTTAGCGCTGTTTTCAATTTTCTTTTGATTTAGTTTCGGAAAAATCATAGTGACTAAAGCAAACACGATAAAGATAAAACCTAATTTAAGATTGATAGACAAAATATATCCACTCGCTACAGTAACTAAAACAATAGTTTGAACTGCTGTAATCCAAGCCATAATATAATTATTCTCTAACAATTTAACATCATTTTGAAGAAAAGAAAGTACATCCGATGATCTGGCGTCTGAACCTTTTTGGTGTTTATGAACATGATGTTCATAAACAGTCGATTTCACACTGACATTAAAATTTTTCATTAATTTTGCTATGCTATATTGATAAAAGTATCCACCAAGACCAAGAACTAGGAACCCTACAATACCGAAGCCTACTCCGAATGCGAGTTCTTGCTTACTTCCATTTTCTAATCCTCCAATAACGAGTCGGATGGTCTGTGGCAACAAGAATCCTTCAATGGACGCAACAACCAAACCAATCAAAACAAAAATTACATATTTTGCACTCCCGTGTTTAATCATCAATTTCATCGCTCTCACCCTATTCAATGGTTTCTAAACTTGTTTCTTTGATGATCGATTATTTCTTCTGCTATAGATAAAACTATATCGGTACTAGTGGTTATCTTTTCATTGTTAATAAACGATATCCATCTACTAATAACAGAAACAATCCCCATAGATCCTGTATAAAAATCATGAGCAATTTTAAGTGATTGCTCACCAGGAAACCCTAAAGATTTACCTTCATGTTCGCTAAACACCTCAAAAAGTCTAAACGTTGAAATTTTTCCCTCTATACTTTCATATACCTCTGGATCTTCTTCGACCAATTGATAATATGAGATCAAGAAGTCAGCAACTCCGGCGAGCCCTCTCATCAAACCCGGGAAATATTGAATCTTATGCTCTAAACTTTTTGCAATCTTATCGAGGTAATTTTTATGCTCCGGATTCCTTGTTATACGATAAAACGAAATCAATAACATTCCAACACCAGAAAGCCCATTAAATAAAAATGCGGACTCTACGGACTCTCCGCTACCTTTTTTCTTTCTGTTAATTGTTAAATTCCCAATTTTGTTTGTATAAAGCATATCCAAAACTTCTTTTAATATTTTTTCTGATTCCTCTAGATATTTTCTTTCACCAGTCACCACATAAGTTAATAACAAGGCAAGAGAGACTCCTGCTTTTCCTTCATAAAGACCGGAGTACTCCAACTCATCCCCTTCTATCATTTGATCTGATAGAGCCTTCGCTTGTTCCTTAGATTTAGTGTCTTTCGTTTTCATCCAATAATACAAATGCATAATAACTAATCCGGCTTTGCCATAAAACAAATCATTTAATAAAGGTGCCGGATGCGCAGCTACTTCCTTGTATAAAATCCGTGCTTCATCAATCAAATCTATTTTTAATAAATAGACTACGATCCCTGAACTTCCGATTAGCAAGTTTCTCGGCAGATTCTTTATACTAGAAAATTCTCTTTCGAAAACTTCTAAGCTAATTTCTTCTAATAGAACTGGAGTTGGCTCATCTAAATTACGATATGTTTGATAAATACCAAACAATATCCCATAGATTCCATGACTGATACTAAACGGATTTGTATTAAAAATATGCGGATCTGCGGGGATATAATAGCCTTTTTCTTTTGATGAAAAATCAAATAAACCAAGTATCGAACTTGTAAGTTCGATTAAATCTGTTCCTTTATATTTAGTAGAAGATTTGGTTCTATGACTAATCAAACCCTGAGTTTTGAAATGATTTAATAAAATATCAACATATTCATCAAGCAAAAAAGGTGCATTTTCTTGCGCCCATTCTAACAATGCGATTTTTTTAGTTTCATCTAATTCATACAAATTATTAATGGGATATATCATAACCATACCTATTAGCATTATCTTGTCTAAATCTTTTTTCACTAGATTTTTCTCTTTAGAACGATAACCAATTGTATCCACTCTTAATTCTTCCGTTTCATCAAGAAACATAGAGTGTTCTAAATCAATTATTCTAACATTAAAAGAGCCATCTTCTTTTTCCTCCAATATAACATTTGCATCTGATATGTCATAGATGGCTATACCGTGTTCATGAATAATACCGATTTTTTCAATCAATTGGTTGAAAATATCAAGTATATTCTCGTAATATTTTTTTATTTTAGATACATCTCTCTCTAAACTTATTAGAGGATTTTTTGTATATGTGTATACCCTCAAAGATTTACCTTCAATTTTCTCTTCTACTAAATATCCATTTCCATGCTCTAAAATAAAATCACTTACTTTTGGAGTGATGCCGGTTTTTTCTAGTTGAATTAAAAAATCTTTTTCTCTTTCTAATCTTTCAGGAGCATAGAATCCTGCATAATCTAAAGCTGAATATTGCCTAGCTTCTATTGCAATCCATTGCTTTTCAACCTGATCTTCTACAAGATATATCCCTCCACTTGAAGAAAATTGTAAGGCTTCTTTAGGTTTGTACTTTGATAAAAACAATGATTCTTTTTCAGTTTTTATCGGAACATTTAAATCTTCAACCCATTCTGGAATACGATAATAAGGTACTCTCATATCTTGGACTAATTTATTCTCATTGTTTTTGATAAATGTTTCTGTTGTACCCCGCTCAGAAACTCTTCTAATCGGAATAAATTCACCATATCGATAAAACAAAATTTTTGAATCCTTATATGGTTTGTCTGAGAGGATATAAGGTCCTTCAAAAACCTTTGTTTTATAATGCAAGTCTTCTAATACTGTTAAAATAGAGTCTTCAGGAGGATATAGAACAATGAATTTTCCATGACTTGCTCGATTAGTTGCCTTTCCATTGATTTCTCTAAATTTATCTAAATCTGCTGTGAACTTAAAATTGATTTCATTTTTTATACAGTAATTTGCTGCAATTTTAAGCACTTCTTCATGATTATCAATAGTTGAAGAAATATGTATTTTCCAATCTGCTGTTCTTTTATCAGAGATATTCTTATTGAAAATAAATATAGTCCACGGGTTTTTTATATAAATTTCAACTTTATTTTTATCAAAATCAACAAGATTTATAAAACTATCTTCATTATGTTTAAAATTATTATTTATCATATAAAATGATGTATTATTTTTAAAGGCTACAGCATGATTAGAATATTTCACTGGTAACATTTTATGTCCACCTCTTTCTATTCTATTATAATAAGTTAAAAGATAAGGCTGAGTATATAAAATACCCGGCCTTTTCAATTACATTTTTGTTAATTTGTTTTTTTAGGAATTTAGTTTCCGGTTTTAGTTGGACCATTACAACTGTTAAAAACACAAGAGGCAAATGGTGACATATCAGCGTTAGCACTAAAAGGTGCAGTTACATCCATTCTTTGAAGATCTAATAAACCTGTCATGTTTGTCACCTCCTTTAATCTGTATAATTGTATCTTAATCCATTACTTGGTTAATCTGAAGGAACTACAGAAATTTTTCAATTTTCTTAAAAAGGCCTTTTCAATCACATTTTTGTTAGTTTGTTTTTTAGGAATTTAGTTTCCGGTTTTAGTTGGAACATTACAACTGTTAAAAACACAAGAGCCAAATGGTGACATATCAGCGTTAGCACTAAAAGATGCAGTTACATCCATTCTTTGAAGATCTAATAAACCTGTCATGTTTGTCACCTCCTTTAATGTGGATATCCCTATACTAATCCATTATTTAGTTAATTGCAATAGATTACAAAATTTCTTTTATTTTCTAAAAGGTATAATTGTAAAATGAACCATTTTTTAACTAATTAATTTTCTTTTTTATTTCTTCAATTTTTATGGCAAACGCGTAATCGATGTTCCTTTTGTTTTTCCGGAACTTTTGTACTTAGTCGTTTTGGTAGTTAGCTACTTTATTTTCTTAACAATAAACAAGAGGAAAATGAGTACATAGTAAAAGATGGTTCCACATTTCTCATTCCAAACTAGGAATGCCAGGCTGACTTTCTTGTCCGCAATTTGTCCGCGTAATTAATTTTCTGTACCAAACCTATTTTACTGAATTGATTTACCAATTCGCTAAAACCTTCTTAAATCAAACTTATTTCCAGCTTAACCAGTTTATTTAAGGGATACAAAAACGACAAAGTAGGGGTCGCTGGTTCGAGCCCAGTCGGGATCATAATGATGAACACTTGGTATATAAGGGTTTATAGAGAAATACCCCCATTTGTGTGAACTATACTCCTTTCCCTTTTACTGTACATATAAAGATGAGATAGTGATAAAATGCAGCGGATTTGGAATTTGAGAAGATGTGGAATGGCGATTTAATATGTTCTTTTGAGCATATTAGTTGTTGCCCCTTTATGCTTAGTATTGTTAACAAGCGTTCATCCAGAAGAACAGTCCGAATGGCTTTTACCGCTTCAGGCGATCGTAAATGCCAAGCTCAATCAGGTCATTTTGAATACGATTTTACTTGGATTATTTTTCAAAAGAGTGGACAAAAACCACCGTCTTTAGACGGTATATGCTTTAGTCTTATCTTTTAGTTTTTGAGCTTTGTTTTTGATTTTTATCTTTAGTGGGCTTTAGCCCAAATAGATTCCACCTACTTTAGTAGGTGGTTGTTCAATAAAATGTTTGCAGAGTTTGGGACGCCCGCTACGTTTGGCCGACAAATCGGATTTTACGTATTAACGAGTGAAATCCATAAATATGTTTCAAATTGGCCAATTGACTTTGGAAAGACAACCTCACTTGCGTCTGTTCTACTTGCTATATGTAAGTTGTTTTGGTATATGCAAACTATTATTTCTAGAAAGTTTCAAGACTCTACAATTGGCGGAAAAGGTGGTCGTCAATCTAACGTTGTACTGACTGGATGGAAAAAGGTGGATCTTTGGGGTTACATTATAGTCCTCTTAGCAATATCGATGGGAGTACCTTACTTCTCTATAATTGTTGGGTCGTTGCAAAAGCTCCGGGGGAACGGATTGCAATGGGGGGAATTTCACGATGGCCCACTATAGCGAGCTGTTGAGCGTTGGTTCCCCTGGTCTAAAAGCATTGACAAACAGCCTAGGATTAGCACTATTAGCAGCGACAGTTGCTGCATTACTCGGATTATTTCTAGCACTTCAAATTGGTCGTGCAGAAGAGATTTCACAGCGACTTATTGATTTATTGGGTTTATTACCAAACACGATTCCAGGAATTGTGCTTGTTGTCGGTCTCATTTTACTTTGGAATGCACAGTGGATGCCGATACCTCTATATAATACATATGGATTTGTGGTAGTAGCCTATGTTGTGTTATTTTTCCGAAGTACGGAGTGCCTGTCACCGAAACAATCATGTTAGTTCAAACAAACATGACTTTTCAAACTTTCTCATTTTAATAAGTGACAGGCACTGGGTACTTTAAATTCTCAAAGGAACCAACACAATCGAACGAATTGCAGCGTCGGCCGCGATGATGGAGTGGCTCGCTTCGAATAAAGGAATGAACATCATCGCATCACATGATATTGAACTAACTGAAATGGCGAGATCTGCATACACGAACTATCATTTCAGGGAATCAATCGAAAATGGAAAGGTTCTGTTCGACTATACTGTCCACCTAGGTCCATCAGAAACGAGAAATGCCATTAAGCTGCTAGAAATACTTGGCTACCCAGAAAGTGTCACGGATAAGGCGAATACGTTAGCTGAAAACTTTACCCATCGACGTGAATGGGAAGCGATTGGTTTAGTGAAATAAGAAAACTTTCGCGAGCTTGGGACTCGCTCAATTCAGTGTAATTCCAATTGTTTGTAACAATTGAATGCGATGAAAGTAGCTCCTTCTTCCTGAATAAGGACCTCATTCCACGATGTATCTGGTGCTCTCAACAGCAGGGGATGTTTTGTTTCACTATGAATGGAGAGGGGTATTTTGATGATTTCTACATGGTCTAACCATGGACGCTCCCCGTAATAGTTTGGAAAGACATCAAGACGAATCATATTCTCATCATGACGTATTAATTGGAAGGGGCCACAACCAATAGAATGGGTTTTGAATTCTTCACTCCTTTTGAAAAATTCAATTGGCACAATGGAGGCTTTCTTATTGGACAAATATCTTGGAAAAAGAAAGTTCGGCTCCTTTAGATGGAATTGGATGCTAGTTTTTGTTAGAGTATCAATCTTTTTTATACTTAGTTAAGTTGAACATAGGATATACCCGTGATCTCCAACGAAGGTGTCTACTGGGCTTATCGCGGGAGGCATCCCCAAGCGCCGAGCGTTGTTAGTAGGATTCTATAGTTCAACATATATAGTTAAAATTGGTTCGTTATTTTTTTGATAATGCCTTAGAACCTAATATGTTAACGTATAAATTATTTTTGGACAGCGCATAACTCTAGGATGCAGATGCTATTATAATCGAACGAGAACCTGATACCCGGAACTTTTCGGAATGATTGTCATTACGAGAAGACTGTGGCAACATGTAAGTAAGGGGTTTGTAAATATTCCTTATACACTAGAATCACCAATAACGAATGGAGGAAATGAAATTATGTCAAACTTGCCAAATTGCCCAAAATGTAATTCAGAATACACTTACGAAGATGGAAGTGTATTTGTTTGCCCAGAATGTGCGCATGAGTGGACTTTAGAATCGGAAACTGAAAATAGTGAAGAAAAAAGGATTGTTAAAGATTCAAATGGCAATGTCTTAAATGATGGTGATTCAGTAACAGTAATTAAAGACCTTAAAGTAAAAGGAAGCTCATCAGTCGTAAAAGTAGGTACAAAAGTAAAAACTATCCGTTTGGTTGATGGGGATCATGATATTGATTGCAAAATTGATGGTTTTGGGGCTATGCAGTTAAAATCTGAGTTTGTTAAAAAGCTCTAAGTTTCGATTAATTGATAACAAGAACGTCCGTTAAAGTTGGTTTGTAACTTAATGGGCGTTCAACTTTTTAAGGGATTATACTAGTCGTTGCTTTATCTCGACAATGGCTGAAATCCGTTAACTTAAATAGCTTTTATTCTCAATTTGCCAAGTGAACTATATTGAGAACTAGTTATCAAGAGGGTATTTCAAATATGATTCTCGAAGTACTATAAGCTCTCGGAGTTCCTAGAGTGAAATCAGCGATATATCCGATTATTTACTGGGAATTAGGCATGATTGATAATCTATATAAGTTGAATTTAAGTTTTATACTTTTATTAACAGGCGTGTTGATTATCCAGAAAATTTGGGAATATGGTATTCTGTTTCATAGGGAGCGCCTCTTCTCGTAAATTGTTTGGTAGTACTTACATCTTACAAGAGAGCGTTCCTTTTTGTCGATTTTTTATGGAAATTTATTCATAATCAACACGTCTGGTTTTTTTGCTTTGCCAATCTATGCTTGTCTTCAAAATCTAAGAAGAAAATGTCATTAATACCCCACCCCTCCAATATAATTAAATTTATCTTCTTTATCGTTTAAATTCTTTTTTTAACATATATTTGAAATAAAATGAGTGTTCATGTTAATATAAAAGAAAATCAAAAGGAGTATAGTATGAAAAATAAAAAGTTATTCTTAGCAAGCCTAACAGCACTAGTCGCTATTCCTTCAGCAGTTTATATTGTTCCTGCAAATGATCATGTCGAAGCGGCTAAAGTAGATAAAAGCACTTCCCATGAAGGGATATTCAAAGATGTATCAAGCGAAAGTCCTTATTTTGAAATCATTAATGAAATGCATAACTTAGGCTATATTAGCGGTTACCCTGACGGTACATTTAAGCCAGAAGAAAATATTAGCCGTAAACATGTAGCTGCCCTATTATCAAGAGTTTTACCACTTGAACCAGTAAGGCAATCAAAAGAGTTTAAGGATGTGCAAAAGACACATCTTCACTATGATATCATTCAAAGAGTCCAAAGAGCAGGAATCATGGATGGAGATCAAAATGGAAACTTCAACCCAGAGGCTTTCTTAACACGAGTACAAATGGCTAAAATCATCGACTTAGCTTTTGATTTATCCATAAAGTCAGAAATAGATTTTAAAGACGTACCGCCAGCTCATTGGGGAAACCGGCATGTACGCGCTTTATATTCAAACGGTATTACAACCGGTTATCAAGGGGAGTTTAAACCAACTGAAAAAGTGACGCGTGCGCATTACGCTGTATTTCTTCACCGCGCTTTGAATCTTGGAAATGAGGATCAGCTTGCACAAAAACTTCAAGGTCAGTTTAGCGATATATCAGATAAAACCCTCGAAACATCATTTGATGAGGGAGTAAATATGATGTTGAGTATGATAGGACAAAAAATTACTTACGGCGAACCAGGCCATCTGATTACTGATGGCGAGGTCTATGCTGCCACCATGCAAGGAACACAAAGGCAAGCCCAAATGGCTCGTGAGAACATTCTTTATTTAAAACGATTTGTCAAAAAAGATTCTGAATTCGAAAAGATATTAGACCGATGGTTTGAAGGTGATTTTTCAGAAGTGAAAAATGATATTTTCACTTTACTAGCACAGGATGCAGATAATATGGCAGGAGATAATTGGAATGATCCTTCTCGTATCAGCATTGTAACGAAAGAGGCTGAAGAGCATTATGTTTTAAAAATACATGGAGACGAAGCATTAAAAAGACACAAAGAGCAATATAAGTAATCTAAACTACACCTGATCATTATTAGATTCCATCAGTAATATCTGCGATTCCTCGTTCTAGGCAACCTGCGAATCCCGAGAGGACCCTGTGAGCCATAGCAGACTGAACGTTTGTTAGAATGGCCAGAGTCCATACTTGCTCTCATAGCCGATACACCAGCAAGTTTTTTTGCGTCTCCAACTCTCACTACAGCTTGATCTAATTCTTATAAAATGATGTATCGCCTGTCCAAGCTAAGTTATAAAGGAATGCTGTTGCTCCTGCAGTGTAGCTTAGGCCTAAGGCCTAAGGCGTTATCGGAAACGCTCCCATTAACCGCACCATCATTTAACATGGTCTGTTTAGCTTGGGTAATATCGACAGATGTTGCAAGGGCACCTGAAAAGTCTGCAGCTTTATGAAGTTCGGAAGCTAGATTATATCTGATGAAATTTTAATAATACTCAGTTATTTCCAGAGCATCCGTTTTGAATTGGGAAGCCGGAATACTTGCAAAAGATTTGGTGTATAAAGTAGCATGAGCAGCCAATGATAGTCCCATCCCTGTGAAAGCATTATAACCAGATGAACCGAATGGTTTTCTTAAAGAAGTCTTACCTCCACCAATCGAAATCGAAGCTTTTCCTGAATTTACATAAGCGTATTTATCAAGTACTGAGCCAGCAATATTGGAAATAATAGTTCGATATTGGAAAGATTTATCGAAGGAAATGAAATGGAATAGAAATTGGATTATTATCTCGAGTTGGAGTGGGAATCCGGTAATTGCAGATATAAGTAAAGTTGAAACTCCAATTTATTATGATTATGTTGGAGGAGAATTTTCACCAAAGCTCCTAGTGGATTCACTGGAGAAATTCGACTACTTTTTATCTGTATGGCTAGATAAACATGATGATAGGTACTATAAAAACGGAGAATATCAATCTGATTTCTCGGAAGTGCGCTAGATGGAAGCAGTTTTTAGTAAAAACCGTCCATGAAACGATTAAAGTAACCTTATTCAATTGATACCATCCGAATTGAATCGGTTCAATTCAATAAAAACACAGTGCTCAGAAAACAAAAAATAATCTTATAACCAATGTCTCTCACGACCTTCGCACGCCTTTAACATCTATACTTGGCGCTTATTATAGAAGACAACTATAAAGATGAAGTAGAACTTAGGTATTATATCGATATTGCTTATGAGAAATCTACGAAACTGCGGAGGCAGGTATTCAAAAGAAATCGGAAAAACGTCCATAGTGCAGGGTTAGTTATCTACGGAATTAATAAATGAATAATCAAAAATCCCAGGTTTACAAACAATTTAAAGTTGTTTGTAAACCTGGGATTTATTTTTCAGCTAAGCAATTTGACATAAATAAGATTCAGAATTGTCTCCGTGCCAGGCACCCGTTGTCACTTTACATCAGCTTCACTCAACGGAATGTCGAGTGCTTTTGCAACGCCATCACCATAAGCTGGATCGGCCAAGTAACAATGTTTAATGTGTTTGATTTTAATTTCTGTTGGAGCGTCGCCCATATTCCGGGCTGTATTAGCGAACAGTACTTCTTTTTGGTCATCATTCATTAGGTTGAATAGTTTACCTGGTTGTGTGAAGTAATCGCTATCGTCCTCACGGAAATCGTAGTGACCTGCATCACCGCGTAGTTTTAGCGGCGGTTCTCTGAAATCGGGTTGCTCTTGCCATTCGCCATGGCGATTCGGTTCATAATGAACTGTACTGCCTTTATTGCCGTCGACTCGCATTGCTCCGTCACGGTGGTAGCTATGGAATGGACATTTAGGAGCATTCACTGGAATTTGATGATGGTTGACGCCTAAACGGTAACGCTGCGCATCCCCATAAGAGAATAATCTACCTTGCAACATTTTGTCAGGAGAGAAGCCGATACCTGGTACAATTGCAGCAGGTGTAAAAGCTACTTGTTCTACTTCAGCGAAATAGTTTTCGGGATTTCGATTTAGCTCAAACTCTCCAACTTCAATAAGAGGGAAGTCTTTTTTATACCAGACTTTTGTAAGGTCGAATGGATTATAAGGCATATCCAAAGCTTCATCTTCCGTCATCACTTGGATATACATTTTCCATTTCGGGAAATTCCCATTGTCAATGCTGTTCAATAGATCCCTTTGATGAGATTCGCGATCTGTTCCAATCAATTCTCCCGCTTCTGCATCTGTCAAATTCTCAATACCTTGTTGGGAATGAAAATGGAATTTAACCCAATGGCGTTCGTTTTGAGCATTAATCATGCTGTATGCGTGGCTACCAAACCCATGCATATGCCGAAGTGTTTTCGGAATTCCACGATCACTCATGATGATTGTTATTTGGTGAAGTGCTTCAGGCAATGAAGTCCAAAAGTCCCAGTTGTTTGTCGCACTACGCATATTTGTTCGTGGATCGCGTTTAACGGCGTGGTTCAAGTCTGGAAATTGTAAAGGGTCTCTAAAGAAAAAGACCGGAGTATTGTTTCCGACAAGATCCCAATTTCCTTCCTCTGTATAAAACTTCAAGGCAAATCCACGAATATCCCGCTCGGCATCTGCAGCCCCGCGTTCACCAGCGACTGTGGAGAAACGGGAGAACATTTCCGTCTGTTTCCCAATCTCAGAGAAAATCTTCGCTTTCGTATACTTCGTAATATCATTTGTTACGGTAAATGTACCATGGGCTCCAGAACCTTTCGCATGCATCCGGCGTTCAGGTATAACCTCTCTATCAAAATGTGCGAGTTTCTCTAGGAACCAAACATCTTGCAATAACATCGGTCCTCTAGGTCCTGCGGTCATTGAGTTTTGGTTATCGACAACGGGTGCACCCGCTGCTGTTGTTAATTTCTTATGATTGTCATTGTTAGTCATTTCAAAACGCCTCCTTATGTAGTAGAAGTGCTGTGTTCACTAATTACTATATCAAATGCAATTATCAATTACTACTAATTAGATTATAATTATTATCATTAAGTAATTATATTAATCAATAAAGTATGTCTTTGACCGAAGCTCCACTCACCATTTACAATATCTTAATCTATTATCCATTCTAACTTTACATTCCTTTGCTAAGGTAAATGTAGATTGAAAGGAAGGAAGTAGATACATATGAAAAAATCAGTAATAGCAGGTTTAACTGCGATAGGGCTCTTATTTTCAACGGGAGCACCGATAAATGCAATGGCGGAGGTGCCTTCATTTTTTCAATACGAGGGCTCATCATTACCAATCACACAAATTGGGCACTATGATAGTCTCGCAGGTAAAGGCGGCACTGAAATCCTGGCATACGATCCAATTTCGAAGCAGGCTTTCGTAACAAATGGCGCTGAGTCCGGGATTGATATACTTTCTTTTGCAGATTTGCAAAATGGCAAGTTTTCAAAGGTTAAATCAAAAAAACGGGTCTATTTGAAGGATTTGGGCATGGATCGTGTTAAAGATATTACTAGTATAGCTGTCCATCCAACTGATGATTTGATCGCAGTGGCGGTAGTCAGTGATCCAAGTACGGATCGTGGTTACATTGCATTTCTTACAAAGGATGGGGAGTTTTTAACGAAAGTT
Organism: Sporosarcina limicola; assembly: GCF_014873855.1. GTDB lineage: Bacteria > Bacillota > Bacilli > Bacillales_A > Planococcaceae > Sporosarcina > Sporosarcina limicola. The sequence continues at coordinate 29,781 of NZ_JADBEL010000015.1, read as the reverse complement.
CAAGTGGGTTCCTTACCTGATATGGTCACATTCACACCGGATGGTAAAAAAGCTGTAGTTGCCAATGAAGGGGAACCAAGCGTGGATTACTTAGTAGATCCAGAGGGGTCTATCTCGGTGATTGAAATTCCAAAAAAGGTGAAAAAAGGGGCGGTAATCACCGCTAAAATGCTCACATTTGACAAGGTATCACTAGATGATAAGGTACGTGTCTCTTCAAAAGGGACGATCGCGCAACAGCTTGAGCCGGAATACGTCACCATTTCCCCCGATAGCAAAAAAGCTTTTATTTCGTTACAAGAGAATAATGCAATTGCGGCAGTTGATCTTGAAAAGGACCAAATAATCGATGTCAAAGGCCTTGGTGTCAAAGATCACTCAATCGCAGGCAACGAACTTGATGCGAAGAAAAACGGCAAAACCGAGATTGAAAAGCTTCCTCTTCTTGGCTACTATATGCCTGATGCCATCGATTCATTTACAGTTGAAGGAACGACATATATCCTAACTCCCAATGAAGGAGATTCGCGTGATTATGAGGCTTATTCCGAAGAGGTTAAAATCAAGAAAGTGAAAGATGAAATTAAGTTGAACGCTGATCATTATCAAGGTTATACACAGGATGAATTAGACAAACTTGTAGAAGAGGGATTGTTGGATGAACTAGCAGATACGACTATTACGAAGGAAAATGGGAAAGTCGACGGGAAATATGAATCACTCTATACATATGGTGGTCGCAGCTTTTCGATTTTCAATGCAGATACGATGGAGCTCGTATATGATAGTGGCTCTGAATTCGAGCGCGTCATTGCAGAAGCCTTACCGAAATATTTCAACACTACTCATGATGAAATATCTTATGATAAACGAAGCGCATCCAAAGGTCCTGAACCGGAAACTGTGGTCCATGGAATGATTGCTGATAAACGATATGCATTTATCGCCCTCGAACGGCTCAGCGGGATAATGGTCTATGATATCACTGTTCCACAAGAGGCGAAGTTTGTTACTCTGATTTCCAGCCGTGATTTCAGCGGAGACATCGAAGGAGATGTGTCGCCAGAAGGGTTGCAATTCATCCCTGCTGATGTAAGCCCAACCGAAGCGCCATTATTGGTTGCGACTCATGAAATATCAGGGACAGTGGCCGTTTATGAATTTGGAGGGAAAATAGAACGGGGAGTTAACCCGAAAGAAAACGCTACCCGGGCTTATGCAGCGAAAGTCATTTCACTTATGCTGAAAAAACTAGGGAAATAATCTTCGCTGCGAAGGCATCGAATACTACATTCGGAAAAAAGCGCTCTTATACAGGGCGCTTTTTTGTATGTGGATAAAATGAGGATTTAACCAGTATGAATCTGATCATATGAGAAATGATAAGCTTCTTTTTTGGGTCTTAATAATAAAAAGAACAAGGTTAGTGGCCCAATACGACCCATGAACATGACGACGCATAGTATCACTTCTCCAAGAGGACTTAAATCTCCGGTAATTCCCATCGACAAACCAACCGTTCCAAACGCAGAAAAGACTTCCATTGCAAGTGGCAGTAAAGGGGCTTTCTCTGTAATAGTCAATAGAAACAAAGACCCGAAAACGGCCATTGAACTGACCGTTGCAATTGCTAAAGAACGAAATATGATCTCGATTTTAATAGACTTACCAAATAAATGAGGTTCGCGGATTCCTCTGAAATATGAAAGGGTAGCCAAGATAATGACCATAAAAGTCGTCAATTTTATTCCTGAAGCTGTCGAAGCACTGCCTCCACCTATGAACATAAGTAGCATCATATATAACAAAGAGGATTCCTCCATATCACCAATTGGGATGGTGTTGAATCCCGCAGTACGTGGAGAAACGGCTTGGAAATAGGATGTGAGTACTTTGTCTGACAATGAAAAGTCGCCAATTGTATTTATATTATTAAATTTTAGAGTAAACAAAATGATAGTTGAAAAAGCAGGCATGAGAAATGATTTTAGAATTGAGAACATTAATAATAGTATCTCTTCTTTCTTGGCAACAACTTTTTAGTAGAATAGAAGAAAGGCCTATTTTATAAAAGAGGGAGGGCTTGTATTTCTTACGCTGGCTAGTGTGTTGACAGGGTACTCATCATTGCAATTCACTCGTTTATCATAATTGTGTTATAATATAAAACAATTGTATTGAGTGAATTGAATGCACTCACCATGGTCGAATGCCTTCTATAAAAAATGAATACTGGAGAGAGAAAATGACGATTAAAAGTAAGTTAATATCAACTTTTCTATTTGTTTTTATTGTTTTAGGTAGTATTCAAGTCTATTTGATTACTCAAATGAATAACTACAATAACACGATGGAGAGAATTAAGGATGAATCAATCGAAAAAGTGTTAAAAGCTGAACGGTTAAAATTGGATGTCGTTCAAGTCCAACAATGGCTCACAGATATAAGTGCGACAAGAGCAGCAGAAGGCTATGATGACGGTTTTATTGTAGCCGATACATATATAATCGATTTCAATGAGACGTTAAATGAATTAAAGGAACTGGAATCAAAAATTGGCAATAAAGAAATGGATACTTTCAAGCAAACCTTTAAAGAATTCCATGAAACCGGAAAAGAAATGGCAGAAGCATACATCGCGTTTGGTCCTGAAAAGGGAAATGTCTTGATGGCTAAATTTGATGCGTATTCAGAAGGGATAAATGATAGTGTAGACGTCTATTTAAATGATACGATTGAACAGCTCCATCAAGATATTAATCAAATGCATCAGAGGACGGAAACAAATACACGATACACAGTAATTATTTTGGTAATAGGACTCACTGTAACAGCTTTTATTAGCTTCTTTATAATTCGCTCTATCATGACTAATCTAAGAGATGTGAAAAATAGTGCTGAAATAATTGCAAATGGGGATTTAACAACGCCGATTGTGAGAATTCCAAAGGATGAGATTGGCGAACTGGGGATTTCATTTGAGCATATGAGGAACCAATTAAATGCATTAGTGCTGTCTATTAGCAGTCAGTCCAATCAAATAACGACAAATAGCATGGATTTAGATACTAGAGCGATGCAAACAGAAGAGGCAGCGATGCAAATCGCTTCAGCTATGAGTGAGATAGCAAGTGGGATTGAGCATCAAGCGGGCCAATCAAATCAGATACTTGAAGCAATTGGAGATACTGCGAATCGTGTGGAAAAAGGAAATACATTAGTAGATAATACGCTTCAAGTAGCAAAAAATTCGACAATTATGGCTACGGAAGGTAAAGAAAGTATTGGGAAGAGCATTGTTGTCTTAAATCAGACAGTTTACGATATAGAAGTAGCTACACAAAACGTACAAGCGCTCGGAAAACATTCGGAGCAAATTGGTGGAATCGTTGAGTTTATTCAAGGTATTTCGAAACAAACGAACTTGTTAGCACTGAATGCTGCAATCGAGGCTGCACGAGCAGGGGAACACGGAAAAGGATTTGCCGTCGTAGCAGAAGAGGTTAGAAAATTAGCAGAAGAAACGACAGATGCAACGACACGAATTTCGGATATCATTAATGAAACACAAAAAGATACACAGACATCAATTACGCTAATGGAAAAAAATCTAGGGAAATTCGAACAACAAGTGGCTGTTATCCAACAAAATAGTCAAACATTGCAAAATATCGTTGAGCAAGTACAAGAAACAGAAGATAATGTCCAGCAGCTAAAAGAAGTTTTTGACAGCATTAATATGAATACATTAGACGTTCAAAGAAAGATTGAAAACATTTCAGCAATTATCGAAGAAACATCAGCAGGATCAGAGGAAGTGTCAGCGTCTACTGATGATTTAACGAGAATTATCAAGGAGATAGCCTCGACAATTGAAGGACTCGCCAAGATAGCTACAGAATTAAATGATGAAATTAAAATATTCAAAGTGAAGTAAATGTCAAGTGTTGATTAAGAAAAAAGCAGTTACCCCAAAACATATGGAGTGGCTGTTTTTTGCGTTTTTGGCATATTGAATTACAATAAGGAGACTATCGTATAGAAAGGATACAATATAAATTGCAGCTTATACTAACATTTGTCATTCTAGGTATTACTATTTTATTATTCATGAGCAATCGCGTTCGGGCGGATCTTGTCGCGATTCTTGCCCTATTAGCTTTTGTACTTACAGGTATTTTAAATCCGAATGAAGCCCTTGTCGGTTTTTCCAATTCAGTTGTTATTATGATTGCTAGCTTATTTATTGTTGGAGCGGGGATTTTACGTACAGGACTGGCACAACAGGCAGGGAATTTACTTCTGCGCTATTCTGCGGACAGCGAGAAGAGATTGTTCATATTGTTACTTGCCATCGCAGCCACTGTGGGTGCTTTTATGAGCAATACTGGGACAGTCGCAATCATGTTGCCGATTGTTGTAAGTGTTGCCATTAGCATTAATAGTAGCCCATCAAAATTTTTAATTCCTTTATCTTATATTGCTAGTTTTTCAGGGCTATTAACATTGATTGCATCACCGCCGAACTTGATTGTTAGTCAAATGCTTGTTGACCATGGCTTTGAAAAATTAGGTTTTTTCGAAATTACGCCAATTGGTATCATCGGTGTTATTATAGGGATTATTTACTTGTTTTTGATTCGCAATACACTGCTTCCAAATGGGGAAAACCGAAATAGTTCGAAAGATGGACACCAACTTTCACCGAAGCAACTTGCAATCGATTATAAACTTGGAGGTAATTTAATTCGGGTTAGTGTTCCAGAAGGGTCCGAAGTGATTGGGAAACGGTTAGGCCAATTAAAAATACCCGCTACTTATCAATTATGCATTTTGAAAATCAATCGCAAATCAATAGAGGGCATGAATCTATTGCCAATGACCTATCAAGAAATGGCAGGTCCGACTAGCATTATTCAACCGAAGGATATGCTTTATATTCAAGGACTCTTTGAAAATGTGGAGAGGCTTGCGAAGGACTTTGGACTTCTGATTGAGAAGGGAGCGTCGGATGCAGATGAGCTTGTGTCGAAACAATTGGGTATTGCAGAGGTGTTATTGACTCCACATTCCAAATTGATCAATGAAACAGTTCGTGGCATCAGTTTTCGGGAGAAATATAATTTGAATATACTCAGCATTAATCGGCAAGGGGAGTATGTGTTAAAAGAAATGTCAAAAGAGCGTCTTCGATTTGGAGATGCGTTATTGGTACAAGGTTCTTGGGAATCCATTGAACTGCTTGCAAGAGAGACAAAAGACGTTGTTGTAGTTGGACAGCCGAAAGAACATGCAAGTATTGCGGCAGCAAGTGGAAAAGCGCCGATTGCTGGAGCTATCCTGATAGTAATGGTAGCACTCATGATATTGGAAGTGTTCCCGGCTGTTATTTCGGTGCTGATTGGCGCAGTATTAATGATTATTACGGGTTGTTTACGCAATATGGATGATGCCTATGGACATATTAACTGGGAAAGTATTGTGCTTATCGCTGCGATGCTACCGATGGCGACAGCATTGGAAAAAACGGGGGGAATGGTGATTCTTTCAGAGGGAATCATTCAAATGCTTGGCGGATTCGGCGCGTTTGGTGTGCTTGCGGGAATTTATTTCATAACGATGGTGTTCGGTCAATTCATTAGCAATACGGCGACGGCTGTTCTTTTTGCACCGATAGCATTGAATGCAGCGCTTAGTATCGGCGTGAGCCCCTATACGTTTTTAATAGCGGTAGCCGTCGCTTCCAGCATGGCTTTTGCAACACCAGTTGCTTCTCCGACGAATGCATTAGTTATGACAGCTGGAGGCTATAAATTTATGGATTTTGTGAAAGTCGGTGTCCCGCTTCAAATAATCATGTTTGTCGTAATGATGATTGCGATTCCAATTTTCTTTCCGTTTTGAGTGAAAGAGCCAAGCGTTGGAACGGATTTAAACCGTTTCAGCACTTGGCTCTTTATTAAAAAGATAAGAAAAGTATATGTTTTTTGATATGGAACAGTGTCTAGGCTTCAGGCGCCAGACGCTCGGGTCATAAGCAGTCCAGCTATGGAGGGATAAAGTTCTATCCCTCCCGGGCAAAAGACCGCCGCGTCGCTGGACCGACTTATGCCTGTCGCATCTAAACGGCGCCTTGCGCTTTTCGTTGTTAATGTATGGCAGATTTGAATGTACCGCCATGTGTTTCCTGTGTGTTCATGATTGTCAAAAATGCTGAGGGATCGATATCATGTGCAATTTGTTTTAACTTGGAAATTTCAAGGCGAGTGACGACGACGTAAATGACGTCTTTTTCACTTTCGCTGAAGCCACCTTTACCGTGCAGTTTCGTTACGCTTCTACCAAGCCGTTCATTGATGGCTACCCCTAAATCCTCATGCTCGTCCGAAACGATAATGACCGCTTTTGTTTCGTCCAATCCTTGAATAACCGCATCAATCATTTTTGATGCGATGTAGTAGGTGATGATAGAATACATCGCTTGTTCTGAGCCTAAAACGAATCCTGCCCAACCAAAGATAAAGATGTTGAAAAACATAACAAATTCCCCCACAGAAAACGGGATTTTTCTTGTTAGTAAAATGCCGAGAATTTCTGTACCGTCTAGGGCTCCGCCATTCCGGATGACGAGGCCAACCCCCGCACCTAATAATAATCCACCAAAAACGGTTGCAAGAAGCGGATCGGTTACAAAAGCACTGACAGACTTAAGTGGAAATTCAATGATTGCTAATAGGGCGATTGCATAAGAGGATGAAATGAAAAAGTTCTTGCCGATATGCTTGTAACCGAAAAATAGAAAAGGTAAGTTGATAAGTAAAATCAGGATACCGAACGGAATACCTGTCATGAAATTCAATATGAGTGAGACCCCGATGATCCCCCCATCGATTACAGAATTGGGTATGAGAAAAAGTTCAAGTGCAACGGCGGCGAACGTAGTACCGAGCGAAATAAGTATGTATCGTCTAATCAAATGCGAAAGTGCCTCTTTTTTATGGTCTCTCTTCATAAGGTGATGAACTCCTTTTAAGTGGGATAGGGTGTAAGTCCGTACTCTTATATGGTGTTACGCCGGGGAAACGGACCCCAACATTATTTAATTCCATCTTTAAGTCTAAAGTAAACTGCCCGAACAAAAAAGGAAAAAAGCTTATATCAAGGATAAATGTTTACCGACATACCAGAATCGGCAAGTCATGGACCTTTCATACTTTCGATAATTCAAAAGTGAAATCGCTTTCATCTTTTTGAAAAGTGTGTTGACTTTATAACTTTGAAGCTTTATTATGCTAATAACGACTATATAGCGACAAGTTGTAATTTTACGATAACTCAGTTCGGAGGGATATGGATGGAACAGACAAGTGAGAAGAAAATAAAATTCTGGATGGCATTATTGCCGTTGTTCGTTATGATTATTGTGATGATTATTACCGTTGTAGAATTGAAACAGGGTCCGCATATGCCCTTGATTGTCGGAACGACGACTGCGGCTTTGGTTGCATGGAAAGCCGGTTTCAATTGGAAAGAAATTGAGGAAATGATGTACAAAGGAATACGATTGGCGCTTCCGGCAGTTGTCATTATCATGTTGGTTGGATTGACAATCGGTTCATGGATGGGTGGGGGAATCGTTGCGACAATGATCTACTACGGTTTGCAAATCATTACGCCATCATGGTTTCTTGTGACTATTACAATCATTTGTGCAATTGTTTCGCTAGCGATTGGAAGTTCATGGTCTACAATGGCAACAATTGGGGTTGCCGGTATGGGAATCGGGTTGAGCATGGGGATTCCAGCGGGGATGATTGCAGGTGCGGTTATTTCAGGCGCATACTTTGGTGATAAAATGTCACCGTTATCCGATACAACGAACTTGGCGGCTGGTCTGACTGGAACTCAATTGTTTGACCATATTAAGCATATGTTCTACACAACAATCCCAGGATTAGCGATAGCGCTTGGTGTTTATGCTTTTCTTGGTAAAAGATTTACGAATGGGGAAATGGAAGCGCTTGAAATTGCACAAACAGCAAACATTTTACAAGAAAGCTTTCTTATTACCCCGTATCTGTTACTTGTACCACTTGCGGTTATTGTAATGGTTGCGCTGAAAATCCCTGCTGTACCAGCACTTATCGTTGGAATTATACTAGGGTTCTTATCACAAGTTTTCATACAAGACGGTTCATTTGTCAATGCAATAACGGCATTGCAAGAGGGTTTTAAAATCGAGACGGGCAACGAAATGGTTGACGCACTCTTCAATGGTGGAGGGCTAGATAATATGATGTACACTGTTTCAATGACAATTGTGGCGATGACATTTGGTGGGATACTTGAATTCTCGGGTATGCTTCAGGCGATAATGAATCAGTTGTTAAAAGTTGTGAAATCGACAGCTACCTTGGTCACTTCAACAATTGCTGCATGTGTTATGACGAATGCAACTTGTTCGGAGCAATATATTTCAATTGTTGTACCTGCAAGGATGTTTAGTAAAGCTTATAAAGATAAAGGATTGCATTCGAAAAACCTATCCCGTGCCCTTGAGGATGGTGGAACAATTACTTCAGTGTTCATACCTTGGAATACATGTGGTGTGTTCATATTAGGTACGCTCGGTGTTGGTGTGGTTGAATATGGCCCTTATGCAATTCTCAATCTAGTCGTTCCATTCATATCGATAATTTACGCAATGACAGGTTTCTCAATTGTGAAAATGACTAAAGAGGAACTTTTGGAAAGAGATCGTGAACAGGAATTAGAGAAGCAGGAATCAGGTTTGATTTAATAAGTAAAGAAAGGAAAGTCCACAGTTAACGTGTGAACTTTCCTTTCTCTTTACGTATAAGTTGGGAAGTTGAACTCATAAAGGGCTCGGGGTCTTCCTTGTCGATAAGTCATTTCTTCTCCGATGATTTTCGCGTAATTGAACTCTACAAGTCTCTTCAATATCCGTTCTGCGGTTCTTCGTGTGACATTCAAGTGGAGTGCTAAATCATTTGCTGTAAATTGCTTTGATTGACGGGACTTGCTAAACGTCATCAGCTTTGAAATATTGCTCGGGCTTAGTTTTGTTTTTACTGCCATTTCAACGAGTGCAGGTTCATGTATTTTCATTTCAATTGTGCTATGTGATTGTGGAAATGGACCATGTAGTTTTTTGTTTGAATCGAGTACGTAAAAAGAATGATCATCCGTTTTTTTGATGAATTCCAATGCGAATTGTGCATTTTCGGTTGCATCGACAATCGTTTCACCACAACCAAATGCCAGTTTTGCTTGACTGTCTAACGTTTGATATAGGGTGAGAAATTCGTGGTTTTTGATGGAGTATTCAATATTTCCCATTGTGGTGAAAAGTGTATACTCACCTTGCTGCTCGCTCCATCGTGCTTGCATAAGGGTTGCTAGTTGTTCTACAACTGATTCAATATTTTGATTGTGCTCTCGAACTTGAATTACACCTACAGCAATTTGTGCGGAATTGCTCTTTTGTAAAATCGCTTGTTGTTTCGCAAGTTCAATACTTTGGACGATTGAACTTTCTGGGTCAATCATTTTAATGGTAGGGATGTTCTGTTGCTTAAGCTGTTCGTAAACAGCGTGAACACTAGTAATCGCCATATCTGTTTTACTTAGAAGGGATAGTTGTTCATGAAATGATGAAATATCTTGAATTACTTCATCATCCTGTAAGACATGGATAAAAGGGAGTTCAATTATTTGATTTAAGTCATTGATTACATGGTCGATATGTACTTTTTCTCGAATATCAATGGAAATCCGGTTTAAATCTAGTTGTTTTTGTGCAGCTAAATGGAGTAAAGTGATTGCAACAGCTGTTTCATCTTGTTTCAAGTATAATGTAGGAATAGGGAAATTCTCAATCGCTTTCTTCGCATAGGTATACGGCAGTGAACCTGAGAACAGGATTGCGTCACATGGTTTAAGTGTCCGTATTAAATGAGGTGCTTCCTGCGGTTCATTATAACGATACCAGTCAAGTTCAATATCATTGCGATTGATGACGAGTTGTTCTGTCCGACCACAAAAATCAGTCGATCCAATGATTGCAATTTTTACTTTCACAAAGAAGTCTCCTTTATTAGCGGCTATTTAACGACAATGATACAATGTACTAAACTAATTTACCAATAGAAAGGATTATATTCTATGAAAATTTCTGAAATTGAAATCTATGCGATTCATCTACCTCTTTATGAACCCTTTATTATTAGCTATGCTACTTACGATTATATGCCGTCCATTATTGTCAAAATCATAACGGATTCAGGTCATGTGGGTTATGGCGAAGGCGTTGCGGATGAACATGTGACAGGGGAAAGTTGGGAGAGTACTTTTGCGATTTTGAAAAACACGCTTGCTCCGGTGTTAATTGGAGAGAACCCTAGGAATATGGAGCGGATTCATAATCTAATGGATGCGACGATTTATGGTGTTCCTACAGCGAAGGCAGCAATTGACATTGCGTGTTATGACGTAGTAGGAAAGAGTTTGGGTGTACCTGTGTATGACCTTCTTGGGGGACGTTATCATGCAGAATTCCCAATTACGCATGTGTTAAGTATCGCTCCGCCTGAAGCAATGGCAAAAGAGGCTGAAGAAAAAGTGGCCCTCGGTTATCGATCTATGAAGATGAAAGTTGGTACACAAGTTGCGGAGGATGTGAAACGGATTCAAGCGGTCCGGGCACGTGTAGGTGAAGATATTGCAATTCGTGTGGATGTGAACCAAGGATGGAAAAATAGCGCCAATACATTACAAGGTCTTCGGGATCTTGAGCAGTGTTCACTTGATTGGTTGGAACAGCCTGTTCTGGCAGATGATATCGATGGAATGGTAGAAGTGAAGTCGAAATCGTCTGTGCCGGTCATGATTGACGAAGGCATGCGCGGCGTTCGTGATATGCGCGAGATTATTGCGAAACGCGCCGCTGATAAAGTGAATATTAAACTGATGAAATGCGGCGGGATTTATCCAGCAACAAAGCTTGCACATATGGCTGAAATGGCTGGTATTGAGTGTCAAATTGGTTCGATGGTAGAGTCTTCGATTGGTTCCGCGGCTGGATTCCATGTAGCATTTTCGAAAAAAGTCATGACAAGTGTTGAACTGACAGGTCCATTAAAATTCAGTAAAGATATAGGTAATTTGCACTACGATGTACCATTTATTCGCTTAAACGACAAGCCTGGATTAGGCATTGATATTGATGAACAGGTGTTAAGCGAGCTAACGGTGTTCTCTGAGAAGGTAAGCGGATGAATCGACGACATGTATTGGAGAGTGGACATGAAATCACTTTCAAACGAATGACTGTAGAGAATCTGGATGAAATCCTTTCACTTCAACGAAAAGTAATTGCTGCGTTAGCAACGGAATCCTTTTTACAACCATTGACGACGGAGGAATTTTTATTCGTTCTAAATGGAAGCGGACTAATGATCGGTGCATATATTGACGGGCAATTAATCGCTTTCCGGGCGATGCTGGAACCGGAATTGGATGATGAACATTTAGGCAAAGATGCAGGACTTCCGAAAAGTGAGTGGCCGCTCGTATTGTATTCAGAAATAACGAATGTCGATCCGGATTATCAGGGCAATGGTCTTCAATTACTATTGGGGAACATAATCATGGAGCAAGTTGATAACAAGCAGTTCCGTTATATCTGTACGACGGTTGCGCCTTTCAACATCGCCAGTTTGAAAGATAAATTCGCACTTGGGTTGCATATCGTAGCGTTGAAAGTGAAATACGGAAATTTACTGAGGTATATTTTGATGAAAGACCTAACGCAGCCGTTGGAAGTTAGATACGTATTAGAAGTCGGCCTGATTGCAATGGTCAATACGGAAGAACAGCAACAGTATCTGAACGAAGGCTGGATTGGGGTAGGAATGCTGAGAATAGAAGAAGTGTGGTACGTTCGATTTGAGAAACACTAAAAACAAGCTGATTGCCTCGTGCAATCAGCTTGTTTTATCTACATGTGAACAGCAAGATTATACAGAACATTCCTATCATTTTGCTGATCTCTATTGTCATAAGTCTGGTAAAGTGGTAAGATGCAATTCTGTCTTAAAACCCCAACATCTCTTCACGTAAAAAGTAGGACGCAAATACGCAAAATGGAGGAACTGTCTGATGCAGAAACATCCCGATTTTGAGTTTGAATTGCAGCGCCTTGATTACACCAAACAGTATATGCAGCAGTTATTAGAAGAATCGCGTCGTGATGTGAAATCCTCACAGGACCAGATACGGCGTTCAATGGCTGACTTGGATTATTTGGATTCCAGTTTAAGTTACATCAACATTCTAACAAATACTCGTTTTTTTGAAATGGCCCGATCTCAAAAAGAAGGATTGGAAGCGGTTCAGCAAAAGCCCTATTTCGCCCGTATCCATTTTAAAAAGGAAGATGAGGGTGATGAGCTTCTCTATATTGGAAAAACATCGTTATTTCACAGGGAAACACAGGAGCCAATCATTGTCGACTGGCGTTCACCTGTTGCAAATGTTTATTATGACGGCAGGCTTGGTGAACTTAGCTATCATGTACGAGAAGATGAATTCAAAGGTTATCTTTATTCAAAACGGCAGTATAAAATTGAGGAAGGCAAACTTCTTGATGTTCAGGATATCGATTTAACAACGAATGACGAGTTATTGCAGGAAGCGCTTTCTGGCAAAGCGGATGTCCGATTGACGGAGATTGTTTCGACGATTCAAGCCGAGCAAAATGCCATTATTCGGGCTCATTTAAAGCAACCGATTATCGTGCAGGGGGCTGCGGGCAGTGGAAAGACGACCATCGCACTCCACCGTATTTCGTATTTCCTCTATACGATGGGGGAAAACTTCCCGTCCGATAAACTGATGATTCTGGCACCGAGCAAGTTATTTATGGATTATATTGCAGATGTCCTTCCTGAACTTGGTGTTGGACGAATTTGTCAAACGACCTATGCGGAGTATGTATTGAATGCAACAAATTTGAAGCTGAAATTGACTGATCCGAATGCAAAGTTGGAAGAGCTAACACGAATAGCAACGATTGACGCGCTGGAACTATTCGTGACGCGAGTGAAAGGGTCGATGGAATACAAAGAGATTATGCAACGCTATGTGGAGAAACTCGAGCAGCAGATGACGCAATTGTTCGAAGACGTTTACATAGAAAAGTATCGGATTATGAAAGCTTCACGATTGAAAGTATTATTTCTTACGGAACTTGCTTATTTACCTGTCGAGAGAAGACTTGAACGTATCAAAATTATTTTGCAAGGGGATGTGAAGCGGAAACACAAACAACTCTTATTAATGTTGACGACCAAGTATGAGGAAGCATTGGATAAAGCGCTTTATGGCATCCGTGATGATGAAAAGCGAAAGGCGAAGCTAACAAAGATTATGGATGAACGGGATGAGCGAGTTCCTTCTATTGAAAAGGAGGGGAAGACAACAGCATCTGTCTATATGCGTCGGTTCAAAAAATTCAATGTGAAGAAACTATATAGGGAGTGGTTGACAGATAACCAACTTCACACAGAACTCGCATTTCATTGGACGGAAAAGGAGCGGGTTACGTTTGGTGCTGCCCAGAAGAAGGAAATCTGGGAACTTGAGGACTTGGCTGCCATCTATTATTTACATGCGAAACTGAAAGGCGTTGCAGATGAGTGGAAGATGCGAGTCGTTTTCATCGATGAAGTGCAGGATTATAGTGAATTTCAGCTCGCTTCATTGAAAGAGGGACTGGAAACGGATATGTTCACGATGGTAGGAGATCTTGCGCAGGGGATTCATAGCTACCGAGCGTTAACATCATGGGATCCTGTAAAGGCTTTATTTCCACGAGCAACTTATACGACATTGCAAAAAAGTTACCGTACGACGATTGAAATAATGGAGTTGGCCAATGAAGTACTTGCTCGGATGGATGAGGATTTACAGCTTGTTGAGCCTGTTGTCCGCCATGGAAGTTACCCGGAGTTTCATGAAATGGGGGAGTTGGATAGCGTTAAGACTAAAGCAATCTATGATGGCATCATTGAACGAGGCCATCGATCTGTAGCGCTCATCTCGAAAACTGTGGCGGAGGCTAAAACAATCCATGCCAAGTTGCATACGTCTGGAATGCCTGTCCAATTAGTAGGAGAGCAATCCGACATTACGGAGCATAGTCTACTTATTGTTCCAAGTCATTTGGCGAAAGGCTTGGAATTCGATGCCGTTATGATTGCCGCCTTTGACGATCCATTCCGAGATCATCCTATTGACCGGAAGCTGTTGTATGTCGCCATGACGAGACCGATGCATGAACTACATCTACTTTCATGCCAGGATTCCTTACAATAAAAAGCGTGTCTACACTTTCCAAACGGGAGTGTAGGCACGCTTTTATTCGATATGAGCGAATGCCTGTATCCAATTCATCCTTAACATAATCTTAACAAATAATTTACGAAAAGAGGATATAAGTCTTGTATGGAATTCCTTAAGATAAATATAATGACCTACTTTAATTGACCGAGGCACGGGAACAATTAAAAAGAAAAAACACAGGGGGAACAGCATGAGAGTTACAGTTGGAAAGAAACTATGGAGTGGCTTCTTTTCCATTCTACTTATTTTGATTGTTGTTGGCGTAGCTGGATTGTGGTCACTTACTAAAATGAATGGTGACTATCGCTATTTGATTGATGATAAATTAAGGAAAATAGTATTATTCGAGCAGTTATTAGCCAATCAAAATGAAAACTCTAGTAATATACGAGGTTATTTACTCTTTGAAAATGATAGATACTTGATAAAACACAATGAACTGATTGGTTCATTCAATGGGAAAGTGAAGGAATTGAACAGTCTCGTCCATACAAAATCTGCAAAGGAGTTACTTCATGAAGTGAAGGAGGCGGCATTAAGTTACAAAGAAATAACTGATTTCGTAATAAGCGATTCCAAAGATAGCGCTGGAAAAAATGCATTGAAATTGGCAACTGAGGGGGCGCTCTATCAGGATATTCTTGCTAAGAATATAGATGAATTGATCAAACATCAAGAAAAAGAACTAATTAAGACTGAAAAAGAATTGCGGGATGTATTGAAATGGATTCGCATACTGATTGTTGGTCTAATCGGATTTGCTATAGTAGTGAGCATCATCATTGCACGTATTATTAGCCGTAGTATCGCCCGTCCTGTTAGCAATATGACAAGGGCACTACAACAAATAGCTAGAGGTGATTTTTCAATTGAGCCTGTAAATATTCGCAACAAGGATGAAATCGGAGAAATGGCAATCGCTTTTAACGGGATGGTAAGAGATCTTTGCGGCATCATTGCGAGCACACGTGATTCGGCGGTGCGACTCGCTGTACAGGCAGAGGGATTAAATGCTAGTTCACAAGAAAGTCTTGCCGCTTCTGAGATGGTTACTGAAATCGCAGAGAAAAATAGGATTGCAAGCGGTTTACTAGTGTCCATCGCCGAGGATTCAAACGCCTCAATGATTGAGATGTTTTTAGGAATAGATCGAATCACAGCAGACAATGAAGCAATGTTTTTATCTTCTGAAAAGGTAGCTCGATTTGTAAATGAAGGGGCAGGCCTTATGAAAGATTTTACTTACCAAATGACGACAATCAGTACAACCATTGGGCAGTCTGTAGAAATAATGAGTGAAATGACCAATCATTCAGAGAAAATACGAAGTGTAACATCGCTTATAACAGACATCGCTATAAAGACCAATTTATTGGCATTAAATGCCGCGATTGAAGCGGCGCATGCAGGTGAACAAGGTAAAGGCTTTGCAATTGTTGCGGATGAAGTACGTAATCTAGCTGAACAAACAAAACAGTCAGCTGGTGAAATTGGTCGAATGATTGACACGATGATGCGAAATGTTTCGCAAGCTGTTTCTAGTACGAAAGACGGTAATCGTTACGTTGAAGAAGGACTGATTGTAACAGGTAAAACGAGTGAAGTATTTAACCGAATCGAACATGCAGCTGTGGATGTGAGTGAGAAAGTTGCAACAGTTTCTGAAGCAATTGAACAGATTCGGATGATAACTGAAGTAGTAGCAAGTGGCGCAGTGAAAGTTCGGCAACTTGCAATGGCATCTTTAACGGAAGCCCAATCAACAAGTGTAGCGACGGAAGAACAGTTAGCGGCAAACGAAGAGATTTCTTCATGTGCTCAAATGCTAGGGGAACTTGCGGAATTATTGCAAAGTGAGATGGGACGTTTTAATGTATAATAACTTTGCAACTGACAAGCGGAGTTTCACATATGTTAAACGTAGACATAAAAATGACAATCAGATAAAAAGCCATCCCATAAGTTGGAATGGCTTTTTATAGTGGTTGTCACTGGAGCAATTATCATTTGTACGATTTTTCTGATTCAGCTTTTTTACGTTGATTGGGTGTCATCGGCTCGTGTTTAGGTTTCAGATTACCGAGCTCAGCTAACTCAAGAGAAATTTCTTCTTTCATATCACTAGGCCTTATCTTCTGATTTTTTGGAGTTTGCGGTAAAGATCTTGAGTTGTTGCTGGCACCTTTGTGATTATCTCTTCCCATAATGGATCCTCCTTTTTTTTAAAATTTACCTTCTTAATATGGCTTAAGAACTTCATTCTACTCATTCCGAAAAATGTCAGTGTTCATACAAATTAGAATTGATCCGGTACGCTACATTTTATACCGTTTCGAATTGTTTTGGTGTCTGTATCGGCACAATTTGGTCCCACACAATTCCGTAAGGCACTAATATGAAAATTATAGTATTAGAATAATTAGTATAGACTGAATAAGCATTTTGATTTACAATAGAGATGTAAGTAGTTATAAAGTGATATATTTTGTTTGGGGAAGTCTATGATTTATTATACGACTTAAATTGACAGAAGTATCAAATAGAAAAAGGGGGATATACAGATGAAATTGAATAAAATCACGGGTCTATTCGCTGCTTCGATTCTCACTGTCGGTGTATTGGCGGGCTGTGGCGCTAAGAATGATACGGACGGAAAAGACGGTAAGGCGGCGGAAGAAGGTGAGACAATCAAGATCGGTCTTAACCTGGAGTTGTCAGGAGCGGTTGCTTCCTATGGTTCTTCCGAAGCTGAAGGAATTGAACTTGCAATTGAAGAAATCAACAAAGCAGGCGGAATTGATGGCAAGACAATCGTGCCAATCAAAATGGATAACAAATCAGAATCATCCGAAGCAACGAGTGCGGCAATCAAGTTAATAACTAAGGATAAAGTAGTTGCAATCATTGGGGCGGCGACAAGTGGAAATACTGTTGCGCAAGTTGAGATTGCAAATAAAAATAAGACTGTACTTATTAGCCCTTCCGGTACGAGCGAGACGGTAACGATCAACAAAGATGGAAAGGTGAATGAGTTTGCATTCCGTACATCATTCATCGATCCTTTTCAAGGGACAGTTGCAGCGAATTTTGCAGCAAATGAGTTGAAAGTTAAAAATGTAGCAATCTACTCTGATAACGCAAGTGATTACTCTAAAGGTCTAGCATCTTCATTCAAAAAGGATTTTGAAGCTGCGGGTGGAAAAATTGTAGCTGAAGAATTTTATATTGCGAAAGATTCCGATTTCCGTTCAATATTGACTCGTATCAAATCTTCAAATCCTGAATTCATCTTCATCCCCGGATACTATGAAGAAGTGGGTCTGATTGTTAAACAAGCACGTGAAATGGGAATTACAGTTCCATTAATGGGTGCGGACGGTTGGGATTCACCAATTCTCCTTGACTTGGCTGGCGAAAAAGCCTTGAATAACACATTTACTACTAACCATTATTCTTCTGAAGATCCAGATGGCATAATTCAAGATTTTAATAAGAAATTTGGAGAAAAATATAATGGAAAAAAACCGGATTCGTTCAACGCACTTGGTTACGACACTGTTTACTTACTAGCAGATGCTATTAAACGTGCAGGCAGTACGGATTCAACAAAAATCAAGGAAGCGCTTGAAGCAACAAAAGATCTTGGACTCGTTACTGGGCTATATTCGGTGGATGAAAACCATCACCCGATAAAATCAGCAACAATTCTGGAATACAAAGACGGCGCGCAAATATTTAAAACTAAAGTTAATCCTTAATACTACTAATGGAAATGGGAGGGGGAACATCCTCCCATTTCTTTTTTAAAAGGGAGTGAAAATGAATGGAATGGCTACAACAACTTATAAACGGTATTTCACTCGGGAGTATTTACGCGTTAATCGCACTTGGCTATACGATGGTTTATGGAATTATTAAATTAATTAACTTTGCCCATGGTGAGGTCTTCATGGTTGGATCTTTCATCGGATTTATTTCAATTTCTGTTTGGGGTCTTGGATTTTTCCCGGCGTTATTACTATCAATGACTGCTTGTGCTATTTTCGGCGTATTAATTGAACGAATTGCATACAAAAGATTACGGAATGCCACACGAATTGCGGCACTGATTACCGCAATTGGGGTTTCGCTCCTTATTCAAAATGGTGTGATTTATATACGTGGTGCACAACCGGCAGCCTATCCAGATGTATTTGCAAATACATCATACAACTTTTTTGGTGCACAAATAAGCAGCCAAGCTATTTTAATTCTCTCAGTTTCCGTCGCCTTGATGTTAATACTACAATTTATTGTACATAAGACGAAAATCGGGAAAGCGATGAGGGCGGTTTCACATGATGCTGAAGCAGCTAAGTTAATGGGAATCAATGTAGATAACATAATTTCGGCGACATTCGCAATTGGTTCGGCTTTAGCAGGAGCAGCAGGTGTTATTTTCGGCGTGTATTATACAAAGATTGACCCTTTAATGGGTGTTATTCCTGGTGTGAAGGCATTCGTTGCTGCTGTTCTTGGCGGAATCGGAATTATACCAGGTGCCATGGTTGGTGGCCTTGTACTCGGTGTAGTAGAAACAGTGGTAAGTGCCCTAGGATTCTCTCTATGGAGGGATGCGGCGGCATTCATCATTCTGATTTTAATTTTAATCTTCAGGCCCGCTGGAATCTTTGGTAAAAATACACGCGAGAAAGTGTAGGTGAAACAAAGTCATGAAAAAGTCAAAACAATTTTGGCCGTTTATCGGTTCAGCAATTGCAGCTTATGCAGTTATTCAACTACTCATTTCCATGGGAATTTTGGATGACTTTTATTCCAATATATTGATTTTTATGTCCATCAATATCATACTTGCGGTTAGCCTTCATCTGATCATTGGGATTACAGGTCAGTTTTCTCTGGGGCATGCAGGATTTTTAGCGGTTGGTGCTTACATCTCAGCCATCGTTACGATGAAACTAGACCTTCCTTTTCCAGTCGCGATACTACTTGCTGGGATCATGGCAACGCTTGCGGGTTTGGTCGTCGGAATTCCGAGCTTGCGTTTAAGAGGAGACTATTTAGCTATTGCAACATTAGGATTTGCTGAAATTATTCGGATTATCTTTCTTAACATCGACTATGTCGGCGGGGCTGCGGGAATGCAGGTTACCCATATGACGACATGGACATATGCATTTGTTTGTTTGTTTGTCACGATTCTAGTCATCGTGAATTTCACCAACTCGCGGCATGGTCGTGCTTGTATTTCAGTACGCGAAAATGAAATTGCGGCAGACGCTATGGGCATCAATACGACGTACTATAAAGTCATGGCATTTGCTATCGGTGCTTTCTTCGCCGGGGTCGCTGGAGCACTCTATGCACACAACTTCTATATTATCCAACCACAGAACTTTGGATTCTTGAAGTCGATTGATATTTTGGTCTATGTGGTTCTAGGTGGACTTGGTAGTCTGTCAGGGGCGGTCGTTGCTACGGTTCTTTTAACAATCGTATCCACTTTCCTACAAGATTATCCTGAAACACGGATGATCATCTACAGTCTTGTACTCATAATTGTCATGTTATACCGTCCGAAAGGCTTGATGGGTACCATGGAAATTACGGACTACTTCAAGCTGTGGAGAAGTTGGAAAGGAGACAAACAACATGGTAAATGATCCTTTGTTACAAGTTAAAGGGGTTGGGATTCAATTTGGCGGACTCAAAGCCGTTTCAAATTTCAACTTGAAAATAAACCAGGGGGAACTTATCGGGTTGATTGGTCCGAACGGGGCTGGCAAGACAACAAGTTTCAACTTACTGACGGGTGTTTATGCGCCGACAGAAGGTGAAATTTTATTTGACGGGAAACGGATCAATGGCTTACCCCCTTTTAAAGTTACGCAAAGGGGAATCAGCCGTACGTTTCAGAACATCCGCCTTTTCAATGAATTATCCGTTATTGATAATGTCAAAGTGGCCTATCATTCATTGGCAAAACACTCGGTGTTAAGCTCTATACTTCGACTGCCATCCCACTTTTCTGGAGAAAAAGAAATGGAAAAGAAAGCGATGGAGTTTTTAAAAATATTCGAGTTGGATAAGTATAAAGATGAGGATGCCAAAAACCTGCCGTATGGTAAGCAGAGACGTCTGGAAATTGCGCGAGCGCTGGCAGCCGCTCCCCGATTATTACTGCTTGACGAACCAGCCGCAGGGATGAATCCGCAAGAAACGAAAGACCTTATGGAGCTAATCGCCTTTGTAAGGAAAGAATTCAACCTGTCGATTTTGCTGATTGAACATGATATGAATCTCGTGATGGGTATTTGTGAACGTATTTATGTATTGGATCATGGTGTGTTATTAGCTGAAGGAACTCCGGAAGAAATTCGTAATAACCCAAAAGTGATAGAGGCTTATTTGGGAGAGGAGGTCCATGATGAGCATGCTTAAAGTTGATAACTTAAACGTTTACTATGGCGCCATTCATGCCTTAAAAGGGGTTTCGCTAGAAGTGAATGAAGGAGAAGTTGTGACGTTAATCGGTGCGAATGGAGCAGGGAAAAGTACATTGCTTAAAACGTTGTCCGGATTGCTTAAACCGAAAGAAGGAACAATAGACTATTTAGGTAAGTCAATCGCAGGAAGTGCTGCTCAATCGATTGTTAAAGCAGGGATTTCTCATGTGCCTGAAGGACGGCGTGTGTTTGCGAATATGACAGTTGAAGAAAATATCGAATTAGGTGCTTTTTTAAGAAAAGATTCACAGGGCATTAAACAAGATTTTGAAAAAGTGTATGCAACGTTTCCTCGCTTGCTTGAACGACGTAAGCAGCTGTCAGGGACATTGTCTGGTGGAGAGCAGCAGATGTTAGCAATGGGTAGAGCGATGATGGCGAAACCAAGGCTGCTATTACTCGATGAACCATCGATGGGACTTGCGCCGTTGATGGTGAAAACAATTTTTCAGGTCATTAAAGATATCAATAAGGAAGGCACAACTATTCTCTTAGTTGAACAAAATGCGAATATGGCGTTATCGATTGCTGACCGTGCGTACGTTATTGAAACGGGTCGGGTGATCATTTCAGGTACTGCTGAAGAATTGCAAGCGAGTGAAGAGGTTAAATTAGCTTATTTAGGTGGCCATTGATTATTTCTATAGTAGGAAAAGGGCTGTTCACTTATGTGGCAGCCCTTTTTGAATGAAGGAAATAATTGTCGAAACGAAAAAGTCCGTATACAATTAGTAAAACTTAGAAATTCTGCACGTATTGGAGGGTAATGAATGAATCCACAAAAGAAAATACTTATGATTGAAGATGAAAAAGACATTTCACGTATTGTAAAGGATTATCTTAGCAAAAATGGCTATGAGCTTGTGATAGCGGAAAACGGGAAAGATGGTTTGCACTTTATTGATAGTATCGATTTAGATTTTATTATTCTAGACCTTATGCTTCCGGATGTGGATGGGATTGAACTCTGTCGCAAAATCAGAGAAAAAGTTAATACACCACTCCTTATTTTAAGTGCGAGGACGAGTGATACGGATAAAGTTCTTGGACTTGGGTTTGGTGCGGACGATTATATGACGAAACCCTTCTCATTAAGTGAGTTAGTCGCCAGAATAAATGCCCATCTACGTCGCTATAAGGGAACTGGTGGTACACAAAGGAAAGAGGATGTTTTGCACTTTGGAAATATCGTCATTGATAAAAAAGCGTACCGTGTAACGGTAGGCGGCAACGAGATTGCACTATCTTCCAAGGAATTCGAACTCCTCTATTTTTTGTCCGAAAATAAGAATCAAGTTTTTTCGAAAAGTCAGTTGTTGGATGCAGTATGGGGATACGGAGCGTATGGCGATGAAAATACCATCACTGTTTATATTCGGAGAATACGAGAGAAATTTGAGGTCGATCCTTCAAACCCGAGATACATTAAAACGGTTTGGGGCGTTGGCTATAAACTGAGCCTAGATTAAGTTCGGGATAGGAGAACGCGATGACTTTGAATGACTGGATGAAAAAATGGTTTGCAGCGGTTTCAGTATGTCTGTTGCTGTTTTTGGGATGTGTTGTGTACTTGTTTGCCGATCATATCCTAAATGACAATGAAGCTAAGCCTGCATATGTGATAAATCCAGCCCGCTTACTTGTAAGTGACAGTATGGTATATCTTGAGCAATATCATGATGAAATCGATCCTATTGCTCTTCAGGCGATATGTGATAAGAACGATATGAGCTTGCTTGTAACCCAATTGGATGGCAATGTATTATTTAACTCCTCAGCTGATAAAACGATTCAAAAAGTCGATGTGAAAACGTCGCTACATTATGATTTGTATACTGCAAAAGTTGAAAAAGATTTCTTCAAGATTACTTTCCCAATTGTTGATGACCAAACACATATTCAAATGGGGAACGCTATTTTTTTATTGCCAAAAAGGGCAGTAGGTATGGAGAATACATATGCACTTCCTCTTATTCCACTTTTGTTGATGAGTACCTTTTTACTTTTTCTCGTCGGTTTACTTTTTATTCTGAAAAAGAAAATGAAGAAGGATATAATCCAGCCCATTCAAAAATTATCGTACTATTCAGAGGCGATTTTAAAAGGGGATTATGAGCAAAAGGCGGAATATGGACGGACAGACGAGATGGGCGAAGTGTATGCAGTGTTCGACCAAATGCGGATTGAAATTATGCATCATAGCAAGCGAAGAGATGCACAAGAGAAAGCCCAAAAGGAACTGATTACAACTATTTCCCACGAAATAAAAACCCCTTTGACGACAGTGAAAGCATACATCGATGCAATAAGCGATGGCGTCTGTCCAGACATGGAATCTGTTATGGAATATATTGAGGTGATGCGAACGAATACGAACAAAATGACGAGACTTGTGGAAGATTTATTGCTGCATGCACTTCAAGAATTAGGGCAGATATCGGTAAATCCTATCGAGCAGTACAGTAAAAGCATGCTTCTACAGATGATTAAACCGATGGGCCATTACGTTCGTACAGCGGGGGTGTCATTTATAGAGCCACGAGAAATTCCAGATGTGCTTATAGATGTCGATGCAAATAGATTGGAGCAAGTTATTTCTAACCTCATAACAAATGCGTTAAAACATACGTCCCCTGGGGATTCTATTCGCATTCAAATCGAGCAAGAGTTGGAGCAGTTAAAAATTACAATAGCGGATACAGGGGAGGGAATACTCCCGCAAGACATGCCTTTTATATTCGGCCGTTATTTTAAAGGGCAAGTTAACGCAAAAAATGAAGGTAATGGTTTGGGGCTTTCAATTTGTAAACATATTATTGAAGCACATCATGGGTCAATTTCTTTTAAGAGCACAAAAGGGGAAGGCACTGTTTTTTATTTTACGATTCCTTTATGCTGAATTTCCTTTGTAATAATTCATTAATAACTTGATAAGTATTTTTAAATAATTGCACGCTACAATGAGAGTTAGAACAAAAGGGAGTGTGCAGTTTTGTTGAAAAAAGCTATTATACATGCAACAAATCTTTGCAAAACATATTCAACAGGAAGTGAGCAATTTCATGCAATTCGAAACATTGACTTGGACATTTACGATGGAGATTTCACTGTAATTATGGGGAATTCAGGTTCAGGGAAGTCAACGCTTCTTTATCTTTTGAGTGGACTTGATAGCATAACGGCAGGAGAGGTGTACTTTCAAGATCAGCGAATAGACACATACAATGAAAAGGAGATTGCGGATTTCAGGGCTAAAAAAATCGGTTATATTTATCAAAGCATAAATTTGGTACCTGATCTTACATTAATTGAAAATATTTCTCTGCCTAGTTATATAGCGGGTCACCCTAAAAAGGAGGTCAAGAAAAAGGCACTTTCGCTGATGAATGCGATGAGTATTGAGGAACAGCAAAATCGGTTACCCTCCCAAACGTCGGGTGGCCAGCAACAAAGAGCAGCCATCGCTAGAGCACTCATTAATTCGCCAGACATCCTATTTGCAGATGAACCAACGGGCAGTTTAAATTATGATCAAGGTGTTGCAGTTTTGGATATTTTAACGGAAATGAACCGTAAACGGCAATCAATCGTGATGGTAACCCATGATATAAAGGCCGCTTGTAGGGCGGATCGTCTTATCTATATTCGGGATGGAAAAATTGGTGGAGTGCTGGAATTTGAAAAATATGATGCTACTACAATCCAGGACAGAGAAAACGTGATCTTTTCATACGTTTCTGGAAAGGAGTAAGCACTATGAATGCAGTTTGGACACTTTGTGTAGCTAATTTAAGGGAAAAAAAGATTCAAAACGGATTAACCGCCTTACTTATCTTGTTAGCCACATTACTACTTGCAACGTCGGTTAATGTTATTTTAACTACAGGGAATTTATTTACGGCTATTCATGAAAAAACAAATGGTTCGCACCAGATTTTGAAGTTTACGAATAAATTGCATGATCCTCGGATGGTAAATGACTGGTGGAGCAAGCAGGATGGGGTTGCCACATCGAAGTTATTGCCGTTTAAGAACTTAACGACGGTCATGTATGAAGGGCAAGAAATTCCAAATTTATATTTATATATGATGAATACACCAGAGCTACCTTTTGGTGTTGATGAACCTACGTTCGTGAAAGGGGATGTACGTTCAAATCCTGCAACCGGCACAATATGGATATCAACTGCTTTAGCGTATGCGCATGGTATGTCCTTAGGTGACCATCTTGGATTTACAACGGGTTTAGAAAAGTTTGAGTTAGAAGTATCAGCCATTGTAATTGATGTTCCCTATGGCGCACCTTTTTCAAATGGTATACGAATCTGGATGAATACTGAAGATTATCAAGAAAAGCTAAGTTCAATGCAAGTGAGCGATATGTATATGATGGGGCTTAGATTTAACGATTATAGTCAAAACGCATATCATTGGGATCGTTTTGAAAATTTTCTTGGTACGCCTTTTCTTGAATCGAAAGATGAGTTCGAGACTATTTCTGCGTTCTATCTAATTATAAACAAAGTTATCGCATTTGCGATGAGTTTTCTCGGAGTCGTTATGATGTCTATCGCCTTAATCACGATTGGATTTACGATTTCTGACGCTATTTTGTCGAACTATAAAACAATTGGTGTATTAAAATCTTTAGGTTTATCAGCAAATAAAATAATCTTGACATATGTCAGTCACTATTCTTTCCTTGCTATAATTTCGATCATTCCCGGGTTATTACTCAGTCATTTTTCATCAAAACTTATCGTAGAAAGTTCACTTTCTAACTTGGAAATGGAAAGTACAACCTCAAGTATACATGGTGGGATGATTTCATTGGTCGTAGGAGTGTTTGTTTTTCTCCTTGTTTTCCTTTGTGTATTGATTTATTCCAATAAGACTCGGTCAATAGAACCTGCACAAGCGATTCGATATGGAATGTCTGAAGTGGAAAACAGTAAAATGACAAAGCGTTTGGGTTCTTCAGGGGTAAATAAATTTGGATTTGCGTCCTATCCAGTAGCATTTGTCATTGGGCTAAGAAACTTATTGAAAAATAGGAAAGGTTCCCTTTTAATAATGGTGTTAGCCACCGTTACATCGGCCGTGCTTGTTTTCGGATTTGTTTTATTGAACAGTATCGTTTCCATTGAAAAAACAATGCCATTATGGGGGTACGATTCTTCTGACATATCGGTCGTTGTATTTAATAAGGCGGCTTTTTCCAGGGGCGACTTTGAAAAAGAAATGTTGGTAGATGAACGAGTTGAAACAATCGGTTGGATGGGGGATGAGTTAAGTGGTATATTTCCATCTGAAGGTCAAACGACTGGGTCAAAAAGTGTTTCACTCGACATCATGGATGGGAACTATGATGAGTTGGGATTTGCTACATTAAAAGGTAATAACCCTAAAAATAAAAATGAAATCGCATTAGGCATCAACGTTGCAAAGCATCTTAACAAAGATATAGGAGACGTAACGGAAGTATATATAGATGGGAACAAGCATACGCTTACCGTTACGGGTATCTACCAAACAATCCGAGAAATGTCTAATTCAGCAAGAATTACAGTCGATGTAGTAAAGGTATATAAGCCTGACTACTATGCCACGTTTCTTGGGTATATTATGCTTAAAAACACGGCGGATTCGGACGACATTGCAGCTGAATTGAATGCCAAATATAAAAATTCAGTAAATGCATTGGCTAAGCAGACGTTAATCGATTCAGTATTTAAAGAAGCCGTATCCATTTTAATCGTGCCAATGAGTATCATGGGATTGATGTTTGTGCTGGTTACATTTATCATTATCTACAGCACGTGCCGGATGAACATCCGAAAAGAAAGTAAAACGTACGGCATTTATAAGTCTGTAGGAATGACTTCGATTAAGATAAGACAATGTGTGACTTCGGGTGTTGTCGTTCTGTCTACAATCGGTGCCTTGCTCGGAATAGTTGTTGGCACCTCGATATTGCCAATTGTTATGGAATCAGTCCTATCTAGTTATGGGATTGTTGAACTACCTCTGCTTTTCAATTGGGGTGGCATCCTACCAATGGCGTGTATAAGTATCGTTTCAGCAGGTTTTGGTTCCTGGTTGTCTTCAAGAATTATCGCCAAAACTTCACCCCGTATACTTGTGGTTGAGTAATTGAATAGGGGGAAAAGTCATTGCGCGAGCGCCATAGGCACTCGCGCAATTCACTGATGAAATGCAACTTTGTGGACATTGGCAACGGGTGCATGTAGGATTTCAAGTAATTGTGCAATTCTCCACTGATAGCGAAAAAGAAAGAAGGTTGAACAATGATTCGGACGATGGGGCTTACAGAGGATAACGAAATAATCTTTGATTTCCCACTAGCTGAAATCTCCGAACGTTCATTACAATGGTACTGGGTAGATTTTGATCAGCCAACTAAAAATGAAGAATCGATGCTGCATTCGGTTTTTAATTTTCATCCACTTGCAATTGAAGACTGTCTAGATCGTTTGCAACGACCAAAATTAGATTACTATGATTCCTATGCTTTCTTTGTGCTGCATTCCATACGACATGAGGGATTAACAGCCGAAGAACTAAATTTGTTCCTTGGCGAAAACTTTGTAGTCACGTTTCATTTTACGGACATTCCTGAACTGGCGGACGCACGGGATAAAATAATACAGAATCCTACAAAGTGGGAACGTGGCCAGGTGTTTATGGCTTATGAAATCATTGATAAAGTGGTGGATCATTATTTCCCAGTCCTTTATAAAATTGAAGACCATTTAAATGAAATCGAAGAACAGCTGTCTCTGTCTACTGTCCATTTGTCGATGGATTATGTATTCGAAGTCCGCAGTAATCTTTTGCGTTTACGGCGAACGATTTTTCCGATGCGGGAACTTTTATATCGGATGCTTTATTCGGAACGGTTAGGTTTTACTTCACATGAACATGCTTATTTCACTGATATTTATGATCACTTGCTTCGACTGGGGGAAATCATTGAGGAGAACCGTGAATTAACATCTGATATAAGGGACAGTCAATTATCAATTAATTCGAATCGGATGAACAGTATTATGATGACATTGACGATTATTTCATCCATCTTTATCCCCTTAACTTTCATAGTGGGTGTGTACGGGATGAATTTCGATTATATGCCTGAACTTCATTGGAAGTACGGTTATGCAATCGTCCTTGGAGCCATGCTCTTAACGGGGATTGTGATGATGCTATGGTTTAAATACAAAGGCTGGCTCCGTGTTTTTAAGTGATATGTGGGTGTTCTTCTTATCGAGAAGATAATGAAAACAGCCGATTGTGCAAAGAGTTCAGCTAGTTTTTTCTGATAAGTAAAAATTAATGTAGATAATTATCAAAGAAGTTGTTATAATCAATATTATTAGAATCTAAGTTATGATTTTTTGAGTGACGAGAGAGAAGTATTGTATTGCGTAATTACATATGAATCAAGATTCTTTATCATGTACACCTGTATAATGAAAGGGAATATCTAGTAAGCGTTTTTTTCGCTTATATTGATATTCCTTTTTAGTAAATTCACTTTCAAAATCAGCCATGCCGACATATCGGAATATGAGCATAAGGAGAAAACGCATCATGACAAAACCAGCAATCGAAATCAAATTGAGCAAATCAAAAAAACAGAAACCATTGGCTGAACAACTGGAATTCGGAAAAGTATTTACTGACCATATGTTCCTCGCCGATTATTTGGAAGGGGAAGGGTGGAGCAATCATCGAATCGTTCCATACGAACCCCTAATGCTAGATCCAGCGGCTACGATTTTTCACTATGGCCAAACTGTGTTTGAAGGCATGAAGGCATATTTGGATAAAGACGGAAGCGTTCGCTTATTTCGTCCAGAGGAAAATATGCGTCGCATGAATCAGTCGGGTGAACGGCTCTGTATGCCTCAATTTGATGTGGAAAACGCACTCGATGCGCTGAAGCAGCTTATTATAACAGATCGGGAATGGATTCCAGCGACGGAGGGGACATCACTTTATATTCGTCCTTTCATGATTGCGACGGAACCGTATCTAGGTGTAGCACCTTCCAAGAAATATATATTCGTTATCATCCTTTCTCCGGTTGGTTCCTATTATAAAGAAGGAATTCACCCTGTTAAGATTCTTGTGGAAAACGAATATGTACGTGCGGTAGCAGGTGGTACAGGTATGGCGAAAACGGCTGGTAACTACGCATCTGGATTGCGCGCTCAAGAAATAGCGGATCGAAAAGGGTATTCCCAAGTTCTATGGTTAGATGGTGTGGAAAGGAAATACATTGAAGAAGTCGGCAGCATGAACGTTTTCTTTAAAATTAATGGAGAAGTTATCACACCTGCTTTAAATGGAAGTATTTTAGATGGAATCACAAGAAAATCAATCATCCAATTGTTAAATCATTGGAATGTCCCAGTGACAGAACGTAAAATTTCCATGGAAGAAATTCGTTCAGCTCAGCAGGAAGGTACTTTGGAAGAAGCTTTTGGAACAGGAACAGCGGCTGTCATCTCACCCATTGGAGAATTTAACTGGAGTGATGAAAAGCTGGTTGTCAATAGCGGAGAAACAGGGGAACTTTCTAAAAAGTTATATGAAACCCTTACTGGTATTCAGAAAGGCGATTTGGAAGATCCGTTCGGTTGGACATTCGAGGTACCTGATCCTGCAATTGTATGATTTTTGAATTGAAAGAAAGGGATGACTCTTCATGGAGTTGTCCTTTTCTTTTGTTGTGTGCCCGGCATGGGTAATCGCTAGGTGGTGAAAGTCCACTACAGGCTTGGCAGTAGGAACTGTTAGCAGAAGGCAAGGGTGTCCTCCGCGA
>NZ_JADBEL010000014.1 GCF_014873855.1 Sporosarcina limicola | reverse complement strand
TCTTTTTTCATTTATTTCATGCACAAGCAAAGACCCAGAAAGCTTATTGGATAGGGGCTAACAGCCCGTTATAAATATTCGGTGAATAATTCAGGACCAATAATATTGCGTCTCAAAAGGTCTTGGAGAGAAATGGATTTGAACAGATAGGTACGAGTGATGAAACGTTTGAGATGAACGATCAGCAGTTGGCATTCGTCTATTATAGTTGGGATTCCTTATTGAGGTAACCTGATACTAGTTGAAAAAGAATTGAACTAACGAAGCAGGTTATCTGAAGAAGAACAACAACTTTACGATTATTGGAAGGTTTACAGGTGACTTCTGGAATGATAAACTTAAGTAACCTTTAATAATGGATTGCAAAGTGTGATGCCTCCTTTATTTTGGATTAAATGTAATGGGAGTAGCTGCCAATAACATGTACCTATTTTGAATTTTGTTTTTTGTCTATTTAAAATGACATACAAATTATGATAGGGGTGCAATAATGTTTGAATTAAACACAGAAAGATTGAGACTAATTCCTCTGAGTGCGGAAGATCTGAAGTTACTAATTGAAAACCCGAAGAAAATGGAACTAAGGTTATCTTTAAACGGATCAGATAGATTTCTTAGTCCAGAACTTAAACAAGCTATGGAAATAAGACTTTCAAAGTTGTTAGTTGATGAGAAAAACTATGAATGGTATACCAATTGGTTAATCGTGTCGAAAGATAAAAACTGTAATGTTGGAGGAATAATGTTAAAAGGTCTTCCAAATGAAAATGGTGAAGTAGTCATTGGTTACTATACTCTTCCCGAATATCAAGGTAACGGCTATATGACAGAAACGATTAATAATATGAAAAACTGGTTGTTAAATCAGTCCGATGTTATGTACGTTATTGCTGATACTGATAAAGATAATATTCCATCGCACAGGGTATTAGAAAAGTCAGGGGCGGAAATGTATAAAGAAACAGATGAATTATACTTTTGGAGATTTGTCTGAAAGAAGTTCGCTAAAAAAAATTAAAGAAGTCATTATTTTATAATGGCGAAACCTTGTTCAATAAACGAGGGCGTTACTAGAATGAGAATGGATAAGAAAAGAAAAGTCGATTTCCTGTATGTTAAGGAATTCGACTTTTTGAGTTAGTGGAACTTTTCAGTCTCAACATTCGTACTAGTAATAGACAGATTCCTAGTTGGACAAGTCAATTCGTCAACTAAAGGAGTAAATATGAATCTTTATTTAAATTTGTTTGTACTCTTAACTCTTTTGATTACAATACTACTACTTTTTATTTTTTGTGTCGCATTATGTATTTATTTTATTAAAAAGAAGCAATTCCCGCAAAAACAACTGGTTGCATCTTTGACAAGTGCCATTGTGTTTTCAAGGCTATTTGTATATATGAACTATTTTTTTACATTTGATAATCTTGAAGGTGAGTTTTACATAGGACCTGTGAATTCCCCAACAGAGCAATATACAGCTAATGCTTATTATATGACATACGGTGGTGCCGCTGGTGGCGTCAATCTATGGGTAGAAATTACTGCTATTGATGAGAAAGATAAAATTGAGACCGTTTATTATAGTGGAGGTCCTTCATCCGTCGCTTTCCAAAAGCAAAGGTACTCGAAGTGCTAAAGCTTTTGGGGAAGAAAGAATAGTTGGCTTCTTACTTGGGGAGAAGCGGCCAAAGATACAATTTTGGCCGCTGAATCTTTCACCAATGGTCTTTACTTTCAAACATAACTGTATTTTCACTTGAACGTTGTAGGTACGCGACAGGCAAAAAATCGCAACAGGATGCCCTTGGTAAAGGTATCGTGATAATTTTTAGCCGAAAGCGTGCTGGAAACGTACTAGTCCAAATGAAAAATTGTGCGCCTAGCATACCAGTACCTTATGCAGAAAGTGGTTAATCAACAGACGCCAATTATTTTCTAACTTCATACGTTTCTACAAGTTCAATTGAATGAATGACGGACTGTGCCATGGAACAATTCTTCTTCGTCAATTCGAAAACTTTATTTATTTTCGATTCATCAATAGCATGACCTTCTATAATGAAATGCAAGTGCAATTTCTCAACTCTATTGGCAAACTCCGCATTACGATGTACTTCTTTCACTTCGATAGTGATATTTTCTGCGGGCATCCGCATTTTTTCGAGGATATTTCGCATCACACCACCACTACAAACAGCTAATGACGAAACTAACAGTTGATAGGGCCTAAACCCATATTCCTCATTGCCTGAAATAGTCAGCTTTCCAAACTCTGTTTCTGTTTCAAATCCATGTTCCTTCATTTCAAATTTCAAAGTTATCCCCTCCTGTAATTGAATTATATAGGAATTTAGAATGAAAGTCAGATTAGATGGTGCCTGTCACTCGTTTTAAATCTCTAAGATCTAAATGGTATGGGTTTATCGATTGTACGGTGACAGTCACTCATTCAATCGTGAAAATTAAAACAATCACCTTTGTTCTAATTAACGTGATTGTTTTAGTGTATGTCATCATCCTTAATGTAAGCAACTACAAGGAAAAACAGTGAGCATATTTAACGGAATATTAGGAAATGCATCCGAAACAGATGTAGCTAGTGTGCAAAAGGAACTGAAGGACTTACTTACAGCTTCTGAAAAGGTCGAGTATGCGTATAAATTGATTCGGGATCTTATTGTATTCACGGACCAGCGTCTTTTATTGATTGATAAACAAGGGGTTACTGGAAAGAAAATAGACTATCATTCCATTCCCTACAAAAGCATTGTGCATTTCTCAATAGAAACCGCTGGAACCTTTGATTTAGATGCAGAGCTGAAAATACGGCTTTCTGGAAGTTCTGCTCCGATTCAGAAAAAGTTCAATAAATCCTTGAATATATAAAGTGCAGAGCGTACTGGCGGAATATGTGTTGAAGTAGGTTTGTGTTCTGTGAACCGTTTGTCAATGGTGATCATTCAATCAAGTGACTGTATTTTCTATAAAGGTGGATCTATATCTTATAGATTATTACCAATCAAATAACTTTATTCAGAAAGGAAGTATAAGATGAGACAGATCATCGCTCTTGGTGGTGGAGGTTTTTCAATGGAACCAGATAATCCATTGCTAGATTTATATATTCTAAAACAAGCAAAGAAAACTAATCCGCAAATTTGTTTTATCCCTACTGCTAGCGGAGATTCTGAAAATTACAGCCTTTTCCGAACGAGAAAGCCCATCTCCTTATAGGGGTGGGATGAAAGTGAGGTTGGATACGGAGTGCCACTAAAAACCGCAAGGCTTTGTGGTACTTTAAGTATCCAAAAGATCTGAATATTTCAATCATTTGTGTTGAGTTTATTTTAATGATTGATACACTATAGATATGATAAATGATATGTTGAAAGTCAAAAAAAGAGGGGGTGAAACATGTGTCGCAAATAATCACAGTGAAAATTAAATTGCTACCCACAAAAGAGCAAATCCAACTATTGGAACAAAGTAGCCGTGCGTATATAAAAATCATTAATACACTTGTATCTGAAATGGTTGAAGCAAAGGCCAACACTAAGAAAAGTACAAAAGATATTGAGGCCGATATTCCAAGTGCGGTGAAAAATCAAGCGATTAATGATGCTAAAAGTATTTTTTCTAAAAAAGTGAAGAAAAGCAACTACAAAATTATCCCGATTCTCAAGAAACCTGTTTGTGTGTGGAACAATCAAAACTATTCATTTGACTTCACGCACATTTCAATACCATTTATGGTGAATGGAAAGTCAACTCGCTTAAAGATTCGAGCTTTGTTGATTGATAAAGAAAATCGAAATTTTGACTTATTAAAGCACAAGTTAGGGACACTTCGCATCACAAAGAAATCCCATAAGTGGGTAGCACAAATCGCTATCACAATTCCAACAATAGAAAAGACAGGTTCAAAGATTTTAGGTGTGGATTTAGGTCTGAAAGTACCTGCCTTGGTCATCACAGACGATGACAAGGCACGCTTCTTTGGGAACGGGAGACTAAACAACTATATGAAACGTAAATTTCGTAGTATCCGAAAAAAGTTAGGGAAACAAAAGAAAGTGAATGCCATTCGCCAACTTAATGATAAAGAACAAAGATGGATGCAAAATCAAGACCATAAAGTAAGTCGTGAAATCGTGGATTTTGCAACCGCCAATACAGTCTCTGTCATTCGATTAGAACAACTAACGAATATCAGGCAGACGGCACGTACAAGCCGTAAAAACCAAAAAAATCTACACACATGGTCATTCTATCGTTTAGCGCAATTCATCGAATACAAAGCTACATTAGCTGGTATTAAGGTCGAATATGTAAATCCTGCTTATACAAGTCAGACATGTCCAAAATGCTCTAAAAAGAACAAGGTAAAAGATCGAAACTACACGTGTCAATGCGGGTTTGAGAAACATCGAGATATCGTTGGGGCGATGAATATTCGCTACGCAACTGTGATTGATGGTAAAAGTCAATCAGCCTAAGATGCTAAATGCACTGTCTTAGGAGGGGCAATGAGATGCCCTTATTTTGAAGGCTGTTCAAAACAGAAATGGACTGCGAACGTTTAGTCATTCAAGAATCCCACCCGTTAATCCACAAGGATTAGGGCTTGCGACTTCAGTCGTGGGAGTCTCAAGACGGGGAATTAGAGCGAAGACCCGCTTATCATAAGCTAATTGCATCTAAGAATTTACAATCTGGTATTGCGGTGGATGATGGTGTTGCTGTTCATTACATTGAAGAAGAAATTAGTGAAATCGTTAGTTCACGACAGAATGCCAAGGCGTATGAAGTTTTTTTCGATGAAATGATAATAGAGAAAGAACTTCGAGTAGAGTTTTTAGGTTCTTGTTAAGTATATCGGCGCAATCCTAGTATATATCCTGAATTTAAAGGAAATATGGCGTACCATCTAATAAGAAACTTATTATGGTGGGCTTTGAAGAAGACGGAAATCCTCGTACTTTCAATTTGTTAAAACCACTTATTTGCGATAAACCGTTAATGGAGTTTCGAGTTAATCGAAGTAGACCTGGGGCTTTTCGAGGGAAAACAACAGTTGGTTTTCACAAGGTCATTATTGAAGAAGGGCATAAGCAATCCACCGGAATTAAAGGTTGCGATTCAAGAAAGCGAACAGCTTTATATAGAGTTTCTAAAAAATCCACAAAAATTTATAATCAGAGGTGAGTAAATTTGGAAAAGCATAATAAAAAGTTTGATGAACTAATGGACTTATTAGACCAAGTTCCTGGCATAAAAGAGCATATGGAAAGTTTGGAAGTTCAGTTCGGCAATAAAATTCTGAAACGGAGAATAGATTTAGGATTAACACAGGAGCGCCTTGTTGAGTTAATTAAACAACGCGGTGATTTAATTACACAAGCAACGGTATCCAAAGTGGAGTGTGGTGAGGGGAATTTCGGCAGCGATACGTATAATAAGATTCTTTCAGCACTTGGCGGTATAACGGATTTCGATATTGTGTTTGGTTCTGTTCAAGAGAGTTCTAGTAATGCACGATAAATCATTGAATCCATGGTGAAGAAAGTTAATTCAATTCGTGTAAGGCTATTGTACAGTGACAGTCACTCATTTAATAAGTAGGTTTGTGTTCTGTGAAATGCTGAACTGAAGAATCGGGACATCTGCAATAAAGAAGGAGGATGAGTCCTATGCGCGACAATATATCGAATGAATTGAAAGAAATAGAACAACTTGAGACTGTGAAGATTTTATATGCGTGTGAATCGGGAAGCAGGGCGTGGGGTTTTCCTTCTGCCGATAGTGATTATGATGTCCGGTTTCTTTATATCCACCCAACGGATTGGTATATCTCTATTTTTGATCGGCCAGATGTTATTGAACGACCGATTAATGATCTACTGGATGTTAGTGGATGGGATTTGCGCAAGGCGTTACAACTCCTTCGTAAATCGAACCCCTCTCTATTAGAATGGTTGCAATCACCGATCATCTATGATGAACGTTACCCGATTGCTCAACGATTACGAGATTTAGCTCACGACTCATTTTCACCAAAAGCTTGTATGTATCATTACTTAAGCATGGCGAAGAGTACCGAACGGTTATATCTTAAAGGAGAGCAAGTGAAAATTAAAAAGTACTTCTATGTGCTGCGACCGATTTTGGCAGCGCAGTGGATTGACCGTTACCTCACGATGCCGCCAATGTCATTTGATCAATTAGTACAGGAACTCGTCCCTAAAGGGGAAATGTTCGGTGAGATAGAGATGCTAGTAGCAAGGAAAAAGGCTGGAGAGGAACTGGATCTTGAGTCGAAAATAGATTGTGTGCATAATTTTATTGGAGTCCAGTTTGAACAGCTGGAGAAACGAGCCAAAGAAATCAAACCCACTGTCATAAATATAGATGGTGAATTGGACGACCTCTTCCGTGAGACACTCCGAACCTGGTGACATCATTAAGGTGAAGGAACGGAATGCTAATCCAGTTATGAAGGTAGGCTGAATACTTGATGTTAACTAACATGGCGTTTATTCAGTAGGATCTTATTACACAGAATACTTTAAATAATGGATTAAAATAATGTTTGTATGGTATAATGGTAGGACAATAGAATAGGTGACTCAAGGATGGTTGGCACACTCCCGAATTCAAGGGAAAGGCATTCTAAGTTCGCCGCGTCCTGCGGCAATGGATGCATGATTCGCATCTGATTACAGCTAATGAAATGTATCATCCTTGATATAGTTTTTACCATTGGACGACAAAAAATGTACCAATGAATGACAGACTGTTTACCACTTCATATCTTCTGGAAGATCAAAACTATAAACCCATAGTTTTTGGAATCAAACTGTAATAATTGTTCTGAAAATTTGATTGATTTTCAATAAAAGCAGTCTTCCGCAAACTGGCCAGATTGTCGAAGAACAGGTTAGGTTGTATAGTGAAGAGATTGTGAAGGGATGTACTTAAACTAACAAAGTAGGATTGTTAAAAAAATAAAATATTCCTAAATTAATTAATTTTGGATAGATAAGGAGGTAAATAATGATATCAGAATTAAAAAAGTCTGAATTCTACAGATGTAGTGATTTGTTATATGAGCAAGGTCAATTAGAAATTAAAGCAGTAGTCGAAGGAGTAAATCCTGGTCGTATTTTTGTAGATGATATTGAATCTCCTGCTTCGGGATTTATCTGGTTAGGTAATAACGACGGTTTTTTATTTATTGGAGATGAAAGAAACGAAGTGTTCAATACCGAATTAAATCATTTTATTGATACAGTAATCATTCCAGAAGCAAGGAAGGTAGGATTAACTTGGTTTGAGGGTATTGGTAATCATAATAAGTGGGATGAGACTATTAAAAAGGTATTTGAAAACCGCAATTTAGGAAGTTGGAATCAGAGGGTTTATACGTTACAAAAAAACGATTATAAAGGCAACTTCGAACTTGCTATTGAAGAAGGATATAATATTGTCGAAATTAGTGAAATACTTTTTAAAAACAGTGATAAATCAATTGAAAATATTGAGTTTTTACATTCCAAAATATTAGAGTGCTGGTCTTCACCCGAGAGGTTCTTTAATGAAGGCGTTGGTTACGGTGTAGTTTGTAAAAATAAAATTGTAAGTGTCTGTTTCTCAGGTTTTGTAGTTGATAATGTACATTGTATTGATATTGAAACCTTGGAAGAGCATCAAGGTAAAAAGTTAGCACAAAAAGTAGCCATAACTTTTGTGGAAAATTGTTTGGAAAATAATCTTGTTCCGTATTGGGATTGTATGGAGTCTAATAAGCCTTCAATTGCGGTTGCAGAGAATATAGGATTTAGAAATTTATTTAACTATATAGGATATGACTTTAAGTTTGAGTAATTTTTACTTCAACTAATGGGCGCATTTTCAGAGTAAGGATCTGTGCCTGTTCAGTAATAGGGCCATATTGTAGAATTAGTATTTTCAGAGGTTATTGTTGTCATAATATCGAATAGATAAAGGGAAGTATTTTTGATGGGAGTTTGTGTAATGGATA
Organism: Sporosarcina limicola; assembly: GCF_014873855.1. Classification (GTDB taxonomy): domain Bacteria; phylum Bacillota; class Bacilli; order Bacillales_A; family Planococcaceae; genus Sporosarcina; species Sporosarcina limicola. Next base: position 96,202 of record NZ_JADBEL010000014.1, on the reverse strand, counting down.
TAAAAACAAAAAGGCTATTGATACGAGAGTTTGAACTTAAAGATTGGCAAGCTGTATATGAGTATACGTCAGACATTAATGTTATGGAGTATATGCCTGAAGAGGTTTTTACTGAAAAAGATGCAAAAGAATTTGTAAAAAAAAATAAAGGTAATAATGCTGAAAAATTTCCTGTAGTATTATTAGATGGAAATATTATTATAGGGCATATCATTTTTCATAAGTATTTTGGTGAGCATACTTATGAAATTGGGTGGGTTTTTAATCCTAAGTATCAAAAAAAAGGGTATGCTTCTGAAGCAGCACGAGCCATCTTGGGATATGGTTTTAAAGAAATGAACTTACATAGGATTATAGCCACTTGTCAGCCTGAGAATATTCCATCATACCGAGTTATGGAGAAGATTAGAATGAGAAGGGAAGGCTTTTTTAAAAAATGTATTCCAAAAGGTAATGAATGGTGGGATGAATATTATTACGCTATTTTAGAGGAGGAGTTCAAATGAACTATAAAGAATTTTCAAGTCTTTAATTCTTAGACAAAAGCCATATTGCTTAATAACGAAAGGCTAACTTCCTAATAAAACAATGAAAAATTAGCACTTTTTATCTTCCAGAGTTCTTAACGATGTAAATACGGTGGCAACAAATGGTGAATATTGTGGCAATCACCGGTAAAAAACATGACAGAAGTGGTATGTTTTTATGGTCGTAATCAGTATCGTACGGGTCTGGGGTGGTGCTGATGTCAGTTTTCGAATCGTTAATGTTCGCAATCGCTTTTGCAACGTTTGCTATGTTGATGCTGTCGTTTAACCAAAAACAACCCATTCTTGAGTGCATAGCTCAGATGGGTTACTCTTATCAAATGGCCGACCCCTTGAAGGGACCTACTATTGTACTGTCCACCCGACCTCAGAAATCGGGGGTATTTTTTAGTTTATTCAATACCTACGTTTATTATACAATTCAAAGATTTGCATTTCAAGGAAGTCAATTGCCACTAGACGATAATAAAATCCAAAGAAGGATAGAGCCTTTTTATTTCCTGTGATTATGATATAGGTGTGGTGGAATAATTTCAAGATCCCACCTATAAACCGTACGTACCTTCTGTTATACTGAATAAACAGATGTATAAAATAGATTGTTTTAGTGACTGTCACCAAATAACTCATCAAACAACTCCTCCAACTCAGGATAATATAAATCCTTACGTAAGCAAACATCTTGGTGTCGTAGATGCTCTTCCCCTTTAAAACGTAGCCAAATTTCATCATCTGCCATAACCCCATGTGTTTTGCGAACAATTCCCCAGCGGTTGTATGCATTCAATTCAAGCGCCGTAAGTAATTCATCAGCATTCACACGTGTAGGGGGAAAGGTACGCCATTTTAGCCAACGTTCTAGCTCTTCAAGTGTAATATGCCCCTCCATATTCGGTGAAAACTGTTTATTAAAATCGTCAATATAATTAATAACATAAGGGGTGCCGCCGTTTTTTGGCTTTAAATCGACAGTTGCAATGACGTCATTCATCCACATCACATTGAACTTCATGTAATCAATCATCAATGTCACATCCTTCGATGATAAGGTGATTAAACTGCGGGTCTCGTAGCTGTGAAAGCAGAACATCCTTGGCACGTCCCATTTCAAAATTGGCGTTATCAATATTTTGTAAAAGTAAATCTTTATTGATGAACGGCTTTCCTTTATAAAGTGCAAGTTGCTTTGAAAATGATGAATTAAAAGGCTTCGCACGTACTAAACGTTTTAGCACACTTATCGGTTTACCTAAGGGATAGTCTTTTATATCAGAAAGTAAACTCAAGCCATTATCAAAAATCGGTGCAAGTTCCCACGTTTTTGTAGGTGGATTATATAGAAATAAAATATTATTTGTATGACGATCTTCATTCAAAATAAACGCATCAAACGCAAGCATTCGGGCAATCCCATCTGTAATATCTAGTCCTGTAAATCCATGGATTTGTTCTATGATGGCGTTGAACTTTTCTACTGTCGAAAGACGTGTGTTATTTACTATGGAATCAGTTGTTGTAAAGTTTGCTTCATGCAGTCGTTCAAGTGTCACTTCTTGCTGCGTTCCACGAAAATCAAGTGAATAGCAACCTTCTGATAGTTCACCATTTGCTTCTTCAATGATACAGGGTGTGTATGTCACATATTGAGAAGGGGAGCGTGTTGTGCTTTGTAAAATAAGTGATGCTACGCTTTCAGCTGTGTTTTCGTAGCTGCGTGCGTTCTTTTTTATCCATTTATCGCCAATCCGCCATTTAGACTGATCACCTTTACTTGAAGTGCTGATAATCGCCTCGGCTCCGACAGGTATTCGTATCGTTTCCATTGAATCACATCCGTTTTTTCAAGTTTCTTCTAGTATACAGTATCTGTCTTCAAGTATGATTTCGATTTGTAAAGATAGATTATGAAAAATAGCATTACTTGAACTTAGCAAGGATTTTAATTACGGTATTTTAATTACGAGCAGTAGAACTCATAGTTAGTCTGTAGTGATGGCCACTCTTTTAATCAGCGAATTTAAAACAATCATTTTTATTAATTAACATGGTTGTTTTAGTGACTGTCACTAACCCAATGGTTGCCGAATGTTGAGTATGATGCCGACGATGGTCCGTGCTCAGGATAAGTAAAGGAAATGTAAGGTCAATTTATACATCCGATTAAGAAGAGAATATGAATAACCATACGGAAGGAAGAACATTCATGGGAAACCCTATAGGTATCGTGGATTGGGTAGAAAAAGATGGAATTATGGATGATTTATTAAATCAAGAAGCCATCTTAACCACTCATCCAATGGATCAAGGATTTGAAGCTGAGGTCATGAAAATATGTTCAGATAAAGATATTTTTGTATTGAAAGTATGGAATAAGAATTCCAAACCTGATGTTAGTCTCCAATATCGTTTATTGAATGTCCTATTTGAAAGAGGATTGTCAGTCTCTAAACCAATGGGGTGGGGTATAAATCCACACGGAGAGAAGGTGTTGTTAACAACATTTGACGGAATGCCAGTTCTTGAAGTGGATGAAAAGAAAATGACAGTAATTGCGAACATCTTGTCGGAAATACATAAAGTTCACGTTAAAGAGATTGGAAATATACACCTTCTAAAGTCCGATTTCATCGACTATTTTTTTCCTGGTGTAGGAGAATACTATGACATAAATAATGCACTGATTTCTCTTGTTCAAATAACTCAAATAAAGCAAGAACGTATTATTCATGGCGATTTCCATTTAAGAAACATTTTGGAGAAAAATAATCGATATACCGTAATAGATTGGACGAACGGACAATTGGGGGATCCCAGATATGATTTTGCGTGGTCACTTATTCTGATAAAAATATACGTCTCAGAGCGGTATGCATATGTGTTTCGTTCCGCTTATCTATTGGAGAATCATGTTCAGCAGAAAGATCTTGAAGCTTTTGAAGCATTGGCTTGTCTCAGATGGATCTTGCTTAATAGAAGCGGCGGTACACCCAAAGGGCCTAACATAATAGAGAGGGTAAAAAGTTTAATAACAAAAAATCCATTCTTAAAAGAATTTGAGTTTACTATATAAAATGCGTAAATGTTATACTTGTGGTACTAATTTGATTGATTTTCAATAAGAACTGTCTTCAATATTCGGGCCAATTATCGGAATAAAATTTTAAGTAGCAGGTATGATCTGATTAAAAAGTGAAAGGGGGTTTTAACATGGGGTTTGTCATGGGGATTGCACCTGTTGTAATAGCGGGAGTAATTGTAGTACTTGTAATTAAAAGGCTTGAACATAAATATAACCAAAACCAAAACCAAGGAAATCTAGGTAAGAAAAAATCAAAAGGCGCTCAAGATTTATTAGATAGTTTAATACCAATGGGAATGCTTTTTGGTTGTGCTATCGGTGTAACTTTGAGCGTTTTTTTCCAAATCTCTCTACTATCTACGGTTAGTTTAGGAGCTGGAATAGGCTATTTATTTGGATACTTTGCTTACGAAATTTATAGCAAGAAAGGAAACAATCATTCATAATCAGCTATCTTCCTGAAACCGGTGCGATTGCAGAAGATCAAAAGCCTGATTCCTCGCTAAAAAGAAAGATGAATTAGGCTTTTTTTAACCCTCCATTATTTAAAATATTTCCCCATTGGTAAAAAAACTGGCAACAAGTGGTGAATATTGTGATAATTACTGGTAAAAATGATGACAGAAGTGGTACATTTTTATGGCTGTAATCAAGTAATTCCGCATATAATCGTACGTACTTTCTATTATACTGAATAAACAGATGTATAGAGTAAGGCAGACGGTTACAGATTATATCCGAAAAGGGGACATTGAATTGAAGCGAATTGCAATTGATATGGATGAGGTATTGTCACATTTCAGTACGAGCTGTCTAGAACTATTCAATAAGGAATTCAACAAGAATTACACAACTGAAGATTTGCAAGGTAAAATGTTAGTCGATTTAGATGCCAGATTTGCAGAAAAGATGGATCATTATTTAGCGAATGAATCATTTTTTCTGGAGTTAAAAGTGATCAAAGATAGTCAAGAAGTTATACAAAAGCTAAGTGTTCATTATGACATTTATATTGTAACGGCTGCAATGGAATTTCCGGTATCTTTAGCCCCGAAATATCAATGGTTAAAAAAGAATTTTGGCTTTTTGAATGAAAATAATTTTGTTTTTTGCGGGGATAAAAGCATTATTCATGCAGATTATTTAATTGACGATACACCAAGTAATCTAGCTACATTCAAAGGAAAAGGTATGCTTTTTACAGCGCCACATAATCGCGATGTAACCGGCTATACTCGACTCAACAATTGGCAAGAGGTTGCGGAGTGTTTTTTGTGATAAGTTGGAACTACTCGCAGGCAAACACCACGGAGAAATGTATACAATTAGTACCTAACAACTTTCACATATAGGTTTCAAAATGAGAAAATAAGTACAATGAAAATAAAGCAGGTGACCTATATGAACTTAAAGAATTTCGAAAATAAAATTTTAGCTATTATTTTGCAACGTGGACGTGAATATTTCAGGCATGGGCATGTCGTGGATTTATTCGCAATAACCGATACGAATTGGCAAGCTGAAGTAAACGGCCGGTCTTTTTAGATGAATTGGAGAAAGTGTAGGCATCCCCACAGACGGCAGTTATTGAATTATCAGAGACTAAACAATCATGTTTGTTCGGATTAACATGAATGATTTAGTGACAGCACCGTTATCAAAATAAATACATATGAATATGTAGGAAAAGAGGATAGACATGAAATCATTAGTAGAACCAGATGAATTGAAAAAAAGGATGCTCACTTTGGCTGCTTTGGACATAATTTTTTGTGAAGAAGACTGGCTTCGCTATTACAATTTTGATTCGCAATGGGCACCGAATGTTTCATTAGCCACTATTGATAATGGTTCTGGGGATAATCTATTTATTTTGTTTGCCTCAGAGGGAGTGATTATGAAAGGTTTCGATCACGAATCTGGATTAAGCCCGTATGCAAGGGAGGAAGATGAAGTGTTTCCCAGTATTTATGACCAAACTCCGGCTTCTTTATTGGCTTTGCTCGATGATGAAGCGTTTGAAAAAGAAGATGTGACTTTTTGTATTTGGCGTGAAATCAATGATACAACGTGGAGGAAAGGTGACGTGCAAATTCCCAAAGATGAGGAAGATGGCTCTGAATTTTTACTAAGTATGATAGTGAAAACACCGGAAGATTATGTGGAGTGGGCACAAGACTACTATGATATACCAATTTCAATAGAAGTGATAAAGAAAATCTACGATGGATCTACAATTGAGGAAGCGGTAATCCAATCTTTGAATCCTAGTAGGAATGCACAGGATGCTCTGCGAGAATTGGATATTTTGGTTTGAATTCTCATCCGACAAGGCGGGAATCTCCATTTCATTGGCAGTTGAAAATGCCAGGAAGATATCACCCGAACCGCTTCCATAGGGCTACCATTTCTTCCAATTCCAATGGTCGCTCGCTTGGGAACACGTTTAAGCTGATGTGGCTGCATCGGGATATCTGTTCCGATAATGACAATAAAGAAGCCGGCCGTAGGTCTATGCGGGGTTTTAGTGTCTTTTAGACGATAGAATCCCGTGACTTCAGTCGTGGGAGGTTCAAAGTTCCCCAAGTATATATTCAAACATATACTATTCAATAAGCTGTAATTAATCATGGGGAAAATGGGTAGAGGAGCGATTGCTTTGTGGAAAAACAACCAGTTCGAAAACCATGAAACGTCAAATAAGAATAATTCCCTAGATAGGGGTGCACAAATTTCGCTTTGGGGTTCGGCCATATCCACATTCGGCGATGCCTTACAAACGATTGGCAGCGTAATCTCAATAGAAGAGGGGCGGATTTCCGATGCGCAACAGCAACAAGAACTTGAAAAATTGCAAAGTCAAATTGATGAATTAAAAAAAGAAGAATCACAAAATAATGCAATGAATTCAAATGTTGAAATGCTTGGTACACTATTAGAAAGACTTGTAGAACGATTGGAAAATGATAAATCGTAAAGGTAACTTCGATGAATACCTTTATGAAGAGTATTGAGGTAATCTCAAAATCGATTCCAACAAAGAGAATTGTTGAAATCGGTGTTTTTACTTTTATTCATTTCCCCTGGTCTGCAGTGGCAGTTACGCATTCAGTTGAGAAGGCTTAAACAATCAAGTTTGTTAAAAATAACATAATTATTTTAGTTGAAATCACAGTCTGTGATTCTACTATCCGATTTGGTACACTAGATGAATGCTATTAATAAGGACGGCGGAAATCAAATGCGGAAATATAGTGGTGAAATAGGGTTAATCATTACGGCAATTATATGGGGAAGTGGATTTGTTGCGAGTGCAATGTCATTAGAACACTACACACCTTATCAGATTTTGGCGGGAAGATTCGTAATCGGTGCAGTTATTTTAGGTATTTTATTTTATAAAAAACTAAAGAAACTAAAGAAAAGTACACTTATTAAAGGGGCGATATTGGGATTCATCCTCTATATTGCCTTTGTTCTTCAAACAGTTGGACTGCAATATACGACACCTTCAAAAAATGCGTTCTTGACTGCGGTAAATGTTGTGATTGTTCCTTTCATTGGATTTTTGATGTACAAGAGAAAAATCGACCTGTTTGAATTAATTGGAGCTGTAACGGCCTTGATTGGCGTAGCAGTTTTATCATTAAAATTGTCGTCTGAAATCAATAGCGGGGATTTGCTGACCTTAAGCTGTGCAGTTGGGTTTGCGTTCCATATCTTTTACACAGCCAAATTTGTTAAAGACGAGGACCCAATTCTTCTTACGATTATTCAACTGACAATAGCTGCGATTATCAGCTGTATCGTAGTCCTATTCAGAGGAGAAACAACTTTTACTTTCCAATCGGAAGGGCTGCTCCCACTCATTTATCTCGGGATTTTTTCAACAACAATCGCGTATTTATTGCAAACTGTTGCACAGAAATTTATTACAGAAACCAAGGCAGCTATTATCCTTTCGACAGAAGCTTTTTGGGGAATGGCATTTTCGGTGTTGATTTTAAGTGAGGTCATGACAATGAAAATGATAATCGGCGCAGTTCTTATCCTCATTGCAATTATCATATCCGAAACAAAGTTTGGTTTTTTGAAGAGGAAGAAAGGGACAACCTGAAGAACTGTGGATTTTTTGCTCGCTTAGAATTACTGTTTTAATCAATAAAAAAAAGAGGAAACCACAATGGACAAAGACCTTTTCAAACAGCTTATTCTCTGGCACGAAGATGGTGAATACGAGAAAATTATAGATCGAATTTCAGAGATACCCAAATCGGATAGGGATTACGATTTAGTTTCTCATTTGGCAAGAGCTTTGAATAACGAAGACCATTATAAGGAAGCGATTCAACAGCTTTTATCTATTCAAGAACAAGGAAAGGACGATTCACTTTGGCACTTTCGAATGGGATATGCCTATTATTACCTTGGACAGCATGAAGAAGCAGTAAAAGCGTTTGAGCGGACAATAGATCTCAATCCAATAGATGAAGTTGCTTTGGTCCTTTTAAAGTCTTGCCTCCATTTTAATAATAGAGATGTACATGTAGAAGAATCTTCGTTTCCGAGTGACCTTCAAGAATTTAAAGCTTGCAAAGAAGAAAAAATTTTGGACTCAATGAGGAGTTACATTACGCCAGAGGATGACGATGACGAGGAAGATTTCAATCAACCTTATATGGACGAGGATGTAGATTGTTGTGGGTTTATTTTAGACAACTTTATTGACAGATTATCTGTTTGTGGTGGCGAGGATGAAATTATGGCGTGTGTGAAATCCGTTGTAGGACAGTTAAACACAATAAACGGCCGGTGTGGTTATGAGTTAATCGAAACAGGAGAGCGGGAGAACTTATGCGAATTTATCATTAGGGCGGCTAATCTTGCAGGGTATCCTACTAATGAAGACGTAACCGAAGAGTGGCGGGACTGGTAACAGGCCGCTGAATCACGGTATTCAATCGTGTTAATTGAAACAATTATGTTTGTTTCAATTAATACGATTGTTTTAGTGTCAGGAGATACCGTCTATTTTGTCAGCAACATTTTTTTCTTTTCATGCCCTTTAAATTTGATTTCCAATTTCAATTTTTTATAATCGACAATGTCAAATGACTCAGAGGCTTTCTTAATCAGGTCTTCTTCATCCATGTCAGGTTCTAAGGGGAAATCGTTAAAAATCGAATCGAGTTTTTCCATTGCTTTGTTGCCGTGCAAGTAGAGATCTTCAATTTTGTTTTGGTACATTGCTTCTGTTTTGGCTCGTTTTTCATCGTAGTTTGCAATCAGTGCTTCAGTCATCTCTTTTGTATCGATAGTCAAATTTAAGGATGTGAACCCGTATGTGCTTCCTAGTGACTTTTTAGATGTAGTTGTTTCTGAAGGCATTGTAGTCACTTTGTTTTTATCACTACATGCCCCAATAATCAATAAAAATGACAGCGCCGTAATCATCAACAACTGTCGCTTGTTTGTCAATTCGCTCACCCTTTCATCCCCAGATACTTCAATTATAATTCCTCCAAGCCTTGGTCTCCATTAAATTAATGAACTCAAAGATACTATTCGTCAAAACGCTTAAGTTATACTGATTTTTTAAAAACGAAATTTTTAAATTGTCACATTTATAGGTAGTTGCTTGTCTTACATAGTGAGAAGGTAAAAAAGGAGGTGCAAGGGAAGTGTATGTCAGCGGAACAGAATATGGTGTTCAAGAGTCGAATAGTAAATTGATTGAGGATTTACTAAGTGAATACCATCAAAAAATTTATGTGTACTGTTATAACATCCTTAGAAATACCCAAGATGCTGAAGACGCTGCACAGGAAGTATTCTTAAAAGCATTTCAGAGTAAGAAGCTTCTGGAAATCGATAATAGAAGTGCCTGGTTGTATAAGATTGCCTATAATCATTGTTTAAATAAAGTGAAAAGGAGAAATCTCATTGAGTTTATTCCTTTTAAATGGACTATTTCTTGGGATATATACGAAACAGAATTCGTGAATTTCAGTGGCTGATGGAGGCGTGGTTTGATTAGTGCGTATTCATATTGAAGCCTATGTTCCTATAATGCTATATGTTATACTGAAATGAAATACATTATTCTACTTCATTGACTATCTATTGCAGTTGCGGGATGAAATGACGAAATAATTGGTTGATACGATACGACCTATTTTAGAAGAGGAGGCGACAGGCAGGATTTATCCCCTACGCTTGCAGAATTGATGACTAGTGAGCGCAGGAAAGGTGAAATCAAGGGTGAGATTCGGGATAAGATGGAAGAACGTAGAAGTATAACAATAACAATGGAGTTGCTAGGCGAGGGTTTATCGGATGGCAATATTGCCAAATTGACAAAGTTGAGTTTGGCGGAAGTAGAGTTATTGAAAAAAACATTGTAGTAAAAGGAATAGAGGCAACGCCCAACTACAACATGTGGTTGCCAACGTCTCTATTAAAGGAGGGATTAGATTGGAGTTTCATAATTACAAAGAAATCCCTAAACAAGAGATACTAGAAGGCATTCATGAGCTACATAGGCATGTATTTGAAGGCTCAGAGCTTTCTGTTGACAAACTAAAGAGTGAGCAAGGGATGTTATTCTGTGTTGCAATCGATGCAGATCGGGTAGTGGGTTTTAAAATCGGTTATGAAGTAGATGATGGGAATTTTTATAGCTGGTTGGGCGGCGTTCATTCAAACTATCGCGGACAAGGGATTGCCTCTACACTATTGCGAATGCAACATAAGTTGGTAAAAGAGCTGGGCTATAGTAGGATACGTACGATTTCGAGGAATCATCGCCGTGAAATGTTAATCTTGAATATCAAGAATGGGTTTGATATTATTGAAACATTTACGTCGAAAAAAGGGACACACAAGATTGTCTTGGAGAAAGATTTGTAATTTGTCTTAGGGTTATTTCTGTATAATCACCTGTATAAGTAAGAGTTAAAGAGGCAACGTCAACCAGAATATATGGTTGACGTTGCCTCTTTTTTTAAAAGCGACTGATTGCGCCCGCGAAGCGACCAATTAGCAACGCAAGTGACTGATTCCCCTCGCGAAGCGACCAATTAGCAACGCAAGCGACAGATTCCCCTCGCGAAGCGACCAATTAGCACCACAAGTGACTGATTCCCCTCGCGAAGCGACCAATTAGCAACGCAAGCGACAGATTGCCCTCGCGAAGCGATCAATTAGCAACTCAAGCGACTGATTCCCCTCGCGAAGCGACCAATTAGCAACGCAAGTGACAGATTCCCCTCGCGAAGCGACCAATTAGCAACGCAAGCGACTGATTACGCCCGCGAAGCGACCAATTCACATGATCAAGCGACCAATCCACACAATTAAGACAAACGTCCTCTAAAATCTTCATAGCCAAATTGTTTAATGACTTTAATCTCATCATTAACCGTATTCAACACAATCGAGGGCAGGTTAATGCCGTTGAATGTGTTGTTTTTCACCATTGAATAATGGGCCATGTCGCAAAATACGAGTTTGTCGCCGGGCTTCAATGGCTGGTCAAAAGAATAATCACCAATGACGTCACCAGCAAGGCAAGTGGGTCCACCAAAACGATAGGTGTGAGCCTTTTCATTGGGCATTCCCGCACCAATGATTTCGGGGCGATAGGGCATCTCTAATACATCGGGCATATGACAGGCAGCTGATGTATCTAAGATGGCAATCGGCATTCCGTTATCAAGGATGTCTAAAACAGTAGCAACAAGGAAGCCTGTATTTAGGGCGACAGCTTCGCCGGGTTCTAAATACACGTCAATTCCATATTTATCTTTCATATACAAAATCGAACGGACGAGTGTTTCTAGGTCGTAATCCGGTCTCGTAATATGATGTCCCCCGCCGAAATTAATCCACTTCATGTTTTTAATGGATTCACCAAACTTGTCATCGACTACTTTTATCGTGCGCTCAAGCGTGTCCGAGTTTTGCTCACACATCGTATGGAAATGCAGCCCGTCGATTCCATCAAGTTGGTCTGCTTCAAAGTTCTCCAATGTAACCCCGAATCGTGAGTGTGCGAAACAGGGATTATACATATCAACTTCAATCTCAGAGTACTCGGGATTAATGCGCAGACCACACTCGATGTGCTTTGGATGGTTTTTGACTTTGTCCTTAAACTTATTCCATTGTTGAAATGAATTAAATACAATGTGGTCGGAATAGGACAGGATTTCATCAAAATCAGTGTCTGAAAAGGCTGGGGCATAAGTGTGAACTTCTCTGCCCATTTCTTCATAACCGAGTCTTGCTTCTAATACAGAGCTGGAGGTTACACCATTCAAATAGTTCCCTATAAGTGGATAGACAGAGAACATGGAAAACCCTTTTTGGGCTAGTAAAATCTTGCAACCGGTTCGATCTGCGACGGATTTGAGCTTTTCCAAGTTTTTAATGAGAAGCTTTTCATCTACGACGTAGCAAGGGGAGGGGAGTGCGTTTAAATCGATAGTCAATTCCAAGTCATTTCCCCCTTAATCAATTAGTTTAGGATCGAAGCTTTCTTGCCACGGTAGTCCGTATTTGTTGAGTGCATCCATAAATGGATCTGGATTAAACTCTTCAATATTGTGAACACCTGGATTTTTCCATTTACCTGTCATTACAAGCATCGCGCCAATCATTGCAGGAACGCCAGTTGTATATGAAATTGCTTGTGAGCCAACTTCTGCATAACATTCTTGATGGTCGCAAACGTTGTACACGTAATAGGTTTTCTCTTTGCCATCTTTTATACCCTGGAAGATACAACCGATATTTGTTTTTCCTATTGTTCTAGGCCCAAGAGAAGAAGGGTCAGGTAGAATAGCTTTTAAGAATTGCAATGGAACGATTTCTTTTCCTTCAAAGATGATAGGCTCAATAGCAGTCATGCCAACGTTTTCAAGTACTTTTAAGTGGTTCAAATAGTTTTCCGAGAACGTCATCCAGAAGCGAATTTTTTTAATGCCTTTAATATTAAGGGCCAAAGATTCCAATTCTTCATGATGAAGTAAGTAAACGTCTTTTGGACCGATTTCAGGTAGATCATATACGCGTTTGATGGACAAGGGTGGTGTTTCAATGAACTCGCCATTTTCAAAATAGCTACCGTTTGCCGTTATTTCGCGAATATTGATTTCTGGGTTGAAGTTAGTTGCGAAAGGATAGCCGTGATCACCAGCGTTTGCATCTACAATATCAATCGTATGGATTTCATCGAAATGATGCTTTTGTGCATGAGCAGAGAATACACCCGTTACGCCAGGGTCAAAGCCACTTCCAAGTAGGGCAGTGATGCCTGCTTTTTCAAATTTCTCACGGTATGCCCATTGCCAACTGTATTCAAATTTCGCTTCATCAAGAGGCTCGTAGTTTGCTGTATCGACATAGTCAACACCTGTAGCAAGACACGCATCCATAATCGTCAAATCCTGATAAGGTAATGCCACGTTGATGACGATATCTGGTTGGAAACGGTTGATAAGTTCAACCAATTCTTCCACGTTATCTGCATCTACCTGAGCTGTTTGAATTTTAGTGCGACCGCCGTCTAGCTTTTCTTTCAACGCGTCACATTTCGAAACTGTACGACTTGCGATACAGATTTCTTCGAACACGTCAGGAACCTGACAACATTTATGAACAACTACACCAGCTACTCCGCCAGCACCGATAATTAAAGCTTTCCCCATAATGAACACCCCGTTGGTTATATTTTTTAATTCGTTTTAAGTGATAATAATAATTCGCGCAATACTTTGCATGCAGTAGCTGTGGAGACACCGCTTTGATCATAGATTGGTGACAGCTCGTTCACGTCGCAGCCGACAATATTGAGTCCGCTGACCTTCAACATCGCATGGAGTAATTCCATGAAGCTGACGCCGCCCGCTTCCGGTGTACCTGTTCCAGGGAAGACAGAAGGGTCGAGAACGTCCAAGTCAATGGTCAAATAAACAGGTTTACCTTGTAACTTTTCAACCACATCTTCTAATCCATTGAAATTGAATTTATTTGTGAAGATATGATCTTTCCCCCATTGGAACTCACTGCGGTCTCCAGAGCGAATACCGAATTGAAAAATCCGATCGTCCCCAAGCAAATCCCACACTCTATGAATGACAGTAGCGTGCGAAAGCGTTTCGTCAAGATAGTCCTCACGCAAATCTGCATGTGCATCAAATTGGATTACATGTACATCGGGATACTTTTTAGCAACAGCCCTGACGGCGCCTAGCGTCACCAAATGCTCGCCGCCAATCATGCAAGGGATCTTGCCATCTTCGAGAACAAGAGCTGTGAACTCCTCAATTTGTCCCAATGCTCTTGACGTATTCCCAAAGCTTAGTTCCAAATCGCCACCGTCAAACACGGTGATATCCTCTAAATCTTTGTCTTGATAAGGGCTGTACGTTTCAATCCCAAACGATTCACCGCGCATGGCTTTGCTGGCAAAACGTGTCCCAGGGCGAAAAGAAGTTGTGGAGTCAAAGGGAGCCCCGAAAATAACGATCTTGGATTCTTCGTACGCATTGTCACAACCAATAAACGTTTCTATATTTTTACTTAGCATCTTCCAATTGCTCCTTCACGTAGTTTGGAAGGGCGAACGATCCGACATGGATAGCTGTATTGTAATACTTTGTTTTTAGACCGAGTTCGTTCCATGCCGCCGCATCTAAATCTTGAATCGGATTAAACTTTTTAGACGCAAACCCAAATAGCCAATGACCTGATGGATAGGTTGGGATATGCACTTGGTAGACATTACAAATCGGAAAGAATCCTTTAATACGTTGATGGGCTCTCTTCATGCTAAGGGCGTCTTCGGCGTAGAAAGGGCTTTCATGCTGATTAACCAAAATGCCATCTTCCTTTAACGCTTTGTAGCAGTTGCCATAAAACTCTTTTGTAAACAGTCCTTCACCGGGGCCAAAGGGATCCGTAGAGTCGACAATCACCAAATCGTAGTCATTTTCTTTATTGCGGACAAATTTAAGCCCATCTTCATAATACAAATTCACTCTAGGATCAGTCAGCTTTGAGGCTGTCTGTGGTAAATATTCTTTGCAAACATCAACGACCAATTTGTCGATTTCAACCATATCGATTTGCTCAATTGTTTCGTATTTTGTAAGTTCGCGAACTGTACCCCCATCACCGGCACCGATAACCAACACTTTTTTTATCTTAGGATTGGTAGCCATAGCGACATGTGTAATCATGTCGTGGTAAATAAATTCGTCTTTTTCGGTTAACATGATTAGACCGTCGAGTGTAAGAATTTTACCGAACTCCGTAGTTTGCAGGATATCAATTTTTTGAAATTCACTTGCTCCGGAATAAAGTTGCTCTTCCACTTTTATTGAAAAACGGACGCTGGGTGAATGCTGTTCTGTATACCAT
The DNA here is from genome assembly GCF_014873855.1 of Sporosarcina limicola. Lineage (GTDB taxonomy): Bacteria > Bacillota > Bacilli > Bacillales_A > Planococcaceae > Sporosarcina > Sporosarcina limicola. Next base: position 81,151 of record NZ_JADBEL010000014.1, on the reverse strand, counting down.
AGGTTCATTGCTCATGCTCCTTTACCACATTAATAGTCAGGATATCACTATCCTCAGTACCTGTTAAGAAGCATCCTTTTTCTTTGCAATACGCGATGTAATCCAAAATTTCTTCAGTAATTCGTTCTCCAGGCGCAAGAATTGGAATGCCTGGTGGGTAACACATAACGAATTCACTAGAAATATGACCCGCACTTTCCGAAAGAGGAACGTTGGTTTTAGGTGCATAAAATGCCTTTTGAGGGGTTAATGCAACTTGCGGGTTGATGTACTCGTGGTCGAATACGCTGTTTTTATCTTTTGCGTATCGCCGTTTGATTTCGGCCAGTGCTGCCACTAGACGTTCTAGGTCCAGCTGCCTATCACCGACAGATATATAGGCCAGGATGTTGCCAATATCCCCAAATTCTATTTGGATATCATACTCGTCACGAAGAATATCGTAAATTTCAATTCCTGCAAGACCGACATCGCGGGTATCTACAGACAGTTTCGTTACATCGAAATCAAAGATTGTATCGCCATTTAACAGTTCTTTTGAATAGGCGTAATAGCCACCAATCTTATTTATTTCATCTCTTGTATATTGCGCCATATCAGCAACTTTACGAAAAATTTCTTTGCCGTTAAGAGCTAAATTTTTTCTCGAAATATCCAAGGAAGATAATAATAGATAGGAACCGCTTGTTGTTTGCGTTAGATTGATAATTTGACGCGTATAACCTTCACTCACCTCATTATTAATGAGGAGAAAAGAACTTTGTGTCAATGAACCGCCAGATTTATGCATGCTAACAGACGCCATATCAGCGCCGACTGACATAGCAGAAGCCGGAAGATCATCACCAAAGTAGAAGTGGGTACCATGTGCTTCATCGACGAGCACGAGCATATTATGTTGATGTGCAAGATCGGTAAGCGCCTTCAGATTCGAACAAATCCCGTAATAGGTAGGATTATTGATGAGAATGGCTTTTGCATCAGGATTCTCTAAAATGGCCTGTTCCACGTCTCCTAGGGACATCCCTAAAAGAATTCCTAGTTCACTGTGTAGACCCGGATTCACATACACTGGCACAGCACCACTAATAATAAGTGCATTGATGGCACTACGATGTACGTTGCGGGGCATGATAATTTTATCGCCAGCAGTGCATGCGGTCATAATCATCGCTTGTACTGCAGAAGTTGTTCCGTTGACCATGAAAAAGGCGTGCTTTGCTTCAAATGCTTGAGCGGCCAATTCCTCAGCCTCTCTTATTACAGAAACAGGATGGCATAAATTATCTAAAGGTTTCATGGAGTTAACGTCCATGGAGAGACATTGCTCCCCTAAAAACGCGGCTAACTCGAGATTACCTCTTCCACGTTTATGCCCCGGAACATCGAAAGGAACGACCCGCATTGATTTATAGCGGGTAAGCGCCTCCATAATTGGAGCTTGATTTTGCGAAAGAAGCGTCATTCTATCACCTCTGACTCATCGTATATATTATAACCGCTGAAAATTTCAATCATTTCTCTACGTAAGTTGTTTGTAATATGAAGCCTCTCTTTAGGAGGTATTTCATACACATCCCTGTTGAATAAATAATCTTGTAGGTCGATGTCTTTAATCAGTAGCTTTGTATGAAAAATATTAGACTGATACACATTCACATCGATCGCATCATATTTCTGCAACGTATTGCGGGCGATATAATCCTGAATAGATGTCATTTTGTGATCCATAAAAAATTTCTTGCCCTTTTCATTGCGTGTAAAACCACGTACTCGATAATCCGTTGTAATAATATCTGAGTCGAAACTTCCTATTAAATAGTCCAATGCATTCAACGGAGAAATTTCACCACATGTTGAAACTTCGATATCAACCCGAAAAGTGGCGATAGAATTATCTGGATGATATTCTGGATACGTATGCACAGTGACATGGCTTTTATCTAAATGGCCAACGACTGAGTCACGTGTTTTCAAAATATCAACCACACCCTGATTACAAGATTCGTCAATTAGACCGAGTGGAATGGATTTCTCTGAGATGAGAATGGTTACACTCGCACCTTGGGGGTCATAATCCTGCTTACTGACATTCAATACATGCGCCCCGATAATTTCCGTCACTTCATAAAGGATATTGGTTAATCGCTCAGAATTATACTGCTCGTCAATATAGGCAATATAATCTTTTTGCTCCCGCTCACTTTTCGCATAGCTTACATCATAGATGTTGAAGCTAAGTGTTTTGGTGAGGTTGTTAAAGCCATATAACCTTAGCTTATTTTCCAACCCTAACATCACGCCTTTCATATGAAAACAATTATAATTATAAGGTATAGTATTCCCGAGTCAACACAATTCTTTCTGGATGAAATTACTTTTTGGAAATTGAATTAGTGCACGCGAAAATAGTCACTGAAATAGTAGTATTTCAGTGACTATTTTCGGAATTTTATACAGTTAATTTGGAAGTGGATTTTCTTTCAACAAGTGATGGAAGTAAGGTTAGGCGCCTTTTTTCCTTGACCTCACCGGTTATCATAGAAATCATTATATCCATTACTTCCTTTCCCATATTTTGAATCGGTTGGGAAATTGTTGTTAAAGGAGGCTCAATAATTGTTGCAAGAATTGTATTATCGAATCCAATAACAGATAGATCTTCAGGTACACTCATTCCAACCTCTTTACCTCCTTGAATGACACCTGCTGCCAATAAATCATTGCATGCAAAAATAGCGGTCGGGGGATGGGGTGCATCTAAATATTTACGTGTCATGTATTTGCCTGCTTCAATATGATTAATTTCTTTTATGAATTCGAAATCAGGCGTAAATTCAAGCTTATTTTCTTCCAATGCCTGCTTAAAACCTCGAAGTCTTTCCCTGTTACTCCATACGTCACGAGCAATAACTCCGATGTTTTTATGCCCAAGTTCTATTAAGTGAGATGCAGCTAAATAGCCGCCCATAAAATCATCAAGAGCTACGGTGTTAACATAAAACATTGGAGAATCACGAGCGACAATTGCGACGGGGATATCTTCCTTTACTAATTCCTCGATTTTATCCAGGTTTTCAAAACCAGAGGCTATGATGAAACCATCTACACTCTTTCTTTTTAAAAGTGTAATGTATTTATTTTCTTTCTCTTGTATATAATCGGTGCTGCACATGACAAGATTGTAACCAAACTCATGTCCGCGATCCTCGATACTTCGTGCCAATTCCGAAAAAAATGGGTTTGCGATATCCGGAATTAGTAGACCAATTGTTTTCGTGCGTTTCCCCATTAAAGCTGATGCCATCATGTTAGGCTGGTAATTTAGCGCTACTATGACTTCCTGAACTTTTCGTTTCGTTTTCTCGCTAATATGACCTTTATTGTTGATGACCTTTGAAACGGTAGCAATTGAAACTTTTGCTTCTTTCGCTACATCATAGATTGTTGTTCTCATTCATAGTTTCCTCACTTTCAATTTGTATGTTTATAATTGTTTGATGAAAATAAAAATTAAAAAATATGTTGATTTTTCGAATCTTTTCTAATAGAATAAAAACATCGAAACTATCAACATTAGTTGAAGCGCTTAACCTTATTTTTATGGCGAGGTTATTGTGTTGAGGGAAAGTTGTATCCATTGCGATTTTCATGGTACGATTAGTGGAATTCGTAGCGTATGTAAAGGTGATTATCTTTGAACTATATGTGATTGGCAGACCAAAATCAATAGCTAATGTTTTGCTTGTTATGGTTTATCAGTACGGACATTTAAGTAAGCGCTTTACTCATTATTTATTTAAAATCCCTTATTCGGTGAATTTTTCCTTAATTTCTTTTAGGTAAGCGCTTTAATATCTTATAGACAAAAATGGGAGGTGCAGTCAATGAAAGCGCTTTATAAAACAAAACTTGGATTTGGTAACGTTGATCTATTAGCTGTTGATGAACCGATATGTCCTCCGGATAAAGTGAAAGTAGAAGTTAAATATACGGGTATTTGTGGCACGGATTTACACATTTATCATGATACGTTTAAAAGTTACCCACCTGTCATTATGGGGCATGAATTTTCTGGCATCGTTGCTGAAGTTGGTGCCAATGTAAAAAAGGTGAAATTGGGTGACAGAGTCACTGTTCTTGGTTCAACAGCCATTACTTGCGGAACATGTACCTACTGTAAAACAGGCTATTACATGTTTTGCCCTGAACGTCGCGGAATGGGTCATGGAATAGATGGCAGTTTCACGAAATACTCGGTTGTTCGGGAAGATATGATCTACACTATTCCTGATAACGTGAGTTTGGAAGAAGCAGCATTATCCGAACCTCTCGCTTGTGCTGTTCAGGCAATTGAAGAATTGACTACCATTCATGTGGGTGACACCGTTTTACTCTCTGGTCCAGGTCCTATCGGTTTGATCTGTTTATCACTACTAGCTGTAAAGGGCTGTAAAGTAATTGTGGCTGGTACATCCGCGGATGCAACTCGTTTAGAAATAGCGAAAGAACTAGGAGCAGCTGTTGTTGTTAATGTTTCAGAAGTTGATTTGCAAGAGATAGTAATGAAAGAAACAAATGGCCTTGGCGTCGATGTAACGGTTGAATGTGCAGGGGCCGGACCATCAATCAATAGCTGTTTGCAAGCTCTCAGACAACTGGGGAAACATATCCAAGTGGGAATTGTCGGCAAAGAAATCACGATGAATTATGATTTCATTTTATACAAGCAAATTCAGTTATTTGGTTCTCTTGCACACTCAATGAAAACGTGGGACAGAGTCATTCAAATATTGGAGCAGCAAAAGGTTGATCTCAAGCCTATTATTACACACAAACTTCCGTTAACTGAATGGAAGGCGGCCTTCGATATGTGTGAACAACAAGAATGTGGGAAAGTCCTGCTAAGTCATGAATAGGGAAAAGTGGGTTTATATAAACAGGACTTAGGTACGATTTGGAAGGAGATTATCTTATGAAAAATGTAATTGTTTTAAATAGGGGGAAAGAGGAGAATTCCTTACCGAGTAAAATGAAAGTTGCTTACTTACAGGGACCTTCAGAAGTGAGTGTGGGACAAGAAGATGTTCCAGAAGTGAGTGGTAAAGATGTATTAATCAAAGTCATGGCAGTCGGGATTTGTGGTTCAGATATCCACTATTATACGCACGGTCGTATTGGGCAAAGAATGGTGCAATATCCGCATATTCAAGGACATGAATGTGCAGGAGTCGTAGTTGCTACAGGTAGTCAAGTAACCCGATTTAAGGTGGGGGATAGGGTGGCGATTGAGCCTGGTGTGACCTGCCAAGCTTGTCGATGGTGTAAAGAGGGGAGATACAATCTTTGTCCGGATGTACAGTTCCTCTCCACGCCACCAGTCAAAGGCGCATTTGTTCAATACTTAAAACATAGAGAAGACTTTCTCTTTCCAATAGCTGATACCTTATCGTTCGAAAATGCCACACTAGCAGAACCGCTGTCAGTCGGTTTGCATGCTGTCAGGCGAGGGGGATTACAACCTGGTGCAAGTGTTGTGATATCTGGAATGGGCCCTGTTGGATTAATGACAGTTATAGCCGCAAAAGCATTCGGTGCAAAAGAGATAATTGTTAGTGACATGGAGCCTTTAAGACTTGAGATTGCAAGAAAATTGGGTGCGACGAAAACCATCCATATTGCAACAGCCAATCTTGCTGAAGCAGTTGAAAAATCGACATTCGGGTTAGGCGTTGACATGGTACTTGAGACCTCTGGAAACGTTAAAGCGTTGCAGTCGTCGATTGAATTGACCAAAAGAGGCGGCACTATCGTTGTAATCGGTTTTCCCGCAAAAGAAGAAGTTCCACTGAATGTGACATTGATGTTGCAAAAGGAAATCGACTTATGTTCCGTCTATCGCTACACAAACACGTATCCACTCGCTATCAGCATCTTGGAGTCTTTAGGCAACCAAGTGGGGCATGTAATCACGGACAGATACGCAATTGATGAGATTCAAGAGGCGATGAATCAAGCCGCCAATAATCAAAGCGGTAGCTTGAAAGTAATGGTTTTTCCAAATTAAGATTTCAAGGTAGTGTATCAAGTGATGCCGTTCAAAAATACGGGTAACAATAAAAAATTAGGGGGATTTCAGATGAAGAAATTATTCAAACTAACTGCTTTATTGGCAGTACTTACACTAGCATTGGTAGGTTGTGGAGGAAAAGATGCGTCGGATGATAAGAAACCGGCGACTGGAAGCGCTTCATCAGATAAGCAAGTAGTTCTTGATTTAAGTATTCCAGAGCCAGAGGGAGCAAAATTTGACGTTACTGCAAAAGCAATCAAGGAAGAGTTGGAGCGTTTAACAGATAATAAGATGAGCATTAAAATTCACTATAATAATTCTTTAGGTGGAGAAAGAGAAGTATTTGAATTGATGGGATTGGGTTCATTGGACATGACTGTTCAATCCGCAGGACCAATGGGCAATTGGGTCAAAGAGTTCAATATGTTTGATTTACCATTCTTATTTGATAGTAGGGAACATGCACATGCAGTTTTAGATGGAGAAATTGGGGATGAACTAGCTAATAAATTTGAAACAGAAGCAAATGTCAAAGTGCTAGGCTGGGTTGAAAATGGATTTGTGTCAACTTCATCAAATAATGCAATTAACACTGTCGACGACGTGAAAGGCTTGAAAATCCGTGTTCAGGAAAATGAATTGCAAATTGACGCATGGAATGCTTATGGTGCTGACGCAACGCCGATGGCTTGGACAGAAGTATTCACAGGTTTACAACAAGGTGTAATCGGTGGGCATTCGAATTCATTGGCGACGATTCAAACATCTAAAATTTATGAAGTGCAAAGCCATGTTGCTTTGTTAGGGGATCGATATTCTCCAGGACCGATTGCGATAAGCAAAATAACTCTTGACAAACTTACTCCAGAACAGCAAGAGGCGGTTATAAAAGCTGTCGAGTATGCCGAGCCAATCGGTAGACAAGCAAACGAAGATAAAATCAATGAGGCGTCTAAATTCTTAAAAGAACAAGGAATCATCTTGACAGAACCGGATAAAGAATCCTTTAAAGCTAAAACTGAATCAGTCTACGAAAAATGGGCTCCACAAATTGGACAAGAAGTGATTGACAAAGTGAGAAACTTCAAATACTAAAATTAATTAAATGAAAGGAACTGTCTCGAAAGTTTATTTTTTGACAGGCGAGACAGCCCATTTCTATTGAAAACTGATTAGATTAAGGGGACCATTTGGGATTACCAATCCTTAATTAGGGAGTTGAAACAATGAAAAACATAGCACGAAATTATATCCGATTAAACGATATCCTGAATAAAATTTTTGGCTATGTCCTAGCTCTTGTTATGGCATTTATGACCGTTATCATTTTTTGGCAAGTGTTTTCCCGATATGTGGCGGGTTCGTCCTTGTCCTGGTCAGAAGAATTATCTCGTTTTTTAATGATTTTTATGGTGTTGATAGGCTCTTCTCTAGCACTTCGTGATGGGAAATTGATTGCCGTTGATATTGTGCAAGATTCATTGAAGGGGAAAGTGAGGAAATGGGTTAAGGTCATAACTCATTTAATCTCTATTGTTTTCTACATTATCTTGTTTGTTTATGGTCTAAATGTAGCAGAAAAATTTGGTAATCAAGTTGCTCCAGGAACGCATATTTCCATGTATTTTATTTATCTTTCTTTACCTATAGGGGGACTATTACTTCTGATAAATGCAATTACATGTATTTTGGAAGAATTTATAGGCAAAGAAGAAGTCATAGAAAAAAAGGAGTGAAAAAATGTTACTAGTCTTTTTTATTTCCCTCTTTGTACTGATATTTTTAGGTGTACCGATTGCCTTTTCACTTGGATTATCAACAGTTTTAGGTGTGTTAATGCATGAAACATTACCGTTGGAAATAATTCCGCAGAGGATTTTTGTATCGCTAAACTCATTCCCGTTAATGGCTATTCCCTTCTTTATTCTTGCAGGGAATTTGATGGGAGCCGGTGGGATATCAAAAAGGTTGGTTACCTTTGCGAGTTCACTGGTGGGTCACTTTACCGGAGGCTTAGCTATGGTTGCGATTGTGACGTCCATGTTTTTTGCTGCGATTTCAGGATCCGGAGCTGCCACAACGGCAGCAATCGGTTCAATCCTTATTCCAGCCATGGTTGCAAGAGGATACCATGTAGAGTATGCCGCCGCCAATCAGGCAGTTGCGGGTGCTCTCGGAATCATCATTCCACCAAGTATTGCAATGATTTTATACGGAGTTGCAGCCGAAGTTTCCATAGGTGACCTTTTTGTAGCAGGTATTCTCCCAGGACTGCTCATTACATTTTCTCTTTTGGTGAGTGCTTTGATTATTGCGAAGCGTCGTGGCTATGTTGGAGAAGAACGAAAAAGTGTTCCAGAGGTTTTCGATGCATTTAAGAAAGCCATATTAGCTATATTAATGCCGATTATTGTGCTTGGTGGTATCTATTCTGGTATCTTTACTCCGACAGAAGCATCTGTTGTCGCCGTAGTGTATTCCTTTGTCGTTGGCTTCGTTATTTACCGAGAGATTAGCTTTCCGGAGTTAGTTGAAGCATTGAAAGGTTCCGCCATTAGTAGCTCTATTATTATGATTGTTATTGGTACAGCTGGATTATTCGGCTTCTATATTGGAATTACGGGCGTTCCGGATATGATTTATAACGCAATATCCGAAGTCATTACAAATAAATATACATTCCTTATTGTTGTGAATATCATCTTATTCCTAGCGGGTATGTTCCTCGATGGGGGAGCGGCGATTCTTATTTTTGTTCCACTCTTGTTAGGGACTGCGGTTAGTTTAGGAATTGATCCTGTCCATTTTGGGGTCATAATGGTTTGTAATTTAGCCGTAGGATTGGTAACACCACCAGTCGGGATCGATTTGTTTGTTGTTTCCCAACTGACTAAGCTATCCATTGTACGAATAGCAAAAGCAGTGATTCCGTTGGTACTCATCTTTATTCTTGATGTGATAATTATTACGTTCGTCCCGCAACTTTCAACGTGGTTGCCATCGCTACTTAAATAGCGTGGCAACATTTAAATTTTCAAAAGAATGAAGATGCATTTATGTGCAAACATCTCTGTTCTTTTAACTTGTGAGTTAAGCGCTTAACTCTTTATTACCTGAAATAATTGCAGTGAAATTAAAGTATTGGAGGAATTTAAAATGAGTCAATCGCTAACTACAGAAAAACTAACTCTTTTAAAGAAAAAATCATCGGAAGCAAGACGCCTTATTATTGAAACAGTTCACCATGCGGGGGCCGGACATATTGGTGGGCCAATGTCAGCCACCGACCTCATTGTCAATTTGTATTTCAATGAAATGAAGATTGATCCAGAGAATCCACGTTCAAATGAGCGTGATCGATTTGTTTTATCAAAGGGACATTCAGCAGTTGGGTTGTACTCTGTACTCGCACTACGAGGCTATTGTCCGGTTGAAGAATTGAAAACATTCGATACACTCAATTCTAGGTTACAGGCACATCCCGATATGAATAGTTTACCAGGGCTTGATATGTCTACGGGTTCACTTGGACAGGGAATTTCAGCAGCAGTCGGGATTGCGCTTGGTGGGAAATTGCAGGGGCAGGATTTCCGCACATTTTGTATGATTGGTGACGGAGAGATGCAGGAAGGCCAAGTATGGGAAGCAGCGGATGTAGCTTCTAAATATAAATTAGACAATCTTGTTGCCATACTGGACTATAACAAACTACAGCAATTTGGTTGGAATGGTGAAGATGGGAAGCGGGAAATTCCAGTCATGGAACCTGAAAAACGTTGGGAAGCTTTCGGTTGGCATGTAATTAGCATTGATGGCCATAACCATGAGGAAATTACCGAAGCTTTCATTGAGGAGAGCAAAGTAAAAGGAAAGCCGACCATGATTATTGCAAACACGGTAAAAGGAAAAGGCGTCACATTCATGGAAAATGCATATTTATGGCATTCACGTATTCCAACAGATGAAGAGCTAACTAAAGCAGTACAAGAAATTGAAATGGGGGTTTAAGAAATGACTACGATACTATCTAAAGAAAAAGTTGCAATGAGAGATATATTTGGAGAAACGTTGCTAAAGTTATCTGTTGAAGATGCCGCTGTTTATGCTCTTGACGGTGATTTAGCAAACTCTACAAAAGTGGATATGGTGGCTGTAAATAATCCAGATAAATTTTTGCAGATGGGGATTGCGGAGCAAAATATGATGAGCGTAGCGGCGGGGCTTGCGACAACGGGTTTACAGCCATGGGTAACTACTTTTGCCGCATTTCTTTCTAAACGGGCAATCGATCAGATTCAAGTACAGATTGCACAACCTAAGTTAAACGTCAAAATGATTGGGGCATATAGCGGCCTTTTGACGGGATTAACAGGAAAGACTCATCAGGCATTAGAGGATATTGCTATTTTCCGAACGATAGCGAATGTAGTTGTGCTTGCTCCAGCTGATAGTGTTGAAGTTAAAAAGATGATGGAATTCGCCCATAAGTATGAAGGGCCGGTATACATTCGTCTAGCCCGTGATCCGTATCCAAACATTTTTTCGGATGATTATAATTTTGAATTAGGAAAAGCGGTGACACTAAAAAAAGGAAAAGATATCACAATCATTTCCACAGGGACACAAACAGTCCGTTCGCTTGAAGCCGCTGAACAACTAGAATCAGAGGGAATTTCAGTAGCAGTTGTTCATATGCCAACCATCAAACCGTTGGATAAGGAAGCTATTATTCAAGCTGCTGAAGCAACTGGTGTTATTGTCACAGCTGAAGAACATAGTATTTATGGCGGACTTGGTAGTGCGGTGGCGGAAGTACTTGTCGAAGAAAGACCTGTTCCGATGCTTCGTGTAGGCGTTAGGGATCGTAACTCAGAGTCGGGTCCGAATGATGAAATGTTGGAGAAATATGAAATTTCCCCTAGTCATATCGTCAAAGCTGTTAAAGAAGCATTGAAGAAAAAAAGCGATTTAAAGATGGGGGAATAAAAAATGCAGAGCAATGTTATAAAAAAGAAGATTTTAATTAATGATCAATGGGTTGAAACGGATGAAACACATAAAATATATAATAAATATACGGGTGAATTATTTTCGGAAGTTAGTGTTGCTAATGAGGAATTGGTAAATCAAGCTGTTGAAGCAGCAGTGTATGCACATAAGCGTACACCATTTGCACCTGATTACCGCTACGACGTATTAATGCGCGTATCCGAACTGTTGCGTGAAAATAGCGATGAGTTTGCCCGTATTATCGCAGAAGAAGGCGGCAAACCCATTACAGATGCGAAAGTTGAAGTGAGCCGTTCCGCGTCAACATTTCAAATCGCGGCAGATGAAACAAAAAAACTCGTTGGAGAAATTATCCCGAATTATAATGTTCAGGGTCGTTTCCTCTATACAGTGAAAAAACCAGTCGGAGTTGTAGTGGCGATTACACCTTTCAATTTCCCATTGAATCTGGTCGTGCATAAAGTTGCTCCGGCACTTGCAGCAGGAAATCCAGTAATTATTAAGCCTGCATCTGAAACAGCGACGATTGCCATTAAACTATGCGAATTGCTTGAGAAAGCAGGCGTACCAAAAGGGTATGTACAATGTGTAGTTGGTAGTGGAGGTGTAGTTGGTGAACAGCTCCTACAAGATGAGCGGGTTGCTCATTATACGTTTACAGGTTCGCCAGCGATTGGTAGGCATATTCAAAAGACAATTGGTTTAAGAAAAGCAACTTTAGAGCTCGGTTCAAACTCCGCTACCATTGTACATAGCGATGGGGATGTTGAAAAGGCTGCTGCAAAACTGGCTAAAATGGCTTTTGCACATGCTGGTCAAATTTGTATATCAGTTCAACGTATTTACGTGCAACAATCCGTTAAAGAACAGTTTCTTGAGAAGTTTTTACATGAAGTGTCCCTGTTGAAAGTGGGTGACCCACTAAATCCTGAGACAAATGTCGGTCCGATGATTAACGAAAAAGAAGCGAAACGCATTGAGCAATGGGTAATAGAAGCAAAAGAAGCTGGGGCTGAAATTTTAACTGGAGGAAGACGCGAAGGAAGTGTGTTCTATCCTACTGTATTAATGAACGTGAAAAAAGGAATGAAAGTATCGGATGAGGAAGTATTTGCACCCGTAGTTACTGTATCGGGATATGAAACCATTGAAGAAGCAATCGAACTTGTTAATGATTCGAAATATGGACTACAAGCAGGTGTTTATACATCAGATTTGAATTTATCTTATAAAATCCCCTATTTGCTTGACGTAGGTGGTGTTATTATTAATGATACATGCTGCTTCAGGGCAGATCAGATGCCATATGGCGGTGTGAAAGACAGTGGTAACGGCAAAGAAGGCCCGGCATATGCCATTCAGGAGCTTGTTGAAACCGTGACAGTTGTTGTGAACTTGGAAGGGTAACTTTATAAATTGAACAAAAGAATCTTCCCAACAACGCTCGGCGCTTGGGGATGCCTCCCGCGATAAGCCTAATAGAAAATCACTATTAGTCTTATCGCTACGGCTACCCCAGTAAGGCGCCTTCGCTGGAGATTACGGATAAATCATAAGTTCAACTTATATAGATAAAATAGTTTATCAAAAAAATGAAAGAGTTGATCATTATGAAGACGTTTAAAGTGGCGGTTATTCCGGGTGACGGAATTGGTCCAGAAGTAATTGAAGAAGGCGTTAAAGTAATGAAAAAGATCGCGCAACTGGATGGAAGAATGCAATTTGAATTTACGTATTTTCCTTGGGGTTGTGAGTATTATGTAGAACATGGAAAAATGATGGCGGACGATGGAATTGAACAGCTAAAATCTTTTGACGCAATTTACCTTGGTGCAGTTGGTTACCCAGGCGTTCCTGATCATATTTCGCTATGGGGTTTGCTACTGCGAATTAGGAAAGAATTTGACCAATATGTCAACATCCGCCCTATTACATTGCTAAACGGAGCACCTTGTCCGATTATTGGCGGAAGTAAGGAAACGATTGATATGCTATTCATCCGTGAAAATAGTGAAGGCGAATATGCAGGGGCTGGAGATTGGCTTTTTAAAGGGAAACCTGAAGAAGTTGTCTTACAGACGGGTGTCTTTTCTCGTAAAGGAACAGAACGAATCATCCGCTACGCTTATGAAATTGCAGCGGAATCCGGCAAAACGTTAACGAGCATTAGTAAAGCGAACGCGCTAAATTATTCGATGGTATTTTGGGATGAAGTGTTTGAAGAAGTGGGGAACGAATATCCGAACGTTTCAACCTATTCCTACCTTGTCGATGCAGCAGCGATGTATATGATTAAAGATCCTGCACGCTTTGAAGTGGTTGTAACATCAAACTTATTTGGTGATATTTTAACAGATATTGGTGCAGCATTAGCGGGCGGAATGGGTCTTGCGGCAGGAGCAAATATTAACCCTGAAAGAGTCTATCCATCGATGTTTGAACCAATCCATGGTTCAGCTCCTGACATTGCTGGAAAAGGGATTGCGAACCCACTTGCTGCACTTTGGTCGGCAAGTCAGATGTTTGACTTTTTCGGCTATGAAGATATCGGAGAACAGCTATTAGTGGCCATTGAAAAAGTTTTGGAAGAAAAAACTGTACTCACTCCTGATCTTGGAGGAAATTCTTCTACTACAGAAATTGGGGATCGAGTAGTTGAATTAGTAAGCGCACTAATAGAATCAGCACGTTAAGATAGCATAATTAAAAAAAGGCGTCTCTCAAACCATCTTCTGGTTGAGGGGCGCTTCTTTGGATTCACATTATTAAGCGTTGTCTGGTGTGAAAACCCGTTGACCAAGTTCTTTTTCATAAAGGAACAGTGCATTCTTATCTTCACCGATGCGTTTCAAATATTCGATGTGTGTATCAATGGATGCTTCTTCTTCTACTTGTTCATCCAAGAACCATTTTAAAAATGAAATCGTCGCATGTTCTTTTTCTTCCCAAGCCAAGTCAGTTAGCAAGTAGAAGTTTTTTGTTACTGATTTTTCTTGTTGTAATGCGGATTCGAACGTATCTAAAACGGATTTGAAATCTGTTTTGGGTTCTGTGATGGATGAAAATTTCGCATGGACTCCACGGTTATTTAAGTATTGGTAAATTTTCATGCCGTGAAACCGTTCTTCTTCAGCTTGTTGAAGGTAAAAGTTTGCAAAACCTCCGTAGTTGTTGTGTTCGCAATAAGCGCCCATTGCTAAATAAGCCTGTGCAGCGTCGAATTCATTGTTCATTTGTCGATTGAGTGCATCTGCGATCTTTGAACTTAACATATGATCGTCTCCTTTTATTATCTCTCTGTTGTTATTTTATCTTATTTTTAGGTAGGAAGCACGTAATAAGTTTGTGCTGATGGACGGGTGGTTGGACCCCTACTAATTGTAGACACTTTATTTACTTGTCAAGGTGGTTTACACTAATAGAAAGTTTAATCGGAAATTTGTTATCTAGGAAAGAAGGGAAATTGATATGTACGAACAAAAAACGAAGGAAACAGACAACGACGTCATTGAATTTATTGAAGATGTGGATAACCCTAAGAAACGTGCAGATGCCTATAAATTATTAGCTATTTTTGAAGAGACAACGGGCTACGAAGCAAAAATGTGGGGGCCAAGTATAATTGGTTTTGGAACGTATCATTATGTATACCAAACGGGCCATGAAGGTGATGCACCATTAGTAGGCTTCTCACCGCGTAAAGCAAAAATCAGTTTGTATTTTGCAACGGGTGATACTGAACGCGAGGAAATACTTGCGAGATTTGGGAAGCATACCACTGGGAAAGCGTGTGTGTATATTAACAAAGTAGATGATGTTGACACGGATGTATTAAGAGAATTAATCACCCAATCGGTAACATTTTTGCAGACACTTTATCCGGATAGTTGAATGCGTGGAATAACAGTAATGAGAGTGAATCAATAGACTAAGGTTTATAATTAGTTCGGAAGGGTATATATTTTAGTAGTCTACTAAAAAAGGATGTGTGTTTGATGAAATGGTTTATAGGTATTCTTGTTAATGCTGCAATTTTTCTTATTCTTTCATGGTTAATCCCTAGTTTCGTTGTATCGAGTATAGGAACTGCGATTATTGCCAGTATTATTTTAGCAATTGTAAATATGCTCGTTCGGCCGATTTTAATCTTCTTTACATTGCCAGCGACAATTGTAACGCTCGGTTTCTTTATATTCGTCATTAACGCAGCAATGCTATTATTAACGGATAAATTTATGGGTGACGGATTTGTCATTGAAGGTTTCGGAACGGCATTATTAATCGCAATTTTAATGTCGATATTAAATGTGATGATTAATTCGATCATTTTAGAGCCAATGCGCGATAAAAGAAAATAAGCTGACGGTAGCTCTAAGTAGATAGTTGTACATGAAAATGAGTATCATTCCTCTTAATTTGTTCATCCTAACAAAAAGGAGGTGTGATACTATGGCTCAAGAAATTCTCTGTGAAGTGAACAACTGTAAGTTTTGGGATCCTGGAAACAAATGCAACGCGAAATCCATTTATGTTGTTAGTCAGAAAGGCAAACAGGCAAACAGTAGTGAAGAAACGGATTGTAAAACATTTGGTCCAAAGGATTGAATCAATTTGAAGTATTTATGACTTCTTCGAGCCTTGGTGTCATCCGAAAGAAATCACTTTGTGATTGAAAAAACGCCTTCCGCGACTAATCATCGTAGAAGGCGTTTTTTTATTCAAATTTATTCCATTTGCAACGCTACGAGGAACAGCCACTACATGAGCTACAGCTACTTCCTGAATCGGAATCCCCTCCACCAGAAGAAGTACCGGCATCCGTTCCCACTTCAAATCCATTCACATCGGTGATGATTTCTTTCCATTCTTCATCTTGATAAGAGGTAGTTGCAAAGCTTCCAGATCCATCTGAATAAGTAGTGCTGTACTCTTTTTTAATTTCCTCATAGACTATGTTACATCCATATAACGAAAACAATGCAGTGCCATACCAATAGCCGTCTGATCGCTGAACACGATTCGCTTGAATTCCGTCTGTTTGCATCAATTGCTTCCTAGCAAATTTCAGAAAGGCAGTCAACGTAAGAACGGATGCTGCATTGGATGAATGTCTTCCAAATGACTTACAGATCCCCTCAGAATCATTCAATATATGCGCTGTCCACTTTGCATGTTCTTTCTTGTTCTGTATAAATTCACCCCACAGATACGTGTGAGAGGTAACATTAAAAAAAGATAGATATAACAAGTCAAACCAAGCACGTTCATTCGGAAGATGTTTTGGCGTTTCATGAGGGTGATGTTTAATTTGTTCACCAATGAAATCTATACAAAATCCATTGTACAGCTCTTTTTCTTCTAAAAAGAAGTGCCATAACTCGTCTACCTCTCTAGAAAACATCGGAAGTCCTTTCGAGATACCCGCTAAAAAAAGAAACTTTTTGAGCTCATACCATCGCTCTCGCAGTTCACTATTTGTTAGGTTGCGCTTCACTTGCTTCATTCGCTCATTCACTGTTTTCTCAAATTTACCAGACCAAGCACGATTAAATTGTTGGAAAAGTCGCTTCGTTTCTAGGTCTGCATAAGGCGGAGCAGTCAATTTCTTTGAATAGAAGTATTTTCGACCCATCACTCGATAAATTAATTTGGCACCTAAACTAATGCTCATCGTAATAAGAACAACAGCTCCAAAATACAAAAATATTTCCATTCTCTCTTCCTCCTTACATAATGCAACTGGACTTATTATGAATTAATCACGACCTTTTTCATAAAGTAATTTTACCACAAATTCTTTGTTTCCATTTAATTGCGGTAATATCATTGTCTTGCATGCCAAGTGACATGCTTCTGGTTTTCAAGAGTTTCCTATTTTCCAATAAATGAAAATCTATGCTAGTAGCTAGAATAAGAAGGAATGTAAATACCACTAATTAGACAAAATTTAGTAACTCCTCGCGTTGACACATGTGTCGGAGTCAGTTAATATTGCTCATGAGGCTATTTTTTTTGGCCAAACTCGACACATATGTCGGAATAAGAGGTGGGAAATTGTTTACATTCATCAATAAACTAACAGCAGCTGCAAGTAGTAAAAAAGGTGCGAAATGGACTGTCCTTATTTGGATTCTCTTAGCTATTGCAGTAAGCGGACTTTCATCAGGTGCAAAAGATTATGCTACGAGTATTAATAATACCGGGCTTCCAGATGATGCCGAATCAATGGTTGCCGAGAATAAATTACAAATACACTTTAAAGGAGAGATTGGGGTCCCTGCAATCCTAGTCTTTCATAATGAAAACGGATTAACAGACCAGGATTTAAAACAGATTGATGGAATCAATGAAAAATTAGAGACAGCTTCGTTAACTGGTGTGAAAGAAGTTATTCCTGTCTATGAATTTAGTGAAGAACTTAAATCTACTTTTATATCTAAGAATAAAACTACATTCATATTACCCGTTAACTTAAAAGATGGACTTGAACGAAAAGTAATCAACACAACAATTAAAGACATCAACAGTATTGCTAATAAAGAGTTAAAAGAGAACAAAGACCTCGAATTAAAAATCACAGGTCCAGCGGGTATCGTCTCGGATATGATCGCCATATTTGCGAGTGCTGACCTTGTTTTATTATTAGGGACAGTCGGCTTAATCTTTGTCATCTTAATTGTCATTTACCGCTCCCCAATTATTGCCCTTGTTCCATTATTAGGTGCGGGTCTTATTTATCAAGTTGTTGACCGGGTAATTGGCATGTTTGGCAAGAATGGGATGGGAATTGAAAGTCAATCGGTATCCATTATGTCGATTCTTCTTTTAGCAGTGATTACCGATTATGCTTTATTCATCGTTTCTCGATTTAGAGAGGAATTACGGTTACATGAGGATAAACATAAAGCGATGACACTTGCAATGGAGAAAGTAAGCGAGCCAATTTTCTTTAGCGGCACAACAGTGATTGCCGCAATGCTCGTACTCTTTGCAGCAGTATTTGAGCCGTATCGCAACTTTGCACCAGTGTTCTCGATTGCGCTCGTTTTTATTTTACTAGGTGGCTTAACCTTATTACCTGCCCTATTTGTGCTCTTTGGTCGTAAATCATTTTGGCCATATATCCCCAAATTAGGGTCCGCTGAAAAGATGAAACCTGGCTTTTGGGACAAACTTGCCGCAACTGTCACAAAACGACCAATAATAAGTGGCTCTGTCGTTGCCATCCTTTTAATTATTGTGTCATTAAATGTCACCACGAATGAATATTCTTTTAACCTGATTAAATCTTTTCCAGAAGATATGGAATCAAGACAAGGATTCGAAGTACTTGAGAAGAACTTTGCTCCCGGTGAATTAGCGATGACAACGGTAATTGTTGAGGGGAAAGATAAACTAAATGTTGAACACCTGGCGAATCTCAGAAAAGAAATTCTTGCAAAAGAGGGCGTGGAAAATGTCACACCAGACTTATCCAACCCTGATATAGCAGCGTTTGGTAAAGGATTCTGGTTAACAGATGATGAGAAAACAGCAAAGTTAAGTATCGTTTTTACTGGTAATCCTTATGATGTAGAAACTATGGATCACTTAAACGTTTTGCGTGACAATGACGAAAAGCTACTCTCAAAAGCGGGATTTGAACAAACGAGCTTGTATTTTGCAGGCGAAACGGCGAAACAAGCTGACACAAGAGCCGTCAATGACCGTGATACAGTAGTTGTTGTCATTGCAATTACGTTACTTATTACCATTCTACTTGGTTTTCAATCGCAGTCACTCATTGCACCAATCTATATGATGGCAACAATTATTTTATCTTACTTTGCCGCATTAGGATTTAGTATCTTTATGTTCAAAAATGTATTTAACTACGATGCGATGAGTTATCGGATTCCACTGTATTCGTTTATTTTCCTAGTCGCATTGGGTGTCGACTATAATATAATGCTTATTTCTCGCATTAAGGAAGAAGCGAAAAAACACCCAATTAAGAAAGCAGTTGAATTAGGATTGGCCCGTACAGGTGGTGTCATTTCATCAGCAGGTATTATTTTAGCCGCAACGTTTGCCGTGCTCATGACCCAACCAATCCTTGAGCTATTTATGTTCGGTTTCACAGTCGCTGTTGGTGTATTAATCGATACATTCTTAGTTCGAACAATTTTAGTACCAGCGCTAATGGTGAAATTGGATAAATGGGCTCTTTGGCCGCAAAAAGTGACATCATCGAAATGAGATCACTATTAGAAAGAAGACTGAGTCTATCCATCAGTCTTCTTTTTTTTATAAAAACTTATCGATTTCTTTATAGGTGGGGATAATGTGTTATATTAAGAGTAAATTCTATTTTAGGTGATAAAAAATGAAGCGGAAAAAATTAGAACGGCCAGAACTCATGAGAGTAACTGAAAAATTACTCCTAGAACAAGGTTATGGAGGGTTTAACTTTTCAGCATTATCAACATTACTGGAAATTGGTAGAAGTACATTATATGAATATTACGCATCAAAAGATGATCTTATTGCCGATTACATGAATGAATTAATGGTGAACTATACAGATGAGCTATCGACAATTGTTGCACATAAAGATGCGAAGGAACAATTGCTCAAACTGATTGAATTAATGATCAAATATACACATATTCATAGTATTCTTAGGATTATTCCATTATTGCAAAGTGATTCTGATGTGGTGACAAAGATGAAGCAAACATTTATTGAAGATCATTTGCATATCATCAAAAAGATCATAGATATTGTTGAAAATGGAAAACAAGCAAATGTTATTAGAGAAGAAATTCCAACCGATGTTTTGGTGAATCTTTTGTTTAATACAATTAATAAACCAACTTCATTAAAAATGGATAATCAAGCATGGGCGAAATGGGTTTGGGAGATTATTTATATTGGGATTGAGCCTAAAGGTAATTGAGGAACTAACCCCCTTCCAAATCCCTATTACCTCCATTTTCATTGCTGGCGGTAATACGCATCAATAGGCACAAATAACCCGACATTTCCATGGGTTTCATGCTCTAACGTAGCGAACACAACGCCGATTACCTGCCCCTTACGATCTAGTACGGGGCTACCGCTATTTCCTCGATAGACAGGCGCCTTTATCATCATGACAGGTTCTTCCCAATCCTTTAACTTGATAGATTCAATAATTGTCCCTTCATTCGCGATGCTTGTAAAGCTTAACGGATTACCGATAAAATAAATGGGTTCGTTGTCCTCATAGGCCGGTTGTTTAGCAAGTTCCAAATAGGGCAAGTCTTCACCATTTATTTCTAATACAGCAAGATCGACCGCTGGATAGGTATGTACTACTTTGGCGGTAAAACGCCCTTCATCTGGAAACGTGACCATTACCTTATCGTTCCCTTCGATGACATGATAGTTTGTGAGAATGGTTCCATCACTCGAAATGGAAAATCCTGTTCCTTTACTATCTTTGGTCAATATAACGACAACGGATTTTTTATAAGAAGCAATATCAGTTTGCGACGACAATCGCGCAGAAGTTTTTAAAAATTCAATGGCTGGGATTGAATAAACTTCAAAAATCACCGCAAATGTATTGACGACCATCACGATCGAAATCAGCCAAAACAACCATTTTGGAAACGGGCGCTTCTTTTTTTGACTTCTTTTTTCTTGTGCTTCTTTAGAAAGAGCTTCACGTTGCGCCTCTAACACAAGGTCTTGTAGTTCATCGTCATCGATATCTTCTATAAAATGAACCTGCTGTTTTTCATTTGGATTCATATGTCCTCACCCCAACTTTAATACTACTAATGCTATTGTTTATTATACACAATAGAATGAAAGCGGGGTTTACCTTTAGTCCTGTGCAGCTTAAAAAAACGAAATGATAAATTAGGTACTCCAATTTGAAGAGTGTTTCCTAAGAGGATAACGTGCTGTTTGTCAAATTAAGTATAGATTCTGTTCTACCTGTAGACTATAGGCATATAGTCTGGAACGGGGTGGCCGTATGAATTCGGATAATAAAAATTTGTCTAAAGCTTGAATAACGGTCAGTTGAAGGGAGAAAATTATATGGCTGAAAATAAAAAAGAGTTAGAAAAAATAAAAAAGTACCAACAGAAAATAAGTAGAGACATGCTCCGTGAAGCACTTCTTCAGGAGTCTCTAAAAGACAACCATGACCTGTTGTGACGTCTTTCTCGGACATAATCATGGCGATGAATGAAATAGTATATTTGTACAAAGAAGATATAGTGATGGCACATCGATCAGGATTTCAACAATTTGGTGGAACCTTATATGATTTTTGCTTACGAATAGCCAATTATGAAACGAGGCCCGATATGGAAGATATTGAGAAGTGGATTCAATCATATACAAAACCGTATAGTATTTATGTAAATGGACTTTCCGATTAGTTTTGGCATAATGCCGAAAAGTGGGGGAGTCCATCTTTTTTGTTATGTAGTAAGGCGATGCTCCACGATTTACATCATGGCGTATTCATTACAACCGCATATCAATGGGAAGCTAAATTTGTTCTAGTTAAAAGCTCAGCAACAGTGGTGGCTAACTTGATTATCACTACGAAAGCCAAGAATAACAGTAAATTGCTAAAAGAGTGCCCACCAAACGTCCCAGTCTCTAACTGGGGCGTTTGGTGGGCACTTTTCTTATTTATTATCGATTGTATCCAAAAATTCTTTTGCCGTGTTCACTACAAATTTTATCTCTCCCAGATTGCGTTCTAATAAAACATTCGATGGATATCGATTAATAGTTTTTTGTTCGTTATATCGGTGACAGTATTCAGCCTCTGGTAGTGGAAAAACTCCAAAGTTGAAATGTCTAACGCATCAATAATTTTCTCAAGCGTTTCCAAAGGTGGACCAATGTTTCTACTGATAACATTCGGAATGGAGTTCGGGAAAATAGGGATTTCTTAGTGCCGAAATGAGTGCTGCGGACATTTTATACTTCCACCACAACAAAGTTGTCGTATATCCGTATTATTTGGGACATGTCAGGGTGGGAGAGCGGTGTTGGCACGGAAGTATGCTTGAGTGTTGGTATGTTCTACATGTGCGGCGCTTAAAAAGAAAATTCTCCGAAAATTGAAACGTTTCTTCGTCAGTAACGTATAAAAGATACAGAGATTGACTGAAAATAGACTTTCAATACGAGGGGGGATTAGCATGAGACAGTTATACATCAAGCAAAAGGTATTGAGCCTGAGCGGCAAGTTTTCGGTGAAGGATGAGCTGGAGAACGAAGTGTATTTTGTGGAAGGAAGCTTCATGCAAATGCCGAAGACTTTTTCTATTACGGATGCGGCCAGGCAGGAAGTTGCGATGATTACGAAAAAAGTATTTAGTTTTCTACCGACTTTCTTTGTAGACGTACATGGACAAGAAACGATGATGATAAAAAAGGAGTTTTCTTTTTTGAAAGCACGTTATACAATTGATGCCGCTGGGATAGAAGTACGGGGGAATTGGTGGGATATGAATTTCGAAGTGTACCAAAATAGAAAACTGATTGGCGCCGTCAGCAAAAAGTGGTTCACATGGGGTGATAGCTACCAGCTGCAAATTGCGGATGATGAAATGGAACCACTTCTCGTAGCACTCGTTGTGGCAATTGATTGCGCGAAGGCTGCCCAGGGCGCTGCAGCGGCTGGAGGGGGAGGAGCTTGACAACGGTGTACTAGCACGAATAAATGAGGGCAATCGGAGTATATCCGATTTTTAATAAATAGTGGTTGACCTGTGGAAAAAGATAAGGTGTAACAGGGAGTAACGACTCTGCTTCTTGGTTGACAGCACAGGGTGGTTACTTTTTTCGATTGGTGTATAATGCAAGTATGTAAACACCCTCTATTTTGAGGAGTGGTGCGAAAGGTGGAAGACAAATGACATTTGAAGAAATTTTACCACGTTTAAAAGCTGGCGAGAAAGTCATTCGCAGTGGCTGGGGCGGCGCAGAATTGTATGTGATATTAGTAGGTGCTGGAGAGCATGTTGGGAAATCCTTGAACCCTTATTTTTTAATCGATGTCGAAGGAGAGGGCTACACAATGTTCACCCCAACGGTTTGTGATTTGTTGGCGGAGGATTGGATCATTGTTGATTGAACCGATTTAGTACATAGGACATAGGCTCATGAGTCATTCATGGGCTTTTTCTATATGGAGGAAAACATATGAAATTTGAAGAATTTGATGGACAAACGGTCTTTATAACAGGGGCCGCTTCTGGTATTGGTCAAGCACAAGCGATTGCTTTTCTAGACAATGGGGCAAATGTTTTTGCGTTCGATAGGCAAGAGGAAGGACTACGGTCATTAAAAGAGCAGTACGACACACGTTTTGCTTATATAGTTGGGAATGTCAGCAAGCGCGATGATGTCAAACAAGCTGTAGAACAGGCACTTTCGACGTTTCAACACATCGACATATTATTGAACACGGCCGGCATTTTAGACGGATTCGCTAAAACATTAGAAACGGATGAAGCATTGTGGGATCGTATTATGGATACGAATGTAAAAGGCATGTATGTTGTAACGAATGCGATTTTACCCTATATGCTACAACGGAAATCTGGGGTCATTGTGAATATGGCATCAATTGCGGGACTTGTTGCGGGTGGGGGAGGTGCGGCTTATACAACATCTAAGCATGCTGTTATTGGCTATACGAAACAGACCGATGCTGATTATTGCCGCGCGGGGATTCGTGTCAATGCGATTGCGCCAGGGGCCATTCAAACGCCGATGAACAAAGCGGACTTTGAAGGGGACGGTGCAATTGCGAAGTGGGTTGCGAAGGAAACACCAGCAGGACGATGGGCTCAACCAAGTGAAGTAGCGGGCTTGACATTGTACTTGGCAAGCCAAGCGGCTGATTATATTCACGGTACAGTGATTCCAATGGATGGCGGTTGGATTGCGAAGTAAGTCATATTCAAAAGAACAGATCTTTCTGCTATACTTGGTAAGCAAGCAAATTTCGCTTGCACTACGGCACTTCGGATTGAGTAATGACTCATCCTTCCTTTGGCCGTAGTTATGACTAAAATAGCCTTGGCTATTTTACAAAGGAGAAATGTCAATTGAATATGTCAGCGCTCAAAAGTTCGCCACGTATTGCCGTGAGTGAACTCGCCAAAATCGCACTGGTTGCTGCATTGTATGTTGTTGTGACGATGCTGCTGGCAGTCATTAGTTTTGGTGCTGTCCAACTCCGCTTGTCGGAAATGTTTAACTACCTTGCCTTGTACCACAAACGCTATGTCGTTGCCGTTACAGCAGGTGTCGTCATCGCTAATTTTATGTCGCCTACTTGGCTACTCGATGTGCCGATTGGTGGCATTGCGACCTTACTCGTTTTACTACTCTGCCGACGTGTGACGAGAACCATCAAGAATGATGTGTTGAAAATGGGGATTACGGCTATCCTTTTTGCCGTATCCATGTTTACGGTTGCCGGACAATTAACGGTATTATACGGATTTCCTTTCTGGCCTACTTATTTCACAGTGGGTATTGGGGAATTATTGTCGATGACAGTCGGTGGTATGATATTCCATTCATTGCGAAAGAAAATAGACTTTATGTCTTGAATAATATAGTGAATAGATAGATGAAACCTCTCCTAAAGTTAGTAGGAGAGGTTTTTTGGTTAGCTATAATGCGATTATGAGCAATGCAGGTTATTAATCCTTCCCTTGTTGGCTTAATTGTAAAAGCGCCTGGCTAGTTATAAGCGTACAGAGTTTATTGATGTATGCATCTTTCTGTACGAATTGTGATATACTAATGATGAGGTGATGGAGATGGACTTCAAACATACGGCATCATTATTGAATCAATGGATGCAAGAAAATCAGGTAACGAAAACAAAAATGGCGCAAATAATGGGGATAAGCGAAGGATTATTGCGTGCACTTTTAAAAGGTGATCGTCGTATTACGTCAGAGCGATTAACACAATTTGCGGAAATCACAAAGATCCCACGTGCATCGTTATTAGGATTATCAGATAAAGAATTATTTGCAGGCTATAGTGTCATTCCACGTGGGGGCACAGAGCTTTCCGTTGCAAATAAGCATCAGGTTCAGCTGATTGCCTTGCTTTTAAATGAATATGAAAGCTTCAAATAAAAGCGGGGAAGGGGTTTAAGAAAATGGACCATTTAATGCAAGAAGTCGAGCGTTTAGCAGATGATTATTATAAAAAGTATGTGTCGAATAAGACGTCCCTTATGTTAGCAGATGTATTAGCAGATATTATTGTACAACAAGGAATTGAAGTAATTTATGTAAGTATCCCTAAAGCAGATGGTGAAGAGCGTAGATTAAACGGGATGTTTTTTAAGCATGTGAACGAATCTGTGCAGCCCAAAATCGTGATTAATCAATTGGATACAATTCGTACGCAGAATTTTACATTAGCACATGAATGGTTTCATGCTATTTTAGAGTCAGAGGATATGAAGAAATATGCGATTCAAATTCAAACGAAGGAAGAGTTTGAGCGTGCAGGTGATTATTTTTCAGCATCTATTCTTATGAATCAAGAGGCGTTTGTTTCGTATTTTGAAATTATCCGAGGGCGTACTTTAGAATATAAAGTATTTAAATTAGCAGATATTTTCAAAGTCCCTTATGTCAGTGTTGTTCGACGGATGAGTGAACTTGACTTAACTAAAGTTTCCTTATTAGGCTCCTTAACAGAGCAGGAATTAGCTGAACTTCGCTATCAGCAAGTAGGTGAATCGGTGTTAGATGCACCACCTAAACGTATTGAGTTCATACAATATCAACAACTTGTGAGGGATAAGGTGGTGAAAGGAGAACTTTCGAGCTTAGATGTGGCAAAAAAGCTTTCTCACTTAAATCCCAAGCTAGCCGAGGAATACTTTGGAAAATCTGTGGGTGAAAAAGATATTGATCAACTTTGGAATGAGTTAGATGGAGTGTAATGGGGGGATGAAAATTGAGTAACATTACATTGCCGATTTCCTCTATTTGCTTCATTGATGCCAATATTATTTTCTATATTGAGAAGTTAAAATCAAAGGATGGCTTTTTAAATATCATTGAGCAAGTGTATGAATCGGTTTATATACATGAGGAAGTATATAAAGAACTAAGTAGTATGGGACAAAGATTTGTAGATGAAAAATGTGATGCGAAAAAGTGGTTGTTATTTAAACCAGTTCATGAATTTCAAAATTTCTATGAGGACTACATGTTCATGTTATCAAAAATCCAGTCAACATTAATTGAAGTTGACACAAAAAGAAGAAAAACTGGAAGTGCCGGTACTGGTGAAATTGCTTCTTTAGCGGCTGCTTATTTACTGAATGCGGAGTTTATTTGCAGTAATGATTATTCAATTGAAGAAGTGATTAGAGAAATACCGTTACATATTTTTATCGACGGAGATGACTCGAAAGAACCTGTTTTGATTACGCACCATCGTTTATTGGATTTCTGTAGGTTAGTTGTAGATGCTGGAATATTGCCTCGTAATGCAGTTAAGAAGTTCTTTCAGATTGCCCATATAGAATTGAAATCGAGCAATAGGCCGCTATTTGATGAGCAAATGGCAGAATTTGATCAATTAATACAAGTGACGTAGCGTAAAGTTATGGTAAGATTGAAAATAATTCATTGAAAACAAAATGTATTATTTTCAATCTTACCATTGCCAAATAAGGTGAAAATCAAAACTACATATTTGTAAATGAATATCCATGATAATTTAAAGCAAGCTGATGGCCGCTTTAACGGAGTAGTCATCAGCTTTTTTCTATGAAATGTACTTGGTTCACTTGGCATGGGAAGGTCAGAGTAGAAGAGGATTCCAAACGACTGGAAGCTATCGACTATGATGACGAAATAATTACAGAAAATGCCGAAGATATTTTCCATTATAAAAAGTGTCACTAGATAGGCTATACTTACTGATATAGAAAAATCAACATCAACTAATGACAAACGAGGCTAACCAAATGAGCGAAAGAAGTTTTGAAGACTATCAGTTAAGCAATGAAATAACACGAGCCCTTGCTTTATTAAAATATGAAGCGCCGACAGAGGTTCAAAGTGAAGTCATACCACGAGCCTTAGACAAACAGGATCTCATAGTGAAATCTCAAACAGGCAGTGGCAAGACGGCGGCATTTGGTATCCCTCTTTGCGAAATGATTGATTGGGCGGGGGACAATCCGCAAGCCTTAATTCTGACACCTACTCGGGAGCTTGCTGTTCAAGTGGGAGAGGATGTAGCGGCTATCGGGCGAGTTAAAGGCATTAAAACGATGGCGGTTTACGGTAAAGAATCATTTGTACAACAACAGGAAGAATTGGAACGGAAAACGCATATTATTGTCGGTACACCTGGGCGTGTGAGAGACCATATTGATAAAAAAACAGTCATTGTAGATGACATAAAGTATTTGATTATTGATGAAGCAGATGAAATGCTTAGTATGGGTTTTGCTGCCCAAGTAGAAGCGATTATTGAAAAACTTCCTACCACTAGAGTAACGATGATCTTTTCCGCTACATGGCCTACAACTGTTGAAAATCTTTGCAATAAATATATGGCCGATCCCATAACTATCCACATTGCTTCTACAGGAATCACCACGAGAGCGATTGAACATAGCATCATTAATGTGAAAGAAACAGGGAAAATGGCATTGCTTAAAAATGTAACTGCTATTGAAAAACCTGCCAGCTGTATCATCTTCTGCAAAACGAAAAGACAAGTTGACACTGTGTTTGCAGAGTTGGAGAAATCCAGCTATTCCTGTGAAAAAATCCACGGTGGAATTGCCCAAGAAGTTCGATTTGCGGTTATGGATGGCTTCAAAAGGGGGAATTTCCGCTATCTTGTGGCGACTGATGTGGCAGCGAGGGGAATCGATGTAGAGCATATTTCACTAGTCATCAACTATGATGTTCCAACGGAAAAAGAGAGCTATGTCCATCGAACAGGCAGAACCGGTCGTGCGGGTAAAAAGGGAAAGGCGATTACGTTTGCAATGCCAGCTGACAGCGAGGCCCTTTCAACAATTGAAACATACATTGGCTTTGAAATACCTGTAAGGGAAGCACCAGCGCAGCAGAAAGTAGCTGTTAGGAAAAATGCATTCGAGGAAAAACTAGCTGGGCGTCAAGGAGTCAAAAACAATACTATGATGAAGCTCCATTTCAACGGTGGAAAAAAGAAGAAGCTTCGAGCTGTAGATTTTGTTGGAACGATTGCGAATATCCCTGGAGTAACGGCGGATGATATTGGAATAATTACCATAGAGGATAGTTTGACTTATATTGATATGCTGAATGGCAAAGGTTTATTGGTTTTGCAAGCGATGAAAGAAACTACGATTAAAGGGAAGAAGCTGAAGGTTAGTGAGGCGGTTAAAGGCTGAAGTGTCTGAGCGTGGAACTGGCACCGGGGTACGTAATCACAGGGGGAACAACCATGGAGGAAATGTTAAAAAAAGAGTATGGCTTGTATGCAATTCCCGAGGAAGTTGGTATGTTAATACGACTTGAAGAGGAACTAAACAAGGAGGGGGAGTCACTCGATACAATCGGTTTTATGCCGATCGTCCACGAATTTGCGTATGCCATAACTCCGCCAGACCTCATTCCATTTGCGCATACAGGCGGAGGTGGTATTCATTTTGGATTCTTGACAGATTTTGATCAAATAACCGACTTGCATGAAGCACCGATTGTCTGCGTTTCACCGACAAATGATCCACCTATTAGGTATTTGGCCCGGAACATTCAAGAGTTTTTGAGTTTAGCGTCATCTGTGCCACATGTCGAAATGCTGGAGAGTTTTTGGCCTTGTGAAAATGAAGGCTCTATGGAAGCGATACAAAAGGATTTCCTCAGCAACACAGATGTTGAATGGAATAAAAAGAGGGAAATGATAGCTAGAAGATTTCATAAAACATTCAGTACAGGGGCGCTACCTGTACAACAATATGTCCAGGAAGTATTGAAGGAACGGCATGAGAAAATGATAATCCCTACTTTTGATGGTCTTGGTATTATAGGGTCTGCGGATTCGGTGAGAAAAGGGCAACGATTTAAACTGGATGACCAACATCGACAAACTGAGCAGGAACTAACGCGAATGCGAGACTTTTTAGCCAGTGCAACTAGAGAGGAAAAGTTAGCATTTATTCGAGATGCTTACTACTGGTACATCCTTACGCCCGATTATGATGGTGAAGTATTGAAAGTAGTAGTTGAGTTGCTAAAAACCCTGGACTTACCTACAGTTGTGGATCGACTCGAGTTTAGGACGGGTCTGTAAGAGAGATGATAGACCAATACTAGCCTAGCCCTGGTCAAAGAACATCCAAGCAACATGTAGCAAACCATAAAATGAGCCACCTATTCGATTTGAACATCGTCATAGACGGCTATTTTGTCATGAATACCGTAGGGCTATGCTTATTTTTATAGTTTGGGCTTACTTTATACATGTTCCATGCTGCTGGATGCGTTAGTAGATTGTTTGTCATCGGCGAAGATCAAGTGCATGCGAAACCCTTTCTAACGTGTCGAGGCGTGGAATAGTATGCTCTTTTTCTAAATGCGCAATGGCGGCTTGCTTCAGTCCAGAGCGGTTGGCTACCTCAAGTTGAGTTAAACCAAGCTCTAATCGCCGTTGTATGAGCTGGGCGATGATTTCAATTTCATGAACTTCAATCGGGTCTAAAGGGGTTATTTGTTTTTTATAGTCAGCCCATTTCATGCTAACACTCCTCCTTTACTGTTGCTAGAAAATATTAAATGGATAATGAATTTAGAAAGATGAGCAAAGAAAAAAGAGTCCTATATGGACCCTTTATTATAATAGTCAGTTAATTGTGCCTTTTGGAAGTTACTTTAGGAATACTACTTTTTATTAAATTTAAAATCTTCTTTTTCGAAATATCTTCTTGGTAGGACTTCGAGTATATGTCCAAAAGGTATACAGTATTTTCAGCTGTGACTAAATATTCAATAACTCTAAATCCACCAGATAACCCTTTTTTCGCACTACTATTTCTCATTCTCTTCTTAAAAACTTTATTGCCGTCTTTTATAATGTTAGGTATATCTTCACCTAAATCGCCGCCGAGTTCAACCTCATTAAGGAATGCCTCAAAATCTTCATCAATTTTCGGGTATTTCTTTCGAAGTTTATGATACCGTGATTCAAAAGTTGGCGTAGTAATCGTACTAAATCGCGACTTCATTACTTATCGTTGACGAGATTCTTTTAAGAAATCTCTAGCTGATTTTTTAGGAAGTTTTCCTGCTTGTATCAATTTAACCTCTTTTAAGGCATTCATCACATGATTATTTTGAGATTCAGGAGTGGGTTTTACTATTTCTTTTGTGGACATATCGACATCCTCCTTCTTACACATACAACCACAACCTTCTTTTTAAAAAGTAATAGTTAGTAT
This sequence comes from Sporosarcina limicola, assembly GCF_014873855.1. Taxonomy (GTDB): domain Bacteria; phylum Bacillota; class Bacilli; order Bacillales_A; family Planococcaceae; genus Sporosarcina; species Sporosarcina limicola. The sequence goes on along the minus strand of NZ_JADBEL010000014.1, from coordinate 50,576 downwards.
ATGTGTTTCTAATGAAAATTATACCAGTAATTTATAGAATAATCCATTAACCAATCCTCAAACCCTTCCTCTCAAAATAAACATGCAACCGATACGCACAAACCTCCTCCATCCAACCATACAAAATTTCCCCCTGTTCTCTAGACGCTTCAACATGAATCGAAAACACACCATTCTCATAGCTAATCAACCCCTTCGAAGAGGCACTCCATTTCTCCATCGGCATTTTGGCAATCAAAGTAGCCATTCTTCCTTCATCATAAGAGCGCAATCCCTTACTCTGTTTATCCGCCAAATCAGTTCGCATTCTATACTCTTTTTCAGTCAAATAGCGATAAAAATACGGAGCAGCTTCTTCAGCAGTAATCGCGTCCAACCAGTTAGCAGATCCCCTTGAAAGCATATACTGCAAGACAATCATTTTATAACTTTTCGTCATCCGCGTGCCGTTCACTTCTTGAATCCATTGACGATAAGTATCGAAAGTATCTAGTTCAACGTCATTCAACTCCTTGGCATACGCCAACAAGCCTATATAAGAACCGAATTCCTGCTTGACCGCCCGTGAATCAGCCCGTGCTTTTAAGTGATACTCCAAATAAGTCGGTCGATAGCCAAGATCCGTTTTGAGTTCGAAAAATGCCTCGACGAGCTGTTGCTTTCGAGGAGACCGTTTTCGCTGCATCTCATCCAATAGATTAATAACAGCCAAATCGAGCTGAATCGCGCAAGTAGGGGGTAAATCCAACGTTGTCGATGTAATCGAAGGGGGCAATTGCCCATCCTCAGTGAATACCCGCATTTTTAGATTTGCATTGCGGTAGTTGCCAATCAAATCGATAATGACGCAATGCGATTTTCCATCTGCAATACGTAAACCACGCCCAATTTGCTGGGTAAAGACAGTCAATGATTCTGTCGGTCGCACAAATAATAACGTATCGACCTATGGAATATCAACACCTTCGTTAAATAAATCAACTGTAAAAATAACGTCAAGTTGTCCTGCTTCAAGCTGTTGCCGTGCATGCAGTCGCTGGTCACGTTTAGAATCCCCATGAAGTGCAATCGTTTTATAGCCGGCTTTATTAAAATGATGACTCAGGAAAACCGCTTGCTTAACAGACGAACAAAACCCAATGGTTCTCGTCTGCTTATGCTGTTCCCAGGCTGTAAAAATGGCATCTGCGTAAGCAACTTGAGTTTGTACAAGCAATAATTCCTCATCGTCATAGCTATTATTTCTCCATCTTAGCCCACTATAATCCGTTTCATCAAAAACACCGAAATACGTGAAGGGAGCTAGCCAATTACGACGAATGGCATCTAAGAAATGAATCGAAATCGCCACGTTGCCATCACAAAGACTATAAACATTCTTGTTGTCCAGTCGATCAGGCGTTGCCGTAATCCCGAGTAGAAAATCTGGCGTAAAGTAGTTCAAGATTCGCTCATAGGTTGGAGCCGTGGCATGATGAAATTCATCGATGACAATTAAATCAAATGCATCAGGTTGAAACCTTTTCAGATGGAAATCAGAGGCCAGCGTAAAGACAGAAGCGAATAGAAAATCTGCATCATCTTCCTTCACAAAGCTATTGTAAATCCCGGCCGTTCGAGTTGGATGGACGTGGCTAAACGATTCCTTCGCCTGCAAAAGAATCTCCTCACGGTGGGCAATGAATAGCACGCGCTTGAAGCTCTTAGCGAAAAAGGCAGCCAAATACGTTTTACCCAAACCTGTCGCCAACACAACTAATGCCTTTGTATAGTCCTCTTCTCTTGTTTGTTGCAACGCCTCTAACGCTAACAGTTGGACAGGGCGGGGAGTCAGTGGCGCTTGTTTCGTAACATAGGAAGCCGACTCTTCAAAAATGACCTCCTGCTCTGCCGGAGTGCCAAACATCACTTCAATTTCATCTTGTGGCTCCCAAACCTGGCTCAGCCCAGTTGTCTGATTAGCCTCCAGGTAGTCTTCTTTATACCGCGCAATCGTCTCACTATTCACCCGCACCGTATTTGATGAAAGAAATAATTTCATAAACTCCGCTACCGCTGTTTCAAAAAGCACTTCATCCACAGTAGAAGGGGCATGAATACTCCACTCAACACCTTTAGTTAAAGCAGATTTAGAAAGATTCGACGACCCAACAATGACATGGGATTGTGCATCACTCCGAAACAAATACGCCTTCGGGTGGAATGAAGTGCCGCGACTCTCATACAAATGGATTTCGGCCTGCGGGACATGCTCAACTAATAACGCTAGCGCCTCCGGCTGTGTAATGAATAAATAATCCCCAACAAGAATTTTGACCTCTGCACCACGTGCAATGGCCTCCTGTAAATGGGGGAGTACAAGTCGCACACCCGATTGCATCGCGAAAGCAGTCATCCAGTAGACCGTATCCGCTGTACGCGTCAGCTCGCTAATTGTATCGATTAAATTTGATGTAATTAAACGAACGTCAGTCATCTTCTACTTCCAGTAAAAAGATCCGTTCATTAAATCCCCCGCGCTTCTCCGCTTTCTCCACTCTCACTTTTTCAAGCTCCTCAAATGTAGACCCATGATAGGCAGCGGCAGCATGAATGAGCTCTAATAGATCCGCAAGTTCTTCCAGTGCATCTTCAGTCGTTGTTGTTTCCAAGTACTCGGCTAATTCCTCGCCCAATTTGTTATTGATTTCTGTTATGTATTCCTCATCGTTTAATAGACGAGTTGTAAATGTTTTACCGGTTTTTTCGATGATTGCTGGGATGTTGTCGCGTACAAGTTTGTTGTAGATTGGCATGAGTGTCATCTCCATTTGTTTGAAATTATGAAACTGTTAGTTATATGATAGCATGTTGGGTTTGGTTTGGAGAAATGGGGGAGAATAAAGTGAAAAAGTGCCAAGCATCCGTACAGTTTCTAGCTGTATGGATGCTTGGCACTTTTCTTATTTGTTATCGATTGTCTCTAAAAACTCTTTAGTCGTATTCACCACATATTTAACCTCACCGAGATCACGTTCTAACAAAATACTTCGATGGATATCGATTAATAGCTTTTTGTTCGTTATATCAGCAATAGTATTCAGCTTTTGATAGTGGAAAAACTCCAACGGCGAAATGCCTAGCGCATCAATAATTTTATCTAGCGTTTCTAACGTTGGATTACTTTTGAAAGTCTCAATCTCTGAAATACGTGCGTGCGCAATGCCAGCCATTTCCGCTAACTTCTCTTGCTTGAATCCCTTCTCTTCTCTTATAAATTTCAATTGTTCGCCCACCAGTTTGATGAGGTCCGAAGATGCTGCCATTTGTGAATCACCCCTTACCTTAAAGGGTAAAGAATTTGTTGGGAAATGATTATCAGTTAAAAAGAACAAAAGTTATGTAATATACGTTATAGTGTACATGTGAGAGCTTTTTTATATTACGTTTGTAAGCAGTTGTAAAAAGAGCGTGTTTCATCCTGTTTATAGCAAATATCTAAGCTAGTCTTAAATTATTTATTCTTAAAAAAAGTCGAGATTACGATAAGAATTTGTAATCAAATCGTTTTGGCAAGACCTGCAAATTAGGGGGGATCAATATTTCAAATATGCAATTCATCATAGAGTTAAAAAACATTATTCCCGACCTAAAGAAACGATATTTTAAGCAAGTTTTCATTCATGAACATAAATCAGGGAACACCGTAAAAAATTACAGCTCAGAATGTAATATTCCGTATCTCAATTTAAATTTGGAGTTAGCAAAATTGCTGCAAGGCATCCAAATAAACAGACGACCTTATAAAATAGCAGATTATTTAAATCAGCGTCTAAATGCAATGACTGAAGAAATTATTTGTCTTGATTATTTTGAGTTGCTATTTGAACCATCATTACAAATAAATCCTTTTGATCTATTTGAAAACATTAGCAAAAATAAAACACTGATTATAGCTTGGCGTGGAAATATCCATGACGGCCATTTCATTCAAGCAGAACCTGGACATCCCGAATATCGAGTTTATCCTACAGACGATGCGTTGGTCATCAAATAAAGGGAGCGATTATTTTGCAATATAGAGATCTATTACAATTCGAACCAATTGAATCTGTCATTCAATTAACAGATGCAAATGACAAAGAACGCGCCTTCCATCTTCTTGATACATATGTCATTTCTGAACGTATGGCAGAGCAATTAAATGAGCTTATTATTAACCAGCTACAATTTACACGTGCTACTGATAATAAAGGTCTGCTCATTGTAGGGAACTACGGAACGGGTAAATCACATTTAATGAGTGTTATTTCAACAATTGCTGAGCGCGAAGGGGCAAGTGAACATATTTCGAATGAAGCTGTGGCTGAAAAAGCAAAAGAGATTGAAGGGAAATTTAAAGTTATCCGTTTGGAAATCGGTAGTGTGGGTACATCACTACGAGATATTTTATGTACATCGATTGAAGATGGTTTGGCAAACTTAGGAATCGACTTCACTTTCCCGGCGTTCAATCAAATTACGAACAACAAAGATGCATTGGAAGAAATGATGGGCTTTTTCAATGAACAATATCCCGAACATGGCTTATTAGTTGTTGTCGACGAGCTACTCGATTATTTACGTGGACGAAAAGAACAAGAATTAACACTGGATTTGGGATTCTTACGTGAAATTGGCGAGATTTGTAGTAAAACTCGTTTCCGTTTTATTGCAGGTATTCAAGAAATGCTATTTGATAATCCACGATTCAGCTATGTTGCACAACCGTTACGTCGTGTGAAAGAACGTTTTGATCAAGTCCGAATTATTCGAGAAGATATTGCACATGTCGTATCAGAGCGCCTGTTGAAGAAAACCGATGAGCAAAGGGCATTAATTCGCGAACATCTATCAAAGTACACGACATTATACCATCGCTTAAATGAAGACATGGAATCATTTGTAAACTTATTCCCTATCCATCCAAGTTACTTAACGGCTTTTGAAAAAGTAAATAATATTGAGAAGCGGGTAGCGTTAAAGACGATTAGTATCGAAATGAATAAAATTATTAACGAGGAAGTTCCTGAAGGGGCACCGGGTTTGATTTCGTATGATAGCTACTGGAAATTCATCGAGGAAGACCCATCATATAAGGCTATCCCTGAAGTAGCCGAAGTACTAGATAAAGCCAAAATTTTAAAAGACCGTGTGCAAAATGCTTATGCGAAACGTATTTACAAACCAATGGCGTTACGGATTGTAGATGCTCTTGCGTTAAATCGTTTATCTACGGTAGACATTTATGACAGTGTGGGCTTAACAGCAGAAGAATTACGTGATGATTTATTTTTAAGTCTAACTGGTAGTAACGATATGCTCCTAGAAGAAGATGATCCAGCAGATTTCTTGAAATCTACGGTAGATGCTGCGACAAAAGAAATTCAAAAGACAGTAAGTTTCCAATACTTATCTACAAATGAATCGAATGGTCAATATTATTTGGATTTAAAGAAAGATATCGATATCGACAGTCTAATCACACAACGTGCAGAAACGATTGAAGAGGATAAATTGGATCGTTTTTACTATGACATATTAAAACAAGTCATAACATTGGATGATAATACTTACGTAACGGGTTATAAAATATGGCGACATGATTTACCTTGGAATGCTAATCGAGTCACACGTCAAGGGTACCTATTCTTTGGTGCACCGAATGAACGTTCAACAGCGCAGCCTGAGCGTGACTTTTATATTTATATGATACGACCATACATGAAAACAATATATAAAGACGAACAAAAAGCTGATGAACTGTTCTTCGAGTTCAAGCAGACAGATGATCGATTTAATCAGCTCTTAAAGCTTTATGCGGCTGCAAATGATTTAAGACTAGATGCAACATCAGCCACAAAAAGTTTATATGCTAGAAAAATCGATAGCTATTTTAAAGAACTAACTAAATGGTTAAATGAATATTTTGTACACACTTTTGAAATCACTTATAAAGGTAAAAAAGGGACTGTGCTTGATTTCGGCATGTTACTTCCAGCTCATGCTACGATTCAGGAAATTATTAACTTTGTTTCGGAAGAAATGTTGTCAGGTTGGTTTGAGCAAAAGTATGAAGGCTACCCTTCATTTCGCCAAATTAAAGACTCTTACTTAACAAGGAAAAATTTAGAGACATACGTAAAAGATGCATTACAGTACCTAGTTGGTAAGGAAACGAGTCAAGGAGCCGCCATTTTAAATGGTCTTGTCTTGTTTGATTCCACACAAAAAATATCGACTAAGCAATCCGGTTATGCTAAGTGGATTGTCGATTTACTAGATTCAAAAGGTCATGGTCAAGTCGTGAACCATAGCGAGTTGATTGAGACTGTCTTTATTCGTGGTGTCGAGGATTTGCAGTATACGAGGCAATATCATTTAGAACCAGAATTATTAGTTGTTTTACTAGGTGCAATGATAAGCACTGGTGCCATTGAAGTAACGATTGAAAATAAAACCTACAATGCACTTAGTATAAATGAATATATTCAATTACCATTATCAAAACTAACGCAATTTAGTCATGTGAAAAAACCAACAGGGCTTCCTGTTGAAGTACTAAATGCAATCTTTGGTTTATTTGATGTCTCCATCCCAAACTATGAAGGGGACATGCTCCAAAAAACGATAGTAACAGTTACTGAAATGGCTAATAATGCTATTAATGAATCACTAGGCACCATACAAACTATAAAAAAAGGCTTCCCGACATGGGATGGTCAATTATTAAATAATGCGGAAATTCAAGAAAACATTGAAGTACTTGAGGAATTCAAGGGATTTTGTGAAGGATTAAAACGTTATAATACACCAGCAAAAATGCGCAACTTGAAATATGACTTAGCAACAGTTGAAAAGCAAAAAGTGGCGATTGAAAAACTAGCCTCCTTCACTAAACTGGAACAACAAATTAAGGAAATCCAGCAGCACGTTAGTTATCTTCAAATTGCACAACCGAATATGGGGAGCCAATCTGGGTGGTCACAAAACGTAGATGAAGCACTTGACGAATTACAAGATGCCCTAAAACATCACCATGACACATCGAAAGAATTAGCTGCACTTGATACGTTAAAACAGCAGTACATTCAACTCTATATTGAAGCACATGATAAATCGCGACTCAATGCTATTGAAAACATATTGAAAAACACATTACATTCAGATTCAACATTAAAAGGGTTGAAAGAATTAGCAGCGCATATTTCCATTTTGCCAAGAGAACAAATTATCAATTGGGAAAAAGCACTGGTTGGTTTAAAAACATGCTATCAAGTTTCAGCGGACAATTTACAACATGCACCGATGTGTTCGGAGTGTAAGTTCCGTCCAACAGAAGTAACAACAAACGAAAAAGCCATGCTGAAAAATCTCGAACAAGAGCTACCTAACATATTTGAGAACTGGACTGAAACATTATTAACAAACTTCAATGATGCAACAGTTAAAGAAAATATTTTGCTTCTAAAACCTGAGCAACAAACGCTCATAGCGGAACTTATCACTAATCAAGCATTTACGTTACCCGTAGATGTTCGTCTAATCCAAGCAATTAATGATCTATTAAAAGGGATTGATAAGGTAGAAGTATCGTTAATAGATATTGAAGAGATGATGGCAAATGGAAGTCCATTAACAGTTGAGGAACTTCGAAAACGTTTCGAAGAAATGATTCATAGGACAGTAGGGAATATACCATCCAACCAAGTACGTATTATGCTAAAAAAATAAGAGGAGCGATTCTAAATGACACATGATCCAGAACAGCTCTCGTTATTAAATGAACAGCCTGTGGCAGACAACACACCAGTTGTCTGCTTAGGCATGACGTTTGAAAATGAAGAAGCAAGAAGACAACACTTTCGTGAAGAATTACGAAAGAAACTACCGGAACTAAAGCAAATTGAAGGCTTTCCTATCGGAGATGAGGAGGATATTATTGCTTTATCTGATCCCCCATACTACACAGCATGTCCGAATCCTTGGATTTCCGATTTTGTAGAGAAATGGGAAAATGAGAAAATAACGATATATAATCGAGATTTAAATGAAGAATATCACAGAGAACCATTCGCTGCGGATGTAAGTGAAGGGAGAAGTGACCCGATTTATATGGCGCATAATTACCACACTAAAGTCCCTCCGAAGGCTATAGTACGCTACCTTTTGCATTACACAAATCCAGGTGACATTGTTCTAGATGGATTTGGTGGAACTGGAATGACAGGTGTCGCTTCCTCGCTTTGTGGAAATAAACAAATCCTCGAGGAAATGGGCTATTTAGTGAAGACTAATGGCGATATTTTTGAAGATTATATAGATGATGTTGGAAATCGTTTTACAAAAAAAATTTCAAAGATAGGAGAAAGAAAAGCAATTCTAAACGATTTATCTCCTGTTGCTACTCACATATCTAACAATTATAATAACCCGATTGAATTTAATGAAAATCTTCTTACGGCAAAGCAAATAATTCAATCGTTAAGAATAGAACTCAGCTGGATCTATACCACTATAGACGAAGATACTGATTTTAATTATGAAAATGTAACTAATCTTGAAGAGCTTAAATTAAATTTAGATACACTGGATAAAAATAAAATTCATGAGGTAAACTATTTTATTAAAAGTGATTTAATGGCATGTCCACATTGTTTAAATGAAATGAAATTGTGGGATGTGACAATTGATAAAGGTGTAACAGACGGTTTTGAATGTCCCAATTGTCATGCGGAATTGAAAAAAAAGAATACAGAGAAGATTTTCATCGATGAAATTGATACTTTTTTAAATAAAACTATCTCAGTAATTAACAAACCTATTGTACGAATTAATTATAAAGTAAACGGAAAACAGCAATTAAAAAAGGCCAGTAAATTTGATTTACTTATTGAGCATTTAGCAAAGGATGAACTTGAAAAATCCAATCTATTTGTTCCTATCGTAAGAATGCCAGAAGGTGATGAAGCACGTAGAAATGATAAATCTGGAATCACACATACACATCATTTTTATACAAAGAGAAATATGTACCTGCTTTCAATTTTATGGGAAAAAGCAAAGGATAATAAAGTACTTAAATTAACTTTAACATCAATCTTACTAAAAACAGCAAGTTTATTACACAATATTGGTCTGAAGAATGGAAGTATAAATTTAGCCGGGGCTTTACCAAACTCACTATATATACCAGGAAATGTAGCTGAACGTAATATTTTTATTTTACTCGAAAATAAATTAAAAGATATCGAAAAAGCTGAATTATATAAACGTGAATCACCTAATGTTGTTAGTTGTTCAGCGATGGGTGCTAATTACTTTAGTAAAACACTTAGTGAATCTATAGACTATATATTTATAGATCCACCATTCGGATCCAATCTTATGTACTCAGAACTAAATTTCCTATGGGAATCATGGTTAAAAGTTTTCACCAATAACAACCTTGAGGCTATCGTAAATAAAACTCAGAAAAAATCCATCGAAGATTATAAAGTATTAATGAGTGCTGGATTTACAGAATGCTTTAGAGTATTAAAACCAAATAGATGGATGACAGTAGAATTTTCTAATACGAAAGCGTCTATTTGGAATGCTATTCAACAAGCAATACAAGAATCAGGCTTTATGATTATTAGTGTGGCTGCTTTACATAAAGGTCAAGGAACTTATAATGCCCAGACAAATCCTACATCGGTAACACAAGATTTAGTTATTACTGCGTATAAACCTTTGGAGACGATTTCGTCACAATTCTTCGTGCAAAATCAAACAAATCAATCTTATTGGTCTTTTGTGAAACAGTATTTAGAATTATTACCTTCGTTTGTTGGTAATAAGTCTGAAGTTGGGCTTATTGTTGAACGTACTCCAAGAATATTATACGACCGATTAGTTTCGTATTATGTACAAAATGGTTTTCCTGTACCTATTTCTTCAGCAGAATTCCAAATTGAAATAATGCGAAAGTTCCCAATGAGAGATGGAATGGCCTTCTTAGAGTCTCAAGTAGCTGAGTATGACAAGAAACGTACCCTTGTAAAAGAGTTTTCGCAAATGAGTTTATTCGTATCAGATGAAAATAGTGCAATTGAATGGATTCGTCAGCAATTAATGAGGAAGCCTCAAACTCGCCAAGACTTACATCCACAATTTATGAAAGAAATTCAGCATATTGCGAAGCATGAACAATTGCCTGAACTAGATGATTTACTAGCACAAAACTTTTTACGTTTTGAAGGCGATGAGGCCGTGCCAGATCAAATCGGAAGTTACTTACGTCGAAATTATCATGAGTTCCGTGGATTAGAGAATACAGATGAAAAGTTGAAAGAAAAAGCAATGAATCGTTGGTATGTTCCCGATCCAAATAAACAAGCTGACTTGGAGAAACTACGTGAAAAAACACTTTTGCGTGAGTTTGAAAACTATGTAGAAGAGTTGGGTACGCATAAAAAGAAATTGCGTCAGTTCCGTACAGAAGCTGTTCGTGCAGGATTTAAGAAAGCTTGGAGCGAGAAAGACTATGAAAAAATTGTTACAGTGGGTGACCGTTTACCTGAAACCGTTATCCAAGAAGATGACAAATTACTAATGTACTTTGATAATGCACAGGTTCGCTTAGGTATGTGAGGAAAGAAGGGGATTTGGTTGAGTTGGCAGGAGAAAATCACAAAGTATTTTACAAGTAAAGGGTCGCTTTACATCGTATCAGATGAGCAGGAATTGTTACGGGACAAAACTGTACAAGAAATGCTGCAAGCACAAAATACTATAGTGCATTTTTATGATGATCCGGTTGTCTTTCGATATGCATATGAAACAACTTTCAGATACATTGAGAGAGAAGAGCGACCTACTTTACTTATTGTGATTCAAGACCATCAGTTCAATCATATTCCTTATGATGTATATGTAGATGCAAATCGCTTAACTTTATCATTTGAAACGCTCTTCCCAAACTTTGATCGTTCGATTGCTGTACAATGTCCTGTTGAAATGTTCCAAGATTTATTCGACGCTCATACACGTTGTTTAACGACTCTTTCTATAAATGAGACAGCAGACTTTATTTTACGTGAAGTTTGTATGATGGATGCTGCCTCGCTTGTAAACGATGTTAGTATAGTGAAAGCAGCATTGCTCCATTTTGAACGGTTCAAAGTAGCATTGCCAAATGTACTTATTGAGCGCTTACGGCAAAGTTTGATGAAAAAACGTGTTCTCGTATCTATACCTATTTTTGAGTGTTTAGCTTCTGAAGGCGAGTTATATAGCCATTTAAATGAACAATGGAATAGTTATTTAAAAGGCTATTTAAATTATTCAAATGGACAAGTGGCAGAGAAAAAGGACTATTATGGCAATGCTTACTTTGATGATCCGTTTATTCGTAGATGCATGAGGGATTTTATTCTACCCATCGAAGTTCGGTCAACCGTAGATTACGAAAAATGGATGCAACCAGGAATAGTCATGAAAGAAGTTGAAAGTGATTCCGGTTGCGTTGATAAAGAAGAGTTATTCGGGCAAGACTACCATTCATTTGGCAGATTTGATTGGGTAAATTTTGCGATTGAACTAGGGGTACTTCAAAGTAGATTGCTGAAAAAAGAGCTGTTAGACGATGACTTCAAATCACAAATTAAAATAGCCAATGAGGCATTCGAACACTGGATGCTTTCTGACTATCAACAATTGCGTACGTTACCGGTTTTGCCTAAGCCAAAGATGGTACACCAAATCCCGCATTACTTAGCTAAAAGAGCAGGCACAAAACTAGCACTGATCGTACTAGATGGTATGAGTTTTACGCAGTGGAATATGATTAAAGAAACACTTTTAAAACAGTCATGGTCATTTGAAGAGGATGCCGTTTTTGCGTGGGTACCTAGTTTAACATCGGTTTCCAGGCAAGCAATTTTTTCTGGTCTGGAACCACGTCACTTCGCAGAGACTATTGATACAACTAGAAAAGAAAAATCATTATGGTCTACATTTTGGGAGAATGAAGGTTTATCTAGCAGAAACGTAGCTTACGAAAAATCGTTAGGATTAAAGGCTTATGATAAGGAAGCCCTTGCTTATCGACACTCGCCTTCCGTAATTGTTTATGGGGCAGTAATAGATGTGATTGACCAGTTTATGCACGGTGCCATACAAGGGAACCAAACCGTTTTCTCAGAACTTCATACATGGCTCAACACGAATTATTTACACAAAATGATGTCTGATTTAGTAGATGAAGGTTTTGAAGTGTATCTGACTTCGGATCATGGCAATGTAGAGTGCTGCGGGATTGGGAGAATCCATGAAGGTGTGACAGTAGAGTCAAAAGGCGAGCGCGTAAGGGTCTATAGTTCATTAAATATTCGTAATCAGACTGCGAGTGAACATGAAAAAACGATTCCATGGGATAGTGATAGCCTACCGAGTGATTATCATGTACTATTAGCAAAAAACAATTTTGCATTTGTGCCGAAAAACGATAAAATTGTAACTCATGGTGGCATTCATCTGGAAGAAATAATTGTCCCATTTGTAAAAGTAAATCGTTAGAAAGCGGGTACACAATTATGAAAGCAGTGGGTTTTGATCAGAAAATTCTACTACACCAACTAAACTTTGTGGCAGAGAAATTTAATGAGATGCCTATAGCAAATATGCATAGCTTACTTGATGACTATTTGATGGGCGATATTAAAGGTCCTGCGTCAAGACGCTGTGCACATGCAATTATTATGAAAACATGGTGGTCTGTCGAAGAAAACCATCGACTTATTCGTGACTATGCGCATTATTTGTATCCAACGCTGACGAGAGCCGAAAAGCATTTATTGCATTGGTGCATGACTTGTTTGGCTTATCCATTTTTTAAAGAACAAGTTAACCATATAGGAAAGCATTTCCGAATGGCCGATGAGATTCGAAGCCGTGTAGTACTTGCCGAGATGAAGAACCTTTATGGAGATCGTCGTCGTGTGGAAGTCGCAACTGGGGCAGTTTTTTCCACAGTTAAAGGCTGGGGGCTAATAAAAATGGTTTCTCCAGGTGTTTATCGGATGCCTGAAGAGCGCATAGAAGTTCATTCACGAGAATTGAACCAGCTGATGATTGAAGTGTTAATGGACCATCTAGAAACAAATAGTGTCACACTTGAGATGGTGAATAATAGCACAATCTTTTTCCCTTTCGATTTCCATATAGGTGTAAGTGGGTTAAATGAACAGCGCTTTACCATTATTAAAAATATACGGGATACAATCATTGAAAGAAACCCTGAAATTCCTTACTCATTTGAGTGAGGTTTTTTTAAAAGGAGGCAACTGTGCATGAACATAGGCGATATTATAACTGGACCATTTTTCCCGGAAGTCATTGAGATAAAACGAATAGAAGAATTTGGTGACGAGTATTATTTACTTGAAGGGATTGGACGTCAAACGAATCAGTACCACGAACAATTAATAGCAAAAAATGATGTAAATCAAATTACAATACTAAGTACGTCGACTGAAACGAATATGGAGTTTACTGGACAAGACATTCAGCAGAGGCTATTACATTTAACGCTTGAAATTGAGGATAAGTATTCGAAAACACGTGCATTAGGTAACCAACAAGTTATTCCGTTGCCGCACCAAATAGAAGCCGTGTATGGCCGAATGCTACAGACATCGAATGTTCGATTTTTACTTGCTGATGATCCAGGTGCCGGTAAAACAATTATGTCAGGGATGCTTATTAAAGAATTGAAAGCACGCGAAAGTATTGAACGTATTTTAGTGTTAGTACCCCCATTGGTGTTACGTCAATGGCAAGAAGAAATGGATCAAAAGTTTCAAGAATCTTTTAAAATCATTAATCGGGCTGTGTTAAATGAGTACGGCAGTAAAAATCCATTCATTGAAAATGATTGTTGTTTGGCCTCGATTTATTGGTCTACACGTGATGAAATCAAAGAGTTAATATTAGAGGCGAAGTTTGACTTAATCATTGTAGATGAAGCACATAAAATGGCTGCCTATTCTTACGGGAAAATTAAAAAGAAAACGTCTAAAACAAAACTATATCATTTAGGCGAAAAGCTATTGGCTAAAACTGAACATTGTTTACTATTAACGGCTACACCACATAAAGGTGATGCTGAAAACTTCCGTTTATTAATGAAATTGATTGAATCTGATTTATTTAATCATGTGTCCGCGAGTGAAAGCTTACGTGATAAAAGTAATCCATTTATTATCCGCAGGTTAAAAGAATCTATGGTGAATTTTGATAGTACACCGATTTTTCCAAAACGGACAACGAAAACGATTCAATATGAATTAACTGAGCCTGAACTTGATTTATATGATGCCGTAACGGCGTATGTACAAACACATTTTAATCGTGCTATGAATGCAGGTAATAATAGTACAGCATTTGCAATGATGCTTTTACAGCGCCGTTTGAGTTCTTCTATTGAGGCGATACATCGCTCACTGACTCGTCGCTATAAAAAACTTCTAGCAATTTTAGATAAAACGGAAGCTGAGCGAAAGCAATTTTCGCAACGTCTAGAAAAATTATATAACAATGGTTTGGTAGAAGAAATTACAGATACACAAGATGTGCTAGAGAAAAAATTAGAACTTGCAGTGGATATAATCGACATAGATGCACTGAAAGAAGAAATTGCGGAGCTAAAGAAATTACTAATTAAGACAACATCTCTTAAAAAGTACGGCTCAGAGAGAAAGTACTTGGAGCTCGAAGAAATGCTTTTTGGTGTTGGCGGTTTAATATACACGGGTGAGAAGATTATAATTTTTACTGAATCTGTTGATACACTCAACTTCTTAGAGGAACGACTGGTAGATCGAGTGGAACAAATAACCAAAATAGTGGGTAGCTTTTCAATGGATGAACGTAGGAGACAGGTTGAAATGTTCCGAAATGGCTCACAAGTTATGCTGGCAACGGATGCCGGTGGAGAATCTATCAACTTACAATTTTGCAACCAAATGATTAACTATGATATTCCTTGGAATCCAAATAAATTGGAGCAACGAATGGGACGAATCCATCGAATTGGACAGAAAAATGAAGTGTTTGTATTTAACCTTGTCGCTCAAAATACGCGAGAAGGATACGTGATGACGCGCCTTCTAGCAAAATTAGAAACGATGAAAGAGGATTTAGGGAATGACCTAGTTTATAACTTCATGGGGGAGTTACTAGAAGATGATATTAACTTGGCGGACCTAATGAAAGAAGCTATTCTAACACGTGAAAACTTAGATGATGTAATTGCACAAATGGATAAGGCCTTAAGTGAAGAGCATAAGGAACTATTGCAAACAATGAAGAAAATGCAATTTGATGCAGATGCAATCGATATACAGGCAATGAAAAAATCACAATATGATGTGGAAATTAATAAAATTCCAAATCGCACTTATGTAGAGCTGATTGATTATGCATTAAAAGAATCAAAAGTGAAAGTATTTGACAGTCAAGAAGGTAAAGTGAAACGAATTGAGCGCTTCCCTAAACTCATACGCGATCAATTTTCAAAAATAGCAAAGCTTGATGATTCTTATCGCTTTACTGGTTTTGTTGAACATAGTGATTCAGACGTCCAATACGTTACAAAAACACATCCTATCTATCAGTTGTCAAAAACACTTTTGGAAAGAACAAGTGACCAATTTGCATTTAAACGCTATTTATCCACTTACGATGTGCCAGAACGTTTAGAAGTTGATATGTACCGTGTCGTTTTAAAAGATGGTGTCGGCAAAGAACTTAAAAACAAATTTGTTTTTATTGCAAAACGTGCTAACCAATCACTGGTCGAATTGAATCCCTATTGGCTTTCGATTGACCATTTCTCGGATGCTATAACAGAACTTCCATTAATTGAACTCCCAGCCTTGCAAAATCATATTTTAAAACTGGCTATTAGTGAAAAAGGGCATATAGAACAAAAACGTACTACTCAATTAAATCGGATGCATGATTATTTGGTTGATACATTCAATATGCAGTACAACGAAGTATATGAAAAATTAATACACTATCAAACTGAAAATGAAGACAACAAAAATTCAGCTCTGATTAACCAAATGAACGCACAACTAATCGATATTGAAGAACAAAAGAAAAAACGTCTTGATAGACTAAACAAACAGCGTACAATTACGCTACAGCCACCCAAAAAAATAGCTCAGTTTGAACTCATCCCAAAAGGCAACTCATATCGTGTAATGGCATCCGATTATTACGAAATGGTTGCAGCATATGAAAAAGAAAACGGGCGAAGACTTGTAAAGCAGTATGACAACCTTGGATTAATCGATTTTTATAGTGAACGATTTAATGGTGAAGAGAGGTTTATTATACTCACAGATAAACCGGATTTTATGTTAAGTGAAGCGCATGTTGAGGATTTGAATAGTATTATTGATAATATGTATATCTATCTAGCAAATGGAAAAGAGATTGAAGAAATGAAAATGGTAGCGTCATTGTTTAGTGATGAATAGTCACAGAACCGACTTTGCTGAAAACTAAATGAAAATCATAAGTTCAATTTATATTGTACATTAAATGTTTGATTCGAGGGGGCGTCCATCGTGATTCAATCCACTGATTTCTTTTATTTCGAGTTGCATTGCCAGCTTCATGATTTTTGTTTGTCGTTTTGTTTTGAACATATTTACTGATGGTAGATAAAAATTATTGAAGTTGTGTGAACTTTTTTTATAAAGGGCACCTTTCTTGTATACTGATGTTTGGTGTAGTTGCTTGACATTGTATCAGAGAAGGTGTCTTTTCGTATTTTTTTTGGGGTGGGTGTTAATCTTTGGGAGTTAAACTTTATATTATTGATGTGATTTTACTGATATACAATAATGAAAATGAATTATTTTAATATTTTTGTGAATAGGTTTGGCATCTATGGTAGAATGATGCCAATGAATGTGGTTACTTATGAACTATGTCAATCAGCATAGTCAAATATGCGAAGAGTAGATTTTTTAATACTTTTTTGCAAAGGATGATATAAATTGATCATATATAACGAACCCTCATCTCGTTTTCTAGAACATATATACGAAAATAAAATTGGTTACGTACTGAAAGAAAATGTGAAAAGCCTTATGAATAAATCCATTTCAGCAAGTGAATTAAGATCTTGGGAAAACTCGCTACCTCAGATGGCAAAGATATTAAGAGACGCAAGCTTAAAAGATAATACGCACATACTTTTGGAGTACAAGTTACCATCAACAGAAAAAAGAATAGACTTTTTACTCGCTGGGCATGATAAAATGGGTCAGAAAAATGCGGTCATTGTTGAATTAAAACAATGGCAGAAAGCAAAAGTAGCAAGAGGGGATGGAATTGTAAGGACTTTTTTGGGGCAGAGAGAGCGAGAAACTGTTCATCCATCTTATCAAGCATTGTCTTATAAAAGATATCTACAAAGTTTTAATGAAGCTCTCTATCAGGACTCATCGGCAATAAATCTTACATCTTGCGCCTATTTACATAATTATATTCCTGCTAGGGATCAAGAACCGTTACTTGATTCACGGTACAAGAATTACTTGCAAGAGGCGCCAATTTACTTTCAGTTTAATGATCGTGAGTTAGCTCAAAAGCTAAAACAGGATGTATCAGAGGGTGATGGTTTTGAAATTGCAAAATCGATTGAAGAAGGGAAAATTCGTCCTTCGAAAAAACTAGTTGAAACGGTAAATTCTTTATTCCAAGGAAATGAGGAATTCATTTTATTGGACGAACAAAAGGTAGCTTATGAGAAAGTCATTACATTATTTAATGAAGAAATAAGTAATTCAACAGATAAGCATACAATCATTATTAAAGGTGGACCGGGTACCGGGAAATCAGTAATCGGCTTAAATTTAATGAATCATTTACTCTCAAAAGAAATTACAATCGAATACATAACTCCCAATCAAGCATTCCGAGAAATACTTCGAAAGAAATTAATAGGATCAAGTGGATTTGTAGAAATAAGGGATTTGTTCAAAGGCTCGGCTTCATATGTAGAAGCACCCAACAACTATTTTGACGTATTAGTTTGTGATGAAGCCCACAGGCTAAAAAACCAAGGCCATATGAAAAGAAGAATTGAAGGAGAAAACCAAGCCACACAGATTATTAGAGCAAGTAAACTTAGTGTGTTTTTCGTGGATGACAACCAAGTTATTTCTAATAAAGATATCGGCAACTTTGATTTAATAAAAGAAGAAGCGGAAAAGCAAAACTCAGTGGTTCATGTAGTTGAACTTGATTCACAATTCCGGTGTTCTGGATCAGGAAACTATATAGATTGGTTAGGCCATCTACTAAATGAATCTGAAACACCAATTGCATTAGAAGGAGATTTTGATTTTCGGGTTGTCGATACTCCACAAGAATTAATTCAAAAGGTTATTAGTGAACAAAACGGACGAGTAATGGCAGGCTATGCATGGGATTGGAATAAGAAACTTGTGGATGACAAATTGCCAAATGATGTAATAGTTGAAGAAATGGATTTTGCAATGCCTTGGAATGATCCTAATCGTATTGATTGGGCCATACATCCGGATTGTGCTTATCAAATAGGCTGCATTCATACTGTTCAAGGATTGGAAATGGAGTATGCAGGTGTAATTATCGGAAATGATTTAGGATTTGATCCTGAAACTCAGACTCAGACTCTTGTGGTAAGAAGAGAACATTTTAAAGATAAGGGCGCACGACCGGCTAAACCTAAAAAGGGGCAGGTCGATATGCTAGATGTGTTGGTTAGAAATACATATAAGACGCTGATGACACGAGGGATGAAAGGGTGTTATGTGTATTGTTGTGATGGAGAATTGGGTGAGTTTATTAGAGAAAAGATGAACTGTTCATAATAATAAATAACAGTATATGAGTGGAGGGGTAAAATGGAGACTATTTATTTGAAACTCCCGTCGGTTGTCAACAGTTTTAAAAATGATAAGAATTACTTGTACCATACTGTAGCTTCCTTTAACTTACAGGGTTTTGAAGTGGAGGATTGTGTTGACTATCTTAAATTGGTTCAGGTCGATTTGGAAGTTATTGTCGTAGATCCAGAAGTGGAAATTAGTTTGAAAGGGTTTACATATATTTTAGAAGTTAGTGACATAAAAAAAAGAAATGAAGAATTAATAGAACTGGTAGAAAAAGGAGTATGGATTGAACACCCGAGAATTAATAAGGAAATGGGTACTCATAAAAATAGTTCAGACATAGTTGGTTCTTGGAAAAATAATTTTTTTAATAAAAAAGGTTTGAGAAATCCACAATTAGGTGCATTGAGTAGTGCGCTCGCTCACTGGACGATTTCTAATGATACAGCAACAATTGTAATGCCAACCGGTACAGGAAAAACTGAAACGATGCTAAGTGTTATGATTGCAGCAAAATTGGAGAAAGTATTAGTAATTGTACCTAGCAATGCACTAAGAAAGCAAATCTCAGATAAGTTTATTTCGTTAGGAATTCTTGCTGAATTAGGATTAATTGAGGATATACTATATCCTGTTGTGGGTGTCATGAGCAGTAAACTTAAAAAAAATGAAGATTTAGAAGCTTTTTTATCAAATTGTAATGTAATAGTAACTACAATGCAGCTTATATCAGGCTATAACAATCATATGAAGGAAAGAATTGCTGAGGAATTCGATTGTTTAATTATTGATGAGGCACACCATGTTCCAGCATTAACTTGGAATAACTTTAAAAATTTTTTTGGAAATAAAAAAATACTTCAATTTACAGCAACGCCATTTAGAAATGATGGTAAGCATATAGAAGGGCAAATAATATACAACTATCCTTTGCATAAGGCACAGGCCGAAGGTTATTTTCATCCGATTAACTTTATTCCCCTAGAAGAATATGACGATATAAAATCAGATGAGATTATTGCAAAAAATGCTGTGGAACAATTAGAGGAAGACTTGCGACAGAATTATGACCATGTGTTAATGGCGAGAGTTAAATCTTCCGCAAGGGCGGATGAAGTTTATGAACTCTATAAGTCTTTTTCGCAGCATAAGCCAGTTAAAATTTATAGCACAATGAAAAAAAAAGACCAAGAAACGATTTTGCAGCAGATTAATAGCCGAGATACTAGGATAATTGTGTGTGTAGATATGTTAGGTGAAGGTTTTGATTTACCTAATTTAAAAATAGCGGCTTTGCATGATAAGCATCAAAGTTTAGCTATTACATTGCAATTTATAGGAAGATTTACGAGAACTTCAAAAAAGTTAGGGAATGCTACGTTAGTTGCAAATATAGCCAATGAAAAGATAAGTGAGCAAATAGAAGAATTATATCAACTTGATTCAGATTGGAATCAATTAATAAATCAAAAAAGCAAAGAGACGATTGACAAGAGAATTAATTTAGATCAGATAGCAGAAGGCTTTGAAGGTCAAATAAAAGAGTTATCAATCCAGGAGATTCGTCCAAAAACAAGTACCGTATTATATAAAACGTATTTTCCGAAATGGACACCTGAAGAATTGGAAAAAAGCATTAAGGATGTTGAGAATACAATAATAATGAGAAATGTCACATTAAATATATTGATAGTGGTTCAGAAAAAGAAAGTAAGTGTTCCCTGGAGTAAATCAAAGGATTTTCATGATATATCGTGGGAGGCGAGTATTTTTTACTGGAATCCAGAAAAACAACTGTTATTCGTCAATAACTCGAATAATCAATGGCTAGATCAGTGGATAAAAAAATAATTGTTAATCCTGTACGATTAAATAGAGAGATTACTTTTAATAGTTTTTATGGAGTAAATCGTTTACAACTAAATACAGTAGGATTGAACGAAGCTGTTGAAGGGCCTTTGAGATACAGAATGTATACAGGGGCAGATATTGCCGAATCTCACGTCTGTTGATTAACCAAATATAGGTAAACCTCTTTCGCTGTATTCCCTCAAACGACATAGGAAATCGACAACCGCACTTAGCCATTCCACAGCTAATGTCTGCGCTAAAAAACTGCGGGTGAAGCTACGGAAAGAGATTGATTTTCTAACTGCTTTTTTCACTTGATCAAAAAACCATTTTAGTAACACAAATACGCTTAATGCGATAAAAAGTTGCGTAAATACAGCGTTTTTGGAGTTTCCAAATAAAATGGGGAGATTCAAGTAGCCTTTAATCCAATGGAAAAAAGACTCGATGGCCCACCTAGCTTTATACATTTCGGCAATTTCTTCAGCGCTTACGCCCATCACATTCGTAACGACACGGATATCATGCCCTTCATGATCACAGAAAGTCACAACGCGATAACGGTCAATCGTGCGTGATTGTTTCGTCCCCACCTGACACGTCACATCACCGACTACATTCGAATCCGGCTGCTGCATCCTGTTAAGCGAATGCGGTCGATGCAGTTCAACATTGTCACGAAGGCGAATGACGAAGTACTGTTTCTGCTTCTGTTTATTGGATTTGTTGAACATATCGAACCGATCATGCTTACCGTACGCACGGTCTTGGACGAGTATGAATGCCTTGTTTGCAAGGCATTCGCCAGCTGGACCATCGTGACTTAGCCCACCCGTTTCCTTTACTTCAAGTGGCATGCCGGTTTCCGAAGTGTAGGCGACATGCAGTTTGATGCCGGATCGTTCGCCGTGAAATGGCGCCCAAGGTAAGCGGTTTTTTCCGACAGTAATCGTCGTAGAATCCACGAGAAGGAGCGCCTGTTTCACTACTTTTGTCCTGCGTTTTGCTCGATTACATTTACGAATCAGCAGATGAAAGAGATCCTTGAAAATTTCATAGGGAACGTCGGCTGCCTTCTTGCTGACGGTCGAATAATTAGCAGGCGACAGACCGATAGATGCCATCACCTCAGTGCCATCCCGGAAACCCGCCCATTTTTCAAGGGCAGCTGCCACAAAGAAATCGAGAAGATCTTTAACATGGAATTTGCGTGCGACATCTTCATAATGATGCTTTTCTACAAGCTCCATCAATTCTTCTGGTGAAATTAGGGTAGATAAAAGTTTTGAAATTGTGCTAAACTGTTTCATAAAGGAAGGATGCAGTTCAATCCTTCCCTGAGGACACCCTTCCTGTATATCGATGTTGGTTTAGTTGCTTTACATCGTATCAGATTGGGTGTCTTTTTTCTATGTTTTTATTAGGAAAAACTAGCTAATCAACAGATGTGGCCGAATCTATTAGTAGTGCTGAAAAAAGAACAAGTGTCAAGTCCAATATATTTGGAGTCGGCTATGAAAATGGTGAACAAATTAGTGTAGGTGCATCTTACAAAGGAAAGGTTTGGTCAAGGTCATCTTCTGATTTACCTAGTTGGATTGAATGGTGTAATCGAACTGGAGAGAAACTCGTTAATAAAGAAATAAGTGTAGATGAAATATTGAAAGGTGTGCTCAAACCAGTTGTATTGAAAGAACTGCATTCAGAATTACCTATATCTGTTGATTGGCCAATTTTATTGTTTGAAGGAAATACTTTTCTGCAAAGTTAAAGTTTGATAATGTTACTTATTCATTATTTGAATTGAATATTAATTTTTGTTCTAAAGATGAAGAAAATGGATATATATTCAAAATAGAAAGTGACAAATACTCTGTAAAGTATTCAATGAACATAGAAAATGGGGAAGTGAAATACAAACATATTGGCGGACCGAAAATCACCATAAAATATTCCGCAAATTGGCCAGAGATATCTCTTCTTGATTTTTTTGAAAATGAAGACGTTATATTTAGGTTTATGGATACATCATATTTGGCGGGAAATTACTATATTAAGGTTCCGCAAAATGAACATATTTTTGATAAAGATAAAATCGATGTTTGGGATTGGATGGAAATAAATATAAAAAAGGAATCACAGTATGATACTGCTACCAAATCGATTAGAGTAGATTCCATTCAATATAATGTTATTCAGAACTTAAAATCTACTAAAAAGTACAGCTTGATATTTGATGACGATGGCAAAGGAGAAGCCGCGGATATTATAACAATTTACGAGAATGATAATAAAATATATATAGAGTTTTACCATTGCAAGTATTCAGCAGAAATAAAACCAGGGGCTAGAGTTGGTGACTTATATGAGGTTTGTGGTCAATCTAATAAAAGTGTTGACTGGAAAAAAGATATATCAAAATTAATCATGCATATGAAAAGTAGGGAATCGTTAAGGTATAAAAAAGGAGAGAGAAGTCGTTTTGAAATTGGAAGTCAAAAAACACTTGCTATTCTCGAAAAGAAATTAAAGCACTATCGAGCACAATTAAATGTGATTGTAGTGCAACCAGGTGTTTCAAGAATCAAGATATCAGATTCCCAATTAGAAGTATTGGGCTCAACAGAGCATTATTTACTTAGTACTTATCAAATCGGGTTTAGAGTTATTACAAGTGAATAATTAAATAATTGAACAAAATGAAAATTGGCTAGTTTTCTTTAATTGTATCGTCTGGTGGTAGTTCAAGTTGTAAGGCAAGAGAAAGTCACAATCCAGCAGTCCGCTTTTTTGCGTACAATAGTAAAAGTATTAGTAACTCTATTAGCATGAAAATGAAAGACTATGTCATTAATGGGAGTGACTTACAATTTACGACATGACGCAGGTAGTAGAAGATGGTTCGACGGTGAAGATTTATTATGAAAGCCGAATTATCAAGCTCGATTTGCCAGCAGGATTAGATATCGATGCTGAATACGATGAAATAACTGAATTCCAAGAACAAACTGACCGTTGACGTTTGAAATCGAAGTGGTCACGACTTGAAGCACTTGCCGGGGCTGAACAACGTGTGAAGCAAATGGTGCAAGATATCGTCAAGCACTATGAAACTAGGCAGGAAGCTATGTTTGGTAAGGCAATGATTGTTATTATGAGTCGCCGCATTGCCATTGAACTTTATTCCGAAATCGTCAATATACGTCCTGATTGGCATTCGGATGATGACGATAAAGGCATTATTAAAATCGTTATGACAGGTACATCTAGTGATCCAGAGCATTGGCAGCCATTCATTGGTACTAAAAAACGGAGCGATCAATTGGCGCGACGCATGAAAGATGTTAACGATGAACTGAAACTCGTCCTTGTCCGTGATATGTGGCTAACGGGGTTTGATGTTCCATCCATGAGTACGATGTATATTGACAAGCCCATGCGGGGCATAACTTGATTCAGGCAATTGCACGAGTCAATCGGGTGTTTAGGGACAAGCCAGGTGGGTTGATTGTCGACTATATTGGCATTGCCGATAGCTTGAAAGAGGCGTTGAAGCAGTATACCGATAGTGACCGCGGTAATACCGGCATTGATACATCACTCGCAGTAGATATCATGTTGGAGAAATTCGAGATCATTCAAGACATGCTGTACAAGCATAGTTACGATGATTTTCATTCCGATAAACCATCTGCGCGCATGAAAGCGATTACGCAGACAATGGACTTTGTCATCGGGCTTGGAGAGGAAGAAAAGAAACGATTTATGCAAGTGGTCACGGAATTAGCAAAAGCATTTGCACTGTGTGCAACAGAACTAGAAGCACAAGAGTTGAATGCCGAAATCGGATTTTTCAAAGCAGTGAAAGCAGGCATTGTGAAACTGATTCCCGTTGAAGGGGCGAAAAAGACCTCTTCGCAAATCGATGCGCAGCTAAATCAGCTCATTTCAAAATCGGTCATTTCCGATGAAGTCATTGATATTTACACTTCACTAGGTATCGAAAATCCCGACATTTCGATTCTGTCCGATGAGTTTTTAGAAGAAGTACGGGCATTGCCCCAAAAGAATTTGGCGGTTGAGCTATTAAATCGATTGCTACAAGGCAAAGTGAAAAACGTGCAACGAACAAACTTAGTAAAGGCGCAAAAATTAACGGATATGTTGAACAACGCTATCAATAAATACAACAAACGTGCCATTGAAACCTCCAAAGTCATCGAAGAGCTAATCGCACTGGCAAAGAAAATGAATGATTCATATAAAGCAGGCGAAGCATCCGGGTTAATCAAAGAAGAAGTGGCTGTCTATGATGCCTTGGCCTCACATGATACGGCTGAACAAGTATTAGGTGACGACATTCTTGAAAGTGATCGCGCATGAGCTGACGAAGGCGATCAAAGAGAATATGAGCATCGACTGGAATTTGCGCGATTCCGCGAGAGCGAGGATGAGAATTACGGTTCGGAGGCTGCTGAAGAAGTACGGCTATCCACCTGATTTGCAGAAGTTTGCGGTGGATACCGTGGTGAAGCAGGCGGAGTTGATGGCTGGTGGGATGGAAGTTTAGAATTTTATAGGATTGATTTAAGGCCCTGGTGTTCAGAAATGGATGCTGGGTTTTTGGGGGCGAAATGAATAGATTAATGATTTCGATTTGTTAGTATAAACGATAGAGTTTGTGATAGTATAGAATTGAGAATGCATGTTCTTTGGAACTGTAGTTTGTTTTTCTAGTAGATTTAAGTAGTTTTTGAAAAACAGAAGGCTTAATGGAGGGAGGGTGATTTAGATTTTTGAAACAATAATTCCAGGTTTTTTAGCGTTGCTAGCAGCTTTTATTTCTGCACGCTTTATTAGCCGAAGAGAACATCAAAAAACAAATCGAATAATCTTTGAAAAATGTTATTCGAAAATTTTTCAATTCATTGAATATGATTTATTTTCGGAGAAGGTGCGCCTAGAAACTGTCCGTTATTATGGTGAAAGTATAGTCAGAATACTCGATGATGCAAACATGTATTACTATCCCTCGTTGAAAATATATGCTGAAAGACTTCGGATTGCTTCTGAAGAAAATTATCAAGAGTTATGGGGATATTTTTCTGGGAGATTTGGTGATGAGTATGATCGTATCTCTCGCTCCATCGGAGTACCTATTCGAACAAGAGTATATCGTCTAAGTAGGAGTCATTACGAAGATCAAGGTCATTGGTGGAGGATTTATTTATTTTCCGGGAAAGAAGCGATAATAGATACCGTATCCATTGTCACGCTAGCAGCTATATTGTTGTTTTATTTATTATAGTTATAGGAGTTCCCTGTTTTTTTGAATATAGCCATCTGAAAGAGCCAGCTCGGACATGTTTTGGAGCCACTTGAGACAAGAAATAGAGCTGCATAGGACATAAATGAAAGCCACCCATTACATTTGAAACCACTGTAAAGTTTATAACTTTAAATTTCACGAGATGTATGGAACAGCAAAAGAAAAGTATCCAGAACGTTTGGCACATGATACATACAAGGAAAGGGGCGCTACGCGAATGAGTAGCGCTTAACCCAATGCGAGATGAAAGGAAAAAAGGAAATTGGAAGAAGGAAAGAAATTATCACAGAATGATTTAATCGAATTTAAAGTTGAAAAAAATGAAGCGCGTGCTCTGATAAAACATTATTCTTGTCAATATAAGGGGCAAGAGCATTATGATCAATTAGGAGCCAGCTGTGCAATGTTGGCAAATGCGACTGTTAACACAATTATTGGATCTGCTCAGTACCTTAACGGATCCTTCCTTATGCCAGACGAAATACAAGTCGAGCGGGTTGCGGATTGGTTTATTAGTAATAAAGCGTATGAGTGTGAACATTATACCATTACTTTCTATTTGGCCCACTATATTAAGAGGAAAACTAACGCATTATATCGAGCCATTAATAAAGGTGGGTATAGTACAACTTTAACGATACTGGGAAACAAGGCAGCTCGGAAAGAATTTGAAAAACAAATTCAAATCCGAAAGATTGAAGGTGTCAAATCGATTCGCTGTTAATAGGTTCAAAATGCAAATAAATAACAGAATTAATTATCACATAGTTACTGCAAAGAGCAGTCGAAAAGTCCAACGAACAAACTTGATAGATGTAACAAAGAAAGGTGCTTGTCACCAAAAACAATAATAACTGCAGAAAGGGGGTAGTGCTATGGTGAAATCTACGACTAAAACCATACAGACTCAACTGTTAATGTTAGGAAAAGAACTAGGATTTAAAGTTGAGGAAGAATACTCATTTCAAAAAATGCAAGATATGTACGCACCCAGGTATGATGTGGTGTGGTTACTAGATGTATCAGAGCTTAATGTGGATGCCGTATCAGATATACCTTTGGTTGAAAATCAATATGTTCCATTCGCGGCATTTGAGATTGAAGGGTCAACATCATCGTCTAAGAATCAGTTAGGTAATATTGGAAATCTTAAGCTGTCTCCATGTTATTACAACTTTTTAGTGGTCAATAATGCAGCTGCAGCAAAGGAAAAGGATACATATAGAAGAGCGATGAAAATTGTACGCACGATGCAGCAAATGATGGGGAAACGTCCATTATTTTTATTTGATGCTTGTATGCTTGAGAAGCTACCGATCTTCGAAGAAACGTATGTTAATGTGAATGAAACACAGAAAGTTAGATTAAAAGGCTCAGGTGGTGAAAAAGGTTCCATTGACGTTTCGGAAAAAGTAGTTAATGAACTAGTAAAATCAAAACTCCAAATTGACTATGATCGTACACCCGATTACTTCAAGTGGGCTTTCCATACTGATAAAAAAACTATGAACCTAGCGCAGTTTACAGTTGATCCCGTATCATTTGAACAAAAAGAGGTGAAACAAAACGGTCAATATTACTATAAGCCGAAAATTGATATAGCGGCGGGTTTTTATATTGCTGGAGGCTTTATTGACTTCTTGAAAGAAATGGCATTGCGATTAAAAAGTGATGCGATTCACTTCCCGCTTTTGCAATATCTGCTGGATAAACAACTAGAAGAACTATATTATCCGCTACTAGGAATAGAAATAGAAATGAAAGAGTCAAAACACGCATTAGGGGGATTAATGAATTTAACAAACTTCCATCAAAATGGCTGGCTTGTAGCTCCTGTCGCGATGGGATCATACATTGAAACATATAAATATCATCTAGGTATGCAAAACGTTAAGTATATTCAGATTGAGGAGTTGTAGTTATGGAGATTTTATTGGTCCAACCATATGAAGATTATGCGTATAACTACCAGGAACTTTATGATAAAGTAAAAGAAATAATTCAAATGAAAGAAGTAGATTTAGTTGTCTTTCCAGAAGCTTTTATTCCAGTAGAAAACGATGATGCTGGATGGACAACCATTGAGTATATTGCGGATTTTTTGGATAAGCCAGTTTTACTTGGCTTTTCTATGGCGGACGGGTCAGAAAGAGCCTACTATTTAAATTGGGAGCCAAAAGAAGGTGAAACGGAAGAGAAGTCCTTTATTAAACATTCAACGGCCGATACGACGATATTTGATTATGAGCTTACAAATGAAGAAATAAAAATAATATATCAACCAATCCTATTAAATGGCCAACGTATTCAAGTGTATGTTTGTCATGACATGTTCTTTCCACTTATAACTGAACGACTTGAACAAGAAGGCTTAGATATTTTAATTAATTTAACAGGTGGCAACGTAAAAATGTCTAAATGGTGCAATCTATTAAAAGGACGTTCAATCGAGTTACAAGCACCTGTCTTTTGCACGATGGGAAATCGAATTAATATGAAACAGCCATCAGACCGAATTTCCTATTACAAAGGAAAAAAAGTGAAACCCACGTATACACTAGGTGTTGGTGAAAAAGAGCATGCCTTTAGTATCTTTTCATTAGGAACTACGCAGCAATTTATACAAGAAGACGAGCCTTATTATAGTGACAAGCTCTATCACCAATTTACAGTGGGGATAAATGAAAATGCTGATTGTGTAATCAATCTGGAGGACCTAACAGTAAGTACTGATTTAAAAGAAACTAATCAATATGAGTATTCCTATCGATTATTAAAAGGTAATGAAAATGTGCATGTACATATTGCAAATTATGAGGATTTGTTGGATCGTACGTATTTATATAGGCAACCAAGAAATCAAGGAGATCACCAAATTATTGTGTATTTAAGTGAGGAAGAGATCGATAAAGAAGTTGCGATTGCCTTACTGAAATTACGAGTAATAGAGAGTAGAGTGGCGGCAGTTGTTGCATCGCCAAGCCTCTTAATCGGTGCAAAAACAAATCGGTATAAGGATGTACAACTGTTTAAGAGTATAAATAACCAAATCGCTTTTGATTTGCAGCATATGTATGGCATTGATAGTATTTATCAAAAAGCTGAGAGTAGTACGTTGGGGATTCCTTTGAAGTACAAAGTAAAATATGAAGCGTTGGTTGAACTGTAACGAGTAAAAGTCGAGGGTCTGGCACCACTGAAGGTGAATGGTACCAGTCTTTCGACTATACAACTTGATGTGTGGTACGCGGAAATCATGCGCAAACTCACACTTTCGTTTTAGGAACCTGTGCGTGACACTACTCTGTTAATACAATACAATTGTATAATAATAGTTTGAAAAGCAGACAAATTAGCGGATGTCTGCTTTTTGTGTATGTATATTCAGGCGTGTGAATTGTTTGCCATTGTGTGGCGCACAGTGCCTCAAATCTATACAAAACAAAAAAGGCGATGATTGCATGGGAAGTTGGTTTCCACAGCTTTACGATTTGGCAATGAGGCCATTAGAAGCGACAAGATTTAAAAAAATAAGAACTGAGCTTGTGCGTGAAGCAGGGGGAAACGTTTTGGAGATTGGCTCTGGGACAGGGGTTAATTTCCCGTATTATCGGTGCGCTACTCAAGTAACTGCAATTGAACCAAATCCTATGATGAGTGAGCGGGGGAAGCGGCGCCTGGAGCAAGCAAATGTGCCAATCGATGTATGGGAAGCTAGTGCCGAATCATTACCTTTTGAGGATGATACATTTGACACAGTTATCGCAACGCTTGTATTTTGTACGATTCCAAATCCGTCAAAAGCGTTGGAAGAAATGAGGCGTGTTAGTAAACCGGGTGCTGAAATTACGTTTTTTGAGCATGTACGTATGAATAGTCCTGTATTCGGAAAAACGCAAGACATCATGAATCCTTTATGGACTAAAATCTGTGATGGTTGTAATTTAAACCGTGCTACGTTGTCAATGATAGAGCAAGCAGGTATCGAGGTTACACATGTAGAATCACTCTATCAGAAATTGTTCTTATCAATTAAGGGCTTGAATATAAAGTAACTTGTACATTCTTGCACAGCTACCTTTATCACTGAAAGATCTTGATGAACTTGGATTGTGTGATGGCTGCCTGTGCATCACCCAATTCAAGCACAATTCTGATTTGCTCCTTCTACTAAAGAAACTGATTGCTGAAACAAATATGAAGGTTTCGTGCGCAGGCACCACAATATGTATGCGTTTTCTGCATATCTAAAAAAGTAAGGGGACATGCTAAAAATGAATCAACCAAAGTCCGTTTTGGGTAATTCACTACTACTTCCAAATGGAACAATCATTAAGAATAGAATTTTTAAATCTGCCATGAGTGAAGCGTTGGGAACGGCTCATCAAAATCCGAGTCAATCATTAGTTACATTATATAAAACCTGGGCTGTAGGAGGTGCTGGTCTTGTCGTGACAGGTAACGTTATGATAGATCGAAATGCTTTAGGCGAGCCGAATAACGTTGCTGTGGAAGATGAACGTGATTTAAAGATGCTAATGAAGTGGGCGCAAGCAGGAACTGAAAATGGGACTCACCTTTGGATGCAGCTTAATCATCCAGGGAAGCAATCACCTAAAATGATTTCAAAAGAACCTGTAGCACCAAGTGCGGTTCCTCTTACAGGAGGATTAAAACGATTCTTTAACCAACCACGTGCTCTTCAGGTGTCTGAAATTGAAGACTTGATTAACCGATTTGGAGAAGCGGCAAGAATTGCAAAAAAAGCAGGATTTACAGGTGTTCAAATCCATGCAGCACACGGATACCTTTTCAACCAGTTTTTATCCCCTTACCACAATCAACGTACAGATGAATGGGGCGGAGCCTTAGCGAATCGGATGAGGTTTTTGGAAGAAACGTATAAAGAAATCCGGAAACAAGTCGGAAAATCATTTCCAATCGGTATTAAACTTAACTCAGCTGATTTTCAAAAGGGTGGATTCACTGAAGACGAGTCCATGGAAGTTCTTCAAAAAATGTCCGAATTAGGGATTGATCTCATTGAAATTTCTGGTGGGAATTACGAAAATCCAATAATGATGGGCACAGATGTAAAAGAAACTACAAAAAAAAGAGAAGCGTATTTTATAGACTATGCAAAAAAGGCTCAGGAATTAATCACTACGCCACTAGTAGTCACAGGCGGGTTTCGTTCTCAAAAAGGGATGGAAGAAGCTATTGCGAACGAAGAAACTGATATGGTTGGAATTGCAAGACCTTTTGCCTTAGTGCCGGACTTGGCAAATAGAATCTTTAATGGCAGTTATGAAACCATTCATGCAAAACCAATCCGAACGGGGATTAAACGAATAGACAAGAGTGCTTCCTTGTTAGAAATTGGTTGGTATGAACAGCAGTTAGCAAGAATGGGGAAATCTAAATCTCCAAACCCTGACCATAATGTCTGGATATCTTTATTACAAAATCTTCTAGGGAATGGTCGTAGTGTCTTCTTTAGAAGAAGAGCATAGACGACACCGTTATGGTGTGCAGTTCTTTATTTTTTGTATAATTATTCAGAAATGTAAGTAGTTCGTCTTTGTGTCTGATTTTTAGGTACCTCTTTAACGTCCTATTTTAGAACTAGCAAAAGACGTTGAAGTGAAGACGAAGATTACCATGTTTAAAGGGAATCCAAGTCTAGAAAAAATAAAGTCCATGAATTCAAAAGACATTGATCAACTTGTCATCGGAAGTCGCAGCTTAAATACTTATCAAGGAATGGTACTTGGTTGCGTCAGTCACAAAGTAATGTAGCATGTGAATTCTCCGATTACGATTGTTAAATAAAGAGCTTTATTTTCCGGAACTATACGAAGTGATGACTGGTGAAAAAAGAAATTTCCAGCGCATGGGTTAACACAGAGTATTCAATACGGTTTTGTAATAATACATAAATATAAAATGTATAATTTTAGGAACCTGTGTAAGGTTGTATTCGATTAATTCAATGTAATTGTATATTTATGAACAGGAGATAAGATAGATAACTGATTTTCTAATATATATATTGTTTTTTTATTTGACTGGGTGAATTGTTTGTTGTTTTTTATTGCACAGGCACACAAACAATTATCTACTCTTGTTCACAAGCAGTTCTTTACTCTATCCCTAGGCTTACTAGTATACTTAACTGATGATCGAACTCATTCGTATAATTGTGTTTAGAAAAATACAAAGTATAGAAATCAATTGAATTTACTAATGGAAAGTGGGAAGATACGTGGCAATTATTCAAGTGTCTCAGCGTGAAGGATCCAACTACAAAACCATTCAGGTTGCAGTAGAGGCAGCTTTACCAGGAGATACAGTGGAAGTTGATGAAGGTGTTTATTATGAACATGTAACAATCGATAAGCTGCTCGTTCTTCGAAGTTCAGAAGGTGAAGCGAGCTCAGTTCGTCTAACAGGAAGTGTTCGTATCGCGACAACGGAAGAAGTGCGTATCGAATCGATCAGTATTGGAGGAGGCACTGGTCCAGTGGACTTTGGTTTACATATCGAATCAGGAGATGTAACGCTTCACCACTGTCTTTTCTCTGAGATTCAAGGAGTTGCAATGCGAGTTGATGCAGCTGCAAAAGTATCCGTAGAGCATTCGAACTTTCAAAAAAACATACAAGGGATTGAGGTATTAGGGCGTTTGGCTTTGTTCGAATGCATAGTAGAAGACACGATCAAGTCTGCACAAATTAGTGTGCGCGCGGGAGGAGAAGTCGCGGTAACGAATTCCGGAATTTTAAGTGGGCAAGATGCTGGCCTTTGCTTGTATGAAACGAGTCGAGCAACAATCACACAAAGTTCATTCATCGGAAATCGCGGGGTTCAACTTCGTTTGGAACAAGACAGTTCTATGGACGTAGAAAGTACGAATTTTTATTTTGGACATGTCCAAGGAATCTATTGTGATCAATCTAAGGGTGTCCTGAAAAATTGTGTCTTTAAAAACCAAAGTTTGGAGCATGTAGCATTTACGAATGGATCCCATATCAAAGTCGAGGCAAGTACGTTTGAAAATGGTGAGGCTGAAGGAATGAACGTCAGTGGTTCATCAGTTGAGCTATCCGACTCACAGTTTAAAAACCAAAAAGGAGACCAAATTTCCTGTAACGAACAAAGCAAACTCTCGATTACAAAAACACAGATCCTTTCGGGTGAGTCTAGAGGAATTGTTTCCGGAAATTCCACGTGTACACTCATCGAATCTGAAGTGAAGTACAATCAGATGACGCAACTCTCTGCGTTTACTCAAAGCGTGTTCACGATTCTGG
Organism: Sporosarcina limicola; assembly: GCF_014873855.1. Taxonomy (GTDB): domain Bacteria; phylum Bacillota; class Bacilli; order Bacillales_A; family Planococcaceae; genus Sporosarcina; species Sporosarcina limicola. Next base: position 17,124 of record NZ_JADBEL010000014.1, on the reverse strand, counting down.
GTTGTGAAGTTGAGAGTGGAAACAATAAAGGAGTTTACGTGACAAGTAGTCAAGTGACTATTTCGGATTCTCTTATTAGCCATCATAGTGGTGTACAGATTTTTGCTTCTGAACAATCGGAAGTAATTCTGTCGGCGACCGAAGTAAAGAGTGGGGATAGTGTAGGGATAGTTGTAAAAGAATCCAAGTTGACGGCAGCCAATTGCATCATCTTCGGTCATAAGGGATCCAACATTTTACTCAGTGCTGCGGCTAAAGCAGAAATTACGGATTGTAGAATATCGGGTGGCGATAAGAACGGTATACTTGCAGGTCCTGAAGTAGTTATTTCAGTAGAACGGTCAATTTTGTTCAATCATAAAAGGCCACAAATAAGAGCAACGGAATCTGCAGAAGTCTTTATAACGGAATGTGAAATCTATGACGGTCAATCGTCAGGAATCGTCTTGAGTCAGGTGGAGCGTACTGAAGTGACGGTAACTCGAGTACATGGTCATCGTGATGATCAAATCATCTTGCAAGATTGTTCAGATGCTGTATTCACTGGGGTGCAAGTGATGAATGGGAAGAAGGCTGGACTGAGGCTCGAGCGTTCGGTTCCGGTTCTTAACGACTGTTCTTTTGAGAACAACGAAGCAGGAGATTTAGTTCGTTGGGATGACAGTGTTCCTTTGCTTACCGATACGGACTTGCAGGTTCCACCAATCACTAGTAAATTAGGCGGCAGTGCTGGACATTCCTCTACTATAGATTCATCACCTACTGATCAGATGGATGTTTTCATGAGTGGTTTGAACGGGTTTATTGGACTGGAAGATGTGAAAGACAAAATCCAGGAGTTTAAAAACGTAAGCGACATTAATCAATTCAAATTAGAGCGTGGAATGAAAGCTAATCTGATGATAGCGCCTCATATGGTCTTTCAAGGTAATCCGGGTACTGGTAAAACGACAGTCGCTCGGCTTATAGGAAAGATTTTTAAGGAACTAGGTTTATTAAAGACAGGCCACGTAACTGAAGTGAAGCGGGAAGATCTCGTTGGAACGCATGTTGGTGAATCAGAAGAACGAACGAAAGTAATTATTAAGGAAGCTATGGGTGGCGTCCTCTTTATAGACGAAGCGTATACGCTTGCAGCAGGGGGCAATTCTAGTAATGATTTCGGTAAAAAAGTAATTGAAACGTTGCTTCCTGCAATGGAAAATTCTCGCGGTGAATTCATTGTCATCGCGGCAGGCTATACCGAAGAAATGAGCAGTTTCCTAGCGTCTAATCCGGGATTGAAAGATCGTTTTACTGAAAAGATTCACTTTCTTGACTATACACCAGATGAGTTGCTTCAAATCTTCTTAAGCCGGTGTGAAGGAAGCTATGTGCTTACTCCTGCTGCCAAACAAGCAGTTTATGAGGAGTTCGTGGAACGTTATCGTATGCGCGATGAAACATTTAGTAACGCTCGAATGGCACGTATACTATACGATCAAATCGGGCTTGCTCAGTCGATGAGAATTGCGAAAATTCCGCGTGAAGAGTGGACGGAAAAGGTATTGACGACGTTTGAAGAACAAGACGTTGTACAAGCGGTACAAGAGCGTGGAGTGAAGACGTACGATGTTCCAATCGATGAAGTACTACTCGCCCATAAACGTGCAGAACTCCATCAGTTTATCGGCCTTGGTTCTGTGAAGGCTGAAATAGATAAAATGATTGAATTAATGAGATACTACAAACGAGAAAATCATTCTACAGAGAAGTTGATGAACCACACGCTGTTGATTGGTAAACCAGGGACAGGTAAAACCGAGGTCGGTCGTGTGCTCGCTGGTATTTATCAAGCGCTTGGATTATTAGAACGAGGCGATCTGATTGAAGTAGATCGCAGCGATTTAGTCGGTAGTCATATTGGTGAAACGGAGAAGCTGACAGCCGGGCTGATTGAACGAGCGATGGGTAGTGCGTTATTTATTGATGAAGCGTACACGCTTGCGAGTGGTGGAGAGAATGACTTCGGGAAAAAAGCAGTGGAAGTGGTGCTGAAAAAAATGTCCGATCGACAAGGCGAGTTCCTATTAATTGCCGCAGGGTACGAAAAAGAAATGAATCGTTTCTTAGACAGCAACCCCGGACTCCGTCGACGTTTCGGACTAACGTTCCATTTTGAAGATTATACACCAAAGGAATTAATGGAGATTACCGACCTCTATAGTAAAGGGTACGGCATAACAGATGAAGCAAAGAGTGCATTAGTTCGTCACTATGAAGAGATTTATGCGCGTAGAGATAGTCATTTCGGAAATGCCGGTCTTGCTAAAAAAATAGCGAAAGAAATGACGCGTAAAGTTGATTATCGAATGGCTGTGGCGAGCAATAAACAAAATAGGCTTGCGCTCGAAAAAGAAATTACGAAGGATGATTTAGTTTTGTTGGAGAGTTGAATGATTTGTTGTTTTAGTACACAGGTACTGCAAAAAAGCCATTGGAATGTTATTGTTCCAATGGCTTTACATCTCTTATTCTCTACTTGTTTGTTACTCTCCAAACTTCTCCTTGAACCTTCAACTTATTTCACCATAACCTCCCGTAACTTCGCGATCATTTTCTGCCGATGTTTTTTAATGCCCGGAAGTGAAATAGCAGCCCTTTTTGTGCATTCGGACAAGGACAACTCCTCTACAAATAGCCAGTGAACGAGATTGCGGTCAGCAGCTGTCATTTGTTCAAATGCTTCGTCTACTGCCTCAGACCATTCGGATTCGACTGTATCAGCGACTTTGAGCAACTCTTCTAGAGCCTCATTGTCCATTTGGGTTGTGTTCGAATCAACTATATTTTTCTTTTTTAATTCATCCAACATGGCTCCGCGGATGCTTCCGTAGGCGAATGGTGTGAAATTCCCTTTTTCCATGTCAAAACGAGTCCACGCTTGCCATAAAGCAACACTTCCTGTTTGTCTTATTTTCAGGTACCCGCAATGAACAATTCGGAAAATTAACTGCAATTGTATAAAAAATGAAAAGTCTGTTAAACCAATGTGTAGAACGATTTCATTTGTATTTTTATAACAATTATCGAATTTTAATTATTTAACATCGCACCAATACAATTAGATCATTCAAATAGCACTTCTCGTCAATTACTTGATGAGTGGGGATTTCTTCGGATTCGTATCTACAAAAAGAGAATCTATATGAACTGGATCACAAATTTGGATGTGATTTGCCTGCTTATACTACCTATGCAATCTACTTGAAAAGCAAGAAGGATAGTTTAATCGTAAGGGCATAACAATGTCTACTGTCACCACATTAGCTTCATACTGATGGATGAGGTGGTAAAATGACGATTGTACGACTAGGATATGTTGCGATGAGTATGGAACTGAAAAATGCTTCTCCATCCAAAACAATGACGTTTGCTCAGTTCCAAAAGATCGGGGATCGTGAGGCGGCGATTCGCAAATTGGAAAGGATTGCGCTGGCTAATCTTGAAAATACACATAGATTGCTGAAACATAATGTATTTAATGGAATTCATTTTTATCGCTTAACCTCTCGACTGATTCCATTGGCGAACCATGGAGAACTTCCTAATTGGAGTTATATGGAGCCGTTAAAAAAGAAATTGGGCGAAATTGGGGAGATTGTTAGAAAACATCAGCTAAGAATTGATTTTCATCCCGATCATTTTGTTGTTCTGAATTCCTTTGAAAAAGAAGTGTTGGAGAATTCATTAAAAAGCTTAACTATGCATTATTTATTGTTAAAGGGAATGAACATTGATTCTACTCATCGTTGTGTGCTCCATGTCGGTGGCAACTATAAAGAAACAGAAAAGTCTTTGGACCGATTTGTTGCAAATTGGGTTTATTTCCTAAAGCGCATTCAACAGATGATCATACTCGAAAATGATGATACTCCATTTACACTGGACGATACGCTTTATGGTGATTGAGAGATTTCTAAAGGATTGATGAGAAGGGGAATATCAACTATAATAGGTTCTGGGTTCCGATGTAAAAGCGAATTGATTTGGAAATTAGTACTCGTTATTAGTCATAGGATAAAAAACAATAAAGGGAGAACAAAGCCATGCAAAATAATTTTCTAGAAAAAATACAGCCCTTTCTCACTGATCGAGAACCATTAGTACAAGAATTTGTCGTGCAAGCATTACAAGGATATCCGCACACGCCACCGGAATGGACAGATTTCATCATCCAGGACTTATTAAATCAAAATGAAGTGAATTCGGCCATTCTCGTTTGGCTGAATGAACGTAATGTCGATGCAAAATCTGTACCTCTTTTAATTCGACTGATCAATAAGCTTCCTAGCCACCTTAAGCATTTGGGTATGTCCTTCCTTTTTGAATTAAGCCCTACAGTAATTGTCGAACATGAAATGGACCTGGCTCCTTATTTGGCAAAGGAGCAATTCGAGTTTTATCACGGCTTAGTGAATAGCACTCAAGAGGAATTAATATCACAATTCAATGATAAAATTGCCCAGTTAGAAAAGCAAAATAGATTCAATCAATCCATTTACAGGGAAGCAAAATTTATTCAAAATGAGCTGTTCAGGCGCGGATGGCTTGATGAAGCTGAATTAGCTATCATTCTAAAAGCTGAATTAGCAAATGACTGGTTTTCATATTGTGGGTTGTTGGCTGTTCGCGCAATCGGCTTATTAAAGCTGCCATCCTACATACCTACGCTAGCCGAATTGCTCGCTCGAGATGAAGATATACTGCTGGAGGAAGTAGCGGAAGCACTTAGTCGCTATCAGTCTGATGAGGTTGTAAAAGTAGTTAAACCATTCGCCATGCGGCATGAAACCTTCATATTTGCCTTGTCTGTATTGGGAAACACAAAAACTGATTACGCGGAGACGGTTCTCGTCGATTGCTATGATGTCCTTGATGAGGATGGAAAGGGTATGGTCATTGAAGGCTTGACACATCAATTATCAGAAAGGGCATTTCCGTTAATTGATGACTACCTGCTTCAAGGGTATCTGTACGGAGTAAATGACATGGATCAAGTTCTCTATAGTTTCTTTAAACTTATGGGAAGAACGCACCCGGATAGCGAGTCATGGAAGGCTTCTAGGGAACGTAAAGAACAATCTATGCAAGAATATGAACGGCGTGGAAGCTTTCCTAAGATGGAGTCAATAGCCACGATAAAAGTCGGCAGAAATGATCCTTGTTCTTGTGGCAGTGGGAAGAAGTATAAAAAGTGTTGTGGGAAGGGCTAAGGATGGATAGAACCTATTGATAGATGACTTACCCAATAAATCCTGTTTCCTATCTAAATGGGGACAGGATTTAAATTGCTCTAATGTATTAGAGACACCTTAATTTAGGAAAAGTGAAAAACATGCAACGAACGAACCTAGTAAAGGTGTGAAATTCACGGACATGTTGAACAACGCCATCAATAAATACAACAAACGAGCCATCGAAGAACTCATCGCACTTGCAAAGGGAATGAATGATCCATATAAAGCAGGCGAAGTTGATGGCTGGTGGGATGGAAGTTTAGAACTTTATAGGATTGATGTAAGGCCCTGGTGTTCAGAAATGGATGCTGGGGTCTTTGGGTTGTAGGTGCCGAACAATCAGTAGTTATATTTAACGTTTGGTGTCCGGATGTGTTTTTTTGTAGTTCTTCCTATTTTAAGAAAGGTAATAAAAAGAGTTATTAGAATGTTTTGGTGAATAAGATTGTCATCTATGGTAGAATAATTCCAATGAATATAACTACTTATGAACCATGACGATTAGCATATGGTGGACATGAAAGTGGATTTTATATCAAAAACATTGAGGGGGAGTTAAATGGAAAGGAATCTTCGTGTCAAAGGCAATCGGTCTAGCGTCGTTGGATATTTATTAGCGTTCTTTTTGGGAGGTTTTGGAATCCATCTATTTTACTATAAAAAGTATCTTAGGGGGATTTTATATCTTATATTTAGCTGGACATACATACCATTTATACTAGGTTGGATTGATATGTTTTTTGTGAAGAAATGGACTCAACGATTTAATGGTTCAGATAGTCATTTGGTTGAGGAGCAAGTGACTACCATTCCCCACAATGGTGATAATCAATTGCAAGTAGCTGTATCTAGGGAGTCATCAACACCAGAGCAGAGAATAACAAATCTAGGTACGAGTAAAAGTAAATCAAAATTATTTTATGATGAGGGAGCGATAATCCTTCCTAAATATAGTCATCTAAAAACACCCGATTTTATATTGAAATCTGTCCGTGATTCCGTAAAGCCTAATACAAGAGAGCGTTCCGGATCTACGGGATTTAATATTGAAGTATCATACTCGAATTCTGGCAAAGAGTTTATACAGAAATCCGTTAAGCTCTCCAATCAAAAAGGTCAAAAAGCAAGGGAGATACCTTTACAAGCTTATTGGACTACCTTTGAGCATTTAGATGATAAAAAACTAAAGTGGTACTTGTACTGGCGAGAAGAAATGCTGAAAGGGAACTATATTGAAGTAGATCTTAGTTATATTTTTGTATTTGTTTACGAACTTCTAAATTATTCCTTTAATGAAAAAGCGGCATTCAACGTCAGTGCGTTAGTGAGAATTCACGAGAATTATATAGACATGCATCCTAAACTTGATAATTATTTACCGCGTTGGATTCATGATATGTTAAATGAATTAGAGGAAAGTAAGCTGGCGAATGAATGGGGAAGTGAGGAGCATAAACCCACTTTATATAAACGGATTGTTGAAGCCGAAGTTCCTATAGAGAAAATCTCGATTACTAACTGGAAGCCATATATACGTAATTATAGGGAAACAGCTTTTTTCGACACTCATAAAAACAAAATTTATAAAACATTTAAATCTGGAGTAGCTCTATTGCAGCAACATTATGAGGGTGAGAGCAAAGATCTTGGTGAAATTTGGTTTGAAACAAAGAAGGTTCGAAATGTAGTTCAATTATTCTCTGGAGCTGTTATTGGTAGGAAAACAGAGCCAATTCATGTTTACTCCGATGAAGTTATCGCGAGAAACAATTTTTATAGTGAAATCACGGAACTGTTTAGAATGTCGGAAAATATAGTCCGAGATCATAGCGGGGAAAAACGAAAAATAAAGGTGGACAACAGTGTGTTGCCTGACGAATTCCAAGAAAAAATGATGGAAAACCTAAGGGGGAAATCTAATGAAACAAAAGAACGCTTTAAGAAGGTTCAATCAAAAAATCACTTGGTATCAGGTAGTGAAATTCCGAAATCACCTGATAGACATGCCGAAGCAGAAGTAGCGATTACTATTGCATCTACTATCTCCTTTGACAGCGAAAACATTAATCGACTAAATAGTGAAAACCAAGATTTACAAAAGCTATTCGATGAACTGGACCCTATAACTGAATTGGAAGAAGAACTAATTGAGCCTTCCATTTTGGAAACTGATGTGATCGGTCATGTTGATTCAATCAATTCCTATTTCGATAATCTAGATATAAATCAAGAAGAAGATGAAGAAGGCTATATTCAAACTTTAACAGTAATCGAAAAAGAATTTTTGATTAGCCTGGACAATGGGGAGTGCACTTTGGAAGATGCATCTGTATTTGTGAAAGGAAAAGGTCAGATGCTGGGAGCCTTTTTGAGCGAGTTAAATGAAAAAGCGCGTGAGCATTTAGGCGATAATATTATTGAACTTGAGCAGGATAAGATTTTACTTTATGAAGAGTTCACTTTTGTTATTGAAACCTTGAAAGGAGCATGAAGATGAAGATAAAAACAAGAGATTCTTCTGCTATTTTGAACTCTCTTTTTGGTGGAGTCGTACCAAGTAGGGGATTACATTATATTATGGTTGGAAGAGCGGACGAAGCTAAACAAATTTTAATCGATTTGCAAAATGTTAAGAAAGGGTCATCGATTATTAAATTCTTCATCGGTCCTTTCGGGAGTGGAAAGAGCTTCATTCAGGCATTAATCCAACAAATTGCGTTTAGTGAAAACTTTGTTATAGCCAAAGCGGATTTTACCCCTGAGAGAAGATTGTATGGGGGCGAGGGGAAGGCCGTCGCTATATATACAGAATTAATGAAAAACCTGTCCATTTCTACTGTTCCAGATGGCAATGCACTTCCGACCATTTTAGACAAATGGATTAGTGAAGTACAGTCAAGCATTGCAAAAGAAAAGGATTATGATCTTGTCGGGCTTGATAATCCTTCATTTGTAAAAGATATCGAAAATGAAATTGTGAATTTAGTTTCCAAAATGGATGAATTAACGGGAGGGTACGATTTTTCAAGGATACTGATTCAGTATTTTCGTGGATTTGTGGAAGACGATACCGACCTACAACGACGTGCATTAAGATGGCTGCGAGGGGAATATGGTACGAAGACAGAAGCACGTGCAGATTTAGGTGTTCGGGAAGTTATTAATGACAATAACTATTATGATTACATTAAAGTGTTTTCCCAATTTGTAAAACAAATTGGATATTCGGGTTTTGTGGTAAATTTTGATGAAGCCATAAATTTATACAAAATAACTCACTCCCAAACGAGGGATAAGAATTATGAGACTATCCTTAAAATTTACAATGATACTTTACAAGGAAATGTAGAAGGATTGTACGTAACAATTGGAGGTACACCTGAATTCTTAGAGGATGAAAGAAGAGGCCTATTTAGCTATGGTGCCTTGAAACGTCGTTTGCAATCAAATCGTTTCGAAACAACAGAGTTTCGTGATTATTCCCAACCTGTTATTAAGTTATTACCGCTTCAGCATGATGAAACTTTTGTATTAATGCAGAAATTAAGAGACATTCATGCGTTTCATCACGGCTATATTTCTACTGTAGCAGATGGTGAAATAATGAGTTTTATCAGGGGGGAATACTCACGACCTGGAGCGGATGAGCACTTAACTGTAGGAGATGTCATTCGTACTTTCTTAGGTGCATTAAATATTATTCATCAGAATCCCAGTATTAATCGTGATGGTCTATTTGGTGAAAAGAACGTATACGCGGAGTCATCGACAATTCAAAATCGTTTTTCTAGAATGGAAGGGTAGAGAGGTCCATGAGTTCCTTTCAATTATTATCAAAATCCATGCAACAAAAGATTTGGGATATGAAGTGGGATAGATTTACTCCGATTCAAGATCAAACAATACCAATTATAATGACTACTACTAATGATGTCGTCATTTCATCCGCAACTGCTTCTGGCAAGACAGAGGCAGCTTTTTTACCGATTCTATCAATGATAGAAGAAAGGGCAGATGAAGGGCTTAAAGTATTATATGTATCTCCCTTAAAAGCCTTAATTAATAACCAGTTTGATCGAATTGAAAAGTTATGTGAATATAATCAGATTGCAATACATAAATGGCACGGAGATGTCACACAAAGTAAAAAGAAAAAGTTGATTCAAAATCCAACAGGAATTTTGCAAATTACTCCCGAATCAATCGAGAGTCTTTTTATTAATAGGACTGGACATATTCATCATCTATTTAAAAACTTGGAGTTTATTGTGATTGATGAAATACATTCATTTATTGGTTCGGAACGTGGGGCACAGCTTCGGTCACTTTTATCACGTATAGAGCCATATGCAAATTCCCGTCCAAGAATAGTTGGTTTATCGGCAACGATAGACAATTTTTCTGTTGTGAAAGACTGGGTTAATTATCAGCAACCAGACAACGTAGAAATTGTTGAGGCTAAAGGTAGTGACAAAGAACTATTGTATCATCTAATGCATTTTAATCTTGAAGAGGATAGAAAAAAGCCAGTTGCGCTCTTTGAAGATATCAGGAATTTGACCAGAAATCAAAAGGCGATTGTATTTTGTAATAGCAGAGGAGATGTCGAAGAGTCGACAGTTATGTTAAATCGATTGGCGGAGCGTGAACACGTAGGGGAAACTTATTATGCTCATCATTCATCTATAGACAAAGCAGAGCGAGAGTATGTTGAAAAAAGCATGATAGAATCCAAGACGCCCAAAAGTGTTATTGCGACTAGTTCCCTGGAGCTTGGGATTGATATAGGTGATGTAGATATTGTTATTCAAATTGACAGTACATTTACAGTATCATCGTTGAAACAGCGATTGGGACGTTCAGGACGAAAAATGAATGCCAATCAGATCTTACAACTATATACGACTTCTTCAGATGATTTGTTACAGTCGGTAGCTGTGATGGAACTGATAGTAGAGAAATGGATTGAGCCAGCGCAATCTATAAGCGCTCCTTATGATATTTTATTCCATCAGATTATCTCCCTTTGTGCGGAAACCAATGGACTTAACCAGGATGAGTTACTACTGCGAATGAAGCGAAATGATGTCTTTCATCATATCGCGGAAGAAGATATTCAACAAATTATTTTAGACATGATTGCTAATGATTACCTTGAGGCAATCAAAGGAAGTGGCGAGGTTATTGTTGGGCTGGAAGGAGAACGTCTTCTTCGAAGTAAAGAATTCTATGCTGTATTTATGTCTCCAGAAGAATATATCGTGCTTGAAGGGATCCGAAAGATAGGGGCCATTGATAAAACCCCGATGGTTAATGTAGGTGAAAATATTATTCTTGCAGGCAAACTTTGGACCATTATAGTGGTTGATAGTAATACGAATAAAGTGTATGTACAAAAAGCAGTAAATGCAAAAAGACCCCATTATTCTGGCGGGGGCGTAAAGATTCATGAACGTATTGGCCAAAAAATGATGGAAATTCGTTGTAGCAAAAATAAGATCGCTTATATGAATGATGAAGCGACATATGCTTTGGAAGAAGCGAGAGCACCGTATCATCACTATGAAGTTAACCCTTTGAAGAGAGTTGTGTGGGAAAATCGAGAAGGTATTATCATAGAGACCTACACTGGAACCACTATAGCTAAAACACTATTATGGGCATTGAGATATATGGGGGTGACTCCAACGAAGTTAGATGGAGTTGGCAGGATATTTATACAGCGATCCAATCATGAAATTATGGATGTTCTAAGGGAAATAAAAGATAGATATTGGAAAGATGAAGATTTTTTAGGAGTAACATTAGATCATGAACGATACGTTACAAAGTATTCAAACTTTTTGTCAGATAACTACCAAATAGCTATGCATATAGAAAATGAGATAGATATCGATGGAATGAAAGAACATTTTAATAATCATGATTATATTCATATTAGAAGTTGACGGTTGGAAGTTAGTTTAGAGTATTATTTTCTAACTCAAACTGCGATGATTGTCGTATTATGGACATAAGAAGTTCCCCTTCTTGTCTGTGAGTTTATTTGGTCACTTTCTCATTTTGACATTTTGGAGGGTACTTCTTTTTTTGTTTGGAAGTCCTCGACTCGCAAGGGATTGGGGCTATGAAATTGATGCAATCACTAAGCAATATTTTTGGGGGGGAGAGAAAAGAGTGGTTATTATTAAAGCATCAACTAACATTTCTACAAATGAACACAAACATGAAAAAGATAGACAATCAAAAGATGTATTTGAATATCTAAAAAAACTATCAGCTGCTATTGGTTTTTCTTACAATGGGAAATCAATACTCTTAAGCCAATATGAACAGCTAGTCAAGCCAAATAAGCAAAGTGTGCTGTATCAGTATTTATCTAAAAGTACGATAGTAAGTAGGACAAATGAAGAGATGATGATATTTCCATTTGGTGTGAATCTAAGCCAAAGAAAAGCAGTTGAAATGGCTATGGAAAATTCAGTTAGTATAATTGAAGGTCCTCCTGGAACAGGGAAGACCCAAACGATTTTAAACATTGTAGCCAATATTGTTAGGAGAGGAAAAACAGTAGGCATCGTTTCTGGCAACAACTCTGCAACAGAAAATGTACAAGAGAAACTGGAGAAGCATGGATATGGCTTTATGACTGCGTTATTAGGTAATGCATCATTAAGAAAGGAGTTTTTTGAAAAGCATCAATCCCAACTTCCAGATATGACTGTTTGGAGAATAACTGAGGATGAAGAAAAGGCACTTTCAGATCAACTTGAGGCTACGACCCAAACACTTACTAAGTTGTTAGAAAATCAAAGGGAATTGGCTAAGTTAAAAGAAGAATTATCAAAATTCCAATTGGAGCAGCGCTATTTTGAGAGTAGCTTTATAGGAGAATATATCACGAAGAAAGAATATTCTTTTCGGAAAGTGTGGACGCCCGAGGATATTATCAAATTTATTATGCAGATAGAGGGGCTGGCACTTTCAAATAAGGGAATTACTTTTAAATCGAAGGTACAAGTTTTTTTTCAATATGGCGTTTATAAATTTGGTTTATTCGAGCAGAATCGTAATCATATAATAAATTCTCTTAAAAGGGAGTACTACAAAAATAATATTGAAGACAGAAACGGTAAAATTAAAGAGTTAGAAATGAAGCTTAACACTCAAAGTTATCATTTGTTGCTAGAAAGTTATGAAGAACTATCGTCGAAATTATTTAGGGCATCATTTAGTCGCAAATATTCTCGATTAGATCATGGGAAAAGGGGCTATTCAGCAAAAGATTATAAGTATAGATTTTCTGAATTTACAAAGGATTATCCCGTAATTTTAAGTACAACGCATTCAATATTGAATGCAATTCCGAAAGAGTATTTATTTGACTACATCATTATTGACGAAGCATCGCAAGTAGATCTTGTGACAGCGTCATTAGCATTAGCGTGTTGTAAAAATGTTGTTATTGTAGGGGATGTCAAGCAATTGCCTCATATAGTATCTCCTGAGATGAAAGAGCTAAGTGCTAATTTATTTAGTGAATACTCAATAGAAGAAGCTTATGATTATAATAAATATAGCATTATTGAATCTTTAATGAATTTATATGAACATTCATTGCCAACAACATTTTTAAGTGAACACTATCGCTGTCATCCAAAGATTATTGGCTTTTGTAACGCAAAATATTATAATAACCAACTGGTTGTGATGACTCAGGAAACTCCAGATGATACGCCTTTGAAAATTTATAAAACAGCACCTGGTAATCATGCACGAAAAAGTAGGCAAGGTGAAAGCCAAGGGTGGTACAATGTTCGTCAAATAGAAGTAATTAAAGATGAAATAATTGCTGTTCATGGACAAAGATATAGCGATTGTGGTGATGTAGGTATAATTTCTCCATTTAGAATGCATGTGATTGAAACTAATCAGCGAATTACATACCCGGCGTTAGAAGTAGATACAGTACATAGATTTCAGGGGCGTGAAAAAAAGACTATTATCTTTCCAACTGTCGCCAATAAAATATCTTCATTCATTGATGATCCAAATCTCATCAATGTAGCTGTTTCAAGGGCTGTCGATGAACTAGTGGTTGTCACTTCAGATAAGCTTTATAAACAGCAAGGTAGCCAACTAGGTGATTTAATCCGTTATATAGAATACAATTCCTTTGATAGTGTTATTGAGAGTCAAAAGGTTTCAGTTTTCGATCTTTTATATACGGAATATTCTAAAGTACTGTTGCAGTATAGAAACCAAGGCAAAAGAGTATCTGAATACCAGTCAGAGAATTTGATGTACGCTATTATTGAAGAAGTGCTTGCACTTCCTGAATTTAAGTCTTTTAAGTGTGTCATACACATACCTCTAAATACATTGGTCATCGATTATTCAGATTTAACAGTAGAAGAGCAGAAGTTCGCTAGGAATCCGTGGTCACATGTAGACTTTTTGATTTTTAATAAATTAGATAAGGAAGCGTTGTTGGCAGTGGAAGTAGATGGCGTGATGTTTCATCATAATGAAAAGCAAAGACAAAGGGATACGCTGAAGGATAGCGTATTATCCAAAAGTAATCTTCCATTGCTTAGAGTAGCCACGAATGAAAGTGGTGAGAAGGAAAAATTAATTGCGAAATTAATGGAGATAATTAAGCAGAGCGAATTTTAAGTATGAAGCTACTAGATACGGAGGTATATCATGTTTGTCGTCGATCAAGGATTAAATAAAATCACAAAAATAGCAAATAAAACTTTTCAAGAATTGGGTATAAGGGAAAGAGAGCATCTCCAAGAGTGGATTGCGGATAATACGGAGTGCCTTGGAGAAGAGCTGTTAATCATTCAGAAGGAATTCGATGGTTTTGATGATACCAATGAAAGATTAGACCTTCTTGCGCTTGATAAAAATGGGGATTTGGTCATTATAGAAAATAAGTTAGATGACAGTGGTAGGGATGTTACGTGGCAGGCGTTAAAGTATGTTTCCTATTGCCACACGTTGACTAAACCGCAAATTAAGGAGATTTACCAGTCCTATTTGGACAAGAATATGACAGGCGAAGATGCAGAAGAGAATATCGAGGAATTTTTCAATGGTGAACCGTTTCAAGAGATAGCCTTAAATGAAAATGATCAGCGGATGATTTTGGTTGCTGGGAAGTTTCGTAAAGAGGTTACGTCTACAGTGTTATGGCTAATTGACCATGGGATTAAGGTTCAATGCTTTAAAGTTTCACCGTATGAATTCGAGAGTAAGATTTTGTTGGATATTGAACAAATTATTCCCGTTAAAGAAACTCAAGAATTAATGATTAAAATGACTGATAAAAAACGCCAAGTGATGGAAAACAAAGAACTGAATCATAAGCGATATGAAATTCGCAAAGAATTCTGGGGACAGTTGCTTGAAAAGTTTAATACGATGTCCGACCAATATAAGAATGTTAATCCAAACAAAGATCATTGGCTTTCAAGTGGCTCTGGTGTAAGTGGTGTACCATTTAGTTTTGTTATTACAAGATCTTATGCAGCCGTTGAAGTGCTCATAAATGTAGGAGGACAAGCTGAGAATAAACGAATTTTTGATGCGCTTTATCAATCAATCCAAGACATCGAAAAAAATCTTGGTTCTCCATTGTTCTGGCAAAGGCTAGATGATAAGAAGTCATCACGTATATCCTATAGATTAGAGGATGTAAATTATTTTAATCGAGATGACTGGGACAAAATCATAGAATTCTTATGTAAGGCAATGATTAATTTTGTAAGGGTAATTAAAGAACCTTTGAAACAAGCAGCACACTAATTATTTGGAGAAGGGGTTTTTCATATATGGAGATAGATTCAGAACTAATCATAGATTTGCTCGAGGCTTTACCAGAAGATAAACAAAAATTGGCGATTGAATATATTTATACCCTTATTCGCGAATGGGATCCTGATTTCACAAAATTAACTCCACGTGAACAAAAAAGAATTGATGAGGCTCGAGAAGAAATGAAAAATGGTGAATATGTCCGGCTTGAGGATATAGACTGGGATACTGAATAAAATAAAAGATAAGTTCCTTTTTCAAAGAAATCTACTCAATTGCCATTGCGCTCTGAAGTAGCAACATTTCAAATACTTATGTTTGAAACGTACGTTCTCGCGTGATATAATTAAGAGGACTTCTTTTGAGTAACCTTAAGTAAGTAAACTCACGTGGTAGTTTTGGTGACTATGGTTTTCATTGCTGCTATGAGGGACAGTAATATAATGAAGGAAATAATTGGAGTAATGAGGGAGGAGGAGAAAGATGGAGAATATTCTACTTGAAATTAAAAATGAACTGAATGGAATTCGAAATCAAATGGCAACCAAGGAAGACATTTCAAACATGGCAACCAAGGAAGATATCTCGATGCTAGCAACTAAAGCTGATGTTGCAGACATTCCGTTAATTAAACAAGCTATATTAGAATCACGTCATGAATTAGCTGCAGTAAGAGAAACGACGGATGGAATGAAAATCGACATTCAAGAATTAAAAGAAAATGATGTACTATTTGAAGAAATTCTGCTGCATCAACGAAAATTAATTGACATGCTGACGATAAAGACATCAGATCATGAAGCACAGTTGAAATGGGTTAGGTGAATTACTTGGCGATAGTTGGAAATGATATGGGCATATAAAAAGCGATTACATCTATCATAGATGCAATCGCTTTTGTTGTGGTGTAGATTATTTTAGGGGAAACGAAATATGCTAAGATAGAGATAGGTTAATTTGAAGGGAAGCGTTTGTGATGATGTCACCATTAACATTTATACATACAGTGCCTGAAACGACGGCTGACAAGCAACCAGCTATTTTTTTGTTGCATGGAATGGGAAGTAATGAGGAAGATTTGCCGCAGCTTGTCCAAGATTTCAAAGGTAGCCACCATATTTTCAGTCTACGGGGTCCGATTGTGTTGTATCCAGATTATACTTTTTTTACAATTGAAGAGGAAGGAAAGCCAATCCGTGCTGAATTTGATGAAGTACTAACCACTATTCAATCCTTTATTCAAGAGGCGATTGTGGAATTTGGGCTTGATGAGGATCAGATTTATGTACTTGGATTTAGTCAGGGCGCGGTCCTTGCTCAGTCTTTAGCGTTAACGATGGGCAGCATGATACGTGGCGTTGTAGCGTTAAGTGGCTACGTACCAGATTTTGTGAAGATGGATTATGAACAGCACACAGTTGCTCATTTGAACATCTTTATTTCACATGGGGCCTATGATTATATTATTCCGCCGCATTGGGGTGAGGAAAGTAAGGAGTACTTCGAAACGCTAGGTGCGAAAGTGACCTTTAAGACATACAATGACGGACATGGTGTCACGCCAGACAATCATCAAGATCTTGTGGCTTTTTTGCGTGGTCGGTAAGTGGGATAGAAGTTTAGAACTTTATAAGATTGATTTAAGGCCCTAGTGTTCAGAAATGGATGCTGGGGTTTTTAGTGGTGAGAGAAATAGTATACATTTCTCTGCTATTATATTCGCAATCATAAGAATACACATATTTTGTCAACGAGAACAGGTGTATGCAGTCTAAACCTGTTATATACTTGAATAATAGAATATTTTAGCCAAGGATACTAAGTACTAGAATGATAGGAGGAATCCTTTTATGCAAACAGTGATTTTTGGAGATCACGAAGAAAATACTCTTCGTCAGTTTCGAAATTGTTTGGAAGCCGGAAATGTCATAGGTGGCGTGTTATGTGCGGATGGACATTACGGCTATAGTCAGCCAGTAGGTGGAGTCATTGTGTACGATGGACAAATATCTCCCTCCGGCGT
>NZ_JADBEL010000013.1 GCF_014873855.1 Sporosarcina limicola | reverse complement strand
TGCCGGGGTGGCGGAACTGGCAGACGCACAGGACTTAAAATCCTGCGGTAGGTGACTACCGTACCGGTTCGATTCCGGTTCTCGGCACCAATATACAGTCTCATTTCGATGCGCCCGTAGCTCAATTGGATAGAGCGTCTGACTACGGATCAGAAGGTTGTGGATTCGACTTCTGCCGGGCGCGCCATTATCAAAGCTTTTTCGCCAGCACGAAGTGTTACGAAAATAGCTAACAATATTTAACGGGAAGTAGCTCAGCTTGGTAGAGCACTTGGTTTGGGACCAAGGGGTCGCAGGTTCGAATCCTGTCTTCCCGACCATTTTCTGGGGCCTTAGCTCAGCTGGGAGAGCGCCTGCCTTGCACGCAGGAGGTCAGCGGTTCGATCCCGCTAGGCTCCACCAAAACAACTTATATAAAGATCCTGGCGGCGTAGCTCAGCTGGCTAGAGCGTACGGTTCATACCCGTGAGGTCGGGGGTTCGATCCCCTCTGCCGCCATCTTCAAGGACCTTTAGCTCAGTTGGTTAGAGCAGACGGCTCATAACCGTCCGGTCGCAGGTTCGAGTCCTGCAAGGTCCACCACTATTATATGTAGCCATGGAGGTATACCCAAGCCCGGCTGAAGGGATCGGTCTTGAAAACCGACAGGGGAGTCAAATCCCGCGGGGGTTCGAATCCCTCTACCTCCTCCATTTTTAAAAGTGGTGTAAGAAAATTAAATAGCTTATATTGTTGTCGCGGGGTGGAGAAGTGGTATCTCGTCGGGCTCATAACCCGAAGGTCGCAGGTTCAAATCCTGCCCCCGCAACCAAATGGTCCCGTGGTGTAGCGGTTAACATGCCTGCCTGTCACGCAGGAGATCGCCGGTTCGATCCCGGTCGGGACCGCCATTTATTTTTTAGTACATAGTGATTTGAGATAAGCATGAATTTCTAGGAAGTAATTGGGCGAGGAAAGAAGCGTACTTACGTAACTAACTAAGCATATGAAGCTGACAAAGAGATTCTTAACTTAACACAAATCAAATGTGGCTCAGTAGCTCAGTCGGTAGAGCAAAGGACTGAAAATCCTTGTGTCGGCGGTTCGATTCCGTCCTGAGCCACCATATTTATGCGGGTGTAGTTTAGTGGTAAAACCTCAGCCTTCCAAGCTGATGATGAGGGTTCGATTCCCTTCACCCGCTCCAAGAGGGCCTATAGCTCAGCTGGTTAGAGCGCACGCCTGATAAGCGTGAGGTCGGTGGTTCGAGTCCACTTAGGCCCACCATTCCGCAGTAGCTCAGTGGTAGAGCAATCGGCTGTTAACCGATCGGTCGTAGGTTCGAGTCCTACCTGCGGAGCCATTTTTTACGGGGAAGTACTCAAGCGGCTCAAGAGGTGCCCCTGCTAAGGGTATAGATCGCGAAAGCGGTGCGAGGGTTCGAATCCCTCCTTCTCCGCCATATTTTTTTTTGGCCCCTTGGTCAAGCGGTTAAGACACCGCCCTTTCACGGCGGTATCACGGGTTCGAATCCCGTAGGGGTCATACATTTAAAAAGATAAACTCTTCGTTATTTTAACGAAGAGTTTATCTTTTTTTGTTGCGGAATTATTCGAGATTATCCTGATGCGGCCGAACTGTCATGGCGAATTGAGAAACTGTGAGGACAATCGGGAAAACTGTAATGGCTCGGCCGAACTGTCATGGCAAATCGAGAAACTGTGAGGACAATGGGTAAAACTGTAATGGGTCGGCCGAACTGTCATGGCAATTCATGAAACTGTAAGGACAATCGGGAAAACTGTAATGGCTCGGCCGAACTGTCATGGCAAATCATGAAACTGTAAGGGCAATCGCGAAAACTGTCATGGCTCGCCCGAACTGTCATGGCAAATCATGAAACTGTAAGGGCAACCGGTAAAACTGTAATGGCTCGGCCGAACTGTCATGGCAAATCATGAAACTGTAAGGGCAACCGCGAAAACTGTAATGGCTCGGCGGAACTGTCATGGCAATCCGTGAAACTGTAAGGGCAATCGCGAAAACTGTCATGGCGCGATCGGACTGTCATGGCTTTCCTCCTGAGAATGTGGAATGTCCCCTAGAGTGAATTTTATTTCTTCATCATCTAATTCCACTTCATACTGTTCTAATGCATCCGACTTAACGAATCCGGATGGTTTACCACTACTATCGCTACTCACAAATTCCTCGATTTCCTCTACAGCGCCGTCCTGAATTTCATTATCATACAGCGTATTATAACTGTCATGGTCCCCTATGAAGTCTGAAGGGGTTTCTGATGTACCGGATTTTGCGATTTCTTGGAAACTATCTTGGCCATCACGTGCTGCGCCGGATCTTCTATCAGCAAATGAATTCGGATTAGCCATGATAAGAATATCCTCTTCGACAGGACGGTCATGCGGTACTTCCTGTTCTGTAGCGTGCTCGATGCAAAGAGTCGTGTGTGGAACTGCCTCGAGCCGTTCGAATGGAATGTCCTTTTGACATACTTCACAATTCCCATATGTGTCATCCAGCATAGCTTGTATGGCGTTCTCGACTTTTTCTAACTCAGAGCCTGCATGTATGTTCAGTGCCATATCTTTTTCCCGTTCAAATAGCTCTGTGCCCATATCAGCTGGATGGTTATCATACATCGACAGTTCTCCTACATCTTCTTGTGCACTATTCTTGATTTCTGTTGTTTCTTCTGTCTTGGTCAATTGTTCCTTCATTTCGAGTAATTCGTTTTTAAGAGTGGTTTTCTGTTTATCATTTAGCACATTAATCACGTCCCTTTAGGTTAATATTCATAGTATGCTCATTCATGACGCATAAATGCTCAGCTATTACCTTTTACGTGAATTAGTGAAAAAAGCCGGAAACACTGAGTTCAATCAGTATTTCCAGCTTTTCGTTTATCAATCAAATCAAATGACCTAGCAGGATACCAATGCCTAGCAGTAATCCGAACAAAGTGTTTGTTACAGCAGTATCTTTCATGGCAGGCATCACTTGCAATGGAAGAAGATATCTACGGAACACAGTGACGGCTTTAGCTGGTTTTCGAATACTAAGGACAATAAGAAGTGCCCATGGCGTAAGATGGCCCCAAATAATTAACGCGATAATCCAGCTATAGGAAATGACGAAAAACAGCGCTAAAATCGAAATTGCATTCGAACGGCCAACGAGGATTGCTAGTGTTTTTCTTCCGCCTTCTTTATCCCCATCCAAATCGCGTATATTATTTGCCAACATAATTGCCGCAACAAGTAGCATACTTGGAATAGAAAGTAGAATCGCTTGTGTCGTTACAGTTTCTGTCTGTATGTAAAATGCGATGAGAATAAGGAGCATTCCCATGACAACACCTGAGAACAGTTCTCCGAACGGAGTGTAAGCAATGGGATAAGGTCCACCAGTATAAAAATAGCCTACCATCATGGACAGCACGCCAACGAGTGCCAGCATCCAGGACGTTTCTATGCATATGTATATGCCGATGAGGACGGAAATACCATACAACATGAAAGCTAAATTCAATACGGTTTTAGGTTTTATGCCGTTGCGTACAATCGTACCTCCAATACCGATAGACTGTTCCGTATCAAGCCCTCTCTTATAATCGTAGTATTCGTTGAACATATTTGTCGCCATTTGGATGAGTACACTTGCGATTAGCATAGCGAAGAATAAAGGGAAATTAATTCCCCCGTAAGTTAATGCAATCATCGTACCAAGAAATACGGGTGCAAAGGCTGCTGTCAGTGTATGGGGTCGTGTAAGTTGCCACCAAATCCGCCAGCCAGTATCTGCTTTAATTGTCTGTTGCAAAATGGTTCTCTCCTTATTGTTTTATTAACTTTATACCGCGTTAACGGGCAGTAAGACCACCGCATCAAGGTTTTTGGAAATACGAAGAAGCCTAAGTGGGGGATTAACGGCCCGAAGAACTGGCAGAATAAAATTCGATTCCGCCATAAAGTCCGAATGGTTCCACTAACAAACAGAGGGGAATAAGGAAACCCCCTCTGTTTGAAGTATCACTTTATCCATTGTACTCTAAAATTGTAGAAGTGGACATATTACCTGATTATTATGTGCTGCAACAATAAGAGTTCAGTATGATAGAATATAGGTATAAGTTCTATATATGTTGAAAGAATGTACGGAGGGAAAATAATGAATCGGAAGTTAACCGCAACCCGTAACCCCCAATTGAAAATCAGCCAGAATGAATTACGATTTTTTACGGAAACGATCGATGTGGGTCGAATTTCACCACTTGCGTTTTTTGAAGCGGGAGATTCCAGTTATAAGGATGAACGTTTTTATTGGCAAAATGCAGATAAAACACTAACACTCGTTGGAATTGGACATGCCACAGTATTGACTAGTAATAGCGTAAACAATCGTTTCACACATATATCTACTGGTTGGAAAAAGCTATGTGCCGCTCTCATAAAAGAAGAAAAGGATATGGAACCAGTTCTTTTCGGAGGATTTTCTTTTGATCCGAAAAATAAGAAGGAGTCAGAGTGGAATTCTTTTCCGTCCGCTCATTTCGTAGTCCCATCATTTCAGTTAACCATTAAAAATGGCAGGACAAGCATTTCCATCAATCTTGTAACGGAAACGGATGATGCGATGAAGGAATTTGACAGGTTACGTGATGAGAGAGATCGTCTTATCCATATCGCACAGGTGGAAGAATTCGATGTTTTATCAAAACCGGAAGTTATCTGGGTCGAAGAAGTTGAGAAGGCACAGTATATGCATGCCGTGGCCGATGTGACAAAGAAAATCAATAATGGTGAGGCTGAAAAAGTTGTTATTGCACGTTCAGTGAAACTTAACTTTGAACAGAAAGTGCCAGCTGTTATCGCGCTTCAACATATTTCAAACGAACAGCAGGAAAGTTACCATTTTGGCTTACAAAAAGAAGGACAATTATTTTTTGGAGCCACGCCAGAACGATTAATTGAAATAGCGAATGGACGAGCTTATTCGTCCTGTGTTGCTGGATCCAGCAAACGTGGGAAGTCTGCTGCCGAGGATCGTGAACTGGGTAAAGAGTTGTTGGAGGATCATAAAAATAAGGAGGAGCATCAATATGTTGTTGATATGATTTCACAGGTGTTTCAGACATTTTGTTCAGATGTGGAAATTCCAAAGGTACCGAAGCTGATGAAAATTCGTGATATTCAGCATTTGATCACACCGATTGAAGGGCAATTGGAGCGGGGAATCGATATTTTTCGTCTTATAGAAGCCCTACATCCAACTCCAGCGCTTGGTGGTGTTCCGAGAGAAGTATCAATGGAAATAATTCGTAATGAGGAAAATATGGATCGTGGTTATTATGCTGCGCCAATCGGCTGGACGGATACCTCTGGTGACGGGGAATTTGCCGTTGCAATCCGTTCTGCTTTATTGGATGGCGCTACTGCCTATTTATATGCAGGCGGTGGGATTGTAGCAGACTCCGAACCCGACAAGGAATATGAGGAAACATGGGTGAAGTTTAGGCCAATCATGCGTGCGCTTGGAGGGAAATTGAATGGATAATCGCGCAGTTTTGACCGATTATGTTCGGAGAATGACGGGGGCTTTGATGAACTCCGGTGTGACAGCGGTTGTCATAAGCCCGGGCTCACGTTCAACCCCGCTCGCTTACGCATTCGCGTCAACGGAAAACCTTGATGTTTATATGCAGGTTGATGAACGTTCAGCGGCTTACTTCGCACTTGGACTTGCAAAAGCATCCCGCAACCCTGTCGTTCTGCTCTGTACGTCAGGAACAGCGGCATCGAATTATCACCCTGCAATTACGGAAGCTTATTATGCGCGTATTCCACTGGTCGTCATTACAGCAGACCGCCCGCATGAATTAAGGGAAGTCGGCGCACCCCAGGCAATCGATCAGATACGAATGTATGGCAATCATGTGAAATATAGTTTCGATTTTCCATTGGCGGAAGATAACTCGGACATCGACGACTTCATAGATCGGCATATAAGCCGTGCCTTGGCAGTCGCAACATCCACTCCCTATGGGCCAGTACATTTGAATGTACCATTTCGTGAACCACTTCTCATTAATTTTGAAAGGGAAGCACCGATAGCGACATTCCATAAACGAATTACCGGGTCCGTTGTATTAGATGCATCCACTAGACAACAAATTACGAATTTACTATCTAAATCAGAAAAGGGAATCATTATTGCTGGGGAAATGCCGGTTGATCTCGACAAAAAGACATTTTGGAAGTTTGCGGAAGCTCTTAATTGGCCCGTGTTATGTGATCCATTGTCCAATCTACGTGCTGAAGTACCGTCGAGTTGTACGGAACTTTGTATCGATCAATATGATGCGTTGTTAAAAAGTAGTATGTTCTGTGGGCAGGCAGTTCCTGATACGGTAATTCGATTTGGTGCGCAACCTGTGTCGAAGCCCTTATCACTTTTTTTGAAAAAGGTACGACCTTCGACAGTCCTTGCAGTCGATGAATCACCGGAATTTAGAGATTCACTTGGCGTAGTCACGCACCATATCCAAGCGTCACCTGAGGCCGTCTTTGGAGTTGTGGTGGATAAACCCAGAACATCCTATATGGAGCTGTGGGCGGTGGCTAATAACAAAGCAACTGCAATTACAGACAGATATGAAGGCGTTATTGGGAATGAAGGAATCTATGCGAAACTATTGTTTGAGCATCTTCCAAACGGTAGCGATCTCGTAAGTGGAAGTAGTATGCCAATCCGCGATGTCGATACGTTTTTCAGAAAAACGACGAAAGATATATCCATTTTTACGAATCGAGGAACGAATGGCATTGATGGTGTTGTATCAACGGCATTTGGAATTCAGGTCGCACGGAAGCGGAAGGCTTGGTTACTTATCGGAGATTTGTCATTTTTACATGATGTGAACGGTCTTATTGTTAGCCGTTTTCACGAAATGGATTTGACAATTGTTGTTATCAATAACGATGGGGGCGGAATTTTTTCTTATCTCCCACAAGCGGAATCTGGCAATTATTTTGAAGAATTATTTGGTACGCCGACAGGATTAACATTCGACCATCTTGCGGCCATGTATGATGCCCAGTATGCAGCTGTCAAAACCCCTGAAGTGTTTAGCGAAGAATTAAGGCGCCCGAAAAACAAGCCGGTGAGGATCATTGAAGTGTTTACAAATCGCCAGGTAAATGTGAAAGCACACCGGGATTTGTGGACACAAATTACCGAAAGGCTCGATCAGCATGAATGACAAACGACTACGAGTCCGAGGAATTGAACTACATATGGAAATCAACGGTGATGAAAACTTGCCTGTTATCGTTTTCCTGCATGGCTTTACAGGGAGTACCGCAACATGGCGTGAAATTTCAAAGTTACTTGAAGGGAAATACCGAACTATAGCCGTAGATTTGACTGGGCATGGTAAATCCACCGTTCCGCAAGATGCTGAGCGTTATACGATGGAGCAGCAAATCGAGGATCTTGAGGAATTATTTGAAACGCTGTTGTTAGACCATTTCACGCTTATTGGGTATTCAATGGGAGGACGCGTGGCTCTCGGCTATACAGTTCATTATCCAGAACGGGTATCGACGTTGATTCTTGAAAGTTCTTCTCCAGGATTGAAGACGGAAGAGGAGCGGATAGCCCGAAAAGATGCGGACCGTCGCTTAGCGGAAAGGCTACTGATCAGTGGAATGGAGGCATTTATCGATTTTTGGGAGAGTATCTCGTTATTTGATTCGCAGAAAGGGTTGTCTTGCAAAAAACGCCTTGCAGTTCGGGAAGAACGTCTAAGTCAAAGTGTAATGGGGCTTTCCAACAGCCTATATGCCATTGGAACAGGTAGTCAACCATCCTATTGGGCCGAGTTAGAAACAATCAATCTCCCTGTTTTACTCATTACGGGTGAAATCGACATGAAGTTTGTAAATATTGCCCGGGAAATGATGCAGTTCATTCCAAACGTCCACCATTATTCGATTAAAGGTACAGGACATGCAATTCACGTGGAAAAACCGCGTGCGTTTGCTACAATGGTAGAGGAACATATTTCAGAGTGTGAAAATCGAGGAGGAATAGTATGACACGCCAATGGGAAAAAATACGTACATACGAAGATATTAAATATGAAAAGTATAGTGGGATTGCGAAAATAACAATCAACCGTCCGGAAGTGCGCAACGCATTTCGTCCGAAAACAGTGATGGAACTGATTGATGCTTTTTCGCGCGCACGAGACGACGCAAACATCGGTGTCATTGTTTTAACAGGAGAAGGCGAAAAAGCGTTTTGTTCAGGTGGCGATCAATCCGTTCGTGGCCATGGTGGTTATGTCGGGGATGATGAAATTCCACGTCTGAACGTTCTTGACTTGCAACGTCTTATCCGGGTCATTCCGAAACCAGTCGTTGCGATGGTGGCTGGTTATGCAATCGGCGGCGGACATGTTCTGCACGTTGTTTGTGACTTGACAATTGCAGCTGATAACGCGAGATTCGGACAGACGGGACCTAAAGTTGGCTCATTTGACGCTGGTTATGGATCCGGTTACTTGGCACGCATTGTCGGCCATAAGAAAGCACGTGAAATCTGGTTCTTATGCCGTCAATACGATGCACAAGAAGCGCTTGATATGGGTCTTGTCAATACGGTCGTTCCATATGAACAACTTGAAGATGAAACAGTCCAATGGTGTGAGGAAATGCTTGGTATGAGTCCAACAGCATTACGTTTTGTAAAGGCAGCGATGAATGCTGATACAGACGGACTTGCAGGACTTCAACAATTGGCGGGAGACGCAACTCTTCTTTATTACACAACGGATGAAGCGAAAGAAGGCCGTGACGCGTTTAAAGAAAAACGTCAACCGGACTTCGGTCAATTCCCACGTTTTCCTTAATCAATCTAAACAAAAGCTTTAGCCTCTTGGTGCTGAAGATGAATGACGACGAAAAGCTGCCTTTAACCGGGCAGCTTTTTCTGAATAATGGGAGGTGAAAAAATGATTCCAAACTGGTTACTCCAACGCGCATATTTGACGCCGCATAAAATAGCACTCTCTTTTGGAGATGAAAAATGGACTTTCGTACAGCTAAAAGATCGGGCACTGACGCTAGCACGTAAACTAAGTGCGAATGACTTGAACGAAGGGGACCGCATCGCTTTACTTGGACCTTCGAATGCGGAAATGGTCTTCGTTATTCACGCCTGCATGCTTGCGGGGTTAGAAATCGTCATGTTGAACAGTCGACTTACGGAGAAAGAAATCGCGTGGCAATTGGATGATTCAGGTGCGTCGGCAGTACTCGTATTCGATGGCCTTGAAAATAATGTTGCACAATCGAATGTCCAAACACTTCTATTTTCAAAGGTAAAGGAAAGTGCAGAAGAACCAATTGAACTTCAAGAACAATGGGAATCTGACCGTACCCTCACGATTATGTACACATCCGGCACAACTGGTTTTCCGAAAGGGGTACGTCAAACGGTCGGAAATCATGTTTCAAGTGCACTTTCCTCTGTACTTAACCTTGGACTTGCCGAAGATGATGTATGGCTTTGTGCGATGCCGTTGTTCCACATTAGTGGATTTTCTATACTTGCCCGTTCAGTCTTATATGGAATGGAAGTTCGATTATATGAAAAGTTTGATGCAATACAAGCTGCAAAAGAAATTCAGACAGGAACGGTCACGAGGATGTCCGTTGTTGCCCTCACGTTAGATAAGATCTTAAGAGAACTTGAAAAAAAAGATGCAGTGGCACATCTTTCATTTAAAACAATGTTGGCAGGCGGTGGACCCGTTCCTGTTGATTACTTAGACCGGGCGCAGAATCGCAAAATTCCAGTCCTTCAGACATACGGTATGACGGAAACGAGTTCCCAAACAGCCACCCTTGCGGCAAGTGACGCAATTCGTAAGATAGGATCCGCAGGTAAACCCCTATTTTTTAATCAAATCAAAATCAAAGACGCAAATAATGCTGGTGACAAAGGGGAAGTACTTATCCGCGGACCACATGTCACGCCAGGATATATCGGCCGTTTCATTGAGCTAGACCCGTTGGAAGACGGATGGCTGCCAACAGGTGATATCGGTTATTTCGACGAGGAAGGCTATTTGTACATCGTCGATCGACGGGCGGACCTCATCATTTCTGGAGGAGAAAATATTTATCCAGCAGAAATTGAAAATGTCCTTGCAGCGCATCCAGGTATTTTGGAAGTCGGTGTGTGTGGACAAGAACATGCTGAATGGGGAAGCGTTCCAATCGCATTTATCGTTGCGTCAGGAAGCTTGGAAGTGGATGAATTGACAGCGTTTTGTGAGGAACGGTTAGCACGCTATAAAGTACCGAAAGTGTTTCGATTCGTTGATCAATTACCCCGTAACGCTTCGAATAAATTACTTCGTCGAGAGTTGAAAGAATGGACGGGGTTAAAATAAAGGAAATCTGACTTCATCGTACTTTTTTCCACACCTCCAAACGTAACGGAGAGGGAAAGCACACCAATCGAGATAACTAACTCAAGTGAATGATTAGAAAGAAAGGGTTGTCCTCAATTGCTCATGAGGACAGCCCTACTTTACTTATTTACCGCCAAGTGCTTTTTTCAGCATTGTTATATTTTTTTCCATCAGTGTGAAATAAGTTTCCTTATTTTTTACATTTTCAGTAGTCAACACACCAAGATTATGAAGCATAAGTGATTCCGCTCCAATTTCTTTCCGTACGACATCTGTTAATTTCGATGAAACATTCTGTTCGAATAGTACATACTTCACATTTTTTTCTTTTGCTGCTTCAACGATTTTGGTCAATTGCTTTTGTGAAGGTTCGCTTTGAGAATTCAATCCAGCAATCGCTACTTGTTCAAGTCCGTATGGATTAGCAATATAACCGAATGCGGCGTGCGATACGAAAAATGTTTTAGTCGGTGCGTTGGACGCCATCTCTTTGAATTTGCCATCCAGTTCGATTAAATCTTGTTGGAGTGTCTCGAAGTTTTTCTCGAACTCGTCTTCCAATTCTGGTGATTTTTCGACGAGTGCATTTTTGATGGATGTAGCTAGTTCAACACTAAGTGTTGGTGAAATCCATACATGAGGATCCGGACCGCTATGGTCATGACTTTCATCCTGATCATGTCCGTCTTCACTGTGGTCTTCATCTTCATGTCCATCTTTGCCGTGGTCATGTCCTTCATGACCTTCTTTACCTTCATGTCTATGACCTTCTCCGAGTTGATCCTTAGAAATGCCTTCCGCAGTGGCGACCATTTTCACATTTTGGCCTTTCATCGTTTTCTCTGCGTTTTCCACAAACCCTTCCAAACCTAAGCCGATATAGAAGAAAAGGTCAGAGTCAGCAAGTCCCATCATATCTTTTTGTGTAGGGTCGAATGTATGCTCATCCGCACCTGGTGGATAGATTGATTTGACATCGACATGCTCGCCACCAATTCGTTCTGTAAAGTACTGCAGCGGATAAACCGTCGTATAAACGGACAACTTATCTGCATCTGTTCCTTTTGCAGGCTTGTCTTTTCCTGAATCCTTATTGCCGCAAGCAGTGAGAAGTATGAGGGTGAATATTGAAATGATCATAACTAATTTTTTATTCATCTGATAAATTCCTCCGTCTTTATTTAATAGTAATCATTACGATTTGTGCAATTGACTTTATTATCATACAAGAGAGATGTTCATTTGGCAACCAATTGAGCAAAACTATTTTGACCGTAAAAAAAATCCGCGAGTTATAGCGGACCTACATCCTTACTTTTATCATAAAATTTCTCCGGAACAGGATCAAAACCACCTTCGTGGAACGGATGGCATTTTGAAATGCGGCGAACCGCGAGCCATGAACCTTTCAATGCACCATGCTTGTCAATCGCCTCGAGTCCGTAATGGGAACAAGTTGGGTAGAAACGGCATGAGGGAGGTGTCAAAGGTGAAATCGCTTTTTGATAAAATCTAATGATAACCATAAGAACTTTTTTCATAGCATGGACTCCTAATTTAACAGATAGGTTTATTGTAGAGCCTTTGGTGGTAAATTAACAGAGAGATGAATTATACAAAGGGAGATGTATGTATATGTCGAAAGAACTCATCAACGAATTGAACACGCAAGTAGCTACTTGGTCGGTTATGTATGGAAAACTTCACAACTATCATTGGTATGTTAAAGGGCATCATTTTTTCACATTACATGCGAAATTTGAGGAACTTTATAATGAGGCGACGTTACATATGGACGAAATCGCTGAACGTATCTTGACGCTTGGGGGTAACCCGGTTGCAACGCTAAAAGAACATCTAGAACAATCTGTCGTAAAAGAGGCAACAGGACAAGAAAAAGCGGACGACATGGTGAAAACAATTGCCGAAGATTTTGATGGAATTATGAAGTCCTTGAAAAAAGGCATGGATTTGGCCGCAAAAAAGGGTGATGGTATGACAGAAGATCTACTGAATGCAACCTATCAAAGCATCGAGAAACACCAATGGATGCTGAATGCATTCCTTGGTGAAGACAATAAATAAACATTCAACTATTGAAAATCCCCTTGAATGGTCGATAATAAGGCTATGAAAGGAGTGATGGGAATGGATATGAACTCCATTATGGCGAGTCAATTGAGAAGTCTGCAATCGACAATCCAGTTAAGCATTTTGAACAAATCCCTTTCAATGGGTGCTGCTGTAGCGACGGATATGCTGAAAAGTCTACCGGATCAACCTGTTGCTGCCCATCCTCATAAAGGGACCGCGATTGACGTGCAAGCGTAAATTGAATAAAAACATGCATCTCCTATGAAAAGGGGATGCATGTTTTTATTTTAAAAAGCCATCCTAAGAAAAAAGGATGATTGTGCATGGGAAAAGTCAAAATGTACGTTTCGGTCGTTCATCAGCAAGTATATGTACATCCATGGGATTCACCATGGGAGTATGAAGTTATTATGGACAAAGAAGTTGCACCTGTGTTTAAACGTCTATTTAACCAGATGGACCGGCTTGAATTCAGGAACTTTCTTAGGGCGCATTTGCCTTATGTACCGTACCATTATGATAAGGATAATCACGATATTGATCTACGAACGATGAAGGTCTATGCGTTGATCCATGAATATACGGATGATCACTCGAAACGTTTTATCGAACAACTCCCGTATTTCCGTTGAAAACATTGGAGTCCTTCGCTACACTGTACAAAAGGACGTGATTGAAATCGTAGTATTTCAAGACTTGAACGGAGGGCGTGTGGAGCTAACATTCGGAGAAAATCGGTTCGGTATGGAGGCAAGGCATGTCCTTATTGTATTAAAATATAAAGATAAATGGCTGCTAACCCGTCATTCCATCCGGGGCATTGAATTTCCGGGTGGAAAAGCGGAAGCAGGCGAAACAATTGAGGAAGCCGCAATTCGAGAAACAATTGAAGAAACAGGCGTTACCATTACAAATCTCGTGAAACTTGCTGAATATGTTGTAGAGAGCAATATCACTTTTTGTAAGGCAGTATTTACGGGAACGGTTGTCCATGTAGATGACAATCCAGTTCTCCATGAAACGGAAGGTGCACTTTGGTTGACGAACGAAGAACTGAATCGGTGTGATGAACTGAGCTTTCATATGAAGGATAAAGGGATGAAGACCATACGAAAGTGGGTGGAGGCGAATGAACAATGATGGCGCAATCCATAGCCGTAGACCCTATCCGTCACCTAATCCACATGTGAATTTGCATGAGATCACTTATTGGTCAGATGGTTTGAAAGTAAAAGGGCTGATGGCTGAGCCGGTTGCCCAAGGGACATATGAAGGAATCATTTACTTGCGTGGTGGTATCCAGCATGTCGGAATGGTTCGGCCAGCGCGCATCGCCCAATTCGCTTCACAAGGCTTCGTCGTATTCGCCCCCTATTACCGTGGAAACCGCGGAGGGGAAGGAAGAGATGAATTTGCAGGTGCAGATCGCCAGGATGCTGTGAATGCGGTTGAGGTGCTAAAACAGAGCCCGAAAATTGAAAAAGAGCGCATCCATCTATTTGCGTTTTCTCGCGGCGGAATCATGGCGCTTTGGACTGCTATTTTAAGGGATGACATCACGTCAGTTGTCACATGGTCAGGTGTATCTGATGTTATTTTTACATACAAAGAACGGAAAGATCTAAGACGGATGATGAAAAGAGTTATCGGCGGTACCCCGAGTAATACGCCCAATGAATACCGGGAACGAACGGCACTTCTCCGTGTCGATGAAATCGATGCGCCAGTTCTCATTATCCATGGCATGAAGGATGGCAATGTATCCTTTGAACAAGCAATTCTACTTGAAAACACATTGAGGGAACATAGGAAAGTATGTGAAACGTGGTATTTCCCTGATTATACACATTATATCCCCACTTCCGTGAACGCACAGCTGGTCCGTGATTTATGTCTATGGATGAAGGGGCAGAAGAAATGAAAAAACGGAGTAACACATATGGAATGTGTTACTCCGTTTTACGTTATTTAAGCAATCGGTCCGCCTTTAAGCGTGATATCTTCAGAAACTGTACCGAATTTCTTGAAGTTTTCACGGAATGCATCCGCCAACTCTTTTGCTTTTTTATCATAAGCTTGTGGATCTGCCCATGCGTTGCGAGGGTTCAAGACTTCGCTTGGAACGCCTTCGATCGTTGTCGGCATTTCAATACCGAATACGCCGTTCGTTTCAGTTGTAACATCATTTAGTTTCCCCGCAAGTGCTGCACGGATCATTGCACGCGTGTATTTTAATTCCATACGTTTTCCAACGCCATAGACGCCGCCAGTCCAGCCTGTATTGACAAGGAATACTTGTGAATTATGTTCATCGATTTTCTTTCCAAGCATTTCAGCATAAACAGTCGCTGGAAGTGGAAGGAATGGTGAACCAAAGCATGTCGAGAATGTCGCTTCAGGTGATGTGATGCCACGTTCTGTACCAGCCAGTTTCGATGTGAAACCGCTAAGGAAGTGATACATCGCTTGCTCTTTCGTCAATTTAGAGATTGGGGGCAATACGCCGAATGCATCCGCAGTTAGGAACACAATCGTTTTCGGATGACCCGCAACCGATGGCGTAACGATATTGTCTATATAGTGGATTGGGTATGCTGCACGTGTATTTTCAGTCAACGAATTATCGTCGTAATCTGGAGCGCGAGTTTCTGGATTAATCACAACGTTTTCAAGAACGGAACCAAAACGGATTGCACCGTAAATTTCAGGCTCTTTTTTCTGAGATAGATTGATACATTTCGCATAACATCCGCCCTCAATGTTAAAGACACCATTATCGGACCAACCGTGCTCATCATCACCGATTAATTTACGGTCAGAATCAGCAGAAAGTGTTGTTTTACCTGTACCAGAAAGACCGAAGAACAATGCAGCCTCGCCATCTTCACTGACGTTTGCTGAGCAATGCATCGATAAGATTCCTTTTTCAGGAAGCAAATAGTTCATAATTGAGAAGATTGATTTCTTCATTTCGCCTGCATATTCAGTTCCACCGATAAGTACAATACGTTTTTCCATTGAAACAATGATGAATGTCTCAGAATTCGTACCATCAACTGCTGGATCCGCTTTGAAAGAAGGTGCTGCAAGAATCGTGAATTGTGCTTCATGGGCTTGCAGTTCTTCTTCGGTTGGACGGATGAACAATTGGTGAACGAACAAGTTCTGCCACGCATATTCATTTACAACTTGAATAGATAGACGTGAATCCTTGTCAGCACCGGCAAATCCTTTGAAGACATAAAGTTCGTCTTTCGTTTTAAGATGATTAATAACCTTCGTATATAATGAATCGAAAACATCAGAAGAAATGGGACGGTTAACGTCACCCCAATCAATCTTGTCTTTCGAAGATGCCTCTTCTACAATGAATTTATCTCCAGGGGAACGCCCGGTATATTTACCTGTTTGAGCAGTCACTGCCCCATCGACCGTGAGCTTCGCCTCGCCGCGAGTTGTTGCTTTTTCAACAAGTTCAGGAACTGAGGGTTGCGTCGTTACGTTTGCTCCAGAGAGCAGATTTTTAAGTTCGTCACCAATTTTCGAAGAAATCATAGTTATGTACCGTCCTTTGCGTATAATCCCAATTAGTTGGGTGTCATCACATTACTTAAATAGTATAACACATTAAGAATAATAATCTATATTCGTAGAAATCTCAAGCGTTAGCATCGAAAAAATTTGACAAAATATAAACTTTTTTGTAGCATGATAGTTGAACGGATACTCTTATCCCGAGCTGGCGGAGGGACAGGCCCTATGAAACCCGGCAACCTGCAAAGACATTATTGTCTACGCGAAGGTGCCAACCTGGAGCAAGGTTGAATTCCTTGGACGATAAGAGTGAAAGGTGCTTTTGAAATCATGCCTTTCCTCATGTTTTTTTTACGTGAGCGAAGGGCTTTTTATATGGTTAGCCCTTTATCCTCGTGTTAGGAGCTCGAAATGGCTTGAAGTCGATTTCTAAAGAAAACGGCTTGACATGGGACATATGAGTACCGTTTCAATCTCGTAGGATATAAGGAGGAAATGACATGACAAACCGCAAACTATTTACATCTGAATCAGTAACAGAAGGGCATCCGGACAAAATGTGCGATCAGATTTCAGACGCCATTCTAGATGCAATATTGGCAGAGGATCCGAATGCACGTGTTGCGTGTGAAACGACGATTACAACAGGACTTGTACTTGTCGCAGGGGAAATCACAACAAGTACGTATGTCGATATTCCGAAAGTTGTTCGCGAAACAGTGAAGGAAATCGGTTATGTGCGGGCGAAATACGGTTTTGATTGGGAAACATCGGCAGTCCTTACGGCAATCGATGAGCAATCGGCTGACATCGCTGCTGGGGTCGATCAAGCACTTGAAGCGCGTGAAGGCTCTATGACAGATGACGAGTTGGAAGCAATCGGAGCAGGTGACCAAGGGTTGATGTTCGGTTACGCTTGCAATGAAACACCAGAGCTAATGCCACTTCCAATCAGTTTGGCGCATAAACTTTCTCGTAAACTGGCGCAAGTGCGTAAAGACGAAGTACTTACTTATCTACGCCCAGACGGCAAAACGCAAGTGACGGTGGAATATGATGAAAACAACAACCCTATTCGCATCGATACGATTGTCATCTCGGCGCAACATCATCCAGAAGTGATGTTGGAGCAAATCCAGCGTGATATCAAGGAATTCGTCATTGTTCCAGTTGTCCCGGCTGAATTAATCGATGAAAAAACGAAATACTTCATCAACCCGACAGGCCGTTTTGTAATAGGGGGGCCTCAAGGGGATGCTGGACTAACAGGACGTAAAATTATCGTCGATACGTACGGTGGATATGCTCGTCATGGCGGTGGAGCATTTTCTGGAAAAGATGCAACGAAAGTGGACCGTTCAGCTTCATATGCAGCACGTTATGTTGCGAAGAACATTGTTGCCGCTGGACTTGCGGACCGTTGTGAAGTTCAACTTGCCTATGCAATCGGTGTAGCGCAACCTGTATCGATTTCCATCGACACATTCGGGACAGGCACAGTTGCAGAAAGCAAGCTTGTTGAGCTCGTTCGTGGACTGTTTGATCTTCGTCCAGCCGGCATCATCAAAATGCTTGATCTACGACGTCCGATTTATAAGCAAACAGCAGCCTATGGTCACTTTGGCCGTACAGATATCGACTTGCCGTGGGAGCAGACGGATAAAGCTGCTGCACTGAGAGCGTGCATGACAGCGTGCATGACAGACAAACAGACTGACAGTTAATAAAAAAAGCGCAGGAAGAGGGATTATCCCATCTTCCTGCGCTTTTTTATGATTCAACATATTATAGTCCTAGGTTAACCGTTTGATTAGTTGTTCTCAATTCATCGTAGCCACAATCAATACAACTGTAGAGTTTTGTTGTAATTAGAATATACGGTTGACAGTAATATTTCCCATGGGTAGTGTGGTCTTCCTGTGTCACCCCCGTGAGAAGTCTGTGTGCTCATGTAAGTCATTATATGCATGCAACCAGTTATTGGGCGTGGGTATCATACCTAAATTCAACCTCATCAGCTTGAACTTCATCACGTGTACTGTTCCCACAGCATGGTTATGGGTAACTTCTTCATCATGGCTGTGAGTTGATTCAGCAGCTTGGGATAATGTACTAAATGATAACAAACTGAAACCTAAGAGTAGTACGAATAATAGTCTTTTAAATACCATAGTTTATCACCTTCCTCTTTAGTTATATAGACATTATCTTCCTTGTATTATAAATTATAATATCCAAATTAATACAAGTGTGTTAGAATATTTACATACAATAGGAGGTAAAATGGATGAAGAATGCTAAATACTATTCACTACTACTAGTCGTGGTCATCCTTTTCATGATGAGTGGATGTAAAGGCGAACCATTAAATGATTTATCAGAGGACAAGCTAGATGAAGAGATTTCCCATTGGTCCTCAAAAGAATATGAGGGAAGACAAACAGGTACTGAAGCAAATAATCGAGTGAGAGATGAAATAGTCACACAATTTAATGAAATGGAATTGGAGCCAATACAAACTAAAGACTATCTAACGCAGTTCGAAATGGATTATTATAACCCACAGAAAATACAAGCGAACTTAATCGTCAACCTTCATAATGGTAAGAAAAAAGAATTTACCTATGGGCAGGATTGGATGGAACATTTAACTAATAAGGATATCCATATAGAAGTACCGATAAGCTTTTCCGACACCGCAGGGACTATTCTTGTATCGGATGATCTTCAAAGTACGACAGAAAATGTTGCAGCAAAGTTTATAAAAACCGATAAATTTCATAAAAAATTGAAATATCTTGATTCAGGTATTTCGTCATTTCAGATTTCTGATTCGTTCTATACCTATCTTAAAACAAAAGAAAAAGAAATAAAAAGTGTCAATCTCACTTATTCCGCTCAATCTGAAAAGATAACTGCTTATAACGTAGCAGGGAAAATTACTGGCGATGGTGGAAAGTTAGGCAAACAGGCGATTATTCTCTCCGCACACTTTGACCATATAGGCACCGCTGGAGAAACCATTTTCTTAGGAAGCGTGGATAACGCAACAGGTTTAACAGGATTAATGAATCTCGCTTCTATTCTTAAAGAAGATTCAAAAGAAAAAGCATTTGCATCGGATATTCTTTTTGTTGCGTTCAACGCAGAAGAAAGCGGTTTGGTAGGTAGCAAAGCCTTTGTAGATGAGATTTCTTCACACTATCAATCCATCATCAATATCAATATGGATACGATTGGTATTAAGGATGGTGGGAAAATCAGCTTTGTCGGAGAAGAATTGGGAAGTGAGCTTCTAAGTGAAAAGCTGAACAAAATCGCTACAGAGAAGAAAATTGAAAGTAGTGTTCATATCGAAAAAGTGGCGGGTCTTATTAGTGATCACATTTCCTTTATAAATGCCAACTACCAGGCAATTAACATTTCACAAGAACGGTTTGATAAAATTCATACAGTGGAAGATAACATGGAGTATACGGATAGCAAGCCTCTTAAATCTGCCATAGAAATCATACGTGGTTTCGTGCATGAAAATCATACTACTAAATTCGAAATGATGGATAGAAAAGAAATATCCCTACCAGAAGAAATAGATGAACATAAAAACGAGTTAAATTTTGCTGAATATGAAACCTTCCCTTCTCGTGCAACAAAGAAAGTTGAAATAGCCTATAACTTAACACGTGAGATGTCAAAAGAAGAAGTAAGTCAAATCGAATCCTCTTTTATGAATGAGTCAACCAATGTTAAACTATTAAATGCTCAATTTTCATATGAACCAAACAATCAAAAGTCTTTGAAAGCTAGGGTAGAGAGTACGAACAGTATTCGTGAAGTGAAAAAGATGAAAAATAGTGATTACAAATTGACGACGATTTACTTGACTGTTAATCGAGAAGATACAGACTATTATATTCAAATTTTCGAAGGGGCGATAGAAGAATTAGAAAAAAATCATAAAGAAATTGATACGATTGGAAGCTGGAATTTAATCGCAGGAAATGAATCAACATCTGATGAGAAAACATATAGCACTGCTATTTCTACCGTTAACTTGGATAATCGAGTATTCACAGTACTTATCCAAAACTATGATGTAAACACTAACACCCAAGTGGATTCCTATAATAAGACAGAGATTGAGGGTCTCTTGACCATTCTTCGGCCAGAACTCTCTAGCAAAGTTTTTCTTGCAGAAGAAGCTGCCTTAGATATTACGTCCAAATAAATAGCCCGAGTCTTTTAGTTATAGAAATAGTTGACGCTTATAATTGAAAGAAAACGCAGGTCAGGGTCAGGCGATTAGTTAATAAAAGAGGCATAGGAAGAAGGGGATGAACCTTCTTCCTGTGCCTCTTTTTTCATATAGTTTATGTTTGTTCTAGTGGTTATCATTTGAAATCTCTAAGGGGAAATCTATCGTTACTTGCAATCCATCGTTTATTGAAAACTCGATATCCCCATTCAAGCTTTTGACTCTTTCTCTGATTCCAGTAAGCCCATTGAAATTTGAATAATCATCCTCCATTTGTTTTATGTCCATGCCGATTCCATTGTCGGCGTAAAATAACTTTATACTGTTTCTTGTGCTTTTCAACGAAAGAATAACGGCTTTAGCACGTGAATGTTTCATCGCATTCGTAAATAATTCTTGAACAATACGGTAAAGTGTAACGATATACTCATCACTTAACGAATGATCATTGAGTTCATCACGATCAAATTGAACATGGAAATTTGATTGCAAATGTATTTTTCTAATAAGTTGTTCAAGAGCTAAAATGAGCCCAAACTCAACTAAAAATGGAGGAGATAATTTGTAACATGTTTCCCGTGTTGTATGAATACAGTCTAAAATCTTTTCTTTTAATATATCCATTTCCTTATGTGTATCGGCAGGTAAAGATTCTGTTAGAGATTTCTTCAAACGTATGTTGATAAGTAACAATTCTTGTAGCACTGTATCGTGTAAATCACTTGCTAAACGAACTCGTTCTTTCTCAGCAAATGAAAAGAGAAAATTTGACAACCAATTTGAATAATACGTATCATTCTCTTTTAAATTACGAAGTTCTTGAATCACATTTTCAATGGTGTACTGATTAGCTAATAACACATTACTATAATTTGCGAGTGTTTCAAGCCAAGCTTTCTCAACCGGATTTAAATTCGTTCGGTTATTTTTATCACTGCAAAACAAATAGAGCGAAGTGTCATGTTTCTCGTGAATCAACATACAAAAACTACCCTTTAATGGGATTATTGTTCCTATTGAAGATTGACCACTTATTAATAATTCGGCAAAAGGTTCGATGTGGGCTCGGGTACTCGTATCGTCTATACAGATTTTTTTTGTGATTCTATGTAACTCAAAATGCTGTATCGTCTGAATCTCAGGAATAATTCTTTGAATCTCGTTCGTAATGACTTCTGCTAGTCCTAGAGGTGATGACTCTATCTCTGCCCTCTTAAAAAAACGATTCAATTGCTGTTCTAAAATTGAATTTGGTGGAATGAATTTTGACTTAGTTCTAAAAAACATTGGATTTCGAAGTGTGAAAATAACTAAACAAATAATTGTTACATAAAATGAATTTAGAAGAGTTTTTTCTATAGGACTTGTCGTTGATAAAATGAAGAAAAAAAGACCTGCCAATAATGAAAAAAAGAGATCTTTTTTTAACCAAAATAATATAAAATCAATATCAATAATTCGTTCCTTACGAATTAAATAAAGAATCGTAAGTGGTAAAACAAATAGGGATATCGACGAGATTTCTGGATTTATCAATGAGACATTGAATAGTAAATAAGGTAAAGCATGCATAAATGAAAATGGAGCAAAGGATAAAATAATGCCAACCAATAACACTTTTATAGTTGGTCTTGCATCTGAGTATTTGTGATTACTATAAGCTACAAATAAAACATAAATAATAATAAAGATTGTCGTAAAAAAGAAAAAAAGTTGCGCTTTATCAATTATAGTGTAATACCAGTTTGATAACTCGTGAATCGTGGAGATTCCCATTAAAAATATAGAAAATGCATAAAACCAACTTATGCGCCACTTCCAATTCAGTTTAATATTCAAACTTTTAAATAAAACAATGAGCAGATGCAATAAAAGAACGGGGGATAAAATAAACGAAAATGAAGTGACAATTCGCGCTAATAAATCCCCCCTAGAAGAGGCGCCTGCAGCTACATAGCCTAAACCAATTGCTAATAGAAAATAAATCAGTAACTTATTCGCACTATTATCATCTTTTTTTCGGGATACGATTAGACTTAGAATAATGCAAAAAATAAATACAATACTTGGGAAAACTAAGTAATTTAAAATTTCTTGAGGTGAATAGTTATGAGATACTGTTTCTTTCTTAATCCCTGCTCCGTGTTGAAAATCAATGGTTTTTACTTGTTCAATCTTTTTGAATTTTTTGAACGTAAAATGATCTTCAGGTTTTTCACCATTTATTTTTAAAATTACATCTTGTTCTTTCATACCAATCTCAAACGCTGCTCCACTTTTGTATATTTTAGTAATTACAATATTTCCTTGAAGTGTGGTATCTACGTGAAAGTATGGAAAAACCGCTGCAATATAGATGAAATAGATTGCTAAAACTGTGGAAAGAATTGCCCAAAAAGAATATGAAAAGTAACTCTTTATAGTTATCCACATTTTAACTTACTTCCAATATTTAATGTTTGACATGATTTTCCCGTTTAAGACCTCATAGAGTGCTTTGTTGTCTACCTCTTCTTTAAAATTAAGTAAACAAATCTTTTCCTCCAAGAACAGAGCAATCAAATTAGGATTTTGAATAAGATATTGAATTATTTTAGACATATTATAGTATTCTCCTTTTCTAATTAATATTGAGTAAATATGAGATTCTTTCTTTGTACTTACTGTCAAATGGAAGCGAATTTAGTTGTTCTGCTGCAAGTAGTTGATGTTTACGCAAAATGACTTGAGCATACATCATCGAACCAGAATCGAAAAGAATACCTTTGAGTTCTGCTTTTTTCATCCGAAGTTCGTCATAGGTTAGCTGCCCTTTATAATAATCCAAAATAGCAGGTCCGATATTATTTTCAATCAAATAGAGAATGGGGAGTGACTTTTTACGAGACATCCAATCACTTTTTTCAAAAGTCAAAATGTCATTTAAGTCATTTTTTATTTGTTCTGCAATGCCGAATTGTATACAATAGTTTTTAACGATGTCATGATAGTTGTTTGTCGCCAAACCTGTTCCAACCAAACTAGCCATGGCAAGTAGAGATCCTGATTTTTGCGCTGCTATATCAATGTATTGTTGCTCCGTTTCAATCCGATTTAGCAAGTCGGAATGTTGCCCATTAATTGCCTTTAGGTTAAATCGATTAAAATAGTTTATACCATTTTTTAAGGATTGAATTTCATTGATTATTTTTGTACTCAAGGAAAATAAACCTAACGCTAGATTCAATGTCAAAGCTGGATCTAACATGCTCCATGGGGTATCAAAACTATCACCATCTTGAAGGTCATCAAAAAGATCGAAAGACAATACAAGGAATTCGACAGCGGCAGCAGTTTTATAAACTTCTACTGATGTACCACCGAACATTTCGTGATGTAATAGGGTGAGCTCTCCAAATAAAAAACCTTCTTTATTTTTATGCATAATAATTTGGATTGCAATTTCTTTCAAGTCAGCTTGAAAGAAATCTAGTTCAATCTTTTGTAGCATACATTCTTTTATTTTCACTTTGTAATCTAGTAGCATAAACACTTCCCTCCTCTTCAGGGTATTCCAATATTGCAAAAACCCCAATAAGTAAGATATGGTATAATTTTCATTATAACTTAACTGTGAAAAAAAGATAGCATAAAAACTTCCACACTAAGGGAGGGTGCAAGGTTGATAAGAATTCTAATTGTAGATGATCATATTGCTGTTGCGTTGGGAACGAAACTAATCTTGGAAAAAGAAAAAGATTTTCAAGTGATAGCTCTAAATTCTGGTAAGGCTACGTTAGCACTTTTAAAAGAAAAAAAGTTTGATATCTTCATGTTTGACTTAAAAATGCCAGAAATGAACGGACATGATTTGGCCAAAAAAGTGATTGAACTGAATCCCGAAGCAAAAATAATTATTTATACGGGTTATGAAATAGAACCATACTTCAATTCTTTATTTGATTCAGGCGTGTTAGGCTTCATCAGTAAAACAGATTCGGAAGAACAAATCATCAAGATAATCCGATCGTTGTTAACTAACGATGTGATAATCCCCATCAATCTTCTAAAGCAATTAAGAGAGGTGGACAACCGCTTCCAGTTAGAAAAAAGGAGTGCGAATCCTTTAAATGCAAAAGAAATGAATATACTCGAACAAGTTGCTCTTGGGAAAACGAATATAGAAATAGCCGATTTACTATTTCAAAGTACAAGAACTGTGGAATACCAACTAACAAATATTTTTAAGAAATTAAATGTAGAATCAAGAAAAAAAGCGTTGGAAAGGGCAAAGGAACTGAATATAATCAGTATAATTGAGTGAATTTCGTTATATTATTTCGAAGCTTTTTAGTATTTCATTATGGATACCGCAACCAAAAGTTGCGGTTTTATTGCGGATTTAGATCTATATCTGAACTATTAGTAATGGTATAGTTGAAGAGAATCTAACGCCTGTTCCAATGAACAAAATCCGACTGAATAAACTAAATGAGGGTGTAGAATCGCTCATCAAATTCGAAAGCAAACAAGCAGCATTAATTGAGAAATATATCGAGTTATCTGGTGAAGAAAATG
Organism: Sporosarcina limicola; assembly: GCF_014873855.1. Lineage (GTDB taxonomy): Bacteria > Bacillota > Bacilli > Bacillales_A > Planococcaceae > Sporosarcina > Sporosarcina limicola. Next base: position 91,277 of record NZ_JADBEL010000013.1, on the reverse strand, counting down.
AATTTACAGAGCGGGCTTCAAAAGTAAATACTGAATATCAAAAACTTAAAAGAAAATAGCCGAATGATCCCAACGTTATTTTCATGAAGCTACTTACGTTTACTCGTTTCGATAAAGCGAATAGCGATAAGGATCAAGCAGTCTATTTAACTATATTTACTGATCTGTTTAGCAGCTGCTCGATTTTCGAAAGAGAAGCTATGATAGAGTGTTGTTAATCAAAGAAATAACTACGGAGAAGGGGGGTGAGGGAGATTATGTTCCTACCAGGAAAATACGTACATCAGGAAAGAACCCTCGTGACAATCGGGGCTAAAATCATTTATCTCTTTCAACGTCCGCAAAGTGTTTCGAAATTATCGAATTCCTATAAACAGTTGCAGGAAGACGAGCAACTACCGGTTGTCTCCTTCGATGTTTTTATAAACGCCTTATGTTTCCTTTATGCGATAAATCATACCTTGGAAGAATTATACGGAACGAATCATGGAACCCGTTTTTCAGTTGGTTTAAATGAGAAAAGCGGTTTGGGTGTATCATTTGAATTATACAGGGAGGTTCACTAATAATGACTCTAACCGTTATAGGACTTCTTTTAATCGTAGGATTTGTCGGATTGATTATCTTGATTGGACTAGTTATCTTTCTATTCATCAAAAAGTAAGAGCCGCCAGCGAGAGGCAGCTCTTTTCTTTATTTCTGTAATCCTTTGTAATACTGCCCTTTTTCCGCATACTCCCTGACAATCCGATTCATATCCGCACGGTCTTCGTCATTCAATTCACGGACGACTTTTGCAGGGGAGCCGAGTGCTAGCATATTCGGTGGAATCTTTTTGCCTGGTGGGACAAGACTGCCCGCACCGATGAATGCCCCTTCACCGATTTCGGCACCGTCTAGAATGATGGAACCCATACCAACAAGCGCACCTTTTTTGACAGTACAGCTGTGTAGCGTTACTTGATGTCCAATCGTCACTTCATCCTCAAGAATAAGCGAGAATTGAGGGCTTTGATGAAGACAACATAAATCTTGAATGTTCACTTTACGTCCGATAATCGTTGGTGATACGTCACCACGGATTACCGTATTGAACCAGACAGAGGATTCTGGACCGATTGTTACATCACCTGTAATTGTCGTGAAATCTGCGATGAAGACGGATGGGTCAATTTTTGGAGTTTTCTCTTTATAAGGGTAAATTATTGTGTTCTCCTTCTTTCTAAAAATAGTGTATAATTATCATACCAAAATTAATGTTTTAATTGAATAGAGAACGGGGAAATACAGTATAGAAAATAAATAGAAAAGGGGAGAATGTTCATGTGGAAATGGGAGGCGGAAGGGCAGCCGAAAGCTGTTGTGGTCATCGTCCATAATGCATACGAACATCATAACCGTTATGCGTGGCTAATACAAAAACTTCGAAGTAGCGGTTTTCATGTCGTTACAGGGGATCTACCGGGTCACGGAGTTGAGAAAAGTAAAAAGATTCATAATGAGAAATTTGAAACATATGAGGAATTTGTGAAGAAATTGATCACAATCGGATTGACCGATAGTTTGCCGTTGTTTGTGATTGGACATGGTTTGGGTGCAACTCTCATGATGCGAATTTTACAGACGGAGAAAGTCGAATGTGCCGGGTTTGTCTTCAGTTCCCCATGGCTGTCGCTCATACAGCAACCATCGAAATTTTCAATAATGTTGATGAAGTTGACTTCATCAATGAAAATGAATCACGAAATTACCATTGAATTGTTGACTCGTAAATATGATTTATACACAGAAGGCCACCAAGGGCAGAATTATAGCTCAATTATGACCGCTGCGTGGTATAGAGAATTGCAAACGCTCATGAAATCGGTGGCACGACACGAAGGGACTATTCAAAATGTACCGGTCCTTATGCAGGCCGCTGGGAGCGACAAGATAACCGATATTGCACAAGCGAAGAAATGGTTCATCAATCAGGGGCTTTCCGAGTTCCAATATAAAGAATGGAAACGGTTATATCATGACGTTTTTCAAGAACCGGAACGAGAAGAAGTTTACTTGTATACGGAGTCATTTATGAACAATGTGTTGAGATCGCTAGGATATATAGTATGAAAAAATGCCTTAGATGGGCGTTTTATTTTTGGGGAATGATATTGTACTAGGAGTCAGATAAAACAGATGTGAATTGAATAACAGGGGAGTGTAGTAGATGACAACGATCGGATTTGTACGGCATGGTATCACCGCGTGGAATAAAGAAGGGAGAGCGCAAGGGCATTCAGATATTCCACTAGATGAAGAGGGAATTGCCATGGCTGAGCGTATAGCTGAAAGACTATCGGATGAACAATGGGATATCATCTACACGAGCCCATTGATCCGTGCCAGTAAGACAGCGGAAATCATTGCAGAAAGAAAGCCAGGTATCGATCTTGTTGGGGATAACCGTTTACGGGAGTTTTGTGGGGGCTTGATAGAGGGGACAACGGAGTCGGAGCGTGTTGGAAAGTGGGGATTTGCATGGCGAAATTTAGATTTGGGCTTTGAGCCTGATGATGAAATACTTTCCCGAGGCATCAATTTTATTGAAGAAGTGAAAAAAACGCATCCAGGAAAACGGATATTGGTCGTCAGCCATGGGGGTTTCATTGGACGTCTCATTGGATCGCTTGTTCCTAAAGGGGATTTGACATGGGATCTTGGCAACACATCCCTTACGATCATTGAACTTCGGGACAAAGAAAATCTATGCCGTTTGTTCAACTGTACGGAGCATTTACAGTAAGGATTGAAGGAGGAATAAGGATGATTAAAGTCGCCAATTACTATATTCAACATTTAGGTTTGGAGCCTCATCCTGAAGGGGGTCACTTTGCACGTAGCATCGAATCCGCTGAAGAGATGGATGTTAGGGGAGAAAAACGTAAATTGTTCTCGAGTATTTGATCCGAAAGTTCGGGCCTGGTATAAGCTTGGAGTTGCAAATCCTGATTCACTACCTACGTGAGGGTCTATACGATGTAGGACATGTCGACAATGCCGCAGGACGTGGCGTTTTTGGTTAGGAACTATCGTTCAGTAGTTCATCATGGAAGGCAATCTTTAAGTTTTTTTAAGAAAATGAATGAACCTTTTCACATTGTATGGGTGGAATATGGTAAAATAAAGGCATTATATATTGAACGGAGGATTACAATTGAATAAAACTTTCAAAAGAGAACTTATTTCATGGGTAAAATCACTTGCAGTCGCTTTCATCATCGCAATAATTATTCGTCAATTCTTATTTACACCAGTCACGGTGTCAGGACAATCGATGGAACCGACATTCCACAATGCAAATAAGATTATCGTCTCCAAAATCGATAAAATCGATCGTTTTGATATGATTGTTTTTCGTGCACCTGATTCAAAAGATAATTTTATCAAGCGGGTCATAGGGCTTCCAGGGGATGTGGTCGTCATAAAAGATGACAAGCTTACGATTAACGGTGAAGAATATGAAGAAAACTATGTCGAACTGAATAAGAAGGAAATTTTTGAAGGGCAGAAGTTGACACAAGACATCGATGTTGAAGTGCCGGATGGTCAGTTATATGTTCTGGGGGATAACCGGAGAAATAGTACAGACAGCAGGATTATCGGATGCATCGATGAAAAATCGGTTGTAGGTGTTGTCAAGTTCAGAATTTATCCATTCAACGAAATCGGAGTTCCGAAGTGAACGATGATTATCGGCATTGATGGACTTGGCGGATCTGGTAAAACGATATATGCGCGTGAATTGCAGCAGCAAATAGGCGGTTCGATGCTCTTTCATCTTGATGATTTTATTCATACGAAAAAGATTCGTTATAACGATGAATTTGAAGAATGGTATGGCTATTATCATTTGCAATGGCGATACGATTATTTGATTGAGACCTTGCTGCGACCTATGAAAAGTGGATTATGTGTTAATCAAACAGTTGAGTTTTATGATAAAGAAAATGATTGTCATTTGAGACGTTGTATTGAGATACCTATAGGGACTACCGTAATTATTGAAGGTGTTTTTCTTCAACGTTCTGAATTAAGACAGTACTTTGATTTTGTTATTTACTTGGATGTAGATAAAGAAACAAGATTAAAACGTGTAGTAGAACGAGATCTTTATATTGGAAGCGAGGAAGAGATTACTCACAAATATGAAAATAGGTATTTCCCCGCAGAAGAGACATATAGTGAAAAATGTAATCCGTTGGCGTTAGCAGATTTTATTCAGAAATAGAGGAGGAAATATAGTTGACATTCCCTATCTTAGAAACAGCACGTCTTCGTCTGATAGAAGTGCGGGCCGAGCATGCGTCGACAGTTTTCGATATTTTTTCTAATCCGCAAGTCACCAAATATTATGGGATGGATTCTTTCACAGAAGTTGGACAGGCCGAGAAAATGGTTCAGCATTTTCGGAGTACATACGAAGCGAAAAAGGGAATTCGCTGGGCAATCATTATTGGAGACGACAACCGATTTGTCGGTACAATTGGATTGAATAATCTGGCGCTTGGCATGAAGAAAGCAGAGATAGGATTCGAGATTCATCCTGAATATTGGAGGAGTGGAGTCACATCTGAGGCATTGCGAGCTGTTTTAAGTTATTCATTCGAAACACTGGGTCTTCATCGTATGGGGGCTGTCACATTTCCTGCGAACACCGCATCTATCGGGCTTTTGAAAAAGCATGGTTTTAAGCAAGAGGGAAAGTTGAGAAGCTACCTCTATCAAAATGGACAATCCCATGATGCTTCCTTATTTTCTCTCTTGCATACTGAATGGGCTTCAAATGATTAAGACCTTTCTGATGAGGGTATATTCTTATTGTCAACTACCTAAATAGGAGTGGTAAGAATGCCGGAAAATGAAAAAAATCCGCTATCGGACAAAAAGACAGATGGTTTGAACCAGACGAAGATGAAGGGCAAGGAGTTTTCGGATGAAAAGCGTCATACGAATGAAGTTGCTTCCACGGAATATTCCGGTGGTGGAAAAAGGCACGGTGGTATCGAAATCGATCGACTTGAAAATGGCGAATAAGGAAATAATCGAGAGCCTCTGCACAGCATTTGTGTGGAGGTTTTTGTATGGAATACATTAAAACTTCTCTACAAATGCGCGTTCGTATGGTAAATTAGATACAGGGATAGTAAAAGGAGTATCTGTACAATGGCTAATTTTTTTGAACGGAAAAAGAAAGAATTGAATATAGAATTGAATGAGGTGCAAAAGAAAGCGGTCTTGCAAACGGAAGGACCTCTTCTTCTTCTGGCGTGCCCGGGTTCGGGGAAAACAACGACGATGATCATGCGGATTGGCTATTTGATTGAAGAGAAAGGTATTCAACCGAACCGCATTAAGGCAATCACATTTAGCAAGGCATCTGCACGTGATATGACGGAGCGATTCGGGCGGTTTTTCCCTCGGAGTACCCTTGTCGATTTTTCAACAATCCACAGTCTAGCGTTCACAATCGCACGTACCTATTTGAATAAAATCGGTACAACCTATGAACTTATTGAGGGCAACGGAAGAGGAAAGCAGCCAATCAATAAGCACTTTTTACTGAAAGGTCTTTATAAAGAAGTGCTACACGAGGAGTGTACAGATGATGAATTAGGGTCATTATCCACATTCATTAGTTCCATTAAAAACAAAATGATCCCCCTTGAAAAGTGGGAGGAACTTGATGGGCCAATTGACAAAGCAGGACGCATCGCACTGAAGTATGAACAGTATAAAACACGTACAAACGGTCATCTGCTCCTCGACTTTGACGATATGCTAACGATTGCAGTAGGGGCGTTTAAAGAAGACGAGGAACTTGCTGCTCTTTTCCGAAACCGATACGACTATCTTTTGACCGATGAAAGTCAAGATACATCGCTCGTCCAGCACAAAATTGTTGAGCATCTTGTGGCGCATCACAGCAATCTATGTGTCGTTGCAGATGACGATCAATCAATCTATACATGGCGCGGTGCGGAGCCGGATTACCTCTTAGATTTCAAGAAAGTCTATCCGGATGCACATGTTTTGATGATGGAACGCAATTATCGTTCATCGAAAGAAATTGTTGAGCTGACTGCACAGTTTATTAAACGGAATAAAAAACGTTATCCGAAAGAGATGCAGACAGAAAATTCGGCGGTTGGTCCGATTGGCATTCGACAACTGGAAGATCCGAAACGTCAGTTGGAATACGTGACATATGAACTGCTCGGCGAGACCAATTTGAAGGAAGTCGCCATCCTGTTTCGTAATAACTCTTCCTCGACAATGTTTGTCAACGAACTGCATAGGCGTGGCATCCCTTTCTATATGAAAGATGCGGATGACAAGTTTTTCTCTCATTGGATTGTTGAAGATGTGTTGAATTTCATGCGGCTTAGTTTCAATACAGAACGGAAAGACATATTCGCTAAGCTTATTATGAAAATGAATCTGTTTATATCACGCAACATGCTCACCCAATTCGAAAACACCAAAACGAAAGGAAATGTATTCGATGCATTCATTCAAACGGTCGATTTGAGAGATAATCAGATTAAGAAATTAAAAGAATATAAAGAGGTGTACGCTAAAATTCCCGAAATGCGTCCGGATCAGGTAATTCGGATGATTAGGTATGAACTTGAGTATGAAAATTCCCTTAAAAGTCGGGCTGAAAAATTCGGATTCCGCATTGAGAGTCTTCTTGGAATTCTTGACACACTTGAAGGAATCGCATCTCAACTACGAACGATGGTGGAATTTGCTAATCGTTTGAAAGAACTTGAACAAGCTGTTCAAAATGCCAAATTTAATCCTTCTGAAAACGCCGTCACCTTATCGACGTTCCATAGTGCAAAAGGGTTGGAGTTTAGGCGTGTATTTATGATTGATTTGCTAAATGGAATCATCCCATCGGAAGAAGACGAAGGAAATGAGGCGGCGCTGGAAGAAGCGAGGCGGCTCTTCTACGTAGGCATGACGCGGGCGAAAGAAAAGCTCGAATTGCTTTCATATAGTAAATCTGATGGGAAGCCGAAAGAGGATTCGAAGTTTTTGAATGAAGTGCGGGGTCTGCTTATGAAACCTGGCCACGCTGAAAATAATCGGAAGCCTGTGCGGATAATCGCAACTGAAATTCCCCTTAATCCGAACGGCATCGATGACAGTGACGAGCTTACGGTCGGAACAGTTGTGAAGCATCGTGTGTTCGGATGCGGTGAAATTATCAAATGTGAGGGTAATGAAGTCCATATTCAATTCGACAAAATGGAAAAGCGCCTTGATCTCGAAATCTTGCTGTCGAAGAGGTTACTTGAAAAGGTGGCGATATGAAGAAGGTTGTGTGGATTGGTCTCACGGGGGCGGCAGGTGCCATCCTACGGATAAGTGTGGGACAACTCATGTACAGCGAATCGGACTTTCCAACGATGACACTTACGATTAACATCATCGGCACATTCCTGCTATGTCTAATCGTCACTGGGGTTTTTCGGGAAATCGGTGCCGATAAGAAAACCGAAGAAGTTATCACGACAGGTTTTCTAGGCTCATTCACAACGTTTTCAGCCTTGAGCATGGAGACGGTTATGCTTGTTGAAAATGGCCAGTACTTCATTGCTTCATTTTATGTCGTCAGTAGTATCATCGGCGGATTAGCTGCCGGGGTATTCGGATTTCATCTTGGCAAGAAGAAGGTGTGTGCATGACGTTGGTTGACATTTTGATGGTCGGGATTGGTGGATTTTTCGGCGCCGTTATCCGATATCTTATTTCGAAAAACATGAATCACTCGGACGGCATTCCGACGGGTACATTGCTAGTTAATCTAATCGGGTCATTACTGATTGGTATAGTCTTTGGAATGGAGTTATCTCGAATGTGGACATTGTTAATAGCATCCGGACTTGCAGGTGCATTGACGACATATTCTACGGTGAATAAAGAGTTAATTCGATTATGGAAAAACAATCACAAAAACCACGCTTTGATCTATTTCTTGTTAACATATGGCGGGGGTCTTACGTTCGCAGCAATTGGATATAAGTTATTTTAACTTAATTCAGCAAAAGCTTCCGGCGGATGCCACAGATTTTTCAGGAGGATTTATCGAGCAAGCTCGATAAAAATCTTGGCGTATTTGATAAATGCAAAATAGCAAAGAAAAGGAATGAATTAGATGGCGAAAAAAAGAAACGTTTCTAAAAAGAATAACGTAACAAAATCGATCCTCATTATTGCCGCAATTATTATGGTAGCAATCTATTTCCCTGACCTATTTTCAGAGAAAGATAAAACACCTAGCCGTTCAGATTTGATTCCGGTGGAACTGATCAAGACGATAGACGGCGACACAATCAAAATTATGTATGAAGGTAAAGAGCAAAATGTGCGTTATCTGCTCATTGATACACCTGAAACAAATCATCCGCGCCTTGGCAAACAGCCATTTGGAGATAAGGCGAAAGAGCGGAACCAAGAGTTGATGAGTAGTGGGAAGCTTGAAATTGAATTTGATGTCGGTGGACGGACAGATAAATATGGCAGATTGTTAGCGTATATTTATATCGATGGAGAGAGTGTCCAAGAGAAGCTTTTGGCAGAAGGGTTGGCCCGTGTTGCCTATGTTTATCCGCCGAATACGCGACATCTTGATCCATATGAAAAAGTGCAAGAGGAAGCGAAAAAAGCGGGAATCGGTATTTGGGGACTTGAAGATTATGCGACAGATAAGGGTTTCGATGGTGACAAGTATGCCGAAGAAAAATCGAAAACAAAACCTGTTTCCGGCGCAAAGGAATATTTCAAGAACTGTACTGAACTACGCAAAAAATATCCGGACGGCGTGAAAAAAGGGCATCCTGCCTACGCGGAAAAAATGGATGGCAACAAGGATGGATATGCGTGTGAACGTTGAAAAGTGTGATTGCCCACTATTAAAAAACACTTAACTTCTAAAATGGTCGTGTTACGATTCAAAATAACCATATTTTTGTAAAAAGTGTAAGTGCCGCCGGCTTGAAGCAGGATTGGTGGAAGGGGCAAGGGCGGGAATGAGTGCAGTATTCCTATTCTTCTTCATCCAGCTCCTAATTAGTAGCTGGATGATGGGGACGATTCCGACATTAATCTATATGAGCTTTCAATTGATTACGCCGACCTTCTTTTTCGCCATCGTTTTATCGTGACTTCGATTATCGGTGTGTTGATCGGAAGTTCGTTGACAACGGTTGCGACGGTCGGAGTTGCATTTATCGAAATGGCAGGGGTACTTGATTTGTCATTAGCTATAACTGCTGGAGCAATTGTGTCGGATGGGTTCTTCGGTGACAAGATGTCTCCACTTTCGGATACAACGAATCTTGCGGCATCGATTGTCGGTGTCAACCTGTTTGAACATATCCGCAATATGGGGTGGACAATATTTCCGGCATTCCTGTTATCCCTGCTGTTTTTTTAGCATCATGTCGCCGAGAACCGATACTGTCGAGTTGGCTGACGTTGCGGTCTTCCAGGAGGGGATTTTAAATACAAGGATGATTCATTGGTATAAGGGCAGTCCCACTTATCGTGTTGTTCATCTTGACAATGAGTAAGGCTCCCGACCCTTCTGACATTTATGCGTGTCAGTACCGATTCAATTCTATCTATTTTGATTAAAAAGATTCTACAAGAAAAAGAATTCTTTATTTACATGAAATTATTGACACTTACATAAATCAACGTATACTTGTTATCAAGTACTAATATTAAATGCTATAATTTACTTATATTTGAAAGAGGTGATAAGTTGTTATCCAGAGCAAGAATATCAGCCATAGGTAGTTTTGTACCGGAAAAGCGTTTAACGAATACCGATTTTCAAAGTATAGTTGAAACAACTGATCAATGGATTTTGGATAGAACGGGAATGAAGGAAAGACGTATCACAAATGAAAATGAATTTTCATCACATTTAGCCATCAAAGCTGTAAAACAACTTGTTAAAACATATAAAAAAAAATTGACGATGTGGACCTCATCATAGTAGCTACTACAACCCCAGATTACCCCTTTCCGAGTGTAGCTTGCCTAGTTCAAGATGCATTAGGCATTCAAAACACCGGAGCGATTGATATAAATGCTGCTTGTGCAGGCTTTACACATGCTCTTCATTTAGCGAACTGCCTTATTACTGCTGAAGCTCATAAAAAAATACTAGTTATTGGTACTGAAACGTTAACAAAAGTAACGGATTATACAGATCGTTCAAGTTGTATCTTATTTGGTGATGGTGCAGGAGCTGTAATGGTGGAAAGAGACGAAAACTTTTCAGGTTTTCTAGTATCACATTTAGGTAGTAACGGTGACGGGGGAGAGCATTTATACCGGTCTGGCCTTTCTAAAACCATGAAGGGGAAGGAACTCGCTGGAAGTGGGAATATAGTACAAAATGGCAGAGAGGTTTATAAATGGGCTATCCGGACTATACCAAAAGGTATGAATGAATTACTTGAAAAAAACAATATGTCAGTCAGTGATTTAGACTGGTTTGTTCCCCATAGTGCTAATTTAAGAATGATTGAATCCATAACCGAAAAGTTAGAGATTGATAAATCAAAATTATTGCATAGCGTAGAGTTTTTTGGGAATACTTCATCTGCTTCTATTCCATTGGCTTTAGACCTGGCTGTAAAGGACGGTAAATTGAAATATAATGATACACTGGCTATTTACGGATATGGCGGTGGCCTGAACCACGCAGGACTTATTTTGAAGTGGGGAGTAAACTGATAAATAAAGAAGCAGAATAAACAAATGGGAGTGCTGAAAATCACAGCCTATATAGATCCAAATTAAAAAGTGGGTCAAACGATAGGGTCAGACTGTAGACAAACTCGATAAAAATCGATTTGCCTACATTTTTTTGTATAAAAAAGTTACTAAGACTACTTGAGGCGGTGAATGATGTTATCCAAGAATAATAGCCCTATTCACTGAGATCAAGTTGAATTAATTGAGATTAACGGGTTTTCTCTGCGAACCATCTAGTTAATAAAATTGATGTTGCGATTAATTTTTCTTTTATCTATCAGTTAGTTTTGTATTTTTGGTGTAGATCGTCCAAGTATCGGCCCTGTGATATTAAATGCCGTTTATTCAATACATCTTAGGTATCGTTCGATACGTAAAACAATAGAAGAAATCGAAACAAATATAGCATATCGCTGGTTTCTCGGATTTTCTGTTGTATTTTAAAGGATGATTTAGATAAGAAAGTCAAGTCTATTGAACACGCATTTGCAGATGGTAAGGAAAAGCACAGTATGCGATGGAAACACTGAGAGGCTAAAAAATTGTCCATGCATTTGATACTAACTTTTTTTGCTGAGAACTTAAAAAAAGATTTCCAAGTGGATTTTGTCAGGTCCAGAAACGGCATAGAAAGCGGTCATGCATAGGTCTATTTCTAAGAGAAATACAAAGGAAATCACGAAAGGCACTTCGAATGGCCCTATTCGAAATGCCTTTTGTTTACAAACCGAATCAATCCATCGTTTTTTTGATTTGGTCTTTTCATTTATCGCGTTAATTTATAACTGTAGCCTCTTGGAGTAAATAAGGTGAAAAACTTGAATTTGTAAGAAGATTGCTGAAAATCCCGATGGATATCTATTTTGGGGGTAGCGATTCATTGTGTCAAAAGGTCTATAAAATCAACTATAAAACCGATGTATGAAAGTATATAACAACCGCACGTGGCCCAGAAAAATGGAGCAGATTGTATAAGGAACGAAGCGCAGCCTAATTTTTAAAAAAGCATTTTGGACTACGGAGTAGTCTGTACTTTGAGAAAATTTTAATTATAAAATTGATTCAAGTGTATTTAATTTTAGACTCAACACCAACGAATGTACTTAGCTTTTACAACAACCTAGAAGTTCCTCGTTACCTTCTAGTTAAATCGATTATTTGCTAGTACTTTCAACCGTGGAGGATACGGAATACAGATGTTTTTTGTATATTTTTTATATCAAGTACAGACTATTGTGTTGAGCTTAAATTTAAAGGCGATATTTCATTCGAATTTGAATGAAATGTCGCCTATTTCTATGCCTAGGAATTTAAAAATCTCGAACTGTGGATAAGTTACAAGTTGGAGATTTGTCGGCTAGACTCCAGCGCTTTTGTTCTTGGTATTTCTTAAATCTTTTATTAAGGTAATAATCCGTTTGAGCTTTACTGCGAATACGACCATGGCTCTCTACATTAACCTTCTCTTTGACAGCAGGAATACATGCTTAATCAAAAAGTGGTTGAAATTTTTTTGTCAACGTGAAATTGAATTAGAAAAAGAACTCATCAAAAGTAAGTTCACTATCGTGGAGGCTACACATAGAAAAGCACATCTCACATATCTAATAACCGCAGTTATTGAAGTCGAAGCTTACGGAATCTTGTTTAAGAACTTGGCTCGATCACCGAAGCTTTAGGCTCCATTTCGCGGAAATATTTAAATGACATCCGTATTTAGAGCGTTCAACGACATCTATACCCTCTTTTTATTTTAAAAATATAACTTGACGACAGATTCCTAGTAGGTTACATTGAAGTTATATTTTAGGAGGAGGAGTTCGCTAATTATGAGTAATGAAAAACTTTTAATTGAAGTCATAGAAGTCTTAAAAAAGCACGTAGAAAAAAATCAAAAAGATTCAATAACTGAACTTAGCAATTTACAAGACTTAGGTATTGATTCATTGAATAATATTAAAGTTATTTTATCCATAGAATCAAAATTCGATGTAGAATTTAGTGAAGAAGATGCTGCAAATATTTCTACAGTAGAAGACTTGATAAAGTTTATTAAAGGTAAACAAGGAGTAATTTTATGAGAATGGAAAAATACGATGTTGTCATAATAGGTGCAGGATTATCAGGATCTTCAACAGCTATACGCCTATTACAACAAGGTATTAAGCCTTTAGTAATAGAAAAAGCTAAATTCCCCAGAGCAATAGTTGGCGAAGGATTATCCCCTATATGTAACATTTATCTTAAAGAATTAGATGTATATGACGAAATTTATAACGGAAATTTTTTCAAAAAAAATTCCTTGCAAATTATCGCTCCAAGTGGTGGAAAAGCATATACTCAAGTGGATTTTAAAAAGAAAGAGTACCAAGATGGAAACCATGCATTTAATTGGGGATACAACGTAAAACGTATTGATTTTGATATGGTCTTCTTTAATAAGGCTAAAAGTATGGGGGCTGAAATAAGAGAAGAACATACACTTAGAGATATTATTTTAGGTGAAAAAGATGAAGTAACTGGAATTATTGTAAGAGATAATCAAAATGAAGATATTTTAATAGAAACAAAATTAGTTATCGATTGTTCCGGTAGAAGCTCTATTTTCGCTAGTAAATTACAACTTAGAGACAAGTTAGATCATGTGTTTGATGGTCAATGGGCCAATTTTGCAGTGAGATGCTATTTCGAAAATTTAAATTTGGAACCATTAATTAAAGATAATCCGAACTACCATAAAGGTACTGTTAATATGTTACCTTTTTCAGATTGTTGGTATTGGATTATTCCCCTTGAAGATAATTTAACAAGCATTGGATTCGTTGCTAGAAGTAAAATGAACGATATTTTTGCCGGCTATGATGATAAACTACTTGCTTATAGAGATTTGATGTCTAAGCATCCAGTACTTAAAGAAGTCATTGAGGGAGCAAATATGCTTGATAGTGTCGCGGTTACTTCACGCCTTGGTCATATGAATAAACAGATGAGCGGACCTGGTTATCTTTGTGTAGGAGATAGTGCATTTTTTGCTGATCCTGCATGGGCGACTGGAATGACGATTGGATTAAAAAGTTCAAAACTTGCTGCAGAAGTAGCAGTAGAAGCTTGTAAGAAGCAAGATTTCAGTAAAGAATTTTTAAATCGTTATGAAGAAGTGTATAGAACTTACTTGGAAAACCCTGTAAATAGTATTAGGGCATACAATTACTATTACAACGATGTTGATTATGTGGAATTTTTAGTTGATCGACTCGCCAAAAACCCAAGTGAAATGGATTTAATGGGTGCTATATTATTTGAGTATGCCAACCATACACAGTTTAGAGATTGGACTTTCAGAGCATATAAGGCCTATGTGAAAGAGACAGGGAAAATACCGCAAATGGATAAAGTTTCGCAGTTTGATTTTGAGCAAGGAATTAATAAAACAGTTCAAAGTATTTAGTAGTGGAGATAAAGGAGACTAAGTTTATGCCAAAAGAGTGCTTTATTGTTGCTGGTGGGCAGTCAGGGATTGGGAGATCCTTGGTCTCCCTCTTGCAAAAAGAAGTTGAAACTGTATTTAATTTCGATCTTTTTAAAAATCATGATATAACGAATTGCTATGAAAAAAAGGTGGATTTAAATAACTATTCTCAGTTAAAAAAAAAAATATCCGAGATTTCAAATGAATATAGTATAAAAGGAATTGCCGTTGTTGCAGGAATAGGGTATATCACTCCTATTCACGAATTGGATTCTGTAAAGTTTTCTAAAGAAGTTCAAGATAATCTTCATATTGTCTTCAATATGATTAAAGCTAGCTTACCTTATTTGGTAGAAGGTTCTTCGATTGTGACAGTTTCTTCTACAAGTATTTATGGTTCTAGTGGGAATAGTGTAGCATATGCGGCCGCTAAAGCCGGAGTGATAGGTCTTACTAAAAGTTTAGCAATGGAACTCAGCTCTAAAAATATACGAGTGAATTGCGTTGTACCTGGAGCTGTTAATACTCAACTTTTTGAAAGTTTGACTCGTCCAACTGAGAGAAGACTAATGAAAGAATTCACACCATTAAAAAAAATTGCAGAACCTGTAGATGTAGCTAATTCAATTCAATTCCTTCTATGTGATAAATCTAAACATATTACCGGACAATCATTAGTAGTCGATGGAGGTTTATCAATGGCTTACAAATTATACTTATAAGAGGTGGTTAAATAGATGTTTGAATTAAATTGTGAAATTATTAACGCTGGTAATCCTGAAAGAATCATTTTTTTTAATCCTCTGGCAAGCGATTTCACTGTTTGGAAATCTATGGTTAATTTCTTTAAAGAAGATTATGAAGTTGTTTTAATAGACTATCCGGGTTACGGGCTCTCTCCATATGAACCTATCCAATCATTAGAATGGCTTAGTGATAAAATCTTATCGCAGTTACAAACGCTCGATCTAAAACCTACTCATTTAATCGGTTATTCTTTCGGTTCTTGGATAGCTCAACGTTTAGCAACTAGTGAATTGCTTAACATTAAAACACTGAGTTTAATCGGTTCCTCTGCTCATGTTTACCAATTAGGAATATTCATGACCGAAGGATGGTTGGAAATATTGGAAACTTGCGGAGTAGATGCTATGTTGAAACAGTTATCGTATTGGAGTTTCCATCCGCTGACGTTCCAACAAAATCCTAAACTTCTCAATATTTATGTCCGTTCATCTAAAAAAGGCATTAATAATATTGAGACATTAAAAGACCAAATCAAAGCAATCTCAAACTACCAAGAAGCGACAGACCTTTCTCGTATAAGTGTTCCAACTCTTATTCTTAGAGGTGAGTATGATATTTCTTATCCGAAGTTTTGCTCTGAAAAACTTATTAAACTAATTAAAGATACAACATATATCGAAATTGAACATTCTGCTCATTCAACTTTATGGGAACAACCAAAAGAAGTCATTAAAGCAGTTTCGACTTTTCTTAATAAAATAGATAAAAAAGATTAAGTTGATTAGGAGTGGAAAAGCAGATTATGTCTGAATTGAAAACTAAGGAAAATCTCTTGATTAATGATTTACTATTTAACCTTAAAGATGAAAAAATAAAGGGTCATCATTTTTTCAACAATAAGGAATTTGAATTTGAAAGCTATAGCACACTTGTAAAAAACGCCTTTAAGTTCGGTTCATATTTAAACGAGCAAGCAGTGGTAACACGTTCCGTCTGCTTACTATATCTTACTACACCAAAAGAGATTTTAACCTGTTTTTACGGTGCTATCTCTAAAGGTTTTATACCTTTAATATTACCAGCTATAAAAGCTTTAAGTGGAAAGGAAGTATTACTGGAACGTATCAAAGAGTGGCATTTAAGATTTGAAAAAAATTCCGTATTAGTAATAGGCGATGATGAATCATTATCTATTGAACAGCTTCCAAAATCGCTCAGAGTAATTTTATTTGATCATTTAGATATTTCTTCTCAGAACATAGAAATTGAAAGTCCATTAAATAGAATGAGCGATTTTGTTCCGTCTTCGAATGATATTGCTTATATACAATTAACAAGTGCTTCTACCGGTAAAAGTAAAGGAGTTGCAATTTCACATAGAAATGTTATTCATAATGTTTCAGGAATTACAGAAGCCTCACGGCTAACAAAAGGGGAATTTGGGTGTTCATGGTTACCTCTCTATCATGATATGGGGCTTGTAGGTGCAGAGATATTCTGCTTATATAATAACTATTCTTTAGTTCTGATGTCTCCATATAACTTTTTAAGAAAGCCTCTTAGATGGTTAGAAGCTATTGATCAGTTTAAATGTACACTTAGTCCAGCCCCTAATTTTGCATATAGTTATTGCTGCGACTTAATTAAGGATGATAAGCTAACTGACTTAGATTTATCGTCTTGGAAAGTGGCTTACAATGGATCTGAACCTATTAATGTTGATACGCTAACAAGATTCAATGAAAAATTCAAACGGTATGGATATAAGAGCAGTATAATGACACCTGTTTATGGACTTGCTGAAAATACTTTGGGGGTAACTTTTGATGACGTTCAGGCTGAAGCAAATTTTCTAGTGATTGAGCGAAAGAATATAGCTTTCAATAAAAAAGTGAAAATAGTCGAAGAAGTTTTTGACTACAGTCTAAAAAATTACTCGACCACTGGTCAATACCTCACAGCTTTTTCTTTAGGTAAGTCACTATCAGGTCAATTTGTATATATTGTCGATGAAGAAGGTATAGTAATAAACCACGAAGAAACGATAGGACAAGTAGTAGTAAGAGGTAATTCTGTTGCACTAGGATATATAACTCAAGAATCAATAGATTTCGAATTAAAAGAATTTAATGGGGCTGTGGAAACTGGCGATATTGGTTTTATCAGGAATAAAAAGTTGTATGTGATTGAAAGAATAAAAAATATCATTATTAAGAACGGTGAGAATTATTTTGCTAATGATTTAGAGACTCAGCTTTCTCGAAGTTTTGGTATTGATGAGGGGAGGATTGCCGTGTTCGAAGTAACATTAAACAATAGTAGTAATATTGTAGCATTAATTGAAGCCAGAACTACCGAAGAAGCTAAAATACTTAACAATAAAAGTCGAATGAATTTATCAGTAGACCTTCCAATAAATAGTTTTATTTTCGTTAAAAAGGGACAGATACCGAAAACGTCAAGTGGAAAGAAACAACATTTTAAATGTAGAGCATTACTAGTAGAGAACAATTTAAGTATTATTAATGTGGAATCTTAAATGAAATGGAGGAATTAAGTTGATTATCAAAGAACATAAAATGATTATTAATTTAATGTCCAAAAAAGATTATGCAAGAGAATTGAGACGATTATTGCCAAAAGAGGCATTTAAACGTTCACCTAAAAGAATTGGTTGGTTTTATTTGCATATGTTAATCATTGCAACAGGGTTCTTTTGTATTTTTTCTTCGGACAATCTTATTCTCTATTTCTTACTATCGTTGCTTATAGGGCAAAGTATGGGGATATTAAGCTTTTTAGGACACGAAATTATTCACGGCACAGTTGTAAAAGGAAAAAAGAAAATATTTTTTTTTGGTACTTTATGTATGTTTCATTGGGGAATGTCCGCTAATGTTTGGATAGCGTGGCATAATCGTAAACATCATACTCATACACAAAAATGGATGGAAGATCCTGATTGTTTTGGTCCTGTTATTCTTTTCCAAAAGAGCACTACTATGCAAAAACTACAGAAATTAACTCCAGGTTCGAATTATAAACGTAGTTACTTTTTTCTGCTCTATTGGTTTTCCTTCCATACAATGTTAATGATATTTAAAACACCTGGTTTATTTAAGAGTAAAAAAGAACATTTGTACACGAAGATTTTTCACCTTATCACTATGATAGGTTGGCCGGCCATCCTACTTCTCTTAAATCCTAAATATTTAATTTTTTTATGGCTAATTCCTTTGGCGATAAGTAACTTTTTAATGATGGGGTATATTGCAACCAATCATTTTCTAAGTCCTTCAACAAATAAAGTAAACGATCCTTTAGTAAATTCTTTAACTGTTAGAAGTTTTAAATTGTTAGAAGCGTTTCATCTTCACAATAATTTTCATGTAGAACATCATTTGTTTCCTGAATTAAATCCAAAATATGCTCCACTTGTCCAGAAACTAATTTTAGAAAGGTGGCCGGACAAATATCAGCAAATGTCTCACTGGAAAGCATTAAAGATGGTATATAGCACTCCTAGATTTTATAAGACCGAAACCAAATTAATAGATCCTCGCACAGGTAATCTAGCAAATACATTACTGGCAGAATACTTGGATTAAAAAGGAGCGTAACAATGGGACAAATTGAATTGTTTCTAAATATTACTGTAGGTTTAATCATGATTATATTACTAGCTCAATTGTTTGGCTCAATGGCTCAAAAAGTAGGTCAACCCAGAGTCGTTGGTGAGATGATATCTGGAATTTTCCTAGGACCGACTTTTTTCGGATATTTACTTCCAGATATACAAGGACAAATTTTTAATAATGAAACCATTTCGATACTTTTTGTTTTAAGCATAATAGCTCTTGCCTTTTATATGTTTATAGTTGGTCTTGAGATTGATTTCTCGAAATTAGAGAAAAGCGTAGCTAGGCATACTTTTTTTCTTTCTATAGCTGGTTTTTTTCCAGCTGCTATTACTGGATTTTTAGTTGCTTTCCTCTTATATGGTAATTTCGTGGTGAATAGTAACTCTTTAGTCTTTTCATTATTTATCGGAACAGCTGTAGCAATGACAGCATTTCCAATGCTAACAAGGATTCTTGAAGAAAAAGGAATAACCCATACAAAAGTGGGAACTCTAGCTCTTTTTTCCGCAAGTATAATTGATGTTTTTTGTTGGATTTTATTAGCTGTTGTTTTAGCTTTACATAAAGCAAATGGTTATGGCTCTGTTTTGTTCACATTTTTTGGTTTACTTCTCTTGGTGATAGTTGGATACTTCATTATTCGACCAATCATTCAATGGATGATTACCACCAAGTTTCAGAATGCAATTAAAGATAATGAATCCTTACCTCCAGTTTTATTTGCAACAATTCTCTCCTTAATATTGCTGTATGCCATTTCCACGGAAGTTTTAGGCCTATATGCAGTTTTCGGTGGTTTTGTTTTAGGAGTGTGTATGCCACGGAAGAAGTTATTTCAGAAAAAGCTGATTGCAAGTATGGAACCTATGGTTAAAGTTTTTCTTTTACCTATATTCTTTGCCTATTCCGGGTTAAAAACACAATTTATAGGGTTGATGAACCCTTCTATTATTTCAATAATAATTATCCTAACAATTGCTTGTTTTATAAGTAAATATGGAGCATGCACCTTAACTATGAGGGCAATGGGATATTCTTGGCGAACCTCATCTTCTGTCGGAAGTTTAATGAATGCAAAGGGACTAATGGAACTCATTTTAGCTAACGTTGGGTTATCCACTGGAATAATTTCCGAGGAAGTCTTTGCTTTACTAATTATTATTTCAGTTATCACTACAGCCGCAGCTATGCCATTGTATAATTATTCATTAACAAAAGAATCACGAATCCTGCAAAAAAATGGGTCTAAGCCAACATCCTTGACACAAAAAAATTAAATCTATTTTAAGCCTGAATCCAATCACGGATGATTTAGTAACCAGAGAAATCAATTAAGAGGGAAATTATTATTGCTAGTATTTTAGGATATAGGAAATGATATCCATAGATTTCGTTCCTGTAAAGTGAAGTGTATAGATGCCTCACCCTTCTTATCGTCCCCTTTGCTACGACATGAGTTTTCCAGTTGCTTTGCTTCACCACGGCCACCTCTAGGTGAAATTTCGTTAATCTGGTTATAGGTAGTTATTGGCTTGTTTACTATGATGGTTTTTAGTACCAACTTATTTTCCCATAAGTAGAGTGAGTAACAATCAACTAACTTGCCGATTCCCAAATTACATTAGCTATTACTATGTTGTCACTCTTCGTAACTGAGACATGAAACAAATCCCGTTCAATATTGAAGTGATTTATCGTTTTCTGAGAAAATTTAATAACAAAAGTATTTCCAATAGGTAATACTTCAATATCTTTCCACAAAATATTCTTTTGAAATCCTGTTCCTAAAGCTTTTACTATAGCTTCTTTGATACACCAAAGAATAGCAAGGTTTATTGGATTTTCATTGGCCCAGTTTATCTCGCTTTTCAAAAATACTTTTTTTGAAATATTTGTATTGTCCATTCTTTCGATTTCAACTACATCAAGTCCAATTCCTTTAATCATAATATGCTCCTTATATAGTACTCTTTACTACTATAGCATATCACAAGTGTTAATTAACTAAAATCAACCAGTTTCTTCTTGATGTAGTTCTCGTTAGGAACACAGCGTTCCATCTTTAGGCTGCCTTGCCATTTAAACGGCAAGGTAACCTAAAGTTGGTGTTTTATATGTGTCTCAAATCGCTAGGTGATTCTACGTATAGCCCACGGTTGCAAGGAAGTTTTGTTATTCGCTGGTCGAGCTCACGTCGGTTATCATTCCAACAAGAATTTCTCCTTATAGTTCGTCAGTTCCTTCAGGGCCTTCTCTTCGGCAGGAATGCGCACGGACAGCATCCATAGGTTAAGGAGTGAATAGATAATGGCAGCGAAGTAGGCGCTAAACAGTAATGGTAGGACGAGTAACTCGGTAGCCACAATCAAATAATTTGGATGACGTACCCATCGGTAGGGGCCCTTACGTACAACATCAGTTCCGGGTAGGATAATAATTTTTGTATTCCAGAACTTACCGAGGGAAGCAAGACACCAGATTCGTAATATTTGTGCCAACAGAAAAATGCCGAAAAGTGCAATCCATAGCGAAGAGAGGGGGCGGTCAAGGATAGTGACTTCCAAAAAGAGTGTCACAAAAAATGATACATGCATGGCAACCATCACCGGGTAATGGCTCTTACCGACTTCGAAGGCACCGTTCTTGAGCATCCATTTCTCATTACGTTTTGCGATAATGAGTTCAATAAGCCGCTGTACAACAATAATTGAAATAACAATGGCAACTATCATCTTTGACATACCTCATTCCCATTTTAACAATAATAGTTCACCGCAAAAGCCCGGTCCAAGTGCCGCCATCAATCCATATTCACCCGCAACTGGTTCTCTCGTCATGAACTGTTCAAGAACATAAAGAATCGTTGGCGAGGACATATTGCCATTGTTGCGCAAAACCTCACGTGAAATCTCAGTTTTTATTTGATCAAATCCAAGTGCTTTTTCATACGCTTGAAGTACCTTTTTACCGCCGGGATGTGCAACGAAATGAGTAATATCATCTTTCGTAAGTCCATGCTTTTCGAGGAACTCATGAACAAACGGACCAAGCCAATTCGTAATAATAGCTGGAATACTTTTTGAAAAAATAACGTACAAGCCGTTACTTTTAACATCCCATCCCATGACCTCTTCCGAATTTGGCATTAGTTTTGATGTTGTCGATACGATTGAAGGTACAGCTTTTCTCACACCTACCTCAGAGGCATCTCCTCCAATTAACGCACAAGCCACTCCATCGGAAAATAACGAGACGCCGACCAGATTACTTTTGGAATAATCGTCTTTTTGAAACGTTAAACTACATAATTCTATTGATAGGACGAGGACATTCGCTGTAGGGAAGGCTAGGCAATATTCATATGCTCTACTAATTCCAGCCGCTCCCCCAGCACAACCAAGCCCCCAAATCGGAATGCGTTTCGTATCATCCTGGAAAGCGAGCCTGTTCATAATCCGTGCCTCGATACTCGGCGTGGAAATTCCGCTACTTGAAATGAAGAAAATCGCGTCAATCGATGAAGGAGTAATCGATGTATCAAGCATCCCGTCACCTTGAAGGCAAGACAGTACAGCCTCGACACCAAAGTCCACTGCATGTTGAATATATAACGTATTTCTTTCTTCAAAGTCATGCGTATTTCCGTACCATTCGAGCGGCATACATACATTTCGTGACTCGATATCACCGTTTTGAAAAACTTTCAAAAGCCGTTCAATATCATTATATTTCTCACTGAAAAGTGAACGTGTTAATTCTATAGCCTGTTCTTGCTTCACTTCGTGGGGCGGTTTAAACGTACTGACAGAAAGGATTTTTGGCATGGGCAACCTCCGATTTCATTATGTAATCGTCATTCCATAGCAATAGTTTAAAAGAAACAGGGACATATGAGCATGTCCGATGAGAAAATAATTCTCATCATGTAGAATAGGGTCAATGTGATAGGAGGATTCAGAATGTCCATCAAATTAAGCATTTTAGATCAGTCACCGATATCCGAAGGAAGCAATGCAGTTG
The DNA here is from genome assembly GCF_014873855.1 of Sporosarcina limicola. Classification (GTDB taxonomy): domain Bacteria; phylum Bacillota; class Bacilli; order Bacillales_A; family Planococcaceae; genus Sporosarcina; species Sporosarcina limicola. The sequence goes on along the minus strand of NZ_JADBEL010000013.1, from coordinate 68,579 downwards.
AATCATTAAAAAACACAGCAGAACTCGCGCGCAAAGCGGAAGAGTGGGGTTATACGAGATTTTGGGTCTCGGAACACCATGATGCGACGACACTTGCGGGCTCATCACCGGAAATCTTAATAGCACATCTTGCAGCTGTTACCTCTACGATTCGTATTGGCTCGGGCGGCGTGATGCTGCCCCATTATTCGGCCTATAAAGTTGCCGAGAACTTCAAACTATTGGAGGCACTTTATCCGGGAAGAATTGACGCAGGTATTGGCCGTGCACCGGGTGGAATGCCTCGTGCAACCTACGCTTTACACGATGGGGAATACAGAGATACTAATAAATTCCCACAACAAGTAGATGATCTACTCATGTATTTGAATGATAATGTACCGACAAATCACCCCTATGCAGGATTGAAAGCTACGCCTGTATCAGATAGCGTTTCGCCTGTCTGGATGCTTGGTTCAAGTCCGAATTCGGGCCTTCTTGCGGCGGAAAAAGGTTTGCCTTATATGTTTGCACAATTCATCAATGGAGAAGGGGGCCCATCATATGCGGCCCGCTATCAAGAAAGATTCCAACCTTCAGCCTATTTGCAACAGCCTGAGCAAGCGGTAGCCATTTTCTTCGCTTGTGCAGAAACGGAAGAAGAGGCGGAACGTATTATTTCATCGCTTGATTTATCGATGCTCATGTTAGAACAGGGAATGCCTTCGAAAGGGACACCATCACCTGAAAAAGCAAAAAATCATCCATACAGTCCCTATGAACAGTTGCGTGTCATTGAAAACCGCAAACGGATGATTGTCGGTACACCAAAAATGGTACGGGCACAAATCGAAAAACTAGCAGAAGAATACGGTGCGAATGAAGTAATGCTTGTCATAATTGCGTATGATTTCCAGGACAAACTAAAGTCTTATGAATTGATTGCCAAAGAAATGTTGAAATGACAAGGAGAAATGACAATGAACCTCAACCTAAACCCATGGAAACTTGATGAAAAAAAGAAACATGTTGCAAAAGTAGTGACGTTGGAAAATAGTACAATTGTTAATATCCAGCTTAAAGAAAACGAAGAAATCGCTGAGCATGATTCAAGTATGGACGTGGTCATCGCTGTTAGAAAAGGATCAGTCATCTTCACAGTTGAAGGTAATGAAGTGCTCGTAACACCGGAAAACGTCTTGCACATCGCGCCGTTGGAAAAACATAGCCTGCGTGCAGTTGAGGACGCGGACATCCTTGTGATACAAATCAAACCGTGAACAGTTAACAGTTGATTATATGATGAAACAGTTTAAAATATGAAAGCCCGCCAATCATCGGCGGGCTTTCTTTTAACTTCATTCAGCTATTCATACCCAAAACCTTTTCACATAAAGCTTTCATGCTTACTTCAAATTTCAAATCATTTTCCTTGGATCTTTTTTTCGGGCCACGTAATCTTCCACCTGCCATCCTCACTTTTTGCGCAGTATGGCGGGCATAGAGTAGCTGATCTATATTCTCTTCGGTATAGCGTCTTCCATTCTGATCGATTGGATGCCCCTGTTTCGCAAGCACCATCGCAGCCAACCCATAATCTTGCGTAACAACGATATCATTTTTCTGCACACGGTTGACAAGGACGAAATCGACGGCATCCGCTCCCTTTGAAACGATGATTGTATCCGCACCGTCTCGATGCATTTCATGCGCTGTATCACAAATGAGAATGCATGGAAAACCGAACTGCCTCGCTATGCGAATACTTTCATCCACAACTGGACAGCCATCCGCATCCACAAGAACTGTCGCCATCTAATCAACCTCCCTCTGTACTGTCTTATGTCGAGTATAACAGACATAGAACCTTTCAAAACCATTTGATTGAACGGACTAAACTATAAGCTACTCTTTATCCCGAAGGATTCCGGATAGAAGAGTAGCTTATAGTTACTTTTTGGCGGTCAATGTCAAAACTGATTTCCCTACCTTTTTTACGATATCGCTTAGGCGCTCATTTACATACGTACGAACAATTGTTCTTTTTAAGGAGGAGAAAAATGGCTTACTTGGATTTTGTTAAAACAAAGGGGAAAACGTATGTGTATGTTGGCGAAAAAGAATTTTCAAATAAAAAAACACAAAGAATATGTGGATTAGGGCAATTGCAAGCTGCTTTCTGCGTGTTGAGATTTTGGTCAATCCATAAAAAAGAGATACCGGAAGTGATTAAAACTAATGATTATGCACGCATACCTGCGTGGATAGACGCGGTTCGCGACCGTGGCGCGTTTTAAAGTTACTAAGTAACTATATATACCTACGGGAACCGGCTGTTTTTTTGAGGTACGGTGGTTCCCGTATTTTTGTGTTTTTTATTAAAAGAGTTACTGGATTAATTGAATTACAGAATCAAGTTAATTCGGAATTTACGTTTCTCGTTTTTTAGTGAAATCTTAATCAAAGAAAAACAGAATTCGGAATTTCGTTTTTCTTTTGAAAAAAACAAAAAAACAGAAAAGTCCGTTTGTGTTTAATTTTTTTAATTGGTTACTTTAAATATTTGAGTTTAGGTAACTTGGTAACTACGAAGTAAAAAAGATGGTTCCTATGTTGAGAGGAACCATCCTTTTTACTTTATTCCATAGCAGAAAAACAATTCTTATTTGTCAAGGGAATACAATTTTATGACTTCATTTGCAGTAATCGGCTTATCAAAATGTAAATAACGACTGTAAACCTCTTTGAAATTAATATCCCCTTTGAATTCATCCATGACCTCGAATGTATCCAAAATTTTCATCAGACTCCATGTAACTTGTCCGCCCTCTGCATTTTCGTAAGTATTATTGACAAAATAATTACGTACTTTTGAATCTAATTCATCTTGCTCTGTAACCTCTACCAATCTTATGGTTTCTTCAAATAATATTTCAGTTGGATAAGTGTTTGGCATTACAATAGATTCTAATAATACTTTAACTGAATATATAGGCATAACTTATCACCCCAAACGATTTAATTATTTTTTCCAACGGCCATCTGTTAGCAGTTTCTTTGCTGTCTTTGCATCTGAATTACCTGCCTTAGCATCCTTTTCAATTTCATTAAGGGTTTTCTCTAAATACTGACCCGGAAATTTAGCTCGAATACCTGCTTTTCTATTTTTAGAGATATATTTATCTGCTGACTCGTGTTCAATGAACGAATTTATACAATCTCCAATCCAAGTCCCTACTTGATAACTGGTGTAACCTACTGCAAAGAGTCCTACACCAATCACAACAGCTGGTCCTACACCTGGGACTAAAAACAAAGTACCAATAGCGGCCTGAGGATTTACTTCTAAATCTTCATCAATAACAATCTCTAGTTCCGATTGTATAAAGTCAATATCCTCTTTTTCTGCCGCTAGTGCACTAATCGGTGTGTAAGTAAGTAGTAAAGCACCTGATAAAAATACACTTAATGATTTTCTTAACATTTCTCTTCCTCCCTTTTTTTTACTTGTAATATAACTACTATGTTAGCGTGGAAAAATGGAAATAACCAACTTTAACTTTAATTATTTGACATTTTGATGTTTAATGCGAAAGTATGGATTTATATTTTTATTGTTAGGATTAATGAAAGTGGCTGCGATGGCTCTTTTTTTGGTTAGAGGGAGAAAAAAACGGGAAGTGTCAACGGTAAATGTCTGACTGAAGCAAAGCGGAAGGAATTTAAGGAGTTGATGCGTAAGGTGATTATCCACCCTGTCTATGGTTCTCACCCCTGTGAGAACCTGCCACCCGGCGAGGGGGTTTGGGGGTTGCACCTTTTCAAAAGGGGCAAGGTCTTATTTTTAAAACATGCACCATCTTTTTTGTTGAGTGGCTGCAATTTGTTTTTTTACTTCCTGGGTTTCTCGGATGGCTATTAATAAATTTTGGTCTTTTTGGATCTGTCGCTTTTCATGTGTTTCAAGTTGTTCTAACACTTTTTGATTGAATTCATGTTGTGTTTTGATAAACTCCAATAAAACGTCTTTGTCTTGTAGCGGAATAGCGGGTTGCGCTATGGACAAATTCGCACGATATAAGACCGCTATATGATTGGCTAATTCATCCAGGGGTTTCCCCATTTTTTTCATGTCGCGTAGATATTCTAGGAAACCAATATCTACTTCGCTATATTGCCCCCAACCTTTTTCATCTTTAATAAACGAATATCCTTGTTTTTCAAGCATTTGCGAGTATTTTCTGACGTTGACTGGCTGAATTGAAAGTCGCTTTGCAACGTGTTTGCTGGAGCAGGTCTTTGTATCGTTTTCCATATCAATCACCTCTTACGAATCATTCGATATGAATCTAGAAAAAGCCTTCAATGATTATTTGCAAGAAAAGATTTAGGGTGATAAACAGAAGAAAGTGATTTAAAGGTTCGTGTGGCTGATTTAATGCTTGAAATTAAGGCGACTTATCAAAGGTGTAAAAGAATTTGTTAAGGAACACACAAAGAGTGTGGGGGCGGCAGGAGCGTCTTTGGGGATTTTGCGGATAAAAAGTTAAGGGGGAACTTCACAGGCGCGTGAGAAGGGCCTGCTGAATCCAAGAATAAGTGAATTTGAAAAGATTCACAAAAAAAGAGGTCAGACGTGAGCGAGACAATGAATTGAGCAGATAAAAAAAGAGCCCTCAAAGGCTCTTTTTTTATTTTTGTTTGGTTTTGTTCTTTCTTATCTCGATACTACTACAATTAACATCATTTTGAGGAAATCAGCAGGAACCTTGATATGAAAGGGGTTGTGATGGTTTTTGGGGGTTAAAACGAAATGTGTCATTGCAAAAAAAAGCCCCGTGGTAATTTTGAAATGTCTAGTAACAAAATTAAGCCTATCGGAGACTTTTTTATATGCGCTTATCGGTAAAGGATAAGGCACGTTGTATATGCATCCCATCGGCAAGGACAGGAGCTTATTTATGCAGACAAAGAATAGCACTAATTTGGGGGAAAAGGCAACACCTTTGAGTGACAAAAAAGCGAACGGAAAAGAAATGCCTTGGCGTGAGAAGAAAATATCAAACGTTGGTTATTATGAATTACTTGAACTACTAAACTTTAAAAAGGCTGAAAGGGTTGCAAATTGTGGTGACATTCTGGAGTTCAAAAAGAACGAAGAAGGACGTCTAAAATTGGCACGGGCTTGGTTCTGTATGTCGCCACTTTGCCCAATGTACAACTGGAGGAAATCTATGAAGCGAAGCGCACAAACTAGAATTATAGTTGAGCGAGTGATTCGGGAAAAACCGAAAGCCCGAAAGCCCGTTGGCTGTTCCTAACTTTGACGGTTCGCAACGCAATTGACGGGGAGCATTTGGACGAATCTTTGAAGGCGATGGCTGAAGGTTTTCGGCGGTTAATGATGTATAAAAAAGTGTCGAAAAATATGGTCGGATTCATGAGATCAACTGAGGTCACAGTCAACGAAAAGGATGGTTCATACAACCAACATATGCATGTGCTGCTATGTGGAGAGTGTCAGGGGATTATGGACCATGACAAGCACCGATGGGCTGCCGATATGCAGAAGTTTCTGCTGGAAACCTGGAGCCAAACGAAAAAAGCGAGGAAATCAGGGATCCCGGTGGATGAATTGGAAATCTCTGAATGGGAAGCCGAGTACGACGCCATTTTGGGTCTGGGTGAAATGGAATGGTTTACAGCCCCGGCCCCTGATGCCCCGCTCAAACGTGGGCGAAAGAAAAAGAGTAAAGCCGCTAATCTGGGAGAGCGTTTTCAAAATCACAAAACCGCCATTCTGCGGTTTATTCGAGATGACCGTGTCCCTTTTGATAACAGTTTGGCCGAACGAGATGTCCGAATGATGAAGGTGAAACAGAAAGTATCAGGATCCTTTCGAACAGTCAAAGGCGCAGAAAAATTCGCCCGAATCCGTGGTTTCGTCTCTACTGTTCGAAAGCAGAATCGTGGGGTACTTTCTTCCCTAATTGCAGTCCAATGTGGGAAGTTTACCTTCTGATAAGTAAGACCTACCTAGGTAGTTACGATCAAACATTATAATGAGCACTTTCCAGAGACAACGCCATTTATTCGCGGGGACAGTGGTTTTGCAGTCCCTGAATTGTATACACTTTGCGAAAAGGAATCGGTTTATCCCGCATTAACGGGCAGTAAGACCCTCACTTCAAGTCTTCAAGGATACAAGAAAAATAAGAAGGGGTCTAACTGCCCGTAAAAGCCCGAATGGTTAAACTAACAATCATTGGGGAATAAAGACCCCCAAATGATTGAAGATTAACTTTATTATGTCATCCGCTTAAAATCAAATGCCGTTTTACAACGACTAGCGGAGGAATACCGTCCCTCCACTGCACCAACTGATAGCGAAAAGACTGAATACTATTTTGAGGAAGCGATGTATCAAGCAAAAAAATGGGATGAACCAAGAAAAGTTGTGATTCAATCTGTTCGTCCAGCAGGTGAATTGTTCTTTACTCATTCATTCTTTGTGACCCATTTAACGGAGTCATTCACGCCTGAAGCCATTGTGCGTACGTACCAAAAAGAGGGACGATGGAGAACTACATAAAAGAATCAAAGAACGGTTTTGGGTTAGATAACATGACAAGCCATTCTTTCCAAGTGAACGAGGCGAAGATGACGTTAAGTCTACTTGCTTATAATTTCACCAATTGGTTGCGTACGCTAGTCTTTCCAGAAGGACAAAAACAAATGCAGATTCAGACCATTCGAGAACGGATCGTGAAAGTTACAAGCAAATTAGTGAAGTCTGGACGGTCTCTTTATTTTAAATTGTCATCCAGTTTCGTGTATCAGAAATTCTATTGGAATATCCTCACCCGAATCCAACAACTAAAAATAGAATAAGTACAAAGATATACATTTTATGTAAGGTGAATAGTAACCAAGGGAGAAGTCTGCTCAAAATAGCGATATCCTACGCTGCAAAATGAAAAAAGCATTTATGGGACCACAAAAGATGATAGATTTACAAAATCAAAATACGTGATCATGAATTCTAGCTAAATTCACGATTTCTCGTACATGCGTGAATAATTCAGGTATAATCTAGTGGGACTTAAACCCTTTAAAGTATTGGATTTTGAATTCTCATTTGTCATGCAAATTCGCTCTGTCCCGAGTCCTGTGGTAGCGAATTAGTTAAGTGCGAGTGTGAAGCTCTCATACTTTCTCTAGGGGATTCGCACCAATAAATAAGGGTTTTAGGAGTTAAAACTAATGCAGTGAAGTATTTATATTCATTTTATGGGTGAAAAATAGATATTAATTACATAAAACACCTTTTTCTGGGGAGTATTTGTTCTTTTTTGCTGTCGCACTCTACATGAGTGCGTGGATTGAAATTGTCATTGGCGATTACAAGGAGGAAGCGGGCGCATGTCGCACTCTACATGAGTGCGTGGATTGAAATATGGATTTCAGCTTTAGAGGATCATCAACGCCGGTCGCACTCTACATGAGTGCGTGGATTGAAATTCTATGACTCTCGTGCAGAAGTTGAGGATGAAAGTCGCACTCTACATGAGTGCGTGGATTGAAATTTAAGTTCGAGCGCCTAGTATACATGGCGTTAAACCGTCGCACTCTACATGAGTGCGTGGATTGAAATTTTCCGGCGATAATCGTACCTTTTAACTCGTTGCTCGTCGCACTCTACATGAGTGCGTGGATTGAAATTGAACTCCGATTCGACGCGAGGGTCTTTGCTTATGGTCGCACTCTACATGAGTGCGTGGATTGAAATGTTATGATCAACTCATCAAACTTAAAACTATCGTCGTCGCACTCTACATGAGTGCGTGGATTGAAATCTCCTAATCCATAATCCAGCCTTTTCAACGAGCCAGTCGCACTCTACATGAGTGCGTGGATTGAAATGACATCGACGATATCCCACTCGTAAATCTCACGAGTCGCACTCTACATGAGTGCGTGGATTGAAATAAGTTTCTCCCTTACATACTTCAATGTATTTAACTCCGGTCGCACTCTACATGAGTGCGTGGATTGAAATATTCTATCTTCATGTTCTTTAATAAGTCTAATAGACGTCGCACTCTACATGAGTGCGTGGATTGAAATTAAATTCCATACTCCCACTCGTCAGATTGAGTCGTGTCGCACTCTACATGAGTGCGTGGATTGAAATAGATTTAGTTGATCCGTTGCATTTTATAGTCGGTATGTCGCACTCTACATGAGTGCGTGGATTGAAATACAAATGCAGAACGTACAATGCACAACGGTGAAGTCGCACTCTACATGAGTGCGACTCTTGTTTTTTTTAGATGAGTAGATCATCTAAGATTGGCGAAAAAATTTTAATGCTGCAGTTACGCTGCATTGATAGCACGTACGACGATTGTCTTCTTACGTTATATGAGGCTAGCCGTAAGTTCCCAAGAGGTAGAAGGCAATCGATAATTGGCAATATTTTCTATGTGTGTTAGGATAAGTAGAGGATTTTCGGTTTACCGAAGCTCTTTTGACTTTTCTGGAATTGATGGGAACAATATTGGTGGAAGAATCATTTTAATAGAGGGTCAAATCAAACTGTTATTGGAAAGTATTCCTTGTGATTTACCAGCTTTTTTGAGAAATCCATTCCTTTTATCTGATGCTTCTTGACAATTGAACTAATGAAAGCCCTTTCATAATATAGGGTAAAAGGACTTTCATGTCTGGGATTTGAGTGGAAAACATACAACAACAAGGAGCTAATATAAGATGAATATAGATAAGCATATGGAAATCTTAACATTAAGAGTATTTTTTAATGCAAAGGAAGCGGGGCATTTGCCTGCCTATCTCGGTTCTACCCTAAGGGGGATTTTGGGGCATTGTATGCGCGATCTTGTTTGTACACAGCCAGGGGTTCAGTGTCATTTATGCCAAGTGTCTCATGACTGTGGGTATGCAAATAGCTTTAACTCCCCTGGAAATGTTGGAGGCGCAGTAAATCCATTTGTCCTATATGTTCCTGTTAGAGATAAAAAAATATGGAAATTTGGGGATACATGCGTGTTTGATATTACGATTATCGGTGATGCTACACGTTCTGCTGGATTTTATTTAGATGGGCTTTTAGCAATGGGGGAGCGTGGATGGGGAGCGAATCGTTTACGCTTTTCTATTGTACAGATTACGAATCCACTGCATAACACGCTGATATGGAGTGGAGGCAAGACGTGGTTGCGCAATCTTCACTCATCACCTCTCATTGCAGAAGAACGAACAGCGAGTAGTGTACTTATTCGCTTCGATACACCAACGAGGATATTAGTCAAACATAAGCTCCAACGAAAGTTAACATTTGAAAATATTGTGCAATCCTTGATAAGGAGAATTGGCTTATTATCTCATGCATATACAGGTCATATTATCCCATGGGACGAGGATGCCTTGCTGGAGAAGGCGAGAAGTGTGCGTACGGTTGAGGAGAATTGGAGATTTGTAGACTTTGAACGGTATTCGATGACATATGACCGTAAGTTAGCATTGCCAGCTATCGAAGGATGGGCACGGTACGAAGGAGATATTACACCGTTTACATCGTTACTTGCAGCAGGGATTAAATTGCATATCGGTAAAAATGCGACACATGGCTTTGGTCATTACGAAGTGTTTTATGGTTGAACAACATAAAGGAGGAAAAGTTGATGAGTGAAGAAAACAAAGGAAAAGAAGTATTTAAGCGAATTTATGAAAACTATAACGATATGAATCAAATGATGGTTCGAGAGATGGACATGACAACAGAACATGGTGGATTGACGGGAAATTATCGTGAAGAAATGTGGCTTAAATTTTTTAGAAGCATTATTCCGAAAAAATTTTCGATGGCACAAGGCGTTATGATTATTGATTCTGGTGGAAATGTATCCAAAGAAGTGGATATTGCAGTATATGATGAGCAATATACACCTTACGTTTTTCAATATAACACGTTGAAGTTTATTCCTATTGAAGCGGTTGTGGTGGTTATTGAATGTAAGAGCAAAAGTTGGGATGATGAATCGTTAAGAACATGGAGCAATCAAATTAAGAAACTGAAATCAAAACAATCTGGTATTGCTCGAATGGTAAGCGGTTATTCTATAGGTTTAACGAATGGAACACAAACAAGAACGAGACCGATACGTATTTTGGCGTCTATTAATTCTGCCTCCAAAACAGAAACACTCGAAAAATGGGGAGAAAATTTGGGTGATGCATTCGACTTCATTATTTGCCAGAAGACAAACGGAAATGAAGGTAATAACTTTGAGTTGCAGGTCGATAACAAAGGGAAGTCGCTTAATTGGTGGGGAGAGGAATTAAACAAATCTGGAACTAAGCTCGAATCCAAAGATAAAGATCTTACAGTGTTTAATTCGGATGCTGCAAAAAATTCAGTAAAAATAGATCCGGCAGATTATCCGGAGTTGCACTTTAACGATAGTTCTGAATTGGAAAACAAATTGGAGGATTTGGAGGTGCCTGGAAATCCGTTACTTACGCTCAATCTACAACTCAATCAACTACTAATGCTGTTAAATAATCCGATGCTGTTTCCACACTTCGCTTATGCTGAAAGGTTTAAGAGGGAGATTGGGGAATTGAGCAAAGGGACGAATAAACCATAACGATAGACAACTGAAGAAAATCGATTAAGTAGAAAGGATTGATAGATCTAATGGGGGCATATGTATTTATTGATGTATCGCAAAAACAGGAGTTTATTTATAAACATAATGGACTGAAGGATAATTTGTATAACTCTTCCATTATTAAAGCCGTAACAGAAGAAATGAAAGACAACAAGGGACCATTGACTGTCACTTTATCAGCACATTTGAAGAAGCGATATAGTGAGAAATTTGAATTTGTTTATTCCGGTGGTGGAAATAGTATTCTCAAATTTGCTCATTTGAATTTGGCTTCTAGGTTTGTCAAGAGTTATTCTCTGGAGATACTCAAGGCATATCCCGATATGGAACTATACATAAGTATGGTCGATGGAACAGGATTGACGGAAAAAGAGATTCGTGGAAAGTTAGATGACAAGGCAGATAGGTTAAAAGATAAACGAAGGGCTAGATTCAAACGTTGGACATATGGTATAGAAAAAATTAATGCCATTGGGAAAGCAGAGACATATGAAAAACAATTAAATGACGAAGAGAGGAACGCAAAAAGGAAGGAGGAGTATACCAAGTATAATTGGGGACGGAATTTTCTATCTAATCGTTTGGAAGAAAAGGTGGAAGGGCATTCAATCAAGATCACGAATGAATTACAGGATTACAAGAAAAGAATGGGCGGGAAGAGTTACATAGGTGTCATCTCTATTGACGGCAACAAAATGGGTGAGATGGTAAAACGGATTTCTAGCTTTAAGGAGTTAGGGGTCTTTAGTGAAACAATCGAGGAAATATATTTGGATGCAGTAGCCGATGCTTTAATTGCTCAGGCGAAGGATTGTGTGGGTATAAAAAATATAGATTTGCTTGTAACGCCAGTTGTTCTTTCAGGAGATGACATATGTCTTATTGTTGAAGCGGAGCATGCAATTTCAATTGCAGCTCAAATCGTGAAAAACATCCAGAATATATCGATGGAAGAGGATCGGCGAAGCGAGATTCAAAACGAACTAGGGAATGAACCTTATTTAAGTGCCTGTGCGGGTGTGGCAATTGTAAGAGTGACGTATCCATTTTTTGATGCTGTCAAAGAAGCGGAAGCGTTATGTGGACAAGCGAAAAGGTTTCTTTATAAGGGTAGTAAAAGTACAGATGAAACGACAACAGCATCCTTTATTGATTGGAGCATCGTACAAGGACAGGTAATGAGAGAAATCCAGTATGAAGATAATGTTAAACATAATAATTATCAGGAAACTTTTCATATAAAACCGTTGCGGATTGACCAGGACGTTTCCGTAAAGGAGGGTGTTTTTAGCTATGATTCATTCATTGAATTATCTAAAGACATACAATTAAAGGTTAGTAACTCTACATTGGAGCAACTCAAGAAAGTAATCTATAACGGTTGGACTGAATATAAGTTGTTTTTTGATATGAAACAAATTGATGATGTCAAATGTTTAGCTTGCTTTGTCGAGAAAGAGTACGCACAGCAATGCAAGGTGGAAAATGGGGCAGTCATTATTGGGGAAAATAAAATTTACGTACTAAATGATGTACTTGAAGCATTACCCTTTATCTCTCAAACAGAAGGAGCTTTAAAATGACATTAAATCAGACTTATCAAATTGAAATTCAGCTATTGAGTGAAGCAATCTTTGCTAGTGGGGAGAAAGAACGAAATCTCGCTCAGTCAAAGGTGCTCACCGATCAATACGGGTTTGTCTATTTTCATGCGAAATCACTTAAAGGTCAATTGAAAAAACAGGCTTTCTGGCTGTATAAGCAATATGAACACCTAGATCCGCAACATGCGGCTACCTTTCTTCAATCACTTGCAGTTTTGTTCGGAATCAACAAATTGGAAATGAAACACTACGCGCCTAAATTCAAAAAGCATGATTTTCCTACGCAGGGAATTATGCGACTTAGCAATCTGGAATTACCGGAATCGGTAAGAAGGTATTATATTGAATTACTTTCGAAAGACAGGGATGCAGGATATAGTCACTTGTCCTCTCATGATTTAATTGAAGCACAAACAGAACTACGAACAGCAATTCAACTTGAAGACGGTGTTACCAAGGATCAAATGTTTACAACCTATCAGGCGGTAAAGAAAGGCCTCATTTTTTATTCGACTATTACTTTTGTAACAGATTCCATTAATCCTAAAGATGATTTGAACCCCATTAATTATATAGAGGATTTGCTGCGAATCCTTGGCTCGATGACTCGGATTGGTGCGGGTGTTCATCGGGGGAGAGGCAAGATTGAGGCGCGTCTTTTACAAGAAGGGAAAAAAGTTTCGAGACAGAGAGGTGAACGGCATGAGACGTTATTGCGTCATTGAAGTTGAAAATATAGAACCGCTTAAAATTGGGGCGGGGGGAAGTAAAAGCAATCAGACGGAGCCTTCGAAGGATTATATTCCGGGGTCTACTTTAAGAGGTGCAGTTATTGCTAATTTAATTCGGCATGGGGTGTTCAATGATACGACAGCAACTGAAATTCTACAGAAGATGGAATGTTACAACGCCTATCCTTATCAGAACGGTAAATTATTTGTGCCGACTCCGCAACATTTGCGGGTAAATAAGCATCAATGGAGAAAAGCTAAGATGATGGAACAAGAAACTTCGTCGATAGAGTCAAAAAAAATAGAACTCTCAAATTTGTTAAAAGATAGAACGGACAAAAATCCCCTAGAGTATCAGTATGTAGCGTTTCATGAGGACTACTTGAGTGGTATAGAGATTCCCAAAACTTACAGGCAGCATCATACAACAAGACTGAAAGAGGAAAACTTATTCAGTTATCAAGCAATCTCTCCCGGCCAAACATTTAGGGCGATGATTGCCTTGGAAGAATCGATGGCTGAAGAAATTGAAGCATGTTTAAGAAAACCGGATGTATGGTATGTAGGTGGTTCCAAGGGATCGGGCTACGGAAGGTGTAACTTAAAGGTAGTCTCTGATGGACCAACAAGTTATGAGCGTGCAAAGCAACTCCTTGGCCTGCCATTCGAACCTGTTTTTCATGCGAAGGAATTGACCATTACATGTTTGTCGGATTGTTTATTTCGCAATGAAAAAGGACAACCAATGAACTTCATGCCGGTGAGTATAATCGAAGAGGTTTGTGAACAACGAGTTGAATTGAACGAACAACTGGTGGGATTTGGATTAAGTGAGGGCTACAATGCCAAATGGCAGGCCCGCTATCCAAAGGAGACTACGTTAAAGGCCGGTTCAATCTTCACATATAAGTTTGAACCAGCGTTGGACAAGGCAGAATGGCCACGGATAGTAAATGCTTTAGAAAGTAAATTAGCAGGGTTTCGCACACAGGATGGTTATGGCTGGATTGGTGTCAATATACCTTATCCGACTGAATTACAAGTAAAAGCAGAGATTCAGGAAAAACAAAGTGTATTGTTTACGAATCAATTAAAACCTAGCGAACAGAAGGAAGATTCACTATCAGGCAGTGCAGCAGAGGTTCACGAAATTATTCGGCAGGGCTTGCAAGCCACACGAGGGCGCTGGCTGAATATGATTTATGATCTTTCTTCTAATTCGACTGAACCTTCAATTGTTATAGCCAATCTTAAACGACATCACTGCATGAAAATGTTGGAGAAACTAGTGGGGAAAAAACAAGAAATTGGGATGAAAGGGCAAGAGGATTCAAAAAAAGTGGAAAATATTGAACGGAAGTATGAGATGAACAATAAGAACTTCTCAATTGCGGGCTTTAATTTTAAAGAGATTCTTGCATACTTGTCTATTAAAGAAACGACAGAGGAATATGCCGGGTTAATCAAATTTGCGGAGACTAAGCTGAACAGCAAGAAGGGGAAACTTTATTATACCGAGTCTGCGAATCGAAACCAACAATTCATTGCAGATTTACTGGAAGCCGGACTCACTATTTACCACTGGAGGGAGAAAGATGAATAAAAAGCTAATTTATTATTTTAACATTAAGGCGGAGTCTCCTGTTTACTTTGGTACTAGCGATAAGGAAAGTACTAGTTTAAAACGAAGTGATGATCCGCGAGCACTTGTTGTATCAGGAAATTCCATCGGAGGCGCCTTACGAGAGTATTTGATTCGAACAGGGGAGACGCAGGAGTGCCTGCTTCGGTATATGGGGGGCATTAAAACGTCCATTCAAGACGCGGATAACACTGTAACTGTAAAAGAGGAGTTTAAGGAAAGTTCCATTTATATTAGTGACGGGGAGTTCGTACATCCACCGAAATTCTTGACAAAGGAAGGTACCGCAATAGATCCGACTACAGGTGCAGCCCAGCATAACCAAAAGTATACGTTTGACTATTTACCGCGGGGGACAGAAATTACATTTCATATTGAATGTGATGTGGAGGGGGATGAGTCTGAAGAACAAGTGCCGACAGAACGAGGACTGAAACAGCTCATTGAAAAATGGACCAGGGGGATAATTCAAGGAGAACTTCGATTCGGTGGTGAGAAAAGTAATGGTTTCGGTAAATTCAGCTTAGTTTCCATGGAACGTATTGCATTCGACTTTGATAGTTTGGATGCAGTAGATGAATACATATTCTGCCGGAAGAATAGAAAGCGGGAGAAAGTCGATCTTGGATTTTTAGATGAAGATAAGGTTATAGAAAATTTAGGCGTCGTTTTTTCATTGAAAGGAAGTTTTCCTTATGGGGTCTACCAATCTTTTAAAGACAATAGCTTAATGAATGATAAGGTCCGAGTGACTGGACTACAGAAATGCGGCGAAGTTTATTTCATTCCTGCAACTAGCTTGAAAGGTCTTTTAAGAAGCGAGATCATGCTGCTTTTTAGAAAAATGACCGATTGCGAGACAAAAGCCAAAGAAAAGTGTAGTGAACTATTTGGAGACACTGACCGGCAAGGGAAACTTGTTTTCTCTGATATATCTATTCAAAACGCACAAACTACTAAAAAGGTGCAGGGAAGTAACGCAAAGGATGAGTCAACTTACGTACCTGTTTATATAAAAATTGACCGATTGACAGGAGGAGCATTTAGCTCTGCGCTCAAACATCAGAATGAGGTTCAAGGCGATGCGGAAATTCGATTCAGGTTGTTGGGAAATGGTGAGTCATTCGAAGAAAGCCCTTATCTTTTCCCTCTGATTTATGTGTTGCGGAGAATTGGAGCAGGAAAAGTGCCGTTGGGAGGACGCACGGTAATCGGATTGGGACAATTTGAAGCGGTTGAAACAGTAGTAACGGGAAGTGGATGGAAGTCTGAATTCACGAATCAAGGAGTTTTATCCGAAGAGAGTACACAGAGTCTAAAAAGATACTTTGAGACGTTTGAAAGGTGGGTTCTTACATGAAGAAGCTACAGCCATTTGACTTGGCAGATGTCGGGATTAATGAGCCCTTTTTTATTGCACATTTGTATGGTTGTGTTCTAATCGGTCGCAAAGGTGAACCGTCCTATACTGAATTATTGAAGGCGTTGGATAATGATACTGTGTTGGAAATGCATTTGTTTAATGGTGAAATCGAAGTCTATGCGACTCGAGTAAATCATAGTTTGGTTGCTTACGAGCCTTTGGAACCACTTGATGTACCAGATGAACAAGTGATGACACGAACCTATAGCATAGAGCAAAACAAGTTTAATGGGTACAAAAAGCTAATAGTTAAGGAATATATTGACTATGATGAAGATTGCATGGCTTATGTCAAGCAAACTGTCTTATCAAGTCTTGAAAGGTGATGGGGTTTATTGAATAAGAAGAATCAGGATATAGAATACGTAACGCTTCCTTATGATTTTGTCCCTTTTGCAGGTACGGGAAAAACGGAAGATTACCTCTACCCTTATAGGGAAGATGCTGCACCTAATACGGATAAAGCTGTACCTAAACATAACGATAGAACGGACTTAAGTGGGTGTATCACGTATACAATCCGTCCTTATTCCGAATTAGCTTTGGAAATGAGAGAAAAAGACGGTGGCGGCACCTTTTTAAGCGGGAGCTCAATTCGCGGGAAGATTCGCTCCAATATTGAACTATTGAGTGCGAGCTACCCAAAATTTATCGATCGTTCTGAAATGCTTTATCGAAATATTGCTAGTAAAATTTATAGAGGAAAAGTGTTGGAGGGGGACAAAGTAAAAAGTGATATAGAAAAATCAATTAAAGCAGGTTATCTTCAAAAAAGGGGCAATGCGTTTTATGTTGTGCCAGCAAAAAAGATTGGAGATAAGTACTTCGCTTCGATAAAAGAACATCAACTTTTGAACATGAACTTGAAAAGCGATGATATTTCCTATTTATTCGAACCAGGAGGGGTGGACGGGGATCAGCTTCTTGAAAATCAAAAGGAAATTAAAGAATTAAATGGAACGATAAAATCGCTTCGAAGGAAATTAAAGGAACAATTGAAGAAAAAACAGAAGAATCTTGATCGCATATTTATGAGAAAGTTTAGTTTTTTAGGAGAAGAATGGGAATCCGAAAACGAAGATCAGCTTAACTTGTTGGAAGAAGATCTTCAAAACCGACTGATGAAAGAATTTCAAAGTGAAGAATCAGAAAATACGGACATAATCCGCTTATGTAAAAGCTATGCAAGAAGGTGGAGACTGAAGGCAGAAATTGAAGCCAAATATAGGAGCGGAAGAAAAGTAGAGGATTTCAAACCCTACCAACAGGCAGTTTTTTTAAAATCAACACATGGGGGAAGTGTTGTTAATCTTGTATCTTCGGCCACAGTCGAGTGTACTGAAAAAGCTTGCCTGTTCAATTCAACTAATGCTACTTCTAAGCGAAGTCATTATATTGTCAAGGAACCGGATGCATCAGAAGAGGAGTGTCTGGTTCCACAATCGGTAATTGAAAGTTACAATATGATGTATAAAAAAATGCAAATTTTTGGTGGTAAAAGTTTTTATGACTTGTTTGGTGGCTACGATAAGTTGTACACAAAAGAATCGAAAACGGGTAATCTGGCAAAATGGCCTATTGTCTTTTTCAAGGATGATGGTGATTCAGGGGAAAAGAAGGTACTTCAAATTGGCCGTACGCCCTACTTTAAAGTACCTTATGGTTATCAGCTTACAGAATTGTTGGGAACAAAGGAAATAAAAAATGTGGACTATGCCAGTGCCTTATTCGGCTATGTCAAAGAAGAAAAGGACAACGATAAAAAATCGAGTTCTTATAAATCGAGACTGCGCTTCAGTCCAGTTGACGTAGTAGGAAATCCTAAAGTCTTAACTAAGCAATTTCTCTTACCTTCTCCATTTGCCTCAGCAAGTGCAATGTATTTACAACAAAATGATAAGAAAGAACTGCAAAGTTATGAGAAGAAGGAGGAAAAACACAAGGCCAAAACGCCACCTAAACTTAATGGTTATAAATACTATCATGTACTAAAGGAAACCATCCTTAAAAGGGGAAGTATTACTAATAAAGAAATGATTTCTGAGCGGACAATTATTAAACCAGAGGGGGTCTCCTTGAAAGGAACAATTTACTTTACTAATCTTAAGCAAGAGGAAGTAGGTTTACTGTTGCTCGGTTTGAATTCGGGACTGCTATTTCAATCTCAGCAATACAAGGAAGAATTGCGCAAGCATACTCAACATTTGGAGCAAGGATATGAGTTGATTGGCGGGGCTAAGCCTTATGGATACGGGAAAGTGAAATTTGAGTCACTTCAACTCAAATTGGATATTGAAGGAAATGATTTTGAATCACTAATAGCCGACACAGAAGAAGAATCAGAACTAGGAGAGTATATCGATGCTTTCATTACTAAAATGGGCGGGAAGAACTACTTCGAGCATATTCATTTAAATCAGTATCTCCAAAGTAAGCAAGAGAAACCGACGAATGAACACAAAAACTGGACAGAAGATTTTGGGGGAGGGTATAAAAAACACTGGAGACTAAAATCAAATTAGTAGTGTAAGGTATCAGATACTGAAACAACTCAGAATTACATTATACGCTGGTACCTTTTTTGATAGAATGAAAGCCAGAATTGAACGCAAAACTCTGGCTTTTTTCGTATGTTTATTTAAATGTATGCATTATTGGTCATCATTTCTTTTTCAATTACCTATTTAGTAATTCTGGGTGTACATACTTGTTTGGGTGACAGTCACTCATTCAAACGTGAAAGTTTAAACAATCATGATAAATAAAACAAACGTGAAAGTACTAGTGACAGGCTGCGCTAGGTTTGTCCCAAATGCGCAAGGTTGATGGATTTATTGAGCGTCGTCGAGAAATTGCTGCTTTATATAGTGAGAAATTGATAGCGATTTCGGGTATCATTTTACCTGAACAGCTAGAAGAGACAGAATCGGGCTGGTATTTGTATGTAATCCAACTGGATGCTGAAGTGTTGTCGAAGTCGCGTAAGGAAGATTTTTGAAGAGATGCGCGCGCTTACTATCGGTGTGCATGTTCACTATATTCCTGTGTATTGGCAGCGGGATTTGGGCTATGAGAAAGGGCTTTGTCCAGTTGCGGAGAACTGGTATGAGCAGGCGCTAACCTGGTCGGTTTATTTAGGGATGATGAAATCTAGATAGGTAAACACATATAGAGGAAAAGAATTGCACTTCTGATGGCAATGTTGTTCGTCTATTTCGTTTGTCGCGATATTGAATGCAGGATTGAAAAGGAACATCATTTTTTTGAAGGTATCGATGGCCGCCTAAAGGTGATTATGTACCGGCCTATATGAATAGACAATTACATATACTCCCCCAAAAAACACCCCAACCGTAAGTTCGGGTGAGTTCGGGTGACAGTCACTCGTTCAAACGTGAAAGTTCAAACAATCATGATAAATAAAACAAACTTGAAAGTATTAGTGACAGGCACCGGAAAATTAAAATTAAGTGTGGAGTGAGTAGGGAAGCAGTTCAATCCTTTTCAAATTCATCAAAATTTAATTATGCCACCTTTATGATCCCAAAACTTCACACTTTTTACCCCATAATTGAAATATGACCATATTTCGGTATCTCAAAATGGAGTTGTTGGTCTTTCTGTACAATTTACACATTATTCCTTCTGTTGTATGGTAGATGCAAGTCGAATAATGGAGGTGCTGGAGGGGATGGTGACGGCATTAGTATGGGAAAACTCAACGGATTATGAAGTGGGAAATGTCGATCAGGATGGTCTGTGGAAGAAAGTGATTGGCGAATTATTTGAAGACTTTTTATTGTATTTTGCCCCAGATTTACACGCACAAGTCGATTTTTCGGAAAAAGCCGAGTTTTTGCAGCAAGAGCTATTTCAGCAAATCATAAAAGACAAGAAAGGGCGGAAAATAACCGACCAACTTGTCAAAGTCCATCTAAAGGATGGCGAGGAAAAATGGGTGTTAGTTCATGTAGAAGTTCAAAGTGACAATGAACCCGACTTCGCAAAACGAATGTTTCAATACTTCTACCGCATTTTTGATAAATATGATAAAGAAATCATTGCACTAGCCATCATGACCTCACCTCATAAAAGTGAATTCCCCACCGAATTCCGCTACACTTATTTTGGCACAAAGCTGAATTACGCGTATAATACGTATAAGATTGTCGACCATTCCTATGAAAAGTTAGAGCAGTCGGATAAATTGTTCAGCAAAATGATTCTCGCCATAAAATATATGCACGATACGCGAGAAGACGTGGACAAACGGTATACGTTTAAAATGAAACTGATGGGGGAAGTTATTAAAAGTAAACACTATTCCTGGCCAGAGATTAAAGCTGTATTTTACTTCATCGACTATTTACTACGTTTACCCGAAAAGTTATCAGAAAAACTGTATGATAAAATGACCACAATTATGCAAAAGGAGGGAAATGGCATGGTTCAATTTGAAAGCGAGGGTTGGTCTCCAACAATGGAAGCAATCTTTACTCGGATCCATGAAAAAGGGGAGAAGGAAGGGATAGAGAAGGGGCTAGAACAAGGAATAGAACAAGGAATAAAGAAAAATAAAGTGGAGTTCGTACTTGGAATGATAAAGGAAGGAATCCCGATTGCTACTATTACTAAAATAGCAGGCTTGGATGAAGTGGCCATTAAAAAGCTAATAGAAACAAAGTAAGCGGCGACATAGACACTGCTATAATAATTCAAAATGCAAATTGTAGGAGTGTCTAAATGTGGACAATGGTACGGGCTTCACGTGGACATATGGCGCTGCGGCTCGTAATACGGTTAATATGCTAACAGCTCTTATTCATGTAGATGGTTTCGAAAAGCAATTACTGAACATCGTGAATTATATAAGGAGTACTTTGAGTTCACACGTATTTTGGCGAAGCGTATGCAAAAAGAAGGATTGGAGAGAATAGACCGACATTCAAATGAAGGATCGTGATTTTTATTTGTTTAGTTATGCGGTAATCTCTATGAATTGGGATCCGATTTTTCTTTGGCTTATTTTCAATGCTCATAAAGAGCTGAACGACGAGTGTCCACCATATATAGGTGACTCCCCTGCACCGATGAAACTGTTTCACGACATGGCACATTTCATGGCGGTACGAGTCATTGATGGTCCAACACCGGAGGCATGGTTTCCAATGAATGAAACGGTGGTGCAACGGTTGAATGATCCAGATCACTCAACTGACCGTAGGATAAGGATTGGGAAGTTTTATTCCCCACTGATTGTTAGTTGAACCATTCGGGCTTTTACGGGCAGTTGATCCCCCACTTACGCTTCTTCGGGCACCCTTAAGCCTTGATGTAGGGATCTTACTGCCCGTTAATGCGGGATAAAGCTTTTGACTCAGCAACTTTTCATTGGAATGAATAAAGTGGGACCGTTTGTCGTTTAAATGAAGATGATCCGCCAATGTTTGAGTGAATCCAAGCTTTTCATCAAACTCTCGGAAAAGAAAAACACCCGTATCCGAGGAAAGAGAGCCGCTGTCATTTGATAATTTAATACGTCGGTTGAAATCTAGGGTGATTTGCGGTAAAATGGTCATTATAAGAATCCCTCCTGTTGGTTATTTTGCGTAATTTAACCTTAACAGAAACGGATTCTTTTTTCATTTATTTCATGCACAAGCAAAGACCCAGAAAGCTTATTGGATAGGGGCTAACAGCCCGTTATAAATATTCGGTGAATAATTCAGGTTTATTTATCGATTAGCTTTTTTATAAGTGGAGATTCACTTCCTGTATATCAAATTATATCGTATGAACTACTAGACGCGGTTCATGAGGGGATGACAAATAAATTGATTTTCAATTTATTTATTGGAATGGCATTTTTATTAGCCGGTCACTTAGTTTTAAACAGAAGAATGAGAAGCGTAGATTAACTAATGAACCGGGTTATAAAAAGAAGCATGAAATAAACCACAACTTCATTTGAGGCGACTAAAAAACCTGCATTTTTACAAGGGAGCTAAAATTGAGAATCAAAAAAGACGATTCAAATTCGCTGTCTGAATTTTTGAATCGTCTTTTTTATGTGTATTTACTTATTAAAAGTCAATGTCAAAACTGAACTCCCTACGATTTTTGCAACATCGCGTAGACGGTCTTTGCTCAACTTATCGATGGTATCGTCAGGCGAATGATACCATTCCTCCACCGGATTGTAGATGAAGAGTGCAGCATCGATACCCGCTTCATGAAACGGGACATGATCGCTACGATCACCGAATTCCGTCTCAATCGATTCGTCGCTAAGTTCTATATTGGCTTGACTCGCGGCTTTTGTAACGGTATTATCCATTCCATCAATCGTCTGAATCGCCAATTCTCCAGCATCTGCACTGCCGACCATATCCAAATTAAACATAGCTGCGGTCCGTTTGATTTCATTCTTAGTCATTTCACTCACATAATGTTCCGAGCCGTATAATCCTTCTTCTTCAGCACCGAAGAAAAGAAATCGCAGTTCTTTCTCTGTTGTCACATCCTTGAACATCCGTGCAAGTTCCAGTACAACGGCTGTACCACTTGCATTATCGCTTGCCCCAGGTGCTTGATCGACAGAATCATAATGTGCGCCAACTAATACGATATCCTTTGTTGCCTCGGTTTTAGCTACAGGCTGTTTTGTGATAATTAAATTCTGAGATTTAGCTTTCTCCACCCCAGCACCTTCAATCGCAAAGGTTGCATTGACAGTACCTTTACTCTCCATAAAATCCGTAAGCCCTTCACCTTCATCGAATGATAGGGCAAACGCGGGGATAAAGTCCTTATCATGCTCACCAAGTGACCAGCTACCAATCGGCTCGGATTCAGGGAAAAGGATGAGAATAGCAGAAGCACCTGCTTTAGCTGCATTTAACACCATTTCAGAGAAGTAAATATCACTCACGCGAGCAAGAACAATTTTCCCTTCTACATCGATGTCATCGTAATCGGATTTCAAACCTTTTCCAGCATCAATCAAATCTCCCGTAACCGCTCCTGAAACTGAGTATTGGAAGGGTTTAGGGGAAAGAGGGCCACCAAATCCATCGACTGAAAGACTGAAGGATTCCGGCATAACATAACGCTCAAAATCGAATGGCTGTGTTTCAACCTTATAACCGTATGACTCCAATTTCCCCGACAAAAATTTAGCTGCTTGTTGTTCCGATTCTGTTCCGGCAACACGCGGTTCTTTTGTCAATTCTTCAATCGTACCGTAAATCGTATCAACATTCAGTCCCTCAATCAAATCGGATTTCACCTGGTCAAATTCCGAGCTTTTAATAATCGATGTGGTCGATGAACATGCTGTCATGATAATAGTCAATAGCACTATAAATGAGCACAGCAACTTTTTATGAACCATATAATACCTCCATTCTAATGGAAATTATACCATAAGTAAGCTGTTTCATTATATTCGAAAGGGGGCAAAACGATGCGTGTAATAAACAACTAAAAGAGGATACCGTGGCATCCCCTTTATTGGTTCGTGAGTATGGAAAAAGTAGTGTAAGTTCTACTTAGCGTTTTGCAACAACGATCTTCCCATCATTTGTTGATAAATTGATTTCATGTTCTCCTGAGCCAAATACAGAATGTGATTTTTTTTCATCGAAAATAGTAATACTTCCGTTGTCCGATTGTGCACGAATGCTAGCATTTATAGGCGCGTTATCGGTTTGAATATCAATGTGACCATTATCGGTAGAAAACTCAATCGGAAAATCAAGCGTTTTTGTCATCAGTTTTATACTCCCATCATTCGCTTTTGCGGAGAGATTACCATTAATTTCTTCTAGCCTAATCTTTCCATTATCCGAAACGATAGAGATTGAATCAGCTGTAATACTTTTTAAAGTAGTCCGACCATCATTTACTTTTACCTTTACGGTGGTCCCAATCAAATTTTCTGCCTTTATTTGCCCATTATCCGATTCAGTAATAATTGAAGCTGCGTTAATGTCTCTCAATTCAATTGCCCCGTCGTTTGCCTTTACGTTTACTTCACTTGCATCAATATCTTTTGCCGAAAACGATCCATAATCGGACTGAACTCGTATGGTATCATAGAGTTTTTTCGGCACATACACTTTCAATGTTGGAGATTTTGGAAAAACATCAAAACTAAAGAATTTCTTTTTAGAATCCTTGTATACAATTGTTAAAGTGGATTCTGTAACAGAAGCCGAAAAATTATTTTTACTATCATGTCCTGAAACTTCGACAAGAGTATTTGGTTCATTTATCGGAATAAGTTCAATCCGGGCGTCATTCGTTGAAATCTCAATGTTCGTGAAGCTATCCTCTTTAATTTCTATTTCTTCCGTAACCAATTCGGGCTTTTGTATTAAATTATAGGTCAAAACACTACCGATAACACCGACAAGTAAGAGGAATAAAGCAATAATCGAGAGCCTTTTAACGTTCAACATGTGTTAAACCACCTTTTACAAGTTTCGTATTGAATTTTAGATAACGTACAAAACCATTCATCAAAACCTTCGTGGCAGTGAACATTCCGATCGCCACGAATAGGCCAATCCCGCAAAATGCAATCGAAGCGAAAATGTCAAACCATTCGAATATCCCTGGGAATATCACAATATTGGCGAGTACGAGTAGGGGAGCGGCGATGAAGCCAACACTTGCAGTCCATCCTCCTAAGAGAACCCCAACTAAACATAAAAACGGACCCAATACAATAATAAGATTGAAAAACCCTAATCCGATTATAGCCCAAACAGCACGGAAAATAGTTCCCGTTGTCGCAGTGGCTTCTGCTTTTTCAAGGCGATACGAAACGAGTAACTCCTTTGCCATATTTTTCGGAGAATCAAGTGAGGCAGTGATTTGTTCTTCGGTTTTCCCGTCTAATTTTCCATTTTCAAAATACTCCTCTAAGTCTTTCATTATTTCAATCTGTTCTTCTTTAGGAATTCTTACTAAAAGAGCACGTAAATCTCTTTGGAATTCATCTTTCTTCATTTTATTTCCTCCTATTATTATCCGACCGTAATCCGTCCATTATCCGACTTCAACCGGATTGTGTTTTCTCCAGTGCCGACGACCGTTCGAGAATTTCGCTCACCGAACACATCGATCCTTCCATGATTTGTTTTCGCGTGAATAGCAACGTTTGATGGCTTACTACTTGATTGGATTAATATGCTGCCATTATCCGTTTGGAAATCGATATTTCGATCTAAACTTGTCGTCTGCAAGCTGATTTTTCCATTATCCGTCACTCCGACAATCGAACCTTCTACATGCTCAAAAATAATCTGTCCATTATCGGACTCAGCCGAAATACTTTCTGCATCGACATAGCGCATCTCAATCCGTCCATTATCCGTCTTCGTTTTAATATGATCGGCTTGGACTTTATCGAATTCTATCCTGCCATTATCAGTTTCAGCGTTCAACGTCGTAGCTGCAATCTCTTTCAGTTGGATTCTACCGTTGTCCGTCCCGACACTCACTTTTTTGCCAAGCAACTTCTCAGCACAGATTCGTCCATTATCTGTTTTCATCGCAATCGATTGATATAGTTTCTTTGGAATGAACACGTTCAGTGTCACCGCCTTTAGATTGAAATTGAACATGAATAACCAATGGCGTAGACTTTTCAGACGTACGACCAACGTATCGCCGACAACTTCCGCGGTCAGCTGTAATTTTTCATTATTTTCTACAAGTTCAACAGTCGTTACGGAATTGTTCGAAGGTGAGATGAAAAGCGAACCATGCTGAACATTAATATCAATATTCGTATACCGATCATCTTGAATCATAATTATTTCATTGATAGATTCCACCGGCGCTTTATTGTCAATAAATGAGTAGGAAGCAAGCAGTTCATCCGCTATTTTTCCTGGAGATCCGAGAGAAGCGGCGATATCATTTTCCGACTTTCCATCTACGCGCCCATCTGTGAAATATTCTTTGATATCTTGAATAATATCGTTCCGTTCTTCAGTAGGTAGTCGTTTTAATGCGGTTTCAAGCTCAAAGATAAATTGGTTTTCAGTCATTCTGTACACCCTCCTCGATTAATGTATTCACACCATCCGTGAAATTTCGCCATTCATCCAACTGCTTGTGAAGATATTCCCGTCCTGTATCCGTCAGTTTATAATATTTACGGGGAGGGCCTTCCGTCGATTCTTGTAAATACGTTGTGAAGTACCCTTCCTTTGTCAACCGTCTCAACAGGGGATAGACCGAGCCTTCCGAAATAGAAATCTGATCTGAAATCTTTTGCACAAGCTCGTAGCCATAGCGGTCCTGCTTGTCAAGAAGTACAAGTACACATAAATTCAGCACACCTTTTTTGAATTGCACATTCATTGAAACCACGTTCCTTTCACTATTAAACAATAGACAGTACCAGTTCATGCGGAGTACCAATAACAATAATATAGCACAAGGTATTATTCATTGCAAGGTACTGTGCGATGAATTATGAAACCTTCTACCAATCACATCGTAGAAGTAGATAGAGATAATAGAAGGAGTGATTCATATGGACGACGGTAGTTATTTCATAGGGTGGGGGACACTTGCGCTTATCAATGCTGGACTGGCGCAAGGGAAAAATAGAAGTGGCTTGAATTGGTTTCTACTTTCGTTACTATTAGGGCCTGCTGCTACGTTTTTCCTGGTAATTTCGGATAAGAGATAATTTTTTCAAATTGGTCTTCTTGTGGTAAACTATTTTTGAAGCCGAAATAATTTATCTAGGGGGAAATAAAATGACTAAACAAGTAAAAATCATTTTTGCGAGCGATTCAATCGTTGCAAACAATAGCGCAGTAAAACAATTTGTGGACAATCAACAAGCAGACCATACTTCCGTACTCGTGGGAGATCAGCATTATGTCGTAGTGAAAGAATGTAAAGACAAAGTGGCAACATTGGAAAAAGTACGTGCAACGGCAGGCAATATCGCTCGTGACTTAAGCACTCAAAAAGTGGAAACGGCATCTGTTGAAGACGGAACGCTTGTCACTGCGTTTGCCAACCTAAATAAGAGTGCTGTTCTGACTGCATTCGTCGAAGGTTGGGAATTGGGAGCTTATCAATTCGTTACGTATAAATCAGATATCACGGCATTCAAAACAGAACTAAACGTATCTGGCGCAGACCAATCATCCGTTGAAGAAGGTAAAATTCGTGCTGCAGCGATGTCGTTTTCGCGTGACTTATCGAATGAAGTACCAAACGTATTAAATCCAGAAACATTCCCGGAGGTACTTAAGAAAAACTTTGAAGGTACAGAAGTTGAAGTGAATGTGTTGGATAAAGAAACAATCGAGAAAATGGAAATGAACGGCGTACTAACAGTGAACCGTGGGAGCAAATATAAGCCTGCATTCGTTGAGCTTATATACAAAGGGGACGACACGAAACCACTTGTTGCACTTGTTGGAAAAGGCGTAACCTTTGACACAGGCGGTATTAGCTTAAAGAGTGGGAAAGATTTAAGCGATATGCGTATGGATATGGGTGGAGCTGCGGCTGTTTCGGGAGCACTGACATTGCTCGCAAAAATGAAAGCGAAAGTAAATGTCGTGGCTTTGATGCCAATCGTAGAAAATATGCCAGATAGCCTGTCGGTACTCCCAGGTGAAGTCATTACATATAAAAATGGATTGACGGTCCAAGTCGGTAACACGGATGCAGAAGGACGCCTTATTTTAGCGGATGCGCTTATCCGCGCAGGCGAGTGGAAAGCAGAATACATCGTTGACATCGCAACGCTTACGGGGGCAGTCCTCAATGCACTTGGCACTGAAATAGGTGGCGTATTTGGTGATGAAGAACTATCCGCTACCATGAAGAGAATCGGCGACCAGAACGGTGATTTCATCTGGCCAATGCCTTTAGTTGAAGCTTACGATAAAACATTGGCAAGCGACTATGCGGATATGAACAACATCAGTTCATTGAATGTAGCAGGATCGATAACAGCAGGCTTATTCCTACGTCGTTTCGTTCCTAAAGACAGCAAATGGTTACATGTCGACATGGCTGGCGTGGTGGACAAAACAGCTGTTGCAGGTTATTATGGAAAATCAGCAACAGGCTATGGCGCACGGTTACTAGCGGATTTCACCGTTCATATTTCGAAGTAATTATAAATGAGCAGATGAATCGTGAGACTCAAACAATGCAAAAAGCATCGCATTTAGCGGTGCTTTTTGTGTGTTTTCATATACGACAGTATCAAAACTAGAAATATGCACCAATTAAGATATAATGAGAATAAGATAAGTAAGTTATTGGGGGGATTATAATGGAAATTGATTATGAATTAACAGAAGAAGATTATTTGAATTTTAATATGTTTCACGTTAAGAATTCTAAAACTGCAATGAAATCACTAGCGATGCAAAGATTTTTAACACCGATTGTCTTTCTCATTTTGTCCTATGTATTATCTGCCATGGGAGACGGCTCATTCATAGGATTGTTTATAA
The DNA here is from genome assembly GCF_014873855.1 of Sporosarcina limicola. GTDB lineage: Bacteria > Bacillota > Bacilli > Bacillales_A > Planococcaceae > Sporosarcina > Sporosarcina limicola. The sequence continues at coordinate 39,997 of NZ_JADBEL010000013.1, read as the reverse complement.
CTTTTTCGATTACAGGTATTCTATGGATTATTTTTTATCCGAAGTATTTTTATAGTCTCATAAAACGAAATACCAAGAAAATGATCAAAGAGGGTAAGAATGATGGGTTATTAGGGAATCATCATTTAATCATGAATGATGAAGGATTAGTCGATTCTACTTCAGATCGTGAAACGAAAGTAACCTGGTCGGGTATCAAAAATTTCAAAGAGGACAACGATAACCTCTATCTGTACACCAGTTCGATAAGTTCATATATACTGCCGAAAAGAGAGTTGAATAATGTAGAGGAAGTAAGAAATTATTTCAAAGCAAAGGTAGTGCAATGAGAAAGGAATTAGGATGGATAGGGATTAAATAGGTAGTTTATAACCAATAAAAAGACCTCGCAATCATCTACGAGGTCTTTTCATATTTCATATACAAACAAGAATCTGCCTTGAAAACGTACCTTTTTTCGCTACACAGCGATCCACAATGCTGAAGCCAGCCTCATCAATCATAGGGTCGATAGTTTCAATCGTCACAACGACGACTTTCTTCGAGAAACGACGTGCCTGCTTCAAAATATCGAGCTGTTCTTCGGGAGAAATATGAGTAAATAAGTTATATGGCATATCAATAATTGCAACGTCGTAATCATCAACAACATCTGCAATGGGTCCGATGATTACTTCACCTTCAAGGCCGAAGTGGGCGATGTTTTTTCTTGAGCCTTTAACAACAAGCGGGTTAATATCCCGGCCCGCGATGTTAATGCCCATTGACAATGCTTCCACCAAAACGGTCCCAATACCGCAACAAGGATCGATTACTCGGATACCTTCAGGATGAGGAGCCGCAATATTTGCAACCGCTCGCGCAACACGAGTACTTAGCGCTGTCGAATACATATGTGGTTTTTGCTGATGCTGAAACCAGATGGCTTCACTTTCCACTAGTTTTCCGAAATACCATTTATCGTCCAATTCAATGACGCCGAACAGCGTTTCAGGATGATCTAACTCAGGCTCTCCTTGAATACGTAGCCCAACTTCACGTTCAACCTTACGTCTTTCAGCATGTCCAATCTTCTTCGTCGTACCCAGTTCAAGCGAATTCAAACAGACGACCTTGAACGTAGAACTAGCCAATTGTAAGTACGCCACTTGGCCTAAAATAGATTCAAAGCTATCGGCTTCATATAATATATCTACGCGTTCTTTCATAAACGGACTTCGACACGGGTCAATTCCAATCGGGCTCATTAAAACATTCGACTGGACATCAAATCCGAACAACGACCGCATCTCCAAACGGCAAAGATCATACTCATCTGTATGACGCATATACGTGTAAATAAATTCTGGACTACTCAATCACTTGTCATCCTCTACAGCTTCAGACAATTTGAATATAAAGAGGTAAACCATCTTAAGTACTTGCTCGAAAGATAGTTCGTCATTGAATCCTTCTATATAACTCAACGCGAAATTCATATCCCATAATCCGTCTTCTCCGGAGAACATCACACTATATTTCGTATTATCTCCTTGTAAATGTGTATCGAGAAACGCTTTAATGGCAGGGCCGTATTTCTTTTGTAATTTCAATCCGAAGAGAGCGGTATACGTTTCGAACACATCATCGAATTCGAGCGCAATCCCGTCAACACCTATTATTTCAAATGTATTTGATTCCACAAAGAGAAATTCGTTTAGGTTCTTTTTCAAATAGGAAGCAGATTCATTCAAAAAGTTATCGGTTTCAGTACGGATAACTTCTTCAGTTTCTTTGTTGCACCGTTCAATGACAGAGGTATGAAAACCTTTATCCACAATAGTTACATCTTGTGGAACAAGTTGATGCTTCTCCGCATATACCTTTTCAAAATTATTCAATTCAATTTCATTATTGTTCACATTGTTCGCAATATAATTTGTCATTTGCTTATTCAACATATCCAAGCAACTCCTTTACTCTCACTAGTATATCTTACATCGCGCTGCTAGGCTTTCAATTCTGTTCGGAATACCATGGATTTAAATGGATCAATACTTCATCGACATCTGTATGTTGGTCCATAATCATATTTCGAATGGAGCTTGAAATATCATGACCTTCTTGAATTGTTAAATCAGCTGGGACACCAATGCGAAGATCTACAAGAATATAATGGCCGTGTTCACGGGCGCGTAGTCGGTCAATGCGCTTTACTTTTGGGATCGAGAGGATTAAAGAGGAGAACTCATCCAAACGTGTGGTACTCACATTTGTCTCCATTAAAACATCCATTGCCTCTTTTCCCATTCCGTAAGCAAGTCGCAGAACCAAAGCAGATACGATAATACCGGCAAAAGGATCCCCGTACGCCATCCAAGGGATTTGAAAAGCATCTCCGACTATTGAAAGACCAATCCCTAAAACAGCCGCAAGGGAAGCATAGACATCAGCAAGATGGTCAAGAGCAGTGGCGATTAACCCTTTACTATTTGTCAATTTTCCAATCCGAATTGTATACATGTACAACGCTTGTTTCCAGACAAGGGAAATAACTGCGGTGATTAAAGCGAGAAAACTCCCTTTGACAGGATTTTCAAAGAACGCGGAGATCGCTTCGTATGCGATATAAAGAGCGGCCAACCCTAAAATAATGGCAACAATGGCCGAACTGATAATTTCCGCTTTCCCATGCCCATACGGATGATCATCATCGGCTGGGCGTTGCGAAATGCGCATTGATGTTAACGCAGCCCCTGATGCAACGACATCCCCAGCATTATGGAATCCATCTGCTAAAAGAACAGGACTGTTGAACAATGCACCAACGGTTATTTTTAAAACAGTCAGTAAAATATTGCTGATTAGACTGATCCAGACCGCAATAAGTGAAGAAATGGAGTAGCTATTGTTGTTAGTGTTCATAAGATATAACCTCCCATTTTTTTCTTTCCCCAAGGCAACAAAAAACCCCTGACGAGCTACAGTCAGGGGGTACGGATAAATTTATGAAAATAGTGGTAAACCTTTATGTTAATCAAGCTTATCAACTCATTCTATGTTTAAGTCTCGAAATTATACCATGTTGGTACTAGTCTGGCAAGGAAATGGGTTTTTATTTCTGCTGAATCATCGAAATAGGGAACTGGATGTTGCAATCCAACTAGTAAAGAATTATAATACATATAAATGCATAATAATTCACTTGAAGGGTTTGAGTATAGATGAAACTTTGGGGCGGGCGATTTACAAGCCGTGCAGATGAAATCATGGAACAATTTAATACATCGTTACCAGTGGACCATCGTTTATATAAAGAAGATATTGCTGGGAGTTTGGCGCACGTCACGATGCTTGTTCATTGTGATTTATTGACGCCAGAAGAGGGCGAACTACTTGTAAATGGACTTGAATCCATCCGGAATGACATCGACGCTGGCAATCTGAAAATCGAAGGAAACTACGAAGATATTCACTCTTTCGTCGAAATGCACTTAACAGAACGCATCGGCGAGACAGGGAAAAAGTTACACACTGCGCGTAGCCGAAATGACCAAGTCGCAGTCGACATGCGTTTGCACGCAAAACACACTGCGGCGAATGTAATGAACCATCTCCAAATGCTCATCGATTCATTGCATACAAAAGGTGCGGAGAACAACGTCATTATGCCAGGTTATACACATTTACAACGTGCACAAGTCGTGACATTCAGCCATCATCTCGGGGCTTATGCACAAATGTTCAAGCGTGACAAAAAACGAATTGCAAATGCCATCGATATTTTGGATGAAAACCCGCTCGGATGCGGCGCGCTCGCAGGGACAACGCATCGTATCGATCGCGACATTACAACGGTATTATTAGGATTCGCTAAACCAGTGGATAACTTCCTTGACGGTGTCAGTGACCGTGATTATTTACTCGAATTAATGTCGGATTTCTCAATCATCATGATGCATCTAAGTAGATTGAGTGAAGAACTCATTTTATGGAGCAGTCAAGAATTTAAATTCATCACAATGTCCGATGCTTACTCAACAGGCAGCAGCATTATGCCGCAAAAGAAAAATCCAGATGCGGCAGAATTGATTCGCGGGAAAACGGGTCGTGTTTACGGCTCACTATTCGCGCTATTAACGACATTAAAAGGACTTCCATTGACATACAACAAAGACATGCAGGAAGATAAAGAGCAATTCTTCGACGCACTCGATACCGTCATGGACTGCATCGAAATTATGTCGAAAATGATTGATACATTACACGTCAACGCTGACCATATGAAAATGGCCATCAAAGCCGGTTTTCTCAACGCAACCGAAGTCGCCGATTATTTAGTGAGTAAAGGAACCGCCTTCCGTGACGCCCACGAAATTGTCGGCAAGCTAATCATCTATTGTGAGCAGCAGAAAAAAGCGATTGAGGACCTGACGATTGAAGAATTAGCGAAGTTCAGCAACCATATAACAGATGACATCTACGACTACATTGACTATGAAAATATCCTGACCAAAGGGAATAAGAAGTTGATGAAAGAAGTAGGGAAGTAAGAAAAGAGGAGCTATCCATTATGGAGAGCTCCTCTCTTTAATTTAAATGGGATTAACTAGTTTGCTGGTGCCGTTTTATTTTTTGAATTTCGACTTCAGCATTGAAGATGCGATCATTCAAGGCGAGAGTCCTACTTTCAGCTAAATGCTCAATCGAATTATTGAAGATACTGAAACTATCGACCAAATCCTTTTTCATTTCAAGATGATTACCCTTCAGTTCAGCTAGGTCTTTACGTATTTCGAATTGTCCCTGCTCCAAAGAACTCATTCGTATATCCATAGAATCCAACCGACCATTAACATTCTTCAATTCATGAAGTATTTCTTTAAACATAGCTTCCACACGTATGCCTCCTAGCAAGTCACAATTATTTTCCGAGCATTTCTTTCAATTTGTAAACAGTATACCATTCTCAGGCATTAATTTCGAGTGAAAATTTATAAAAAAGGGAAAACCTAAAACTGAACAATAGCCAATACAAAAACGGACGAACCATCTACCTGGTTCGTCCGTTTTTTTATCCCATAATATTATATCCGCCATCCACATATACAATTTCCCCAGTGACGCCGCGGGAAAGATTACTCAAAATGGCTATCGTCATATCGGCCACTTCTTCCTGCGTCACATTCCGTTTAAGTGGTGCAGTTTCTTCGATTTTAGACAAAATTGTATTGAAAGAGGAAATCCCTTTCGCTGATAACGTACGAATCGCACCAGCCGAAATCGCATTGACCCGGATATTATCCTTGCCTAAATCTGATGCCAAATATTTCACAGACGCCTCAAGGGCTGCTTTTGCAACACCCATAACGTTATAACCAGGAAGTACGCGTTCAGCTCCTAAATAACTCATTGTCACAATTGAACCGCCATCCGTCATATAAGGACGCGCTTCTTTTGCCGTTGCAATAAGCGAATAAGCACTCGTATCCTGCGCAAAAGCATAGCCACTTCTTGTCGTCTCAATGAAATCATTTTTCAAATCTTCCGCATGTGCGAACGCAAGCGAGTGGACAACACCGTGGATCGTGCCGACTCCTTCGCCGATTTTTGTAAACGCCGAGTGAATACTCTCGTCTTCGTTGACATCACATTGCGTAATTAGTTTCGCCTCATACGCATTTGCGCTCAACATCTTTTCAAGTTTCGCTAGCGAACGCTCTTTGCGATAAGTGAAAATGACATTCGCACCGACTGCAAATAGCGCTTTAGCCACTCCCCAAGCAAGACTTCGTTCATTGGCAACACCCATCACCACAATATTTTTCCCTTTTAATTTCAATAAATCGCCCATAGTAGCCTCCCAATTCAAATATGCAATAGCTAATACCTATCGTTAGTACCAGATACTAATTATAGCATACTATCCTTGTTGAAAAATAGTTTCATTTAGGCCCTTCATTCATTTTTCTCCTTTTTATGATGAAATAAATCCCTATGCCAACAAGCGACAGAAGGATGATTACGGGCAAGTTTCCAACAAAAAAGACAATCATACCGGAACCAGCGGATAGCATGAAGTTAGTGCTTGTCGCGAGTTGTTTTTTTGTTTTTTCCCATGTATCTAATTTCTTTCCGTCTAGTGTTGGGACGACAACGCGATTTTCAAACATCGATATTTCAACCGTAGAATAAGATGTTTGGTTTTCAAAGTAGTTCATCTTTCCAACGAGTACTTCAATCTCTTCTTGAACACTAGCTAAATCAGAAGAAATTTTTAATAAGTCCTCGGTCTTTTGTGCTTTACCAATAAATTCAAGCAGTCGTGCTTCTACTGCTCGTTTGGATTTTACCCTGGATTGTAAATCGACATATTCTTCGGTAATATCCTGACCAGTCACATTACGCTCCAAGATATCCGCTTTTTCTTCCGCATCCTTTAGAAACGTTTGAAAATGCTTCTCGGGAATTCGAACAGTTATATTCCCACTAACAATATCATCATTTTCTCGGTATACATTCGATTCAACTATGTATCCCCCGTATTCAGCCACTTTTTTCTCGATTTCAAGCTGAGCTTGTTCAAGGTTTTTCACATTCACCTGTAATTGTGCTTGGTGGATAATCATTCGATTCGTAGAAATTTCATTATGCTCTTCTACAGGCTGATCTATGGAATTAAACAAAGATTTATCCATTTCACTTTCCACAGCAATTTCATTTGAATCAGAAGCGGATTTCTCCTTCATAGCTAGACTCTCATCATTTGAACTACAAGCCGTTAGTAGTATGAATAGGCTTGATAATAGTAGGATAAAAAATAACTTTCCCTTCATTGAATATTCCCCCTTTATTTACCATGTTAGACGGTGAAAACGGAAAAAGGTTACAAGTTTAGTATATTACGGTGAAATAAAAGAAGTCGCAATTTTTAATGTAAAATGAAAATGCATTCAAAAATGAAGTGTTTGAAACTTATAATAATACTATTGACTTTATAAATATGCATGTATATACTATGTCTAACTTGTTTTTAGGGGTGATGAAAATGAAGGTGGGAATAATTGGTGCTTCAGGGTATGGTGGACTTGAACTAATACGTTTACTACATAACCACCCCGAAGTCGAAAATACTATACTTTTTACATCTTCAGAGGAAGGAACTGTCTTTTCGCATAAGTATACACATCTTGTAAATATATACGATCAGCCGCTTCAAAAGATTGAATCCGAAAAGTTAGCTGAATTCGATGTCGTTTTTTCGAGTGCTCCTGCCGGCGTAGCGAGTCAGCTTCTTCCGCCTTTAATCGGCAAAGGGCCACGGCTTATCGATTTGTCAGGAGATTTCCGTCTGAAAGATTCAGCAATCTACGAGCAATGGTATAAAAAAGAACCCGCATCCGCATTAGCAGTTGAACAAAGCGTTTACGGACTGACGGAATGGAATGCCAAGGAAATCCGGCAATCGCAGTTAATTGCCAATCCGGGCTGTTATCCGACAGCGGTTCTTTTATCACTTCTTCCTCTACTGAAAGAACAGCTAATTGATGGGAGTCAACTGATTATCGATGCGAAAAGTGGGGTGTCAGGTGCGGGCAATCAACCGAGTCAAATGACGCATTTCAGTGAAACCAATGAAAATACAGCGATTTATCGATTGCATCAGCACCAGCATATTCCGGAAATTGAACAGGCTATCTCAAGCTTTGCGAGTGAGGCAGCGCCAATTACATTTAGTACGCATCTTGTTCCAATGACACGGGGAATTCTAACGACAAGTTATGCGCGTGTTATGGAAGGCGTTACAGAGGCGCAGCTGGTTAGCTGTCTTGAGGAAACATATGCCAATCATCCATTCGTCCGTGTCATAAGAGAGACGAATAAGTTTGGAACCAATCAAGTCTATGGCTCAAACTACTGTGATCTCTACGTAAAAGTCGACCCAAGGACCAACCGTGCAACAATTGTTTCGGTCATCGACAATCTGGTCAAGGGAGCTGCAGGGCAGGCAATTCAAAATATGAATGTTCAATTCGATTTAGAAGAAATAACGGGCCTGTCACTGGTCCCATCATTCATATAATAGGAGGAGTACTATGACGACAACAGTGTCGGTGATGAAACGTATTTCCGGGAACAATATTGTATCTCCACTCGGTTTCAAAGCAGCAGGTATTCATTGCGGAATTAAATATAAGAAACATGATTTAGCGCTGCTTGTGAGTGAAGTTCCAGCCAGTGTTGCGGGCGTTTTTACGACAAATGCAGTTCAAGCGGCCCCCTTACTTGTTACAAAAGAAGCTGTGAAAAAGATGGGTAAAATGCAGGCTATTATTATAAATTCCGGAAATGCCAACGCATGTACAGGGAAACAAGGAATGGTAGATGCACGCTTGATGCAAGTTGAAACTGCAGAAAAATTGGGCATTTCACCGAATTTGGTCGGCGTTGCTTCTACGGGTGTAATTGGTGAGTTGATGCGTATGGAACCAATCGTCAAAGGAATCCATAAGCTTGAACCCAATAGCCAGTTAGAAGGATCTATCCATTTTTCGCAAGCTATCTTGACGACAGATACCATAACGAAAAATACAGCTTATTGTGCCCTAATCGACGGCAAGGAAATCATTATTGCAGGAACAGCAAAAGGATCAGGGATGATCAATCCAAACATGGCGACGATGCTCGGTTTTATCACAACAGATGCGAACGTCGAATCAGTCCATTTACAAGCAGCGCTTAAGTCGGTTACTAATCTGACGTTCAACGCCATTACTGTCGATGGAGATACATCCACGAACGACATGGTTCTTCTATTGGCAAATGGTATGGCAGGCAATGTAACATTGACACCGGCGCATCCTGATTGGGAAGTATTTGTCCAAGCTTTGCATGCAGTTTCACAAGACCTTGCAAAAATGATTGCAAAAGACGGGGAAGGTGCGACGAAACTCATCGAGGCTGAAGTAAAAGGTGCGGTTTCGGATGAGGAAGCGCGTAAGATTGCTAAAACGGTTGTCGGTTCACCTCTCGTTAAAACAGCCGTCTTTGGTTGTGATGCGAACTGGGGAAGAATTATTGCGGCGGTTGGATACAGTGGGGCAACAGTGGATCCTGATGCCATTTCCATTCAAATCGGGAAGATAACGGTCGTTGAAAAAGGCGAACCTATCGAATACTCCGAAGAAAAACTTATCAGCTATTTAAAACAACCTGAAGTGAAAATAGTTGTCCAACTTAGTCAAGGGAGTGGACAGGGAAAAGCATGGGGGTGCGATTTAACATATGACTATGTCCAAATCAACGCAACCTACCGCTCGTAAGCGAATGGTCATTAAATTAGGAGGCAGTATGCTTGCGGAATTAACTAAAGACTTTTTCGCGAATTTTAAGCGACTACAAGATGCAGGGTATGAACTTATACTCGTACACGGTGGAGGACCTGAAATCAACCAAGAACTTGCCGCTAACAATGTGACCTCTACAGTGCTGAATGGCATTCGTGTCACATCGAAAGAGGCTGTTCGCATCGTTCAGTCGACACTGATTGGTCAAGTGAATCCGGCTCTTGTCCATCATTTAAACAGGGAAGGAATCGAGGCAATCGGACTTAGCGGGTACGATGGAAAACTCCTTAGTTGTTCATTTCTAGATGAAGCTGTCTATGGGTTTGTTGGTGAAATTCAGCAAGTCCGTTCGGAATTAATTGAAAAAATGCTGGATGTCGGTCTTGTCCCTGTTATTTCATGTATTGGGTCAACTACTAATGGGATTTCCCTTAATATTAATGCGGATACAGTCGCAAGTAAGATTGCCCTTAGCATGTGTGCGGATAGTCTTTTGTTGGTAACTGATACACCAGGCATTAAAATCGAAGGCAAAGTACAACATATTGCATCTCTCACTGCGATTTCACAGTGGATTGAATCTGGTGAAATCTACGGTGGGATGTTACCAAAAGTGAAAGCAGCGCTTGATTGTTTAGGGGCAGGCATCCCATCTGTCCAGATTGTCGGTCAACAACTGCTTGGGACCGTTATTGCACATGAGGAGGTTTTAGCATGAGTAGCTTATTCAAAAATTACGCCCGTCGTCCTGTTCATCTTGTAAAAGGGCAGGGGACAGTCGTAACAGATGACACAGGAAAAAATTATCTCGATTTTATAAGCGGCATCGCAGTCGTTAGTCTTGGTCATGCACATCCAGCGATTGTTCATGCCATCCAACAGCAAAGTGAAAAACTATGGCATGTTTCGAATTTATTTGAAAGTCCGGAACAGGAAGAACTAGCCTCTGCCCTTATGAAAGATACACATTTAAGTCATGCGTTCTTTTGTAATAGCGGTGCCGAAGCGAACGAAGCAGCTATTAAACTAGTTCGGAAACATACGAAAAAAAATATAATTATCACGTTTGAGCAATCCTTTCACGGGCGTACGTTCGGTGCCATGTCTGCAACTGGACAGGATAAGGTCCGTCAAGGTTTCGGTCCGTTACTTGAAACATTTCGCATCGTTCCTTACAATGACATCCAGCAACTTGAAGCGGCAATCGATAACGATGTCGCGGCAATCATGCTTGAAGTTATTCAAGGGGAGGGCGGCGTCCATCAGCTCGATGTTGATTTTGCGCAGTCGATTAAAGATATTTGTAAATCGACAGGCATTTTGCTGATTGCCGATGAAGTACAGACAGGTATTGGCCGAACGGGAACCCGTTATGCCTATGAGCAGACACAATTAAAACCGGATATTATTACGATTGCCAAGGGACTGGGCGGAGGATTTCCAATAGGCGCGATGCTTGGAACAGCCGAACTAGTCGATTCATTCGGACCAGGTACACATGGCACAACTTTCGGTGGCAATCCATTAGCTGTTGCGGTTGCTCAATGCGTTGTCAATCATGTTTTTCGAACAGATTTTCTGCAACAAGTGGAAGAAAAATCAAGCTATTTAATTAAAAAACTGCAAACGTTATTGCCGAAAGAATTGTTTTCTATTCGAGGATCAGGATTATTGCTGGGCATTGAATGCAAGGATGCGGTCCAGACATTTATCCACCAAGCGGAAGAAAAGGGCTTATTACTCGTTCAAGCAGGTGAACATGTCATCCGCCTACTACCACCATTAACCGTAACAAACGAACAAATTGACGAAGCAATAGGTATTTTATCATCCGTGTTGGTATCTGTGCTCGCGCCCAAACAATTCTGAAGGGAATATCCTTGAATTAAAGCGTTCAGTGAAATGCTATTCAAAAGACTCCCATCTGAAAACAAAAATAAACGTATTCGCCATTGCCAGCGAATCCGTTTATTTTTTTTCCGTTTTATGCGATACTAAAGTGGAAATTATTTTTTGAAATTTCCGCCATGCGAAACCGATTTTGGATGCCGAACGTCTACATATAATCAGTTAAGTATCCGTATGATTAGGTACAGATACTTTTATGATTTTGTGGATAAAAAGATGGAGGAATAACAGATGAGCAGAACTGATCGAAGAAAAAAGAAAAAATGGCCATGGATTGTGGGAATTATCGGGGTTCTACTCCTCGGGGTTTTCATATATGGTTTGATGATTTATAAAGGTTTGACGGATACAGTGAAGGGGATTCATGAAGAAATCGATCGCGATATTTCTGTCAAACGGGAAGAGGCAGTCGCTTTCCATAAAAAAGAACCATTTTCTGTCCTTGTTCTTGGGGTAGATGAACGTGAAGGAGATACAGGTCGTTCCGATACAATGATTGTGCTGACGGTCAATCCAGATTTGAAAACAACGAAGATGGTCAGCATCCCAAGGGACACGTACACGGAAATCGTTGGTAAAGGCGTTGAGGATAAAATTAATCACGCCTTTGCATTCGGTGGCATCAAAATGTCAATGGAAAGTATTGAACATCTGCTCGATATTCCGATTGACTACGTCGTGCAAGTAAATATGGAAAGTTTTAAAGACATTGTCAACGCGGTTGGCGGAGTGACAGTGGAGAATGCAATGGATTTCAAATTGGATAACCATTCATTCAAAAAAGGTGAGGTTACATTAAATGGGGACGACGCACTAGCTTATGTCCGTATGCGTAAAGAAGATCCCCGTGGCGACTTTGGTCGACAAGATCGCCAGAAGCAAGTCGTTCAAGGCGTATTGCGTGAGGGCGCATCTGTCAGTAGCCTATTAAATTATAAAAGCATTTTTAATGCAATCAGTAACCATGTTCGGACAAATATGACGTTCGACGAGATGGTTGAAGTACAGAAAAATTACCGTGACGCCGCGGGTAAGATTGAACAGCTCTATATTAAAGAAGGCGAAGGCAAACGGATGAACGGAATTTGGTACTACATCATGAACGATGAGGAATTGGCAAGTGTCCAAGGCGAGTTGAAAGCGCATCTGGGATTGAAGTGATTGGGTTTCCAATAGGATGAGATGATCCAGGTATTGTTCCTGGATCATCTTTTTTAAATAAAAGAATCAACATGACGATGATTCTCAAATTAAGCGACCAATTCCCCTCGCGAAGCGACCAGTCCAGCAAACAAGCGACCAATTTCCCTCGCGAAGCGACCAATCCAGCAAACAAGCGACCAATCCCCTTCGCGAAGCGACCAATCCAGCAAACAAGCGACCAATTCCACTCGCGAAGCGACCAATCCAGCAAACAAGCGACCAATTCCCTCGCGAAGCGACCAATCCAGCAAACAAGCGACCAATTTCCCTCGCGAAGCGACCAATCCAGCAAACAAGCGACCAATCCCACTCGCGAAGCGACCAATCCAGCAAACAAGCGACCAATTCCCCTCGCGAAGCGACCAATCCAGCAAACAAGCGACCAATTCCCCTCGCGAAGCGACCAATCCCCCTCACTATATTTTAAACCTTATAGAATCTTTATCTTTCCGTTTTATACTCCTTCTTATAGAAGGGATGGAGATCATGAAAAACATAGTAGAATTACAAGCTGTTTCAAAAAAGGTTAGAGGGAAGTATTTGGTTCGCGATGTTTCGATACAGGTAGAAAAAGGGGCGATTTGCGGATTACTAGGACCTAACGGAGCGGGAAAAACCACGATCATTCGCATGCTGACTGGGTTGATTCGACCAACGTCTGGGGATATTTTTATCAATGAACAAAGTGTGGTAACAAATCGGGCATCTGCGTTAAAGAATGTTGGAGCAATCGTTGAGTCACCCATCTTTTTTCCTTATATGACAGGGAGAGAGAACTTGAAAAACTTGGTGAGATTACACGATACGATTCCTAAGCTAGAGGAAAATGCGAAAGTAGCTGAGGTCTTGCAGATTTCCGGACTTGAAGCTAGAGCTGATGAAAAAGTTCGAACATATTCATTGGGGATGAAGCAGCGACTCGGCATCGCTCAAGCATTATTGGGGGATCCAGCACTACTTATTTTAGATGAACCTGCAAATGGCCTTGACCCAATGGGGATGAGAGAATTACGAGAATTGATCCTTACCTTAAAGAATAAATACGATAAGACGATTCTACTTTCCAGTCATCTTCTCGATGAAATACAAAAAATGTGCAATCAAATTGTGATTATTCGGGAAGGCGAATTAATCTGGTCAGGTGAGTTAGATGATGAACAAAACCTGGAAGAAGTATTTATCGAGTTGATGTCAAAATGAGCAAACTACTCGCAAGCGAATGGGAAAGGCTCTGGAAACGGAAAGTGACATGGCTTATGTTTGCTGCTATTCCAATCATGGTTTATGCTGCTGCAAAATATTGTTTACATCAAAACAACAACCTATCACCTGATTTGCCGCAATTTACCGTTGCGGGGAACTTCCCGGTACTTGGACTTGCGGAGATGCTAATGACAGCTTTTAATTTTGTTGTGCTTGTTATTGCTGCGATGATTGTCACAGAAGAGTATCGATCAGGACAATTACGAATGGTGCTAATCCGCGCACATTCCTTTCAGCAAATCATCATCGCTAAATATATAGTCTTAGCAGGATTTATTTTTCTGTATTTGGTGGCCTACTTTATTAGTTGCTATGGAATGGGGTATGCGCTGTTTTCAAACCCCGAAACATATCCGCAATTTCATTATCAAGATCATGTGACGTTAGGAGAAGGCTTTATTTATAATCTGAAATTTTACGGGTTAGCCTTTCTGACATTGGTTGCGATGAGTAGTGTTGTATTTTTTATTGCAATCGTCTCCCATACAACAACGACGACACTTGGAATCGGAATTGGCTTTTTACTCATTAGCTTTTTATACCCAAATATAATCCAGTTGTTTCAACAATTCTTAAATAATGAAGTTGTAATTAAACTATTTTTCACGTCCATTCCAATGATTCAATGGGAAGGCTTAACATTGATGCTTGCAAAATCGTCTAGTTTATATGGTTGGATGTTACTCGTGCTTAGTTGTTATATCTTACTGTTTCATCTATTAATCATTTTGGTAACGAGAAGAAAAAGTGACATTTTCATATAAGGAGTGTAAATCGAATGAGAAGTATTTTATTAAGTGAATACGAACGAGCTTTCAAACGGAAAAAAACAAGCATTGGCATACTCGTTTATTGTTTCTTGCTAACACTTGAATGCGTCTTTCTATATCTAACAGGTGGAATTAGTTTTTATGATGCAAACCATTCCGTTCAGCTAAATTCAATTAATACAGCATCGTTTTTTTTGAGGGAATTAGGATTATTTATCAACTTTATTTTAATCCCGATGTTCGTGGTTGACAGCTTTAATGGTGAATATAGTTCAGGGGCTCTACGTCTCGTGTTAATACGGCCACAAAAAAGAGTGAGTTTGTTTCTAGCAAAATGGATTGTTCAAGCGAGTCTAATTTTAGCGCTCACTGTTTTTACATGGTTAATCGCAACTATTTTTGGTCAAATGATCATGCCTTATGTGAGTGAAACGAACTTTTTAAACACGGAATCGATGAATATATTCGAAGGACTGATTTATTCAATCAAGTTTTATGGGCTGTCCTACGTTATTTTTTTATGCGTGATTGGCCTCAGTAGTTTCATGAGTATTGTAATGCCAAATCCGATTATGGCGTATATGGGTACAGTTGCTTGTTTAATCGGCGGGGTGTATATCTCTGGTCAATTTATCTATTTTGTTATTGTTTCAGATTCTGTTTTCGAGGTGTTAGGAAACGCTAATCAATATGGGTTTTATAGTAGCCTACTTTTCTTATTCGTCATAAGCCATATAATGAGCATAGGAATATGGAATCGGAAACAGTGGATGGGATGAGTGATCATTGAATAAAAGGATTTTACTTGTTGATGATGAGAAAGATATCGTCGGATTTATGAAAGATTCTCTTAAGGATCAAGGATATCAAGTCCTAACCGCGTACAATAGTACTCAAGCCCTAGCGTCCCTTATACATGAGCCAAATCTAATCATTCTAGACGTCATGATGCCTGGGATGAATGGATTCGAGCTTTGCGAAATGATGAGGAAAAGCATCACTTGTCCGATTATCTTTTTAAGTGCAAGAGCAAGTGAAGCGGATCGTATAAAAGGGTTATTCGTCGGCGGTGACGATTATTTAGTCAAACCATTTAGTATGAAAGAATTGCATGCACGTGTGATTGCACATTTACGCCGTGAACATCGACAAAATGGCTTGAATCGAAAACATTTATATTTTGGTCACTTAATGGTGGATTTAGATGGCCATGAAATCTATTATCAAAATCAAAAAATATCTTTTACAACCAAGGAATTTGAAATAATTGAATTCCTTTCACTTTATCCTGGTCAAGTATTTTCTCGAGAGAAAATCTATGAAAGGTTATGGGGGTATGGGGCAGAGGGGGATTCTTCAACGGTTACGGAGCATATAAAAAAAATCCGAGCAAAGCTGGCAAAATATGAACCGAATCCATCCTATATTTCTACAATATGGGGAGTGGGCTACAAATGGGAAAAGTAGAGCGGCCAATTCGAAGGCAAATTATTACCTCGTTTTATCTCATTCTTCTATTAAGTGCGGTAGCAACCATTGTTACATGGGGAATCATTGCAACAATCTTTCTTTTACAACTGAATCGGATGAATCCAGCCAATTATTATGAAAAACAGATTCCAAGTATTTTGAAATCGGTTGAGGAAAGTAAGGGGCAGCTTTTAACGATTGAAAGCAAAAATGAGTTAGAAAAGGAGATTCCATTAGATGGAATTGCTTATCAAGTTGTAGATAAAGATGGTAACATCCTTTTTGGTTCAACTTCTAAGCGATATGTTAAGAGTCAAAAAGCGCTGTTGAATAGTTTCAATAAAAATCTTTATGATAAAACGAGCATTGTGAAATTTTATCCTACTTTCAATGACAAAGGTGAGCACATAGGAGCGATTGGTTTTCGCTATGAGCTTAGCTTAGCGGCTTCTAACCCAAAATTACGGGGCTTGATTATTGTGATTGGACTCCTTACCCTCGTTAGTCCATTTGTTTATTTCTATGTATTTTCTTATTTGATTGGGAAAAGGTTTAGTAAACAAATCGAGCAACCATTTAATCATTTGATGGTAGGCGCTAGGAAAATACAGAGTCATGACTTGGATTTTCAATTGGTTGAGTCAAAGACCACTAAAGAATTAAACCAATTAGTACGAGCCTTTGAAGATATGAGAATCGCTCTTCAGGACTCGCTATTACGGCAATGGCAATTGGAAGAGGAACGAAAGGAAATGGTGGCAGCGATTGCCCATGATTTAAGGACGCCGTTAACTATTATTCATGGACATGTAGAGGGTCTATTAGATGGAGGAGATAAAAATACTGAACGACTAGAGCGTTATTTGCAAACGATTTTTACGAGTACGCAACGCTCGATTCGGTTAATTGATCAATTAAATGAAGTGTCAGCTATTGATCGATCCAATTTTACTATTGAACCAATAGCGATCAATGTTGTGGAGTTTATTCAAAATAAAACAGAAGAATATAAAATGCTGTGTGCTAAAAAAAATATTTCTATAGCCTGCACTTTCAGCATAGAAACGGGGCTAGAACCTGAGTTAACAATCGATTCATATCGCATTTCCCAGGTATTAGACAATATTATAACAAATAGTATTCGTTACTGCCCCAAAAATGGTTTGATTGAGTGGAAGACAACCATGAGCGACAAAAGGCTTGTCTTTGAGATAATCGATAATGGGCCAGGTTTTCAAAATAAGGGGATTGGTAGAATGTTTGAAAAGTTCTATCGAGAAGATCAGTCAAGATCAGGACATGATGCTAACCTTGGCCTAGGATTGTATATAGCTCAAATGATTGTTAAGCAACATAACGGTTCAATTACCATTCAGAATCGCCCTGAAGGTGGTGCGTATACGGAGGTGATTATTGGTGAAGTGTTATAATCACGTACCTGGCGCGGAAATAATAAGGGTTTTGAATTCACAAGGGGTGCGATTGCCGCTGTACCGTAGTTACCTGTCCCAATATAGGACGTAGAAGTGAAATCGAAATCGAAATCGAATAAAAGCATGTCTACAAATCCTATCGGAAGTGTAGACATGTTTTTTGAGTTCTGCGCGCCTGACACCGAACACTCAAGAAAAGTTTTTTGTTATAATAAACTATATGGGAAAAAAGGAGCTATTGAAAATAAGTATGGATAGAAAGTATTTTTATGAATTGGTTGATAAAATTCCAGAAGCCAAACTAAGCGAACTAAGAAAGGCTTTATTAATTTATGTTAATGTCAGAAGAGGAAGTTACTGAAGAAGAGATGGAGGTAATAGGTCCTGGGGAAAAAGAAAGATAATACACCTCGTAGAAAAAGACTAAAGAGGAATCAGCGTTTACTAGATGCAAAAATAAAATGGTTGCCGACAGTAACTGCAAAAAATCCTGTGAAGTCTTATAGTAAATGGTATGGTGTCGATCTATTATGTGCCATTAAGGAGTTGGAAATCCTTGGCCATAGGTTCAGTGAACGCTATGAAAAACAAATAGAGATCTCTATTGAGAATAAAGCGAATAGTAATAGAAGACGAAAAGAAGAAAGAGAAAACCGAATCAATTTTCCTTATGATCACGATGATCAATTTTCTTTTATTGCAGGATATACAGAGAATGGTGTGCCATTTGGGATTACGTATGATGAGGAAGAGTGAGAGTATAATCGCGTACTAGGTAGGGATCTACTAATTACGATGAAAATAAAATAGCGAAGGTGATTTAAGTGAACATAAGAAACTTTGAAACTCGAATTTCAGAGGTGATTTTACAGCGAGGACAGGAATATTTCAAGGGTGGACATGTCGTGGAGTTGTTCGAAATAACAGATACCAATTGGCAAGCCGAAGTGGAAGGAACAGACACTTATGTCGTAGATGTTAAACTGAATGAAGTTGGTGAAATTATTGATTCATGTTGCGATTGCCCTTACGATTCGGATAGTTATTGCAAACATGAAGTAGCCGTATTTTATGCCTTGCAAGGGATGTTCAATGATACGAAAAGAAAAAGTGTGAAACAGAAAAAACCAACGTTGCCGCAACTATTGGAGGCGAAAAAGAAAGAAGAGTTGATAGAGCTAATCTTGGACTTGGCGTTAAACAACACTGACATTTATAAAGAACTTCTTTTTGAAGTATCCCAACAAGAGAATGAAATCGATTCTGCAGAGGCATTAATTCTTCACCATATTTCGATGGCCAAAACTAAAGGTTTCATTAAATGGGATAGGGTTCCAAAAGCCCTTAAAGGTGTGGATGTAACGTTGGGACGAGTGAGAGAAAAGCTGGAAGATTCACAGTACGAAATGGCGATTCATCTAAGCCTTCTTTGTTTGAAGCATTCAGTGGAATTATTAAATGTCATGGATCATTCGTCTGGAGAGACTGAAAGTGGAATCGATGATAGCCTTGCCAGCATTGAATTTGCGATAGGTGTAGGCATGGGCAATTGGAACCATGAGGAAAAAGAGATAATCTTTGCTAAAATCGTTGACGAAGCACTGGATAAGAAGTTCAATAGCTGGTCAGAGTACCGTTTCGAATTGCTGACAGCATGTATTCACTTTTGCACGGAAGCGAAATTTGAAGATGAGCTCAATGCTGTTTTAGAATCCTTTCTAGGACTAGCGTCAAGTGAATCATGGAATAACAAATCCGAAAGAGAGAAGATTAAAGACATTCAATTTCAAATGATTTTGCAAAAGAAAGATACAGAGGCAATCGAAAGATTTTTATTTGACAATTTAACTAACAGTAATATGAGAGAGAAAGCCATTTTATATTCATTCGAAAAAAAAGAGTATGAAAAAGCATTAAAACTTAGTATCGAAGGAGAACAAGTTGATAAATCACGGCCTGGGATTGTGAAGAAGTGGAAAAACTATGAATACGAATCATACCAATACCTTGGAGATAAAAAAGCCATGCGGGAGATTGCTTTCACAATGGTCTTGCAAGGGTACTCTGGCTATTATGAAAAAATAAAATGTTTATATTTAGAGAACGAATGGCAAGAAGTTGTTGATGAATTACTGTTAGCATTCGATGAAAAAAAGTACTATCCTATTGTGTATCTTACAATTCTTATTGAAGAGAATAGGAACAGAAGATTACTAAAGTATTGCCAGGAAAGTCATTACTCCATACTCAGCTATTACAAGTATCTACTAAACGACTATTTTGCGGAAGTGACAAGTATTTTTGAAGATTATATTCGGGAAAAAGCGCATGCTGCAACTAATCGTAAAGACTATCAACAGGTTTGTGAAATTATAAGACGTTTTCAACAAGCATGTGGTCAAAGTAGTGCTATTTCACTCATTGACGGGTTGAAGAAAGAATATGATAGACGTCCGGCCTTTTTGGATGAGTTGAGGAAGGTATAGTTAATTCAGAGGCGTTGTAGAGCAATAAAAATATGTAAAATGTCATGTTAATAGTAGAGTAAGCAGGCTTGAAGTCAAGCTATTAGTTGAGCATTTAAGCACGCAATGGAATTGAAGCGAGTGCTATATTGGGGGATTCTGTTGATGAAAGAAACATACTTACAGTTAGTTCGAACTATTGGTACAGTACTTGAGGAAGCGAATATTCCCTATCAATTTACAGGTCAAGCAGCTCTTGTTATTCAACAAGTCGCATTGGATGACTATAATGAAATCAAGGTGTCTGTTCAATGGGATGTGTTTAAGGGAGCGTGCGATGCACTAGCAGTTTATTCACCATCACCCCCTGAGAAAACGGTCGAGCGAGCAGTTACTCAATTTGTGAAGGATGGCATGTCTGTAACAGTTAGTTGCACATATAATACGACCATTAGAACAGACCCCTATCACATGTCACATGTTGTCGATCATACGGAGCTATGGTGCCGTTCTCTTTATAGTTATTTATACGATAAAGAGATGGCACGTTATCAAGAAGCCATCCATGCCTATTTAACTAGGGAACAACAAGGGTTTACCGCCGAAAATGAGCAAGCATGGAACCAGAATAACTATTTAGCGTTAGTAAATCGGTACGGGCAACCAATGGAGCTTGCCGAAAAGATTAGCCAAAACCCAAAGTGGCGCTTATATCCATTCTATAAATATTTAGATGAAGTGAAAGGGAAGAAAATCACTCATTTAATGGGTTCGAATGGAGTCAAAGCCGTTGCACTTGCCATTTTAGGGGCAAATGTAAAGGTTGTTGATTTTTCTAAAGAAAATGCGGCATTTGCTAATGAATTAGCAAATGCCTCCAATGTGAAACTCACGTACGTTGTATCGGATATTTTGTCTTTAAGTGACGACCATCTTAGCGGAGACCAAGATATTGTTTTAATGGAGCTCGGTGTTCTTCATTATCTAATCGATTTACAACCTTTATTGGAAAAAGTTAAAGCACTATTAAAGCCCGGTGGATACTTTGTTCTTCATGAATTTCATCCCATTTCAACTAAATTAATCACGTCTACTGGAAAAAAACATAAAGTAACCGGAAATTATTTTGCTCCAGCGATTGAAAGAAATCCAGTGGCCTTTACAAAACATATGCCTGATGAGAAAAAAAGTGAATTAGCACAAGTTGTACAAAGAAAATGGACGATTGGTGAACTTATTACAGCAGTCGGTCAATCCGGTCTTGTTATTAAGGTGTTAGAAGAAGAACCAAACCATAAGCTTCATGATAGTGGATTGCCCAAGACGTATACATTAGTAGCGGAATATGTTTGATTTTTGGACGTAAATGCTTGGTGCGAGTTTTTCGATTACTGGCATCCTTCCTTTCCATGCAAAATGGAAAGAGTGCTTAAAGATAATGGGTTTGAAATTTCGCAAGTATACGATGATTGGGATAAAAACGAGCGCAATGCGAAAAGTACTTCTATGATGTATGTGTGTAAAGTTAGAAAATGAAAGGAGCCAAGTTCTGAGATGAATCAGAATTTGGCTCCTTTTAATGAAGGGTTCTTATTGAATTCTGAATTGTTTTAGAACCTGGTGCTTTTCACTTTGGCTGGTCATTTACACAAGTTACTGTCTTTTTCCCTCTATTTGTTGCAAGAGAGAATTGGTTATCTGACTTACACAGGTAACGTTCAAAAAAATTAAAATTCTGTAAAAATGTGGTGGACAAAGATGGTGGTATATGGAATAATTGAATTATAAGAATTATCGGCCGATATTCTTACTAAAATACGAGGAAATGAGAAAAAAAGTATTCACGCTAGTTTTAACTTTCCTGACTGAATTTACGTTATTTGTCGGTGTGCAAAATCATCGTGTGATGGCGAGTGAAGTGGAGCCTGCTAACGAGCTGCAACAAAACAGAAAACATGTTGATGTTAGTATTTCTCTCAGTATTGTTCCGCCAACGACTTATTTCTACAGCAGTGGAGGATATGCAGGCTATCTCGGTTTAGTGAATTATTTCTTCGATGGGACAAAATATCACGCAACCTACATAGGTTATCTTTACGATAGCCCGCCATACCCTGCGCCAGCTATGATTTCTCTGGACAAATAAGAAAAAAAAGAGGGCTTCTTCCGAAAGCCCTCTTTCTCATCATTAGCAACTATTTTTAAAAAATAGTAGTAAGAGAATAGGAACGTTTTCCCTAATCGGTATCCTATAAAGAGTAGAAAGAACGGGTGATTCCAATGAACATGTGGATGTTTGAACTGAAAAAAATGTGGAGACGCAAGCAATTTCTAATCCTTGCGTTAATAGCTGTGGCATGTGTAACGGTCATATTCCTGCGAAATTTTTGGGCGCAAGATGAGATTTTAGGAAAAGTTTTCCAATCGATGGCTCCGCATAGTCAAAGTGTCTATAAGATTGGGAAACAATTCCGGAATGAGATGATTCATCGTTCCGAAGACAAAGCATTTATGGACGCTTATGACAATGCTCGAAAGATGTCCACCGAATTTGGAAAATGGCAGGAAGCAATGCGGAATAAGGAGTGGAATCACGTTCCAGAAGCAGAGATGGCGTTTCTTCAAACGGTTCTCAAACATATCGAGTGGGGGGGAGACTATGATGGGTACCCGGAGGATGGACTTTATCAATCCTTTGAAAAGAATAAAATTCTACTAGAACATTCACTACCCTACGAAGATGACTTGTATTCCATTTCCACGCCGAATTTTATGAAAATTGTTTTTGCATTTATAGTAAGCATCCCTGCCCTCGGTATATTTGTTCTTCTTCTTGGGGATCAGATGGTGATGGAAAAAGAGAACAATACCATCCGCACATTGTCTACGCAACCGATTACTAAATGGCGTTTGCTGTTCGGTAAATTTATGGGTCAATTGTCGGCTATCGTTTTTGCTTTGTTGGTCATCTTTTTGGCCTGCTTTGCGATTCCCTTTTTCTTCGGCGGACAGATGGGAAGCTTTTCATATCCTCAGATGATCCATTTGGAAGATGGATTCGACTTCATGCCGATTGATCGATATCTCTTTTTGCATGTTCTTCTTTTCTTAGGCGCGGCTTCCTTTTTATTTAGCCTGGTTTTATTATTCAGCACTGTCTTAAAAGATCGATTAAGTGTACTATTTTTCACGCTTCTCGCGCTATTTGGCGGGGTGCTACTTACCAATCAATTTGCTGCTTTACAATCTATCATCAATCCGTTTTACTATTTGGGCTTTCAAGAACTGATTGAACAGCCGAATCGATTGGGAAATTCACTGTTGATAATTATTCCTTACCTTTATGCCTTGCTGATTGTCGTGATTTCCGCAACTTTACAGAAAATCAAGCATACGGCGGAAAAAGGAAAAAAAGACGTGTTGCCCTTTAAAAAAGGTGCGATTTCCAAAACGGCGAATCGGCTTTTTCTCGTTTCTGCATTTGAATGGAGAAAGTACAAACGGGAAGGTGTGGTGAAGCGGTTCACCGTGATCATTCTTTTATTGATTGTGGGTGGCTATGCGTTCATCGTATTTTCGACAAATCAATTGCGTGAACAGTATATTCCAGGTATGAACGCCTCCATTTCCTTTTACAAAGAAATGATTTTAGGGTTCGAACAAATCATTGAAGGTAGCGAAGCACTGTTAGAAGAGTTAGAAAAGAAGGGAACGACCCCCACGAGTAGTGAGGAAAGCCTGAAAGAGGTTGCACAAAGTGAGGTGGATGGGCTTGGTGATGCGGTCTCGCGGTATAAAAATGATGTGGAACGACGACAAAAGGAACTCGCCGCATACGAACAAGGCGATTGGAAGACGGTTCATGAAAGTTGGATTGAGGAGATTCTACTTTGGTGGAAAGACCCTAATTATATGGACAATGCACCGACAGAACGCATAGGTGGTGGGCTTAGTGATTTCCTTTTTATGGCAAGTGTGCAGGAAAAAGAATGGATGATTGAACATGATTTAGCAGCTGTTCATAACAATCAATCCTTGGCATATACTTGGTCGATTTATGACAAATTTATAAGTCCGTTAGAACAATCGAAGTGGAATCATAATACGCGCAAGGTCGACAAAACAGGTCTATTTTATGTCTATACATTTTTTACTACTTATAGCTACTTCATTCTTGCCGGGCTGCTTATCTTCCTGTTAGGTGCGGGAATGACATCGGAGAAGGGGAGCAAACGAACGCTCACTTTTCTTCAAACGCAGCCACTTACGAAGTCGATGATTTTTCTTGGGAAGACAGGAGTTTCTATACTATTGACTGCTAGCATCACGCTGTTATCGATTCTGTTCATGGTTTTGATTGGCACGGTTAGTGACCGTTTTGGAGACTGGAAATTCCCTATCCTTTACTATGATCTGCCAAGTGTAGCCGATTCCGCAAATTATACCGGTTTCTTAGCGGAGGAGGGTGGTTTTCATTTCATCGACATGGGAAGGTTTTTACTTGAGACGGGTGCGTTATTCCTAGCGGGGATTGTTTTCTTGATTGCCATCTCGCTGGTTGTATCGTTATTTTTCAATAATGCGATGAGTGTTTTGCTAACAACGCTGATTGTGGCAGTTGGCGGCTATGTAGTTAGTACTTCATCCTTGTTATCGTCTGTAGTCCAATGGTCACCGTTCACATATCTGAATGCCGGGAAGATCGCAAATGGTGAAACAGCCGTCGTACTTGCGAATGAATCGATTTCGACGATGTCAGGTCTTATGGCATTGCTAGTCGGAACGCTAATCTTCATTTGTATCGGAATACTTTATTCACGTAGCAGGTGGATGAAAATGGTTTAAATCGCACGAATGTCTATTCGGGATTAGAGGAATTGGTAATATCACCTTTTGTAGGGAGGCTGTGAAATGATTTTATCCGTAAACAATATCTATAAATCATACGGTAAGGAGCAAGTATTAAAAGGCATTACATTTGAAATCAATCAACCGCAAATTATAGCTTTGGTGGGGCCGAACGGGTCGGGGAAATCTACATTATTGAATATCATTACAAATCTATTGCCTGCTGATAAAGGGGAGGTCAAGATTCTTGGAAAAAGTAATCGGGATCCGAACATCTTTCGTGAAATAGCGTTTATGCAGGATAATACCGTACTTTACGATTATTTAACTGGCTATGATCATCTGCAGTTTATCGGGAATATACAAGGACTTTCGAAAAAACAGCTACTGGATTCTGCGGAACGGATTGGCATTACTGGTTATTTGAATAAAAAAGTAAAAAACTATTCGCTTGGCATGAAGCAACATTTGTTGTTGGCGATGGCAGTCGTGAATCGGCCGAAATTGTTAATTTTGGATGAACCGTTGAATGGGCTTGATCCGACAAGCGCCATCCGTGTGCGAGATTTGTTATTGGCATTGCGTGAGGAAGGAACTACCATTCTATTGTCTTCGCATAACTTGGCAGAGATTGATCGGGTGACTTCTACAATTTTATTTTTGAAGAAAGGGAGTTTGATCCAAGAGGACGTTTCTCAATTTGAACGGATTCGCTATCAATTTAAGGTGGATGATGTTGTGAAGGCGGAGCGGGCGTTGATTGCGGCGGGTATTCCTGTGGAGATTGTGGACGATCAGCTTAGGATGTATCGTCAAGATGTATCAATAGATCTTATTCTACAAACATTAGAACAAGAAAAAATCACAATCGATGATATTGAGAAAAAGGTGTTAGGTTCGGAGGAGCGGTATAGGAAGATTTTCGCAGATACACCTCAACAATCGACAAAATCGATTAAAGTGTGAGAATTTTTCAATCGTTCAACGGAATCAAGGGGAAATTAAAAAACTGTAACTTCTCCCACATTGACTCGTCAAATTCATTGAACGACGAGAAGTGAGGAGAGTTACTATGAAAAAGATTGGCACAATCGCATTGGCAGCATTATTAACAGCAAGTGTGATCGGTAGCTATTCAGCACTGGCACAAGAAGAAGCTGTCCAAGTCATCAATGAAAAAAAGGAGGAAGCAACAAATTATATGCGTTTTTCTGGAAAAATCACGGAAACTGAAAGTGGAGACAACGAAATCAGACTGACGGTTGAAAATGAAGACAAGATGCTCATGATTTTACGCATTAATGACGAATCCCAGTTATACAATAGTGGGACGGCAAAATCACTTACCAAATCCGACTTGAAAAAAGGCGCAACAATTGAAGCTTTTTATGATAAAAACAAGCCGATGATTCTAATTTATCCCCCAACTTTGACACCTGAACTCGTCATCGTTAAAGACGAAAGTGTATCCGGTGAAGTGAAGGTCGGTAAATTCGATAAGAATTTCCTTAGCCTTGATGGTAAATTGAAACTAAACATAGGTAAAGATACCATGCTGTTGAATCAACAAGGTAAAGCCATTAAAGAAACAGAATTACATGGCGAGGAACTGATTGTCTTCTATGCAGTAACGACGAGAAGCCTTCCGCCACAAACAACACCGTCTAAAATTATTACGTTGAATCATTTTAAGGATGATACGTTGAACGTGCAAGAAATCATCGCCAATGATCATTATATGAAAAATGGCGTAAAAATGATTCCACTTCGCAAAGTAGCGGAACACCTCGGTTACAAGGTACTGTCTCAACCAAAAGTTGACGGTGCACTCGTCACTCTGCAAAACAGTTCATTCACGATTAAACGTGGTGAAAAAACATACGGTTATAACCGTAGTATCAGGAATTTTGAAGTTGCTCCTGAACTAAGAGATATGACAACGTATGTATCAGAAGACTTCCTTGAACTGTTAATCCAACAATAAAAACGAATAAGCGTGGTTAACTAGACTACTAGCTTGAAACAATGGGACTGTCTTACGACAAGGCAGACGTTTCAAGCTTTTTTTACTCTCTGAAACTATACATAATCTCCATAATCCTGTACGGTATACATAGGATTACTAACCAAAAGGGAGATGCCAAATGACCAAGAAACTACTACCATACCTACTTGCTATCCTACTCGTATTCACGACATTTGGGACAGCACTCGCCGCACCCCTTTTCAAAGACGTGGGGGACAACTACTGGGCGAAAGCTGAATTGGATTTTTTGATAAAAAGAGGAATTATCATAGGGAATTCTACTGCAAATTTCGGTGTCAATGAAGAAATCAGACGTCTGGAAGCTTCAGAAATGCTAATCAAAGCGCTGAAACTAGATACGAATAATCGTCCGGCTCTAAATTTTATAGACATCAAACAGGGTGAACCCGGATATGCAATCATTTCAACAATTGTAGATGAAGGCATCATGAATGGGACTGCCGAAGGTGAATTCAAACCGAACGATAACTTGACTCGTGCTCAAATGGCGGCGATTCTTGCCAGAGCTTTCGATTTAAAAGGGTCATCTGCTAGTGATTTCCGAGATGTCAGCGCGAAACATTGGGCATCTAGTTTTATTAAAACCCTTTCTGCCAATGAAATCACGACGGGCTATTCGGATAATACATATAAACCGGCTGCGTCAATCACACGCGCTCAATTTTCCGTATTTCTTGCAAGGATTTTGAATCCCGACTTCAAGCAGCCAATCGCTTGTTACAAGCCGGATAATTCGAAAATACAGACGGTCAATGTGGCTGTGACGACGCTTTGGAAAGAACCCAATAAAGCGCGCACCGTCGATCGTCCATCCACTACAAATGTCGTTGACATAGCGAAATGGACAAAGAATATGACATTGCAGCAGAAACAAGGGCTTGTAGGAAAAATCGAAACACAAGCATTGTACGGGCAAGAAGTTGTTATTTTGAAAAGTAGTGGGGACTGGGTTCAAATCGCCGTAAAAGAGCAAACTTCACCGAAAAATAAAGCGGGCTATCCAGGATGGGTGCCGAAAGCACATATTACGGAAAGTTATCCAAATTACAAAGACTGTAAGGTTGCAATTATCAGTACCCCAACAGCCCCACTTTACAATGACGCGAAAACAACCAGTGAATTTATGGATATCAGCTTCAATACATCGCTTCCAGTTATTAAAGATGAGGCGGGTTGGCTACATGTTCAAACACCAGCAGATGGTGTGAAATTTATTCGTAAACAAGACGTCGAAATTTATAAAAATAAAGCAGCTATTCCGAAACCGACGCAAAAAGATATTATCGATACAGCAAAAAAATTCACAGGCCTCGCTTATCTATGGGCAGGCACTTCAGGCTTCGGCTTAGATTGTTCCGGTTTCACCTATTCCGTCTACAAACAACATGGAATCGCAATTCCAAGAGACTCAACCGTCCAAGCTGTTAATGGTACGCCAGTATTATTGAAAAATTTACAACCGGGTGACCTATTATTCTTCGCGCACCAAAAAGGCAAAGGACCAGTGCATCATGTCGGCATGTATATCGGCAACGGACAAATGATCCACTCCCCGAACCCGAAAAAAAGCGTCGAAATCATCTCCATTAACACCGCAGCATACAAATCAGAGTTTTCAGGAGCAAGACGCTATTTGAAATGAAGTAAAACACCACGAGCGAACACGGTTATAAATCGTGTTCGCTCGTGGTGTTTTTTTATGCACCAAGCGACCAATAAATTAATCAAGCGACCGTTTCCACGAGCGAAGCGACCAATTAAGCAATCAAGCGACCATTTCCACGAGCGAAGCGACCAATAAAGGAATCAAGCGACCGTTTCCACAAGCGAAGCGACCAATTAAGCAATCAAGCGACCATTTCCACGAGCGAAGCGACCAATAAATTAATCAAGCGACCAATTCCACAAGCGAAGCGACCAATTATCAATTCCAAACAATTCAATGGTTCATCACTGCATTAATTTCCAATATACCTTTTCTATTCCGCTTAATCGCAACCGCGCCAGCAGAGATAATCAAAGTGACAATAACAATAATGAACAGAGATTGGATATTTTCTCCGATGCTCGTACTGCTCCCACCAAAAATAATCGTGTAATAGCCATCCGCTCCATATGTTGCTGGAAGAAATGTTGCCACTTTCCCATACCAATCAGACAGCAATGCCTTCGGTACAAGAACGCCCGACGTAACAAGTTGCAGCGACAATGCCAAAATATTGAACACCATCCCGGCGTTTCCGAACATTAAAACAAAAACTTGCGCTAACGATAAGAAAGCCCAAAACATCATCGCTTGAAAAAAGTAGACTGTTAACATCGGTTCTTGACTTGAAATTTGGAACAAGCCCATTAAGCTTATTGTCAATAAAGGAAGTAGGAAAGCGACTCCTATATTGATTAATTGTCTACTGAAAAACAAATCCCATTTCGAAACGGTTCCGTCAAGTGAACTCGCAGCTGCTTGATGTTGCATCACCATGACCATTGCACCAACGAAAGAAGAGATAATCACCATGAAAGGCACTAAATTTGCTGCGAATCCCTCCGCAGTATTCGTTTTCATAACGGAGGCTTCAATCGGATGATCTTTCAACGATTCTAGCGCAAATAATACAGCTTCGCCAACGCCTTTAGCAACTTCTTGTTGAACAGGGAGCTCCTCAAGCTGTTGCATAAACCTCCCCGCAACTTCGGTTTGCTGGATAGGATACATACTCCGGTTCACTTGATCAGTTACTTGAACAGCCACACTTTCCATCATTGTTTTTGCCAAGCTTGCATTCGCCTGATTAATCCAATAGACGATGTTAGCATCATCACCTGATTGAATCGAGTCAGTAAGATTGGATGGTATTTGAATTATCATGTCAATATTTCGATCATTCATTGCACCTTGTGCCTGCTCAATTGATGTAAACGTTTCAACAGTAAACGGCAACGACTTAGAAATTTGCTGAGCCACTTGTTCGCCAATCACACGATCCTCATTTAATAGTCCGACACTCAAATTTCCGGTCCGCTCATGCACGCCATCATAAGCCGTCATCCAAATCGTAAAGAAAATAAGCTGAAACAGTATTGCTGCCATGATACCTATATATGTTTCTCGAACCTTAAACAACGCTTTTAAACCCTTCATACTAACTCCCCCTAGCTAATTAAGTAAGTGCTTGCTTGCATGTATGATAAAATTTTTTCTAGGGAGTGATTCCCCTAGAAAAAATGGACGTGCTTGTCTGCAATAAATCCTCGATAGAAAGTTGGGACACACTTGATCCCAATCGTGCACGTGAAATGAAAAATCCGAAATTCAAAGCTATAAAAGCCATCGCTGTAGCTTCAATATTAGTATCCGCCAATTTCCCTCTGTCCTTCATTTTAGAAAAATACTCCATCAATTCTCGTTTGATAATCAGCGGAACGTTTGCGATTTCTTCATCGATTTCGGGAAATTGAATCGCCTCTTTAAAGCTAATCATAACGAAATCTTTGATTGACATCATGTATCGAAAATATTCCATTGAAAAATGAAAAAGGTCCGTTTCCAACTCCCAAGTTACATCTTTTTGAAGCATTTCTTTTAATAAAGGACTATATGAAAATGTAGCAACAATCGCTTTCAAAACGCCTCTTTTATTACCAAAGTGACGGAAAATAGTTACTTCATTGACCCCTGCCAACTCCGCAATTGCCTTCGTCGTTGCTGCTGTGTACCCTTTTTCACTAATTAACTTGAGGGCAGCGTCTAGTATTCGATCTGGTGTCGGTTGTGTAGTCAAAATTAATCACATCCTTTTATTACTATGTAAGTGTATACTTGCATGTTACGTCAAAGTGGGAAAGAATGCAATAGGAAGAATTATGTTCATGCCAGGCACCTGTACGATTTCGAATTCGAACAGCCTTATACTTTATAATAAGATTGACTTATGTTAAACTTAAGACAAGTTAATATCTATGGTTTGAGCTACTGAGAGACCTCATTAAATGGTTGCCCCTTGCAATCGTTTTATTGAGGTCTCTTTTTTATAGAATTTGTTCCGAAATCGAGAGGAGAAAAATAAAATGACTACATTTTCATCTTTAAATCGTGAAACTATCTTTAACAGATTAAACACGGAGGAATTTGATTTACTTGTCATCGGTGGGGGTATTACAGGCGCAGGTATCGCTTTGGATGCTTCGGCACGCGGATTGAAGACTGCGCTTGTCGAGATGCAGGACTTCGCTTCTGGCACATCAAGTCGTTCCACTAAACTCGTCCATGGCGGATTGCGTTATTTGAAGCAATTTCAGATAAAAGAAGTTGCGGATCTCGGGAAAGAGCGCGCAATCGTCTATGAAAATGGACCTCATGTTACGACCCCAGAGTGGATGCTCCTTCCTTTCCATAAAGGCGGCACATTCGGGAAATATTCGACATCCCTTGGATTGAAAGTGTATGATTTTCTCGCGGGTGTGAAGAAATCTGAAAGAAGAATGATGCTATCAAAGGAAGAAACGATTAACAAAGAGCCCCTCGTTAAAAAGGAGGGATTATTAGGTGGAGGTATTTACGTCGAATACCGTACGGACGATGCTCGTCTAACAATTGAAGTCATAAAAGCGGCTGCTGAAAAAGGGGCTGTCATCGCCAACTACACAAAAGCGGAAGCCTTCCTTTATAACAATCAAGACAGAATTGCTGGGGTACAAATTTCGGATGAACTGACAAAGAAGAAAATTTCTATAAAAGCAAAAAAAGTGATCAATGCTGCGGGTCCTTGGGTTGATGAAGTGAAGGGAATTGAAGGCAAGACGAAAGGAAAACATCTGATTTTAACGAAAGGTGTGCACTTAGTCTTTGACCAAAAAGACTTCCCGTTGCACCAAGCAGTCTACTTCGATACGCCCGATAAACGCATGATTTTCGCTGTACCAAGAGCCGGGAAAACGTATGTAGGTACAACTGACACTTTCTATGAAGGTGATCCGAAAGAGATGCAGATTACGGAAGAAGATCGCACCTATCTATTAGGCGCAATCGACTACATTTTCCCGAGCCTGAAGTTGACGCCACAGGATGTCGAGTCGAGTTGGGCGGGAGTCAGACCTCTCATTCATGAAGACGGGAGAAATCCTTCTGAAATTTCGAGGAAAGATGAAATTTGGGAATCAGAAAAAGGATTAATTACGATGGCAGGTGGGAAATTAACCGGTTATCGGAAAATGGCCGAAACAGTTGTTGATAAAATTACAGCTCAGCTTGAGAAAGAAAACAATCTTTATTTTGATAAATGCAAAACGAAAAACATGCCGATTTCAGGAGGGGATATGGGCGGGTCCTCCAAAATGAAATCATTTATGGGAAAGGCGATGGAAAAAGGGCAAACGCTAGGATTTACGGAACTAGAAAGCCGGCATTTAGCGGCTCTTTACGGAACGAATATCGATCAGGTCCTATCGCTAGCAAACGAGATACATCCAATTATTCCACGTTTACTCTATATAAAATTACGCTATGCGATTGAACATGAAATGACTGTTAAACCGACCGATTTCTTTATCCGTAGAACTGGAGACATGTTCTTCAATATAGAAAACGTCAGGGCTGGAAAAAATGATGTCATCGCTGAAATGGCAAACCTATTCGGCTGGTCGAAATCAGAACGACAACAATATGAAGAAGAATTGGAACAAGAGATAACGAGGGCAACAACTGTGAAATAACATGCTATATTGATGATATGAAGCATGACAACTAAAATGAATATGAAAGGAGGAACTACTTATGTTGCCTTTTGATAATCAAAAAATCCTTCCCGCCGCACGAAGCTTAAAGCAGTTTGAACAATTACTAAAATGTCCATTTGAATATATCGTACTGTTGGAAGTGCATGTCGGCAATTTGAAAACCCTTAAACAGGAAGCAGAGAAGCATGAAAAAAAAGTCATTATCCATGCAGATCTCATCCAAGGGTTGAAAACGGATAATTACGCAGCTGATTTTCTATGCAATGACATTAGGCCAGCCGGGATTATATCCACAAGATCCAATATGATTATGAAAGCAAAATCCAAAGGGATCATCGCCATCCAACGAATGTTTCTATTGGACACGATTGCTTTGGAGAAAAGCTATTCATTGATTGATCAGACAGCTCCGGATTATATTGAGATGTTACCAGGCGTTATTCCAGAATTGATTAGCGAGGTGTATGAGCGGACAGGTATTCCAATTATTAATGGGGGCCTAATCCGTACACTAGCGCATGTGAAGGATGCCTTAAATGCAGGTGCAGTGGCCGTAACGACTTCGGACCAAGAGCTTTGGGAATCTTACTATGATAAGAGTAAATAAAAAAGTGTTGACAGATTATTTGAATAAACCTATACTTGGGGTAAGTCAATAAAAAGTGGTTGAGTTTAGGAGTCCACATTTAGATTCTTGCATTATGCAAGATTTTAAATGTGGATTTTTTATGTTCAAATTCAGCCATGGCTAAATGTAATGAAGGGGGAGAAGAGGATGACACCGTTTATGGGGGAATTCGTAGGTACAATGATTTTAATAATTTTTGGTGGTGGAGTTGTCGCTGGCGTGCTGATGAAAAAATCAAAGGCAGAAAATAGCGGATGGATTGTGATTACAATTGGATGGGGACTTGCTGTTGCGATGGGTGTCTACGCAGTCGGCAGTACAAGTGGCGCACACTTAAATCCTGCAGTGACAATGGGACTCGCTTCTATTGGAGAATTCCCTTGGGCAGATGTACCAATGTATATCCTTGCTCAAATGATTGGCGCAATAATAGGGGCAATCATTGTCTACTTCCACTATTTACCTCACTGGAAAGAAACGGAAGACGAAGCGGCAAAATTGGCTGTTTTTGCTACAATTCCGGCAATTCGTCACCCCCTTTCGAATTTGACAAGTGAAGTCATCGGAACTTTCGTGTTGCTTCTTGGTATACTAGCAATAGGTGCAAATGATTTTACGGAAGGCTTAAACCCGCTTATCGTCGGAGCGTTAATCGTTGCAATTGGATTATCACTCGGCGGAACAACAGGATATGCCATCAATCCGGCCCGTGATTTAGGTCCGCGAATTGCACATTTCTTTTTGCCGATACCCGGGAAAGGGAAATCTGATTGGGGTTATGCTTGGGTACCGATTGTTGGCCCGATACTTGGCGGTTCGTTTGGTGCATTATTTTATCAACAAGTGTTCAAAGGTGTGAACAGTATTGCATTTTGGATTGTTGGCGGAATTGTACTTGCTGTATTATTGGCTACACAGTATTCGCTAAGAAAAGATACGGTACAAGTAGTAAAACAAGATATAGCAGACAGAGTGTAAGTCAACGTACTTAGACTATTACCTTTAAAATATAATCCTATGGAGGAGAAACACGTGACTGAAAAATACATCATGGCACTTGACCAAGGAACAACAAGTTCACGGGCGATTTTATTTGATAAAAAAGGAACGATATTTCACACATCGCAACAGGAATTTACTCAATATTTCCCGAAATCCGGCTGGGTAGAGCATAATGCAGACGAAATTTGGAGCTCTATATTAGCAGTAATCGCAGGTGTGCTGTCTGATAAAAATATATCAGCCAATCAAATTGAAGGAATTGGCATTACCAACCAACGGGAAACAACTGTCGTCTGGGATAAAACTACGGGAGAACCGATTTACAATGCAATCGTGTGGCAATCGCGACAGACGGCTGGAATTTGTGATGAATTGAAAGAAAGCGGTTACAATGACTTATTTCGGGATAAAACAGGATTACTCATCGACGCTTATTTCTCTGGAACAAAAGTGAAATGGATTTTGGATAACGTAGAAGGTGCAAGAGAAAAGGCGGAGCGAGGAGAGCTATTATTCGGAACGATTGACACTTGGCTTGTTTGGAAATTATCCGGTGGGAAAACGCATGTAACGGATTACTCCAATGCTTCAAGGACGCTAATGTACAATATCTATGAATTGCAATGGGACAAAGAATTGCTCGATATCTTGGGTGTGCCAGCATCGATGCTTCCAGAAGTGCGTCCTTCCTCTGAAATTTATGGCCACACAGATGAAAATCACTTTTTTGGTCAGGCTACTCCGATAGCTGGCATCGCTGGAGATCAGCAAGCAGCCCTATTTGGCCAAGCTTGTTTTGAAAGTGGTATGGTGAAAAACACCTACGGAACAGGTTGCTTTATGTTGATGAATACAGGCGAGAAAGCCGTTAAGTCCAACAATGGTCTATTGACGACGATTGCATGGGGAGTCGACGGAAAAGTAGAATATGCACTTGAAGGAAGTATTTTTGTAGCTGGTTCTGCAATTCAATGGTTGCGCGACGGACTCCGCATGTTCCGTAACTCGGCCGACAGTGAACAGTACGCTGCTCGCGTTTCATCGACAGAAGGGGTTTACGTCGTACCCGCATTTGTTGGACTGGGTACACCCTACTGGGACAGTGATGTAAGGGGAGCAATTTTCGGATTGACACGTGGAACGGAGAAAGAACATCTTGTCCGGGCGACACTGGAATCCCTTGCCTACCAAACAAAAGATGTGCTCGATGCAATGGAAGCAGATTCCGAAATCTCCTTAAAAACATTACGTGTAGATGGTGGAGCCGTTGCAAACAATTTCTTGATGCAATTCCAATCAGATATCCTAAATGTGCCGGTCGAACGCCCATTAATTAGCGAAACGACCGCATTAGGCGCCGCCTACCTAGCAGGTCTCGCAGTCGGATTCTGGAGCGATCGTTCTGAAATCGCAGCACATTGGCAACTGGATCGACCTTTCGAACCAAAAATGGAAGCGGATCGCCGTGAAGAATTATACAGTGGGTGGAAAAAAGCTGTGAACGCAGCTATTGCATTTAAATAAAACAGCTCAAATACCAGATTGCAAGACAGCCTTGTGTTGTCTTGTAGACTGGTATTTTTTAATTAATTATAAGAGTAAGTTTATATGCCAGCTGCCGAAGCGACTGATTCCACCATCGAAGCGACCAATTTTTGAACCAAGCGACTGATTCCATCATCGAAGCGACCAATCTTCGAACGAAGCGACTGATTCCATCATCGAAGCGACCAATCTTCGAACGAAGCGACTGATTCCACCATCGAAGCGACCAATCTTCGAACGAAGCGACTGATTCCACCATCGAAGAGACCAATCTTCGAACCTAAGCGACTAAGAAAACTACTAAAGTGGTCGCGGCATTGTAATGGGCAAGCAGAAAGGATTGGTGGTTGAAAATTTATACGACAGATTGCTTCTGTAAAGGTTTTTGCTTCAATGTTTTTTGCAGCCTTGGCA
The DNA here is from genome assembly GCF_014873855.1 of Sporosarcina limicola. Classification (GTDB taxonomy): domain Bacteria; phylum Bacillota; class Bacilli; order Bacillales_A; family Planococcaceae; genus Sporosarcina; species Sporosarcina limicola. Next base: position 3,939 of record NZ_JADBEL010000013.1, on the reverse strand, counting down.
ACATCCCTAATGATAGAATGGTTACGACGATATCGAGTGGCAAATACGCCGTCATCCAAGACCATGCCATGGTATAACTGAATCCCTCAGGTGCCGCCAACCAGTATTTGAAGGCGAAATACATATAATTCGTACCAATCACGTAGTTCGCGACAATTGCCAATGCACCTGCACCGATAGAGTTGAAAATGGATTGCTTTTCCCTTTCAAAGAATTTCCCGACAATATACGCAACAAAGATGAATGAAATGACATAGCCGAAAGTCGGACTGAAAATACTTCCCGGCCCACCTTTGAATTGTGCAAATATGGGAGCCCCCACCAGACCCAGGAACAGATAAGCTCCCATCGAAAAACTCCCAAGCCTACTTCCGATCAATCCACCCGCTAAAATCGCAAATAGTAGTTGAAGTGTAATCGGCACCGCACCAATCATTAATAAAGGTGAGACGTTCGCTCCAACCCCCATCAATGCTGCAAATAATGAACAAATCACAATTTCTTTTGCTTTCATTTCTATCCCTCCGAATAAATATTTCTGCGAACCTTCAAATAATATGTTAACATAAAACTATATTTAGTTAACTTATTTTATTTTGGAGGCTTGTAATATGACCGTTTTTTTCATTACGGGAACAGATACAGATGTTGGGAAAACAGTAGTTACATCGTTGTTCGTGAGCTTCATGAAATCGTATGGCTATCACTGTGCACCGTTTAAACCAATTCAGTCAGGGGCGGTTCAACGGGACGGTGAATGGATTGCGCCTGATCCCGAAATTTACCAGCTCGTAACTGAACATCAAGAAATGAAGGACTTGTATGCGTATTTATTGGAAAAACCGTGTTCTCCCCATTTAGCGGCAGCGCATGAACAAGTTCAATTTGATTTTTCTTTTATAAACAATAAAGTAAATAAATTGGAAAAGGCATATGATGGAGTTATTTTAGAAGGGGCTGGCGGACTGTATGTTCCATTAATCGAAGATGGCTATTGCATGATTGATTGGATGGAAGAGCTTCATGTTCCGACGATCTTAGTAGCAAGAGCAGGAGTAGGAACGATTAATCATACAGTCCTTTCTGTTGAAGCGTTGGTCAGAAGAAAAATTCCAATCGCAGGGATTATTTTTAATCACCTACATGAAGAAGAAGAAGGGATTGTAAAAGACAATATACACATGGTGGAGAAGTTGACGAAAGTTCCAATCATTGGCACTGTTCCTTACCGTGAAAATATTCTGGACGTACTTGCTGATCAAGATGAAAGACAAAAATGTTATGCAGATTGGGAAATAAATGTATTCAGGGAGGCTTTTGCAGATGAATCCGCAACAATTGCTTGAGAAAAGTAAAAAATATATGTGGCTGCCGTTTACGCAGATGTCAGATTATGAGCAGAATCCGTTAATTATTGAAAGTGGAGAAGGGGTCATTGTTAAGGACGTCTTCGGTAAGGAATATCTAGATGCGAACTCTTCATTGTGGTTGAATGTTCATGGCCACAGGAAAAAAGAACTCGATGACGCTATTAAAAAGCAACTGGATCTGATTGCGCATTCAACATTACTGGGAGCGGCGAATGTCCCGTCCATCAAGCTCGCTGAAAAATTGATTGAGATTGCGCCGGAAGGGTTAACGCGCGTGTTTTATTCTGATAATGGAGCTACAGCTGTGGAAATTGCTGTGAAAATGGCCTACCAATATTGGCAGAATAAAGGGGTCAATGAAAAAACGAAGTTTGTGACATTAAGCAATGGTTATCACGGGGATACGGTTGGTTCAATGAGTGTTGGTTCAATCGAATTGTATCATAAAGTATATACATCCTTACTTTTCGATTCCCTTGTCATCCCGTTCCCATCCATTTATCGCCATTCGTCAATGGATGGACAAGTCGTCCGAAATGAAAGCTTGCAGTCGCTACGAAAACTACTTGAGAAGCAGCACAGTGAAATAGCGGGAATGATGGTTGAACCGATGCTACAAGGAGCAGGCGGGATGAACGTTATGCCCAAAGGATACTTGAAGGGCGTTGAAGCATTATGCCGTGAATTTAATATCCTATTGATTGTCGATGAAGTTGCGACAGGTTTTGGTCGTACAGGGAAAATGTTTGCCGTAGAGCATGAAGGCGTCCGACCGGATTTAATGACGGTGGCGAAAGGAATCACGGGTGGCTATCTGCCTGTGGCGGCTACGCTGGCGAGCGAAGAAATATATGAAGCTTTCTACGGTGAATATGAAGAGATGAAAACCTTTTTCCATGGGCATTCCTACACAGGAAATCAGCTTGGATGTGCAGCAGGTCTAGCGAATCTTGAAATTTTCGAGAAAGAAGGATTGGTCCAGCAGGCGATGGAAAAGGCGGATCTGATAAGCGAGTTGTTTGAAGGATTGAAGGAACTTGAACATGTCGGTGATATTCGCCAGTGCGGAATGATGTGTGGAATCGAACTAGTGAAAGATCGAGCCACGAAGGAGTTGTTCCCGTTTGAGCTCCGTGTCGGCTACCAATCAACATTAAAAATGAGGGAACTCGGTATGTTGACGAGGCCACTCGGTGACGTAATCGTCTTTATGCCGCCGCTCGCCGCGACGCATAATCAATTGAAAGAGATGGTGAGCATTTTAAAACAAGGTATAGTGTGGGCAACGACGGAGTATGCGAGGGTGAACAGATAACAGCGTGATTTTTGCCTAGTACCAATCACTCATTCATACGCGAAATTTAAACAACCACGATTATTCAAACTTTAATGTTTTGGTAGCTGTACTGCCTTGACATATCGTTAATTATTTTCCGGAAATGTAGTATAGTTAAGGTAAATGATGTGTTTGATAGGAGTGATGATGATGGAGGATACGTTGCGCAAGTTGCGACAAAGTTTTAAAAACCTTGAACGTGCGCTTTCAAGGTTGGAGGAAGCGTTGCAAGAAGATGAAAAGAATAGTCTGATGGTGGATGGGACAATACAGCGATTTGAGTTTACGATTGAAATTTATTGGAAGACGTTAAAACGATTGTTGCTATCAGAAGGAATTGAAGCAAAAACGCCTAGAGAGACTTTAAAAGAAGCATATCAGGCGGGGTGGTTAGCTGATGAAGAAGCATGGCTCCAGATGCTGAAAGACCGCAACGAGACTTCCCATATTTACGACGAGGAGATGGCGTTGCGAATCCTGCATAATATACAACGTTATTTTCCCGAGATGAAGACTACTTTTTTAAACCTGAAAGGCCGGTATGAAACGAAATGGATGGGATGAATAAAGAGTTGGTGAATCAGCTGCAAATGATGGCAAACCGGTTTCCTGCTATTGAGTCAATTTTATTATTTGGTTCGAGAGCTTATGGAGATTACGGAGAGTTTTCGGATATTGATTTGGCAGTCAAGGCGCCGAAAATGTCTACTAAGGACTGGTTAGCATTTTCGGAGCAAGTCGAGGAAGAGTTGGATACATTGCTAAAGATTGATTTGATTCGTTGGGAGATTGCGTCGACAAAGTTGAAGAATGAAATAGCAGCTTGTTATCAAGTACTTGTTTGATTGTACGGTGACAGTCACTCATTCAATCGTGAAAATTAAAACAATCACCTTTATTCTAATTGGTGTAATTGTTTTAGTGCCTGTCACCATCTTTCAAAGGATAAAGAGGGCTCAATTCTTGGGAGAATGAATTTAATAGATATTGAGGAACCTCAAGGTATTGCCCATCTAGGATATAGGGTTGGGCAAATTCATACAGGCAAAGGAATTGCAAATAGAGCATTGAAATTATTAGTCGAAAAAGTAGTAGAAGAAGGCAGAATAAAACAAATTGAAGCGAAAGCAACAACCAACCTGAATTATTCACGCATGTACGAGAAATCGTGAATTTAGCTAGAATTCATGATCACGTATTTTGATTTTGTAAAATCTATCATCTTTTGTGATC
>NZ_JADBEL010000012.1:67688-125882 GCF_014873855.1 Sporosarcina limicola | reverse complement strand
ATTGCGCTTGGAGATAATGGCTATTTCCGTCCGAATGAGCCAGTGACAAGAGCGCAGTTTGTTACATTTTTATCACGCATTATGCAGTTACAAAAGTAGTACAATAGATGGCGCTTTAGCGAAAGACATGTATCAGCCTGTTTTTTCTGAAAGCCCTCAGTAGCAAACTTGTCGCTTATTAATAGCGTGTAATGCAGCAAAATTAAATACTCTAAGGGGGGCTGTCTCAAAAGTCAGGAAAAATGACTTAGACAGCTCCTGTTTGTATTCTGTTATGAGATAATGAGAGTCAATCAAACAAAATGAGGTGGCGTAAAGATGGACTTTGTCGCTATCGATTTCGAAACGGCTAATAGCCTGCGTTCAAGTGTTTGTTCAGTGGGAATCGTGCAAGTTAAGAACGGGAAAATAATAAAAGAAATACAGTCCTTAATAAATCCTTTAAGTGAATTTCACTATTATAATACAAAAATTCATTTAATTGCCTAATATATGGTGCATGGTACACCATGAGTAGTTTTGGTATATGGCAATCGTAGACATCATCGACTTTATCTCATTTTGCATATATTCTAATTTACGTACATCATGGCTTTCGTGCACCATGATGTACGCTTGTAGAATATATTAGTTATTACTTACTCAACTTTCGCACAGTGAAATGGGCAAATAAGCCTTGATATAACTAGGCAAACCCTCAATCCATTGTTGTAGTTGACTTTCTATCAACTTTTTCATTTTTTTGTTTGTCAGTTTTATGCCATCTTGAAGAAACCCGATCAATTGCTGTAACGCAATAACCCAATCAAGTTCATTTACTTCATCGCATAATTCATAAAAAAGGCCACCTAACGTACGTTGGTCCGTATTACAACGATTCTGCCACGATAGCACTATATAACGGGCGAAAACAATCGTTGTGTGGCTTATCAAACCATCATACAAGCGTCCCTAAAACTCCTTTTGGCTTAAATCAATCCACATTTAATTGGCGACGTTTCCTACTGATGTTGAGCGCTTCAACGATTCAAAAAGTTTCTCATCTAACAGATACAAAACACGTTAAAGTTTTAAAAGAGATTTGGTCGTCTTGAAGAAGCTCAGAGATATGAAGTTGATTCATATATTAAGATTTTGTTAAGAAAACTCTCTTGCAAATTTGATAAGGTTAAGAAGGCAAGGTAGTTCCTAGCTGAAAATACTAAGAAGGAGGTATAAGTTATAATGAATAGTAAGAAATTTTTGAGAATGTTTTTGACAATGACATTAGCTTTATCGTCCACATTACTAATGGGTGTTGTAGTTAGTGATGCAAAGACGAGTGCAGATGTTACCGATTTAAAGGATTTAGATGCTGCTACAAAAGCGAAATTTGATGCATTAATTAGTGCAGGTATTTTTGAAGGTGATAGTGGATTTAGACTAGAGGAGGGAATGAATCGTGCACAATTTGCGAAAGTAGCTGCGCTTATTTTTAATTTAAACGTTGATTCATCTCTTAAAAAATCCTCTTTTAGTGATGTGAAAGTAGATGATCCAGCTTTACCTTATATCGAAGCACTTAAGAAAGTAGGTATAACGACTGGTATAACTCCAACAACATTTAACCCGGCTGATGATGTAACAGTAAAACAATTAGCGACCTTTTTAATTCGTGGATTAGGAAAGGAAGAGGAAGCTACCGATTGGGCAAAGGGGTATGTTGGATTGGCACTTGAGATGAAATTATTTGCAACTGATGCGAGCGGTAGTTTTGAGGGCAGGCAGCAGGCAAGCAGTGTACTGCTTGCTTCTGGCGCGTTCGAAGCAAAAAAAATGATTGAAGTAACACAACCGCTTGAAGTGTCAGAAGCAGAGTTCATGCCAGGGAACAAGCTTGAACTGACATTGACTACACAGGTTGATTTAGCTTCTATCGATTTATCTAAAATTACAATTAATGGTGTTCCACTAGATTCAAATCTAGACAGTTTCGAGTTATCAGAAGATAAAAAGACCATCATTATTAAATTGCATACTGGCTTCCAACTAGATACAACAAAAACACCTGTTATTGTTGTAAATGGGCTTAAGACGTTGTTTGGTAACGAATTAAAAAATGATACTGGTGAAGTTCCAATACCGGTGAAAGTAACAGAGCCTCCTTACACACCGATACCAACTGTTCCTGACCCAAGCCCTTCACCAACGCCAGTGCCAGAAGAGCCGGCACCAGCACCGGCGCCAGAAGAGCCAAATCCGAATACACCAAATCCGAATACACCAAATTCGAATACACCAAATCCGAATACACCAAATCCGAATACACCAAATCCGAATACACCAAATCCGAATACACCGAATCCGAATACACCAAATCCGAATACACCGAATCCGAATACACCAAATCCGAATACACCAAATCCGAATATACAGAATCCAATTCAGGAACACTAAACTAAAATCCAGCTCAGTAGATTCAAGGTTAGTACTGTTTGAAGAAGAACAGGATAAATATAAATAGAACCGTTTGAAAATAGACTTTTTAGCAATTTCCCGTGGGATATAGTATTGTATAACACGTAAACCACGTAACAGTAAGGCTGTATATCTTAGATTTTTTAATCAGATATACAGCTTTTTATTTGCTGCATGTCGATTGGAAATGTATATCAATCAAAGTATGTAAGTTTTCTTCGACTGCATAAAAAAAATTAGAGCCAATACTTTTAAACGTAATTTTCCTCATTTAGCGGAATCGATATACAACATATTTATAAATAGGGTGCCAATCCGAATGCTTCAAATTAGTACTTCAAAAAACGTTCGGAATGGCACTTATTGATTTTTAAGTCGTATGTCATTTCTGCCAAACGACTTTTTTGCTAAGGAAATTTTTCGTGCTTCAGATTTTCCAACGAATTTTTTGCCTTGATATTAAAAAAATGTCGTGTATTTTTACTTGTGCGGAAAACTTTCGTATAAAATTTGAAGAAAAAGTTGATTAAATGAAATAAAAACGATGCATTAAAATGGCTAAATCCGTTTCTTGAATAATTGATTGTAGGAAAAAACAGTCCGTTTCCTGCACGAATTTGTACACTTTTCGTACATTTCCATACAAAAAGCGCACACATTGCTCTGAAAAAGGTACACGTTTTTCTATTTAGTTTTTAGGTAGTGTTATTAAAAAAATCGTTTGTTCATAGGGAACGCTTGTCAAATTTATGCTGCCATGATGCAATTCAACAATTTCTTTGACGATTGAAAGACCGATTCCAAGTCCTTCGCCTTTTCGACTCCCATCTGCCCGGTAAAATCGCTCGAAGATTTTTTCCTGTTCCCCTAGTTCGATTCCTTTTCCTTTATCTTTTATGCCAATCTTTATATCATGTTGCGTTTCCTCGAGAATTATTCCTAGATAATGGCCACTTTTTCCGTAACGCACCGCATTGTCTAGCAAATTACGTATTACACGTTCAATGAGTTCCGCATCAATGAAAGCTTCAATCTCTGTATCCGGGATATCAACAGGGACCGAATAATTTTGTCCATCTAAGAATAGTAAGTATTCCGCTACAATTTTTCTCAATTGCTCAGATACGTTGTGTGAGGCGAGATGAAGTGTAAGGGTTTCGACATTTTTTTTTGTTAAGTCGAGTAATTGATCGAGTAGCTTGTCCATATATCGAGAGCGCTGCAAAATAATTTTCGCGCTTGCTTGTAATTCCATTTTGTCTTTGTATAGACCGTTCCGAATCGTTTCAGCATACCCTAAAATCATTGTTAACGGCGTACGCAAATCATGTGAAAGATTAGATAATAATTGCTTACGTCTACTTTCAAATTGAGCAATTTCAGTAGCCTGATTTTGAATTCTTTGTGCCATTGAATTGTAGTGTTTGGTTAGTTGTCCGATTTCGTCTTTAGCATTATCCTCCAGTACAATAACATCACCATAAATGTTCAGTTGATTGAGCGCGTGATTCAATTTCCTAATGCGTTTGTTCATAGAAGAGAAAAACATGTTAACAATGAAAGAGTGGTATTTATTATCATGTTTTTTTAAAAAAAGTATTGATAATGTAATAATGATTGGATTCTCCATGCTAATTGTAAAGGTCATTGCATTGTCATGTAAATTTCCAGAAAAAAGTAAACCGCCTTTGAGCCACTAAGCCTAGAGCGGTTTACTCCGTCGTGCTAATCGCCTTTGAAGCGATATTATTTTGTTGCAATCGAAGACCGTTTTGGTGTACCAGCACCAGGCGGTCTTTTTAATATATCTTATTTCTAACGTAAATATACCAAAATGACACGATTTCAGCAATAGTAGTGGTGTATTCGGAAGAAGCACACCTGTTGATTGGGTATACGCCTTTTTACGATTCAAAATACAAATTTCGATGCGAACCACAGCCCGGATTAAATGCAGCTGAACACGCAGGACATTCCGATTTACAATCCAAATACTCCGAAACAGTTAACTCATGTCCACAGGTGCCGCAAAGAATGGCTTTTTCATCAAATTTTTCTTTTGGCCATACTTTCGGATTGTCGCATCCGTTCTCTTCATGGCATTCATAACAAGGAAAGTACATGTCGCAGCAATAGAACTTAATAGCAATCCGATCAATTTCAGAATGGTAATGCGTACAACGGGTTTCATCATCGATAACAGCGCCACGTACTGTATGACCTGTAATTATCATAAGAAGTCTCTTCCAATCACATTTATTTATACAAATGGCCTTTAATAGCCTTATCCATCATCAATAAGCTTCGCTCTACTTCCGACACGATTAATGCGGAAAAAGGTTCTATATTTCCTTTGTCTGTTCTTTCAAATCGGTTATTTTTTGAAGCTGCATGCAATCTTCTCCTTTCCTAAGAATACGATAAATCTATACGTTCAGTATACACTGTAATCCTTAATTCACATGCATGAAGCTGAGAAAACAGGGCATTCTTTAATCTAAAAGGATTGATTTTATGTACAATGAATTACCTGTAATCCATACAAATATCTGGGATGCTCTCTTGGCGGTTCCAATCATTCTTATAATTGTTTTTTTACTAAGGATGTTTTTTAAGCTTTCCGAAAGTTGGTTTTCAACGGCTGCGACAGCGGCTGGGCTTGTGTTAGCAATATTTATAAGCCATTCGGGTAATTTACCCGCTGGTATCTTCATGGGCTTCTTTTACGGCGGGGCTGCAAGTGGAACGATTTATTCACTAAAAGTCTGGTTCAATGCGTATAGGAAAGAGTGAACAAACGCTTCATTTCAACGGACAGAATCCGCATTGCATAAGCCCTGGAATATCTTTTGCGCCAAAAGAAGCCGATCTTTGTCGCCATCCCATACCTCATCATATGCTTAGTATAGCGTTATTTCCAGAACGCACACAAGTTGAGCGGTCGCTCAGTTTCGTATATAATAGGAGAATCTACGGACTTATTAGGAGTGGAAAGTACCATGACGAAGCAATTGAGTAAAGAGGAAATCATCGGTTTGATTGGCAAAGAGGCGGATATTATTGTTCCGATTGCGAATGGGGAGCCACATGGCCTGCTCGATATTTTGGAAGAGAATTATTTGAAATTACAAAACGTGAAAATTCATCAGATGTTAGCGCTAAGAGAACGTAGCTATATTACAGGAGAAATGAAAAACCATTTGTCACATGTTTCCTACTTTTTAAGTGGAGCCACACGGAAAGCGTACCAGGCAGGACAAGTAGAGCTTGTTCCAAATGTATTCCATGAAGTTCCGCGTATGCTGAAGTCGACGACGAATATGTCAATGGTCATGACGGTTGCCTCCCCAATGGATGAACATGGTTACTTTTCACTTGGGACACAGGCGGATTATGTTTCCGAATTTATCGGCCATATGCCGTTCGTTTTAGAAGTGAATAAGCATATGCCGCATACGTTTGGTGAGAATCAAATCCATAGTAGCCAAATTGCAGGTTTTATTGAACAGGATGCCTATTTAACGGAAGAGAAGGCGCCTTTAGTTGGCGAAAAAGATATCAAAATTGCTGAGTTCATTACCAATGATATTAAAAATGGTGATACACTTCAAATTGGGATTGGAGCCATCCCGAATGCGGTTATGGGCATGTTGAAGGGTCATCGTCATCTTGGTATACATACGGAAATGCTGACGGATGGCATTGTCGATCTCGTTGCATCTGGAGCGGTTAGCGGCACTGAGAAATTCACTCATAAAGGGAAGATTGTTACGACGTTTGCATTTGGAACGCAGCGGTTGTATGATTTCATTCACAAAAATCCATCCATTGAGTTTTTGCCTGTAAGTTATGTGAATAACCCAATGGAAATTGCAAAAGAAGAACGAATTGTGTCCATCAATGCCACGACAGAAGTCGATTTCTATGGGCAATGCGCTTCTGAAACGATTGGGGGACGTTATTATTCATCAACGGGTGGACAAGCTGATTTTGCTCGTGGTGTACGTTTTGCAAAACACGGGAAAGGGTATGTTTGTATGCATTCGACGGTGAAGAATGATACCATTTCACGCATTCGGCAACAACTGACACCCGGTTCGGTCGTGACGACATCGAAAAATGATGTTGACAATATTGTAACGGAGTACGGAATTGCTCGTCTTTACGGAAAGTCTTTATCGGATCGTGCAAAAGCACTGATTGATATCGCACACCCATCGTTCCGTGAAGAATTATTGTTTGAAGCGAAGAAAAATGGAATTCTCTAAGAATTAAGTAAGCAACGTCCTTAGTCTTGGGACGTTGTTTTTTATCGAATAAATACCAAAGACCTTGGATTCAAAGTGTTTGCCCAACACACTTTTTTAGGCTGATACATACAATTTATATGAAGAGGTGGTGAACGTTGAAAAGAGATGAGACCGCTGTTCGATATGAATCTTTTGAAATTGAACAGCGTGAATGGAAACAAAGGCAAACGAAAGAACGGCTAAAGCAGATGTTGACAATCGCCTCGCCATTATTCTTACTTTTACTATGGGAATTCATGTCGAGGACAGGAATGATTGATATCCGTTTCTTTCCACCGCCCTCTGCTATCGTAAACACTTTTTGTGGAATGATCTCAAGCGGGGAGATGGCAAGTCACATCGGCGTTTCTTTGTATCGGATTTTCGTCGGATTTCTTGCGGGTGTCATTCCGGGTATCATCGTCGGGCTACTCATGGGGCTCTATTCACCAATCCGACATTTCGTTTCACCGATTGTCATGGCGCTCATGCCGATTCCTACGCTTGCTTTGCTACCAATTATGATCATTCTTTTCGGAATTGGGGATTTGTCGAAAGTTGTTACGATTGCGGGAAGTGTCTTTTTCCCTGTCGTCATCAATACAGCAGCCGGCGTTATTAACATTGACTCTATCTATTTGGACGTAGCGAAAAATTATGGAGCAGGCAGAGTAAATTTTTTCCTAAAAATCGCTTTGCCAGGTGCGATGCCCGTTATGCTGGAAGGAATTCAGATGGGGCAGGCGATTGCGCTTCTGACAATTGTGGCTGCAGAAATGATGGGTGCGACGTCTGGAATTGGCTACCTAATTTGGACTTCGTACAAAGCGTTTTTATTGCAGGAAATGTACGTTGGGCTCATCCTTATTTCGTTTTTCGGCTATCTATTCTCGCTGTTGCTACGAGGAATCCAGAAAAAGATTTTACCGTGGAGGTGAGCGGATGGAAAGGAAAACGAAGATTGAAATACACAATTTGACGAAGGCATTCTATAAAAAACAAGGGAGCGTCACAGCGCTTGATGATATTAGTTTCACAATCGGAGACGGTGAATTCGTCTGCCTTGTTGGACCGAGCGGATGCGGAAAGACGACGCTCCTCCGCATTTTGGCGGGACTTGAACAACCGAGTATCGGTGTATTCACAATTGCGAATGATGGCGAAGAACGTCCGCTCCAATCCATGGTGTTCCAGGAAAGAGGCATCATTCCATGGCTCACTGTAGAGGAGAACGTAGCTTTCGGACTGAAAATGCGTCATATGCCGAAGAAGATTGTAAAAGAGCGGACGACGTATTATTTGAAAAAGACGGGGCTCGAAAAATTTTCTTCACTTTATCCAAAAGAACTGTCGGGTGGGATGAAGCAGCGGGTGAGCATCGCAAGGGCGTTTGCGAATGACCCAGAAATCCTCTTGATGGATGAACCGTTCGCCGCGCTCGATGAACAGAATAAATTCATCTTGCAGGAGGAATTGCTGTCAATCTGGTCGGAGACGGGGAAGACGGTGCTGTTCATCACCCATAGTATCGACGAAGCGTTATTGCTTAGTGACCGAATTCTCCTTATGAGTTCGCAACCGGGGAGAATTATAGAAGAAATTATTGTGGATATGCCGCGCCCACGTAAGATGGAGGACATTCGAGAAGATCCGGTCATGGCGGGACGGTTTATTGACATATGGAAACACCTGCAAGAGGAAGTGCAACGGTCAAGGCGGGAAGACGAGTGAAAAGGAGAGGTTCTATGGCGAGGTGGATGAAAAGCGGTTGGCTAATCTCATTATTCGCATTGGTGTTACTAATGGGTGCCTGCTCTCCGAAAGAGACGGAGAAGTCAGTTACAGAAGGTAAAACGCCTGGAAAAGGGACCGAAGTTTATCCGTCAGGGGATTTGGCGCCACTCGATAAAAGGGCAAAAGTGGTCATTGCGGAAGATGGGTCGGCGTCTGGGGCGGGCTTTTACATTGCAAAAGAGAAAGGGTATTTCGAGGATTATAATATCGAAGTGGAATTTGCGCAGTTTGCGAATAGTGATGACATGCTTCCGGCACTAGCCGCAGGGGAAGTTGACATTGCGGGCGGCGTTTCAACCGCATCATTTTTTAACGCAATCGCGCAAGGTATTGACGTAAAGATTATTGCGGATAAAGGGCATAATGTGCCTGGAAAATCCTATTTTACTTTTGTCATCGGCAATCATATGGTCGATGAATTAAAAGATTATCCCGATTTCAAAGGAAAGAAAATTGCAGTATCATCACGAAATTCAATAGACGGCTATATCTACCAGGAAATGCTCAAGCATGCTGGTTTGACCGAAGAAGATGTGGAATATGTTCACATCAGCGATTTCGGTGCTATGCTCGGTGCAATTGAGTCTGGAACAATCGATGCAGCACTCAATATCGAGCCGCTCATCGCACAGGGTGTCGACAAAGGTTTCCATGTCCGATTCGGTGATGCGACGGATTATGCACCCGAATCTCAAATTGCGATGGTACTTGGATCGCCGAAATTTATGAGTGAAGAACAGGATATTTCGTTACGATTCATGTCTGCCTATTTGAAAGGGGTTCGTGATTACAACGACGCCTTCATCAAAGGGGAAGGCAAAGATGAAGTGATTGAAATCATGACCATGCATACAGCACTGAAAGACCCAGCGCTATGGGATAAAGTGAACGTTACTGGACTAGATCCGGATGGCAAGATGTTCATCGACGACATTAAAAAGCAATACGATACCTATAAAGCAAACGGCGCCATCCGAGGCGATATCGACTTCGACAAAGCAATTGACACGTCGATAACGGAGAAAGCAGTCGAGATGATTGGGGTATATGATCGGGATTGAATCGGGGAAATAGGTGAATTATGGCGGTGGCGGTGATAAAGTGCACCAAGGCGGTGATAACTCGTCCCGAGGCGGTGATAAAGTGCACCAAGGCGGTGATAACTCGTCCCGAGACGGTGATAAAGTGTACCAAGGCGGTGATAACTCGTCCCGAGACAGTGATAAAGTGTACCAAGGCGGTGATAACTCGTCCCGAGGCGGTGATAAAGTGCACCAAGGCGGTGATAACTCGTCCCGAGGCGGTGATAAAGTGCACCAAGGCGGTGATAACTCGTCCCGAGGCGGTGATAAAGTGTACCAAGGCGGTGATAACCACAACCACCTCCGAGACGGGGGGGATTCCCGCCGCACCAATTAAAAATTGCCCGCACCTTCTAATCGGTGGCGGGCAATTTTTTCTTCGCAAGTGCAGTTTGGTAACTATGTAAGGCCATTCCGATAATAATGATTGCGATACCGACGAGCGCAATCGGACCAGGGAGTGCAATGCCAAGAATAAACATTTCACCGATTATCGCAAAAATAAGCTCCGTTGATTGGGTTGCTTCAACAGCCGCAAGCTTTCCTTGGTCGCCTTGGACAAGATCGGTTGCCATGAAAAAGAGCGTTGTGGCGATAACGCCGGAACTGATGGCGACGATGAATGATTGCCCAACCTGATTCATAGAAGGAAGGCCAACCGTTTGCCACGCGTAAATCGCAAAACCAATCCAAATAGGAATGGTCATAAGTGTCATGCCGAGTACCCGCTGAAATGTATCAAGCCGCCCGTTAAGCAAGCCCATCATTTTACGATTGCCAAGTGGATAGGCGAAAGCTGCTACAATGACAGGTAAGATGCCGAGCAATAATGTCTGCATTCCTACATCTTTCGCATTCGGAATCTGAATGAGTACGACGCCGACAAAAATAATCAATGTGATGCCCAATGAAATGATAGGAATCTTATGTCGGATTTTCTTCTCGCCATCCTGCGTTTTCACGACAATTGTGAATAACGGAGCGAGCAAAACCCCCGCCACAATCGTCAATTGCCAAGTTCCGGCTAGTAACCATCCGGGGCTGTAAGCTGCCGCGAAAGTAAGTGGTGCGTAAAAGAGAACGAAGGCCGTGACACTCCAAATGAAGAAAGGGGCAGGTTTCGCGACCATTTCCCTTTTCACATCACCGAGTCCTTTTCGGTAAGCGACGATGGCAACTAAAAATGGCACCATAAAGAAATAGCGGAGAGAAGCGCTCCAAAGCCAGCTTCCTCCCGATAATTCCATGGATCTATTTAAAACGAATGTGACTGCGAAAAATACGGAGGAGAGTATACCAATCCATATTGCCTTCATGCGGGAACCCCCTTATGCGCGCTCTTCGAACAGTTGGACTGCTTCGATAATAACATGCGTCGCTTTTACCATATTATCGGCTGAAATATACTCGTATTTACCGTGGTAATTTTCGCCGCCAGTGAAAATGTTCGGCGTTGGCATGCCCATATAGGATAGTTGCGAGCCGTCAGTTCCACCACGTATCGGGACTATATTCGGTTCGATAGCAAGTTTTTTGAAAGCATCGGACATGATATCGACAATTTCCATGACAGGCTCGATTTTTTCGCCCATATTGAAATATTGATCCGCGATTTCAAGCGTTACAGCTTCCTCGCCATATTCCTTTTTCAACTGGTCAGTCGTCTCAAGCATTAGCTGTTTTCTCGCCGCGAACGTATCACGATCGAAATACCGGATGATGTAGTTAAGTGTTGTCTCCTCGATAGATCCGTTAAACTTCATCAAATGGATAAATCCTTCGTGGCCATCCGTCTTTTCTGGAACCTCATCCGTTGGCATTGCAGCTTGGAATTGATTGGCTAACAAAATGGAATTCACTAATTTATCTTTCGCGGAACCTGGATGTACGCTTTTACCACGAAGAGTGACCCGTGCACTTGCCGCGTTGAAGCTCTCATATTGCAGTTCGCCAAGGGGTCCTCCGTCCATTGTATAGGCATATTTTGCGCCGAATTCGTCCACGTTAAATTTATGTGGTCCACGTCCGATTTCTTCATCCGGCGTAAATGCGATGCGTAATTTACCGTGTTTAAAATCCGGGTTAGCCAATAAGAACTCCATCGCTGTCATGATTTCGGCAATCCCCGCTTTATTATCAGCACCCAGCAAGGTCGTACCGTCTGTTGTAATGAGGGTATGTCCGACGTAATTTTTTAATTCGGGAAAGTCATTTACTTTCATGGCTATATCGATATTTAGTTGTATGTCATTTCCATCATAGTTGTCGATTCGCTGTGGTTTAACGTTTTTCCCTGTATAGTCGGTTGTTGTATCGACATGGGCAAGGAATCCGATGACAGGCACATCGCGATCTGTATTAGCTGGAAGCGTCGCAAATAGATAGCCATTGTCGTCCAGTGTAATTTCTTGTAACCCGATGTCAGCAAGCTCTTTTTGCAGTACATGTAACAAATCCCATTGTCCCATTGTCGATGGGGTAGATGAACTTGCCGCATTCGATTCAGTATCGATTTCTGCGTAGCGTATAAGGCGCTCAATCAATTTTTCTTTCATTTCTAAAAATTCCTCCTAGATTCAATTAACGATACCTCTATCTTATCAGATTGTTCGGATTCACGGAATACTTGACGACTCGGCTGCCGACACTTGCTGCTATGAAAATTTGTGCCGCATAATAAGTCACCATGACAAACATATCTCGATAGGGAATAGCGTAGACGAACCTGTCAATTGCAAGTACAGAATCTGAGAATATGAATAGCATCGCACCGATAATCGCTAATTTCAACCGCGTGCGGATAGCCATCCAGCCCATCGTTAAAATAATGCCGATATAGGCGATGATGGCGACGCCAAGTATGGTTTGTCCGATCTTAAATTGCGATCCCGCAATCCAATAGGCCATTCCAAATCCGTAAAGGAGAAGAGGAACAGCGGCCCATATTGGAGCTTGCTTTCGCCTGGCATGTCGGAACGCAAGAATATAAAAAATATGGCCGATGAAAAAAGTGACGAGTCCTGCAAAAAACCAGTAAATAACCCCATCCGCAATCATACAGACAAAAACCCCTGCAAGGATGATCTGTTTATAGGTAAGGGAAAACAAAGGCCTGGTTATCACCGCGAATAGGATAATTAGTGCCATCGGAATAAGTTTCATGAAAATCTTAAATCCGGTTGGATCAGCTGGGATGAAGAAAATATAGATGATGCCCATTAAAACAAATTATAGTAAGTAACAAATTACGAGCCATAACGACAACTCCTTTCCTCTGTTCTTTTCGCTAAATCGACGTGAAAATCCTTCATGTGTGGTATAATTTCCTAGCAACAAAAAAACTGCACTGCAGACGGAAATGGATCCGGCATACAGGCAGTCTTGAGAAAATCGTTAGACGACTGAATAGTTCTTATGTGAAACGACAGTGAGATTTGAAGCGGCGCCAATTCGTTCAGCGTCCTCCCCTGAAATTTCAACAATGACAGAATTCTCGAGAATTTTGAAAATAGTACCATTTACCTTGTGGTCATTACGGACGAACGAAATTTTTTCATCGATTTTGCGTGCAGCGACAAATGGTAAAACTTCTTTTTCTCTGCGCGGAAAAGCCATTCGAATCCCCCCTATTGTGTATTTCGTCTTCTCAATCGACTAAAAAAAGCTTAGGCAAAATCCCAAGCATAAAATGGATAAAGACGTAAAACAACTAATCATAAACGATATCCTATAAGTTGTCTACGATTAGTATACCATATTTTGACGAGTCTTGCAGGAACATTGTATTTAGTGGCTCATCACGTGTTATTTTAATCAACATATGCATACGTATTGACATCATACCTTGACGGGTATAGTGTCAGATGTAGGAAATCAATGAAAGAAGCTGAGGGTATGGAATATAACGATCAAGTGAAAAATAGATTGAAACGAATCGAAGGCCAAATCAAAGGTATTTTAAGAATGATGGATGAAAACAAAAATTGTAAAGATGTCATCACCCAATTATCAGCTTCACGATCAGCAATCGATCGAACAATTGGCGTCATTGTAAGCTCTAATCTGATTGAGTGCATTCAAAACATAGATAATGATAAATCAAGTACACAAGAAGAAATTGTGAAGGAAGCAGTCGAACTACTAGTAAAGAGTCGCTGAATGAGTTGACTCTTTTCTTTTTAGTTTAATATAGAAAATAAGAATGCGCCAGATGACACTATTTGTTGCGATTCGAACTGCTTTTACGGATGATCAGACTCACCTGCTGCAATAGCTACGATTTCAGTACCCATGAATGAAAAGATAACTACCGTAATTCCTAACAGGACTGACCCAAAACCATTTGGCATGAATCCCGCCTGCGCCCAATAAATTAACTGTCCCAGGCACTGCTACGCCAGGATACCATTCAAAAATAACATAAAGTCCGAGAACCAAGAACAATCCAATACTCGCTAATTTATTGAACGAGAAAACCTCGTTGAGCGGTCAGCAGAACTAGGAGACCGTCTTGAAGTGGAACTAGCAGAATTAATAAATCATCCGTATGTTGGGGACATCCGTAATCTCGGGTTCATCATGGGGATTGAACTTGTGGAAGATAAAGAAACGAAAGAGCCTGCAACCAATGACCGTATGGCAAAGATTATCGGCGGCTGTAAAGCGACCGGTCTGATTATCGGGAGAAACGGGGATATACCGTTGCCGGGTATAACCATATTTTAGCACTAAGTCCACCGCTATCTTGTATGGATGAAGACTTCGATTTCATTGTATCCGTGTTGAAAAAAGTGTTTAAGGAAAATGAATAAGTATGTAACTGTGTTAAAACTGAGAATTCCTGGTTAAGGGGTTCTCAGTTATTCATTTATTTCTTCTTAAACACCGCCGACACTCGCTTCTCACTTCCATCCTTCATTCGCCTGAAATTCTCAATATGCTTCCAAACCGCCATTGTAATTAACAAGACCGCTATCAACATTGGCCAGTAGCCGTCCAACCAAACTGCGATGACAAGCATTGTGATATATAGCATCAGTACACCCAAAACGAGGAAATCTGTCACGAGCGCAACGATTACGAACAACGTAAACCCTGCAAGTCCAAAACGCCAATCCAGCGCAAGTAATACACCAATCATCGTCGCAGTGCCTTTTCCGCCGTCAAAATTCATATAGAACGGAAAATTATGCCCAATGATAGCTGCGACGCCTGCCAAAAATAACAGCATTACTATCATATCCTCGGGTAATCCTGCACGTGCGGCAACGAATCGAACCACAAGTACAGAGACAGCGCCTTTTCCAATGTCAATTGCCGCAACAAGTGCACCAAACTTCTTGCCAAGCACAATCGCCGCATTCGAAGCGCCGGCATTTTTCACACCCGTTTCTTTTAAATTAACCCCGGATATCTTCTGCGCAACAACGGACCCATGTAAGCATCCGTTGGCATATCCAAAAATAAACACACTTAAAATCCAGACCCACATACGAACTCCCCCAAAACATTTCTAATCCAATACTAACATTTCTACTAGACGCAAGTTTCAGAACAATAAAGAAATAATCCTTGACTTTATAGTAAGAAATCCAATATACTATTTCACAAGATGGAAAACTGAATGATTCATAAACTCTTATCAAGAGCGGCGGAGGGATTAGGCCCTACGATGCCCAGCAACCAGCAAGCGACCAACTTGCAAAGGTGCTACTTCCTACAGATTCGTGCAAACGATCTGAAAGATAAGGGGAGGAATAAGCGAAAGCATAACCCTCTTCTTAAGCGAAGGGGGTTATTTTTTATTTCGTAAAATCCCCGACGCCTCCGCATAGAGCAGCCATCTAAAAAACTATTGGGGGTACTGACAATGACAAAACTTCAACCCGAAACGATTCTTTTACACGGAGGACAACAGCCTGACCCGGTGACGGGATCACGTGCGTTGCCAATTCATAGAACTACAGCCTTTGTATTTCGTGACACGGAACATGCTCAAAAACTATTCGCTCTACAAGAAGCGGGGAATATCTACACACGTATTACGAATCCGACAGTCTCTGTGTTTGAAGAGCGCGTTGCACTTCTTGAAGGTGGAACTGCGGCAGTAGCTTTGTCCTCAGGTATGGCGGCAATCGCTTTCTCAATCCTAAATGTCGCAGGTGCTGGAGATGAAATTGTGGCAGCTAGCAATTTGTATGGCGGTACGTATAATTTATTCGCGGTCACGCTACCACGTTACGGCATCAATGTGAAATTCGTCGATGCGACAGATCCGGAAAATTTCCGCGCAGCGATTACAGATAAAACAAAAGCATTATTTGGAGAGACAATCGGTAACCCAAGCCTTCATGTACTTGATATTGAGGCGGTTGCGAGCATTGCACATGAAAACGGTATTCCGTTGCTTATTGACAATACTTTCCCATCGCCATACGGTTCGAACCCAATTGAATTCGGTGCGGATGTTGTCATTCATTCCGCGACGAAATGGATTGGTGGACATGGTACGACAATTGGCGGAATTGCTGTCGATGCAGGGAAATTTGATTGGACGCAAGGGAAATTCCTTGGTTTCACGGAACCGGATAATTCTTACCACGGTCTACGTTACGGTATTGATACAGCGGGTGCAGCATTTGCGACGAAACTTCGCGTGCAGCTCTTGCGTGACTTTGGTCCATGTTTAGATCCGGATAGTGCATTTAATTTCTTACAAGGACTTGAAACGCTTCATTTACGTGTAACAAGGCATAATGAAAATGCGGTTAAAGTAGCGGAATTCCTGAAACAACATCCGTCAGTTGAATGGGTAACATACACAGGCAATAAAGATCATCCATCCTCAGACCTCGCGAAGAAGTATTTGAAAAATGGCTTCGGTTCCATCATTATTTTCGGCATCAAAGGCGGACGTGACGCAGGACGTAAAGTGATTGATAACGTTGAAATCTGGTCGCATGTTGCCAACGTAGGCGATGCGAAATCGCTTATTATCCATCCGGCTTCCACGACGCATCAGCAACTTAGTTCAGAAGACTTGACGAAATCGGGTGTAACGGAAGAATTGATTAGACTTTCAGTAGGCCTTGAATCGGTGGAAGATACGATTGCAGACCTTAAACAAGCGATTGAAAAAGCAGTGCCGGTGACAGTAAAATAGTCTTAGTATCAATGATAAGGAGATGAACTACAAGAAAAAAGGGTATATGTGATAAATCCGTCACTCGAAGTGAGAGTAATCATCCATTTCACTTTAGCGAAAAAACCGTCACACTCTTTGTCTATAGACAAAGAGTGTGACGGTTTTTACTATTTTTATTTACAAACTATAAAAATGTTTCTTCATATAATTAACGATTTTAAAAATATTTTTTATATAAAATTAAAACCCCGTTTTTTCCTGTGAAATAACCAACAACGAGTCCTTCTTTTAGTCATTTCGCATGATACTAATCATTTTTATTTCCTGTATTTTTACACCGTTTTTATATTTTAACTCAATACAATAAATACATTTAATGATAAATTATATGATATAATTTGTTAATTTCCCTTTATTTGAATTCTTTTTTTTATAAAAATGTATTATTATGATATCTTCTAAGAACGAAAAGCTAGGGTTTTTTTTATCGGAATGGTTTACTTTTAAGTTGATAGCTCCCCTAGATTATCAACTGAACTGCAATTATACCGATAGATCAGGTATCACTTGTTATTCTGATTTTAAATAACATTCAAAAATCTATCGGAGTGAATGTTCAGAAATTAGTGTTGACTTTGTTTGAATTATGTATTAGTCTATTGTTTATTACAAATAATACACACCTCGTTTATTATTCGTTATATAACTAAGCTATTAAAATACTAACAAAGTGATTAGGGGGAAAAGCTATATGTACAATCCAGAAATTGAAACAGCCTCACGCGCTCAAATGGAAGAGTGGCAGTTGGGCAATCTAAAGTCAACAGTGGAAAAGGTATATAATCACGTTGATTTTTACAAAAAAAAGTTTGATGAGCTTGGTATTAAGCCGGAGGATATACAATCTTTAGAAGATATTATGAAACTGCCATTTACGATAAAGAAAGATTTTCGTGATACATATCCATATGGACTATTCGCCGAGCCAATAGAAAAAATACATCGGATTCACGGATCATCCGGGACAAGTGGTAAACCTACAATAGTTGGTTATACAGAAAATGATTTAAAGAATTGGGGAATTATTGTTGCAAGAGCAATCGTTGCGGCTGGTGGAAAGAAGTCGGATGTTTTTCATAACGCATATGGCTATGGATTATTTACCGGCGGACTAGGACTTCACCAAGGGGCAGATGAACTTGGCGTTGCGATAGTGCCGATTTCCGGTGGGAATACAGAACGGCAGATTACGCTTATTAATGACTTGAAGCCAAGAGGCATTTGTGGCACACCTTCTTACATTCTAAGCATCGTTGAAAAGATGGAAGATATGGGGATAGATCCACGTGAAACGAATCTAGAATATGGTATTCTCGGGGCGGAAGCATGGTCGGAAGAAATGCGTGCTACTCTTGAGAAAAAACTGAATTTTAAAGCAGTTGATATTTATGGGTTAAGTGAAATTATGGGACCTGGTGTAGCAATTGAATGCCATGAAGAGCAGAATGGACTTCATATAGCAGAGGATCATTTCTATGTAGAAGTAATTGATCCGGATACACTTTCTCCACTTGCAGATGGAGAAAGCGGTGAACTTGTCTTTACCAGTCTTCAAAAGGAAGCGCTACCAATTATCCGCTATCGCACAGGAGATATAGCTTCCATCACCCGCGAGAAATGTAAATGCGGCAGAACAACGACGAGAATGTCACGTGTTAAAGGTCGTACCGACGATATGATTATTATTCGTGGCGTAAACGTTTTCCCATCGGAAATGGAAAGAGAACTTCTCCAAGTAAGCGGACTTGTTCCAGTGTATCAAATTCATTTGATTCGTAGAGGTGCAATGGATGGTATAGAGTTGCATGTTGAGTGTGAAGCAGTCCTTTACAATGAAATTGGTGAAGACTTGAAACACGATACGATTACTGCATTAAAGAGAAAGATTCAACACCAGATGAAATCCACTTGTCTGATATCAATTGATGTTGTAGTAAACGCGCCAAAAACGCTTCCGCGTTCAGAAGGAAAGGCTATCCGATTAGTCGATAAGCGGGAAAAAAACCCGGTTGGTGTATAACTAGCAAATCGGAAAAGGAGTGTATGTGATGGGGGATCTTTTACAATTTACATTGACAGGAGTGACAATTGGCAGTATTTATGCCATCGTCGCTCTCGGTTTTGTTACGATTTATAGTGTTACGAAGGTTATTAATCTAGCCCAAGGCGAATTTGTGATGTTGGGCGGTTTGACGATGTATTCGCTAACGTCTGCCGGAGTGCCCTACCTTCTCGGGTTTGTTATCACGATTATAGTCGTTTCAATATTGGGTTGGATAATGGAGTATCTCCTAATTAGACGGGCAAAGGGAGCAGATCCGATCAGTTTGATTATTTTGACGATCGGAACAGCTATATTTATTCGTGGAATTGCCAGTGTGGTTTGGGGGAAAGACCAACTACGGGTTGCCCCGTTCACGGAAAACACCCCGGTCAACATTGCCAATGCTACTATTACACCACAAGCAATTTGGGTAGTCGTCATTATGCTTTTAGTCGTTTTCCTACTCTATATTCTCATCGATAAAACAATGGTCGGTAAAGCGTTTCAAGCTTCCTCAGTAAATCCTTTAGCAGCACGTCTGATGGGAATCAGCCCGAAAAGAATGTCATCGCTTTCATTCACATTGAGTGCGGCGCTCGGTGCATTGGCGGGTCTAGCTATCGCTCCCATTATGTTCCCTTCTTATGATATGGGTACAATGCTTGGCATTAAAGGTTTCTCAGCAGCAATATTAGGTGGTCTTGGAAGTGCTCCAGGAGCTGTTATTGGTGGATTATTGATTGGTTTACTTGAATCGTTGGGAGCTGGCTATATCAGTTCAGGGATGAAGGATGCAATTACATTTTCTGCAATCCTGTTAATTTTGTTAATTCGTCCGAGTGGTATTTTGGGTGAAAAAAGCGTTGGAAAAGGAGGATTGTGATGAAGCTGCAAGGGGTTCAACAAACCAAATGGATGGGCGTGCTAGTTTTTGCTTTGGCAATCCTTGTATTCCCGTTCATCGTTACACAGTCATTTTATTTAACGCAAGCAACATTCGCCGGCATTTATGCGATTATTGCGATTGGTCTCGGATTATTAATGGGATATGCAGGTCAAATATCACTTGGACAAGCTGCCTTTTACGGTATAGGGGCTTATACGACATCTGTCTTGACGGCGACAATGGGTTGGAGTCCGTGGGTAAGTCTACCGATTGCTCTACTTTTCCCGGGATTGTTGGCCTTTATTATGGGCTATACGATGTCAAGATTAAGTGGTTATTATCTTGCGATGGCGACACTTGCATTAGGAATTATTGTACATACGTTATTAGTGGAATGGCGGGGTGTGACAAAGGGAGCGTCCGGGTTTTTCGGAATTCCCCAACTTAACTTATTCGGTTATACGATAAATCAAGGAATTCCTTATTATTATCTTGTTTGGTTTTTTGTGATTATCGTCTTAATCCTGTCGTTGAATATTGTTCATTCGAGAGTCGGGCGGGCACTTCGTTCTATTCATGATAGTGAAATCGCTTCAAGTTCGATGGGTGTGAATACGAGTAAATATAAAATGCAAATATTCATTCTAAGCGCCATGTTTGCCGGGCTGGCAGGCTGGTTATTTGCGCATATGAGTTATAGTATTTCTCCGGCGGCATTTACGTTTGATGCATCTATTCTTTTCTTGGCAATGGTTGTGTTGGGTGGAAGTGGAAGTGTGTGGGGCGCGCTGATCGGTACACTGCTTATTAGAATGGTCGGCATTGTCGTTCATATGCTTGGGGAGAAGTTTCCTTTCATTACAAGTGACTTTGAACATGTCATTTACGGCTTGATTTTAATGTTGGTTGTCATTTTCTTACCACGCGGCTTGTTTCCTACTGTTGCTGACTGGTTTGATGCTTTATTGACAAAACGGTCCAGTAAAAAATCAATGTTAAAACTGGCGGCAAAAAGGTAATGAAAAAAAGGTGATTTCATGAAAGTGAGGCGATTTTAATTGTTACAGGTTGACTCTATTACGAAAAGATTTGGCGGTGTCGTGGCCAATAGTGAAGTTTCATTTACAGTCGAAGAAGGACAAATCGTTGGGCTGATCGGACCAAATGGTGCGGGGAAGAGTACCATGTTCAATATGATTTCTTCTGTTTTTCCGCCTACTACGGGAACTATTACCTTTCAGGGGACACGCATTGAAAAGTTGCCTGCATATCAAGTTGCACCATTGGGAATTTCACGAACCTTCCAAAACTTGCAAGTATTTAAGAATATGACGGTCATCGAAAATGTAATGGTCGGTCAGCATATGCAAACGAAGACAAACTTGTTTGGAATGGCATCGTTACTTCTTGGAATAACCAGAAAAGAGCGGAAAGTATATGATCAGGCGATGAGTTACTTAGCATTTTTCGGTTTGCAAGACATTTTTGATCAGAAGGCATCCAGCTTGTCACTTGGAAAATTACGTCTACTTGAATTCGCGAGAGCTTTTGCAACAGAACCGAAACTATTGCTACTGGATGAAATCGCGGCTGGTCTGAATCATAAAGAGACACAGGAAATGAGTGCATTGATCAACAAAGTGCGTGATACGGGTGTTACAGTTCTGGTTGTCGAACATGATATGGATCTTGTCATGAGCATTTGTGATAAGCTCGTCGTTCTGGATCAGGGAGTTAAAATAGCTGAAGGTACACCGAAAGAAATTCAGGAGAATGAAGCTGTTATCACTGCCTACTTAGGTGCTGATATAGATGAAGAAGAGGTGGAGGAGGAGGCGATATGAACGGGGATAAATTAATGGAGGTCATCGATTTATCGGTCAGTTATGGACCTATTCAAGCATTGAAAGGCGTCTCCTTAGCTATCAATAAAGGAGAAATCGTTGCGTTGCTCGGAGCGAATGGGGCCGGTAAAACAACATTATTACAAACGATTTCAGGACTTCTGAAGCCAACTGGTGGCAGTATTATCTACCAGGGGGTTAATATCGCTGGAATGGAAGCGGAAAAAGTCGTTGAAAAACATCTTGTACATGTTCCTGAACACCGGCAAGTATTTTCAACGATGACAGTGTTGGACAATTTATATTTAGGTGCCTATCATCATCGTAAAAAATCAAAAATGAAAAACATTGAAAAAAATATTGGAAAAGTTTTTGATTTATTTCCGATATTAAAGGACAGGAAAAATCAGCTAGGTGGAACGATGTCTGGGGGGCAACAACAGATGCTCGCCATTGCCCGAGGAGTCATGGCGGAGCCGGAGTTGCTTTTGCTTGACGAACCTTCGTTGGGATTGGCTCCGCTGATTGCCAAAGATGTGCTTGAACTTGTCCGGAATTTACGTGCTGAATTCGGTACAACAGTATTATTGATCGAACAGAATGTTACCGCATCTTTAAAAGTTGCTGACCGTGGATATGTTATTTCCCACGGTGAAATTGTCAAAAGTGGAAGTTCTAAAGAATTGTTGAATGATCCTGAAGTAAAAGAAGCGTATTTGGGCCACACAGTAAACTAAAATGGGGGATAACTACTAATGAGAAAATTACTATTGCCATTGCTTTTGGCTATGATGACTGCATTGTTTCTTGCGGCATGTAGCGAAAGCGTAGAGAAAGAAGAAGCTGGTAAAGCGGGTGGCAGTGCAGGCTCTGGGGAAGTAAGCGAGTATAAAATCGGAGCAATCTACTCAAAAACCGGACCAAATAGCCCGCTTGGCGAGCCAGAATGGAATGCAACGAAGTTAATAGAAGAGAAAATCAATAGTGAAGGCGGCATTAACGGGGTTCCGTTGAAAATTATTTTAGCCGACGATGAATCAAGTCAAGAAAAAGCAACACAGGAAGCAAACCGTTTGATTAATGATGAAAAAGTTCTTGTACTTCTAGGTTCATCAGGTAGTGGGGAGAGCCTTGCAATTAAAGGAATTGCGTTACAGCAGCAAGTACCGATGATTTCGGCGGCAGCAAGTACACATATTGTTGAGCCTGTTGAAGATGCAAAATGGGTGTTCAAAACACCACAATCTGACAGACATGCGGTTGAGCGTGTGTATATGTACTTGAATGAGCAGGGGATCAGCAAGATTGGGACGATTATTGACTCCAACGCATTTGGTTCAAGTGGACTTGAGCAAATGGAAGCACTCGCGGACGAATACAAAATTGAAATTGTAGCAAAAGAAAGCTACAACACACAAGATCCTGATATGAGTGCACAACTTACAAAAATCAACGGAGCAAAAGCAGAAGCGATTGTTGTTTGGGGTACAAATCCTGGACCGGCAGTTGTGGCGAAAAACACACGTGATTTAGGTATTGACTTGCCTATTATCGGAAGTCACGGAATTGCAAACCAGAACTTTATTACATTAGCTGAAGCTGCTGCTGAAGGTGTAGTTATCCCTACAGGTAAACTACTCTTCCCTAGCCAGATTTCTGGGGATGATGTACAATTCGATGCCATTTCTTCTTTCTACAAAGCGTATACGGATAAGTACAGTAGTGAGCCAACAAACTTCGGTTCTTACGGCTATGACAACATTATGCTTGTAATCGATGCGTTGAAAAACGGAGCTACAGATCGTGAAGCAATTCGTGAACACTTGGAGAATAATATTACTAACTGGATCGGTACAACAGGTGTGTTCAACTTTTCTGATAAAGATCATAATGGTTTAACAGCGGATAGCTTGGTTATGGCGGTTGTTAAAGATGGTAAATGGATGTTACTTGAAAAATAAATAAGAACTTATATAAGTTGAACGAAAGATCTATCGGCCCATTTATACTTGAATAATTGAAACAAACGCGTCAAACAAGCATATGTTGAATCAACAAAAATGTAAAACTTAAATTCAACTTATATAGAAACAAGATGCCATTACAAATATAACGGCATCTTGTTTCATATTATATGGAAGGAACTTATTCTTTGATAGGGATGAAGTAATCATTTTTTCGATAAACCATCGCCTGCATTGGTTGACACTGTTTAAACTAAGTATTAATATACTTTGTATAACATAAACTAAGTGAGTCGTTTTAATTACGTTATATAATCAAACGTGATGATTGGAGGAATGAGAAATCTCATTGCAGACTTCTTTTACGGGATGATGAGATTTATATAATATGTATTTAGAGCGATAGTTGCTAATACGCGGGAAAGTGAAACTAGAAACTGGAGAAGAGGAGTCTATTTATGAGTAACGATGAGAATGTCTTTGATGTGACAGTGATTGGTGGAGGTCCTGTTGGGTTATTTACAGCATTTTACGCTGGCATGAGAAAAATGTCTGTGAACATTATTGAAAGCCTTCCACAAATCGGAGGTCAGCTCTCCGCGTTATATCCTGAAAAATATATTTACGATATAGCTGGATTTCCGAAAATCAGTGGGCAGGGGCTCATTGATAACTTGGTGGAACAAATGTCTCAGTTCGAACCGATGATCACACTTGAACAGGATGTTCGACAAGTGGAGAAACTAGAGGATGGTACGTTTAAATTGACCACAAATCATGCGGTACATTTTTCAAAAGCCATTATTATCACGGCAGGTAACGGGGCATTTCAGCCGAAAAAACTAGGAATTGAGACAGCAGAGAAATATGAAGGGAAAAACTTGCATTACTTCATAAAGAATTTAAACCAGTTCGCGGGTAAGAATGTCCACGTTTTTGGCGGAGGCGACTCGGCTGTTGACTGGTCACTGATGCTTGAACCAATCGCGGAAAAAGTGACGCTCATACATCGCAGAGATAAATTCCGTGCGCATGAAGCTAGTGTGGAAAACTTAATGAACTCATCAGTGGAAGTCAAGACGCCGTTCATCCCTATCGAATTTATTGGTGAAAATAGCATCGAACAGGTTGTCCTTGAAAAAGTGAAGGGCGATCAAGAAGTGGTTGCTGTTGATGAAGTGATCATAAATCATGGTTTTATTTCTTCGCTCGGTCCGATTAGCGAATGGGGTCTTGAAATAGAAAAAAACAGCATCGTCGTCAACTCGAAAATGGAAACGAATATTGAGGGTATTTACGCAGCTGGAGATATTTGCACGTATGAAGGAAAAGTGAAGTTGATTGCAACCGGATTTGGCGAGGCCCCAACAGCGATTAGTAACGCGAAGGTCTACATTGATCCAACGGCGAAAGTACAAGCGGTTCACAGTACAACGCTTATGGAGCAAACAGAAGATAAGAAAGTGAAAGTCGGACAGTGAATAACAAAACTGTTTACGGTGAATAAAAAGGAGGTGGACGGTATGGCTAAATATACTGTTGTTGACCAAGAAACGTGTATTGCATGTGGAGCTTGCGGGGCGAGTGCGCCAGATATATTTGATTATAACAACGAAGGATTTGCGTTTGTGCATCTCGATGATAACGAAGGTAGGGTAGAGGTGGATGAAGATTTCTACGATGATCTTGAAGATGCATTAGAAGGCTGTCCTACCGATTCTATTAAAGTCGCATCATATCCAATTGTTCTCGAAGAAGTATAACAAATTTAATTTAATGTCACTACTCATATAATCGCATGTATCCCGATTGCATCATTTTCTCCATGTAATGTGAAGACATATGATTTAAATTAATCAGAATACATTTGCATTAAATATATCGATGTACTATACTATTCTTATATATAACAACATAGTTTGTTGTCGTTTAAAAACTGTTACATCATTTACAAGCGTTTTAATACAAATTGGTGTGAGGGAGGAAAAAAGTACATGGTTATAATGACTGAAGATCAAAAAATGATCTATTTTATGAAGCGGATTGTTGCAGGAGAAAAAATTGAAGCAGACGATTGGATGCCTCGGGAATATCGAGATACGTTAATTAAATTAATCTCAATGCATGGAATGAGTGAAATTATGGGTGCTCTTCCTGAAAAAGAATGGGTGCCTAAAGCTCCGTCGCTTTATCGGAAACTTGGGATTATGGCGAAAGTACAAGATGAGATGGGTCATGGCCAGCTTCTTCTTCGTGTGGTGGAGGATTTGTTAAAACCGTATGGAAAAACGCGTGGCGATTTGATGCAAGATCTGTTTAATGAAGACTTGAAGTTTCATAATGTCTTCCATATGGAAACGAAAACCTGGGCAGACGCAGGGTTAATTGGTTGGCTTGTTGATGGAGCGGCCATCATCACACAGACAAATATGCTTGGTGCTTCATACGGACCGTACGCAAAAGCTTTGCAGCGTATTTGTGCGGAAGAAGTATTCCATGCGCAACACGGCGAAGCAATCATTATGGCGCTTGCGGAAGGAACAGACGTACAGAAAGCGATGGTCCAAGATGCATTGAATCGTTGGTGGCCCTCACTTCTTATGTTCTTTGGACCTGAAAGTAAAGCTACAACAGGTACATCTAAACAAGAAGCTACGATTAGATACAAAATTCGTATCAATACGAACGAAGAGTTACGCCAAAGTTTCTTGGATAAGTATGTTCCACGTATTCTATCACTCGGAATGACAATCCCAGATGAAACAATTTATTTTAATGAAGAAAGTAAGGAATGGATTTACCAACAGCCAGACTGGGCGGAATTCAGAAAAATTATTAGCAATAATGGACCGCGATCACAGGCGCGTTTAAATCTACGTCGTTCATCATATGAAAACAACGCGTGGGTTCGTGAAGCACTTAGTGCAAAGGTAAACTAAATGGGTGTAGAAAGGGGAATCGAGGATAATGTCAGAAACGAAATCGTTTTATCAGGAATATGAAGTATTTAGCAAGCGGACACCAACATCTTCATTTC
This sequence comes from Sporosarcina limicola, assembly GCF_014873855.1. Classification (GTDB taxonomy): domain Bacteria; phylum Bacillota; class Bacilli; order Bacillales_A; family Planococcaceae; genus Sporosarcina; species Sporosarcina limicola. The sequence goes on along the minus strand of NZ_JADBEL010000012.1, from coordinate 99,281 downwards.
AACATCAATTCAACTTGCTCGCTCCAAATGAAGATATGGCACTAATCTTGGCGCAGGAAAACTTTATGCGTCGCGAACCTGTTGTAGACATCTGGGTTGTAAATCGAAAGAATGTCCGCAGTATGAGTGAGGAAGAGAGAATGTCGCTTCCAAGACTGGACAATAAAGATTACCGAACAACAAAGGGCTATGGTTATTTGCGGAAAAAGTGGCGCGAATACGAACAAGGCATGCTGGATGAAAAGGAAATATTGTCATGGGCAGGGGGAAGAAAGAAATGAGTAATACGGAAAAAGTATTAAGTGTCGAAGAGCGGGAAGCAGTGAAAGCGCTTCTATTCCAGCTGGCTGATGATGACTTTCTCTTTTCATATCGCGCATCTGAATGGCTAGGTCTTGCACCCCATATTGAAGAAGATGTTGCATCTTCTTCAATCACGCAAGATACAATGGGACACTCGGCAATGTATTATATGTTATTGGAAAACCTGGGAGCGGGGAAGGCCGATGATTTAGCCCATCTACGACCTGCTGAAGAAAGACGAAATAGTGTCTTGACGGAGCGGGTGAACGGAGAAGGGTATTACATGGATACACCTCAATATGACTGGGCATATACTGTTGTGAGAAGCTATTTTTATACACAAGCTAAAAAAGTGAAGATTGATTCTCTACGTAACAGTTCATATGAACCTCTTGCGGAAGTGGCAATCAAAGTTAATATGGAAATTTATTATCATTTAATGCATTGGAGAGTGTGGTTCGAACAGTTACTTAGCTCCACAGAAGATGCGAAGGTAAGAATGACCGATGCGATTAAGTTAGTTATGGCGGATTTTGGGGACGTGTTTTCATACGGCGACCAAAAAGAAGCGATTGAACGTTTTGATATCATTGCAACAGAAGAAGATTTGGAAGAAAATTGGATCTTGGCAATTACGCCTATGTTTGAAAAACTAGGTAATGATTTGCCAGTGGTTCCCAAAAACGCGGAAAGAAATGGTCGTAATGGTGAGCATACAAGGGATTTGGTGGAAGCGATTGCAACCTTATCTGAAGTGTACAGAATGGATCTTTCTGCCAGTTGGTAATTCGAATTTAGAAAGAGGTGTCTGTAATGGTTACTACTACAGATTTGAAGAATGACACAGTGTTACAAGTTCTTTGGAATGTCAAAGACCCGGAAATTGATACGGTAAGCATTGTGGATCTCGGAATGGTAGAGAAAATCGAAGCGGAAAACAACCACGTTACAGTGACTTTGCTACCCACGTTTCTAGGCTGTCCAGCCCTTGAGATTATAAGGGAGAATACGAGGAAGGCAGTGCAAGGTATTCCTGGGGTAGCTGAAGTAACCGTAGATTTCATATACAGCCCGCCATGGACCTCGGATCGAGTTACTGAACAAGGGCGTGCGGGATTGAAAGAGTTTGGAATTGCGGCCCCGCCCCGCCACTTGGAGGAAGATGGTTCATGGCATGTGGATTGCCCGTACTGTGACTCTACCTATGTGACGATGGAAAATATTTTTGGACCAACGGCTTGTAGAAGTATTTTATACTGCAGGAGTTGTAAAACCCCTTTTGAAGCGATGAAACCTGTATCAACATTAATGTAAAATGGAGGAGAAAAAATGACTAAACTAATTGCGCTTTATAAACAACCTGAGAACAAAGAAGAATTCGATAATCATTACTTCAATGTGCATGCACCAATCACTGCAAAAATCCCGGGTCTACGTGAAATGAAAGTGACGAAAATGACTGGTTCTCCAATGGGAGGCGAAGCGGCTTACTACTTAATGTGCGAGATGATCTATGATGATTTGCAATCGCTTCAAGCAGGTCTTCGTTCAGATGAGGGGAAAGCTTCAGGGAAAGACTTGATGGGCTTCGCGGGTAAAATTGTCACGTTAATGATTGGCGAGGACGCATAATGAGCGATTATGAGTTCATTGACACAACGATCGACAATCAGATCGCGGTTATTGAGTTGAATCGGCCCCGTCAATATAATTCATTGAATCGTAAGATGGTTAGCGAAATTTTGCGTGCGATGGAGTCATTTGATAGAAATGATGACGTACGTGTTATTCTGATTGCCGGAAAAGGTCGTGCTTTTTCGGCAGGTGCCGATATCGATGAGATGGCTGAAGCGGATCCAATCCATCTTGAATTGTTAAATCAGTTTGAGGATTGGGATAAGCTTGCTCTTATTAAAAAACCGGTAATCGGTGCTGTTCATGGCTTCGTCTTTGGTGGGGGCTTTGAACTTGCCCTTTGTTGTGACATGCTGATTGCGGCGAGCGGAACGGAATTCTCTTTTCCAGAAGTGAGTCTTGGTGTTATGCCAGGTGCAGGTGGAACGCAGCGGTTAACAAAGTTAGTTGGCAAATCAAAGGCGCTTGAGTGGTTATGGACTGGGGAACGAATCCAGGCTGAAGAACTGTTAAATCATGGAGTCATTAATCGGATCGTTTCTCCTGAGGTATTAATGGAAGAAGCCCTTAGATTTGCGGGTAGACTCACGGTCATGCCGCCATTATCCCTGCGACTTATCAAAGATTCTGTAAATAAAGCGGTGGATTACCCACTTTACGAAGGAATGCAATATGAGCGAAAAAACTTCTATCTACTGTTTTCCTCGGAAGATCAAAAAGAAGGTATGAAAGCTTTTATTGAAAAGAGAAAGCCGAATTATAAAGGGAAATGAAGGAGGCGAGGCTTCATGTTTGAAACGATTACCTACGATATAAAAGATGGTGTTGCCTGGCTCACTTTAAACCGTCCCGATAAATTGAATGCGTTTATTGCCCAGATGAATCGAGAAATCAAAGATGCGATACGATCGGCTGCCCAGGATGACGACGTCCGTTGTGTTGTTATTACAGGCGAGGGACGTGCATTTTGTTCGGGACAGGATTTATCGGAAGTGACGGAAGAAATGGATCACGGGCAAGTGCTGCGTGATCATTATGGTCCAATGATTATGCAGATACGCCAATGTGAAAAGCCAATCATAGCGGCCATTAATGGCGTAGCCGCGGGGGCGGGATTCAGCCTTGCGCTTGCTTGTGATTTCAGGCTTATTTCTGAGCGTGCTAGTTTAATGAATGCTTTTATTCACGTTGGACTTATTCCAGACTCCGGTAACCTTTACTATCTATCAAAGCTTGTCGGTCTTGCAAAAGCGGCAGAACTTGCGATATTAGGGGAGAAAGTAACTGCGGAGCAGGCTGTTGAACTTGGTCTTGCTTTACGTGCTATCGAGGAAGATAACTGGACAAAGGAAGTCACCGCATTTTCAGCGCGTCTTGCTTCGATGCCGACCAAGGCGATTGGCCTCATAAAGCGTTCATTGAAAGACGCAACGAATCTTTCATTCGAAGATTACCTTGAAAAAGAGGCACAAGGTCAGCGCATCGCAGGATTGACAGAAGATCATCGTGAAGGTGTAAACGCTTTTATGCAAAAAAGAAAATCTGAATTTAGAGGAAGATAAGAGGGGGAATAATCATGACGAAAACGCAAGAAACACAAACTGAAACACAAACTGAAACGCAGTCAATGAAGCGTGATTTTTATAAACTGTTCATTAACGGTGAGCAAGTTGAAAGCAGCAATGGTGGTCGTACGAAAGTATACAATCCCGCCACTGGAGAAGTCTTTGCTGAAGTAGCGAAAGCAACAAAAGAAGATGCCCAAAAAGCGGTGGAGGCCGCAAGAGAAGCATTTGATAATGGGAAGTGGAAAAGGTTTCCTGTCAATAAACGTTCACGTGTATTGAATAAAATTGCTGAAATTATGCGCAGTCGTTTTAATGAGTTAGTTGAACTTGAAGTTTTAAATACGGGTAAATCCCTTAGTGCCGCTCAAGCGCAGATTAATCAAGCGGTTGAGGACTTCGAATTTTATGCAGGTGCTCTCGTTGGCCACAGAGGCTCAGTAAACCCTGTACCGGGGCAATTTCATAACTATACGGAAAAAGAACCTGTCGGTGTGTGCGCGCAAATCATTCCGTGGAACTATCCACTAATGATGGCTGCTTGGAAAGTGGCCCCGGCGATTGCAGCAGGCTGTTCAGTCATTATCAAACCAGCATCATTGACACCGCTTACAGCAATTATTCTTGGAGAAATCTGTCTTGAAGCAGGTGTTCCGGTAGGTGTGGTCAACATCCTTCCAGGTTCAGGTTCTGAAATAGGTAACTATTTAGTAGAACATGAATTGGTTAACAAAGTTGCATTTACGGGTTCTACGCCAATTGGAAAAGATATTATGGGCAGAGCTTCCAATACATTGAAACGCGTAACGCTTGAACTTGGCGGGAAATCTCCAAACCTTGTTTTTGAAGATGCAGATATTGAAGCGGCGGTAGATGGTTCAATTTACGGTATTTATAACAACACAGGACAATCTTGTGATGCAAGATCCCGTATCTATATCCATGAAAGTGTTTACGATGAGTTCGTCGAGAAATTCATCGAAAAAACAAACAAGCTTGTAGTTGGAAACCCATTTGATAAAGCAACGCATTTGGGTGCAGTAATTGATAAAAATCAGATGGATACAATTGAAAGGTATGTCCAATCTGCAATCGATGAAGGTGCTGAAATACTTGCAGGCGGAAAAGTATTGAATCCAGTTGGCTTTGAAAATGGCTATTGGTATGCCCCAACGGTTATCGGAAACGTGGCACAAGACATGAAAGTTGTCCAAGAAGAAATATTTGGACCAGTCGTTGTTGTGTCGAAGTTTAAAGATGAAAAAGAAGCGATTGCATTGGCAAATGACTCAGAGTTTGGTTTGGCTTCTGCTATTTGGTCGACAAATGGCGCACGTGCAACACGTGTAGCAAATCAAATTGAAGCGGGAATTGTGATGATTAATTGTCCGTTCTCTGCGTTCCCAGGTACGCCATTCGGTGGATACAAACAATCCGGGTTCGGTCGGGAACTCGCAATTGAAACACTGGACCTTTATTCGGAAACAAAGAGCATTATGTCATATTACGGTTCACGTCCACTAAATCCGTTCGGACTATAACAATGAAGAATAAGGAACAGGGGCCGGAAGGACACCTGTTCCTTACTTATTAAAAGCACGGGGGGAAAGTATATGATTAATAATATTGTTGTGGTCGGCTCTGGTGTAATGGGTAGAGGCATTGCTTATGTGGGAGCGATTGGTGGTTATATGGTGACCATCGTTGATATTAATAAGGAAGCTTTACAGAATGCTGAAAAAGAAATTGGAGTTATTTTTGAAAAAGGGCTGGAACGTGGCAAGATTTCTAGTGATGCAGCGGATAAGGCAAGGGCAAATTTAAGTTTTGAAACAGATTTGGCAATCGCAGCTGGAACTGCCGATTTGATAATTGAAGCGGTCCCGGAAGTAGTGGAAATTAAAAAGAAAGTGTTTGAAACGATTGAAGCACATGCACCTGAGCACTGTTTTTTCGCTAGCAATACATCAACAATGAGCCCAACTGAAATTGCATCGTTTTCAAATCGTCCAGAAAAAACAATTGCCATGCACTTCTTTAATCCGGTACATAAAATGCCGCTTGTTGAAATAATCCGTGGTTTGGAAACAAGTGATGAAACAGCCGCAATAATTGAAAAGGTAGCTAAGAATATGGGGAAGGAAACGGTTGTCATTAATGAGTTTCCTGGCTTTGTAACAAGCAGGATTAGCGCCCTTGTTGGAAATGAAGCGTTTTACATGTTGCAAGAAGGACTTGGTTCGCCTGAAGATATCGATAAGGCCATTAAATTAGGTTTGAATTATCCGATGGGTCCTTTTGAACTTGTTGATCTTGTCGGTCTTGATGCCCGCCTTAATAATCTGAAATATTTACATGAAAAACTTGGTGAAAAGTATCGACCTGCACCACTTCTAGAGCAATACGTGAAGGCAGGACGTCTCGGACGAAAAAGTGGTAAAGGAGTGTATGACTATACGAACAAAGAGGGGAAGGATAAAAAATGAAAGAGGTAGTTATTGTAGATGCTGTACGCACACCGTTCGGGAGATATAAAGGGGCGTTGAAATCGATTAGACCGGATGACCTGGGTGCTGTTGTCATTAAAGCGCTACTTGAGCGAAATCCGAATCTTCTACCAGAACAAATTGAAGAGGTCGTTTTCGGAAATGCGAATCAGGCAGGAGAAGACAATCGAAACGTGGCAAGAATGTCCGCTTTACTTGCGGGGCTTCCTATTGAAGTGGGTGGGACGACCATTAACCGTCTATGTGGTTCAGGACTTGACGCCGTGATGTATGCTTCCCGAGCAATTATGGCCGGGGAAGGGGATATTTTCATTGCAGGCGGAACTGAAAGTATGTCACGTGCGCCATTCGTTATGGGGAAACCCGAAGCTGATTTCCCACGGGGCGATATGAAACTCTATGATACAACGATAGGCTGGCGTTTTACGAACAAAAGATTAGAGGAAATGTATGGTTCTGATACAATGCCAAAAACGGCTGAAAATGTTGCCGAAAGATTCAATATCACACGTGAAGAGCAGGATGCTTTCGCACTTGAAAGCCAGCGCCGTGCAAAAGTGGCACTGGAACAAAATGCATTTAAAAATGAAATCATTCCAGTCGTTTATAAAGACCGTAAAGGAAACGAGATAATCGTCGATACGGACGAGCATCCACGACCGGATACAACAATTGAAAGTCTTAGCAAATTGCGCCCCATTTTTGAAGGTGGCACGGTGACGGCGGGCAATGCATCCGGGGTGAATGATGGTGCGGCCGCATTACTTATCATGAGTGCGGAGAAAGCGAAAGAATTGAACTTGAAACCGCTCGCCAAGTATGTTACTGGTGCATCAGCAGGGCTTGAACCCGCTGTGATGGGTTTAGGTCCTATCTATGCATCAAGAAAAGCGATGGATCGGGCTGGACTTACTGTTGAAGATATAGGACTCGTTGAGTTGAATGAAGCATTTGCTTCACAGTCAATCGAGTGCATACGTCAATTGAAGTTAAATCAGGAAAAAGTCAATGTGAATGGTGGTGCAATTTCGTTTGGTCACCCACTTGGGGCAAGTGGGGCCCGTATTTTAACGACACTTATTTATGAAATGAATAAACGGGATATAAAATACGGTTTGGCGACGATGTGTATCGGTGTCGGCCAAGGTATTGCAACAATTGTGGAGAAAGTAACGGAGCAATCCTCTAAAAAGAACTAGACCCTCATGGATGGAAGGAGTGGAATAATGGGACCTGTTTTATATGAGAAGAAAGATAATATAGCCTATGTCACGATTAACCGGGAAGAAGCGCTAAACTGTTTTAACTATGATACGCTTCAAAAGTTGCAGGAAGTAACGGACTCTATTCACCTTGACTCGGAAGTGCAAGTAGTTATTTTCACTGGGGCTGGTGAAAAGGCATTTAGTGCCGGTGCTGACTTGAAAGAGCGTAGAACATTGAATGATACGGAAGTGCGGCGCAATGTAAAAGCAATTCGTGACGCATTTAACAGCATTGCTGAATTACCTCAGCCGACGATTTCCGCAGTGAATGGCTATGCATTTGGTGGAGGATTTGAATTGATGTTGGCCTGCGATTTCTCGATCGCTGTTGAAGGTATAAAGATGGGGCTTACGGAAACGAGTTGGGCAATCATTCCTGGTGCAGGCGGGACACAGCGATTACCGCGTTTAATAGGTGAAATGAGAGCGAAAGAGCTAATCTTTACCGCTAAACAGCTTACCGCGGAAGAAGCATATGAGCTCGGTCTCATTTTAAACGTAGTAAAAAAATCCGAACTGATTTCGAGTTGTGAGAATCTAGCCCATAAAATTATGAAAAATGGACCAGTTGCCATTAAACAAGCAAAATATGCGATTAATGAAGGCATGAATACCGACTTACGAACTGGACTTGCGATGGAGTCAAAAGCATACGAGTTAACGATTCCGACTGAAGATCGGATGGAGGCTCTTCACGCATTCAGTGAAAAGAGAAAGCCGGAGTTCAAGGGGAGATAAGCTTGTCATCACTGTAGACCCATTGGTATAATAAAGGAGGCGAACGCAGAATATAATAGAAAGAGTGGTTAGTTAGATTTCAAATACTCAGTCGATGATTTTCACGATTTTTGGTGACTATATCCGTCATTATGGGAATAAAATATGGGTGGGAAGCTTGATTCAGCTATTGAAAGAATTTGGTCACAATGATCAGTCTGTTCGTGTTGCTATTTCACGGATGATGAAACTGGGGTGGGTTAATTCTGAAAAAAAGGGAAAGAAAAGTTATTATTATCTCACTCCGCGTGGCGTTTCCCGAATAGAAGAGGCCGCATCCCGAATTTTTAAATTAGATCCACATGACTGGGATGGAAAATGGCGAATGCTCATGTATACAATACCGGAAGAGAAGCGACATATCCGTGATGAACTTCGAAAAGAGCTACTATGGAGTGGGTTTGGAAGCTCTTCAAATGGTTGTTGGATTTCGCCAAATAACCTTGAAAAAGAAGTGCAACTCCTAATTGAAAAATATGACATAAGTTCATATGTCGATTTCTTTGTTTCTGAACATAAAGGACCGCAGACAAATCAATCTCTCGTTGATAGAAGCTGGCCACTCAAAGAAATTGAAGGCAAGTACGAACAATTCATCTCTACGTATAGTAAGAAATATATCATATCTAAAAGTACTGTACAAAGTGGTCAAATGACGGATGCTCAATGTTTCGTGGAAAGAACGAACCTTGTCCATGAATATCGAAAATTTTTATTTACCGATCCCGGCCTCCCAAAAGAGCTGCTTCCTACTATGTGGAATGGAAATCATGCGACCCTTTTATTCGGCCAGTATTATAAATTACTTGCAGAACCTGCGAGTCGTTTTTTTGAAGATGTATTCCGTAAAGATAATGACTTGAGCCATAAAGATGAGTCATATGATGCGGTTGACCATCCGATGATTGTAAAGTAATTAAAAAACCGGGGGCTTAGTTTATATAGCTCCCGGTTTTTTAATCAATGGCTATCTGTTTCTACTTTGAAAATTTTATTGAAATCATAACCTTTTTGTACATATGTATCGATAGAGAGTTGAATAAGCTCAAAATCTTTGTCAGTTAGTTCCCGGACGACTTTACCAGGAGAGCCGACAACGAGTGATCTCGGCGGGATTATTTTCCCGGGTGGAATGAGTGTATTTGCTCCGATAATACATTCTTCACCAATCTCCGCGTTGTCTAGAATTGTAGATCCCATACCGATAATGGAACGCTTTCTCAGCGTACAGCCATGTAAAATGACGTTATGTCCGACCGTTACCTCGTCTTCTATTGTGACAGGTGCACCATCATACAGGTGGATGGTGGAGTTATCTTGGATACTGCATCTTTTTCCAATCGTGATGGGTCCTTCATCTCCACGTATCACTGCATTGAACCAGATTGTTGACTCTTCACCAATGGATACATCGCCAATGAGGTAGGCACCGGGAGCGACGAATACCGACGAGTGTAACACAGCACTTTTTCCGTTATAAGGAATGATCATTTTATCCCCTCCATTATTGTTAGAATAACTTTTCTGTCTATTATATCATAGGTACTATTATTTGAAAGGGGAATCAGTTTGATGAATCAAGTATGTAAGTTATTGACAATCAATTATCCAATCATTCAAGGTGGAATGGGCAATATAAGTAGTGCCGAGTTAGCCATTGCTGTATCAGAAGCGGGTGGGCTTGGTACGATAGGTTGCGGAACGTCAAGTGTAGAAGAAGTGGAAAGCAAAATTAGGCACATTAAAAAGCGGACTGATTTAAATTTCTCAGTCAATATTGCGATTAATGTTACACCGCATACGGAAGAACTGATTGAACTTGTCATTAAACATCAAGTTCCAGTTGTTTCCCTTTCAGCCGGTAATCCTGCTCCATACATCCCTCTGCTCCACGACAATGGCATAACGGTTATTACACTTGTTGCTTCTGTTAAACACGCACAGAAAGCGGAAAAGGCAGGAGCGGATATTCTTGTTGCAGAAGGCTTTGAAGCGGCCGGTATCAATTCGAATCTTGAGTTAACAACATTTACGCTCATTCCTCAAATAACAGCAAGTGTAAAAGTTCCTGTAATTGCAGCGGGCGGAATTGGGGATGGGAAAGGACTTGCTGCTGCGTTTATGCTAGGAGCCTCTGGCGTGCAGATGGGCACTCGTTTCATTGCCACAAAAGAGATGCCTGTTCATGACACATATAAACAGCGTCTTTTAAATGCGACTGATACGGAAACCATGATTATTGGACGGCAGATTGGGCGTGTGAGAAGAGTACTTAAAAATGATTATGCGGAAGAATTGTTTAAACGTGAATGGGAAGGATTAACGCTTGAGCAATATAACGAACTTACATCGGAAACGCTACATGTAAAGGGTGCAATTGACGGCGACATGAAGAACGGGTTTATTAACAGTGGTCAAGTTTCGGGTCTAATTAGCGATATACCAGCAGTGAAGGACTTAATAGAAGAAATGATGAGAGAAGCACGGGGATACATGATCAATTCGTTAAAAGAACTGGATTCATTGTGTGACGAAAAAGATTGACTAACTTCATGTGATTTATTCAAAGGGGGGGAAGAAAAATGTCGCGAATTCTACAAGAGATTACAAATAATTTGCACCTTTTTCAACAGACTTATCCAGAAGACACTTGTATGATCTTATGTGATAAAAATAGTATAATTGGTTATTTACCAGGAGAAAAAATAGATTTAAATCTTAAAGTTGGAGATAGAATGGAGAACTACAAAGGAACAACGACGTATAAAGTACTACAAACTGGGAAAAAGATTCGGGAAGAAATTCCTGCGACAGTGCTTGGAATTCCTTATATTTCATCTTGTACACCCATTAAAGAAAATGGTAAATTAATAGGAGCCTTGGCTGCAGTTACTTCCAATCAAAAGATAAGTGATTTAAGGAAAAGTGCAGATGAACTTAGTTCTGTTATTGAACAAATGACCTATGTTTCCGAGGGGATTTCGAGTGCAACTGATACCTCCGTCAATAATTTGCAAGAGCTATCAAGGCAATCAGAAATGATGAAAGATAATATGAAGAATATTGGAAAAATTATTGTGCATGTAAAGGGGATTGCCTCCAGATCAAATATGTTAGGCTTAAACGCTGCGATTGAGGCAGCGCACTCAGGGGAACATGGAAAGGGTTTTGCAATCGTTGCCGATGAAATCCGGAAAATGGCGGCTAACAGTAATATGGCAGCTGAGGATATTCAAAAACAATTGGAACTTACCGAAAAGGATATTTCGCAGATTAATATTTCCGTTCAGGAAATTGCAGCCCAAACAGAAGAATATTCAGCAAGCGTACAAGAGTTTCATTCTATGCTGGAACAAGTTTCCCTAACAGCGAATCTACTCAGTAAACATGGAAATATAACAAATCAAGAATGATTGTGTTTTGTAAGCGTAAATATCAGCCGTACAGCCTGTATACGATTACATGCTAGTTTTATAAGTTCGATAAAGTCATGGAAATGCGCCATTCAAAGTCACTATACTTGATTGCGTTACTACCTGTATACTACTTCTAGTGAATAATTGAAAAAACGATTCTTTTTATGGAATCGCTTTTTTGTATCATTTTTTCAATTTCATCGCTCTCGCTTCGGCTTGCAATGCTTTGATCAACGATACGACCATGAGCAGTATGATGAATGAGAATGGTAGTGCTGCGATGATAATTGTATTTTGTAAAGCGGTGAGTCCATTGACAGACAACAGAATCAATGCGATAGTCGACTGGATGATACCCCAGGTGAGCTTCACGGTATTCGGTGGTGTCAACGAGCCATTCGTAGACTGCATGCCGAGAACGAAGGTGGCAGAATCCGCCGATGTGATGAAGAATGAGGCAATCAATAAAATCGCGAAAACTGATATGACCATTGACATCGGCATCGTATTGAATATTTCAAAAATGGTTAGTTCCGTTGAAGCGCTAGCAATATCGGAAATATCTTTTTTCTGAATCTCAATCGCAGTTGTTCCAAAAGCTGCAAACCAAAATGAGCCAAGTAATGTAGGCGCTACAAGTACACCGACCATGAATTCACGGATTGTCCGGCCTTTCGAAACACGGGCGATGAACATACTAACAAACGGAGCCCATGAAATCCACCAAGCCCAGTAGAAAATCGTCCAGGTATCTAGCCAATCCCGTTTGGTAGAATCTAGTGGTGCGGTACCGAAACTCATCTGTACAAAGTTGGCCAAATAGCCCCCAAAAGAATCAGTGAACATATTGAATATTAATAATGTAGGACCAAGGATGATGATGAATCCAAGTAATGCGAGTGCAAGTACTAAATTTGTATTCGATAAATACTTGATCCCTTTACTGAGTCCTGACCAAGCGGAGATGATGAATAATACCGTAACAATTCCGATAATAGCAAACTGTGAAGAAATTCCAATCGATACACCGAACAAGTAATTCAGACCTGCGTTAATTTGAACAGCGCCGAAGCCGAGTGAGGTAGCAACCCCAAATGACGTCGCAAAAACAGCGAAGACATCAACAAGAACGCCCCATGGACCTACCATCTTTTTGCCGAATATCGGCTTCAATGTTGATGAAATTAACCCCGGTTCCCCTTTACGGAACTGGAAGAATGCAAGCGATAATGCGATAACCCCGTACATAGCCCATACATGGAATCCCCAGTGAAAGAAAGATTGGCGTAATGCCTCCTTAAAAGCGGCATCCGTATTCGGCTGCTCTGTGGCAGGATTGATTGCGAAATGGGACAATGGTTCAGCCGCACCATAAAAGACAAGTCCGATTCCCATTCCAGCAGAAAACAACATGGCTATCCATGTAATCGTTGAAAACTGGGGTCGATCAGTATCTTTTCCAAGTCGAATCTTTCCATAAGGACTGACGATGAAAAAGACAGCAAGCACTACCATGACAGACATAAGTACCATATAGTACCATCCGAATGATGATGCAATGAAGTCTTTGACGTTTGCTGTGACAGCTGCAAAACTTTCGGGTGCAATCGCTCCGTACCCGACGGCCAAAATGATTAGACCAATTGTGATATAAAAAACATTCGAAATTTTCTTCATACTTCCCCCTTGTAAATCCGGCAATTCATCAAAAAAATTCAACTATACTAGGTATCCGAGTTGAACGCAAAAGATACGTTCACCCAGTGTACCCTTAATTTCCTCTTTCAAACCTATACCCTATTCAATAGAAAAGGATATAATGTGTTTTTTAGTCCTCATCTTTAATATCTCGATCAGGAGGAATCGGTTCGTTTCGCCAGTCGTCAATTTGCTGTTTTAGTGTTTCAAGTTGTTCGAAATAGAGTCCAAACTGGCCTCTATTGACGAGGAATTGTTCGCCGTCATGCGCGGCGCGAATACGACCTTCCAACACATACTTCTGAACTTGCTCGAAGGGCATACCTAGGTATTCCGCAGCTTCTTGGATTGTAATATACATCGATTTTCATCTCCTTAAAAAACCCCTCCATTTCTATTGTGGTGGATAGAATGGAGGGGTCTATGTTATTAAATCCGTTTTTCAAAATCAAGGCGCTTATTTAAAGTGTGAATTAGCGGAATTCCGACCGCCATAACGGCGAATTCACCGATTGCAAGTGTTAGATAAATGATAAGGAACGGGATTCCATTGTATTCCGGAATATCTGCAAAAAACGTAAGCTGGTATGCGATGATAATCATCAAAACTGTAAAGACGATTGTGTTGAACAGCATGCGTTTGATGTGATTCTTAATAAATTTCGCAGACAAAATTGTTATTGAAAGAGCAATTACAGAATGAAGTACTCCGAAAATGACATCAACCAGTATTGGTGAAAAGAGAAAGTTGGCGACAAGGACACCGACTACAATACCGAAAACATATTTCTTGTTGAATACGACAAGATGGTTGAACATCTCCGACACTCGAAATTGAATGAGTGTAAATCCGAATGGTAAGATTAAAAATGTGATGGCAACATACAAAGCTGCAATAATTCCGCTTGTTGCCAATGTTTTTACTTTCATTATTTAGTTCCTCCTAGTTTTTTAGCGTGGGATGGTTTCGAACCACGTGTTGAAAACCCATGTTATAGAGGGTTTTCAAGTTCTATTATATCTTATGTGTACTAGTTGTGTAGAAATCTCTAACATCTTTTTCTGGTGATCCCTTATATCCTATACTTTATAGCTAATCCTTTTAAGAAATTCCTAGCGTATCTATCACCGCACTCTTTATAATTCTTTTGTCCTTCTTTTCTTAATACAGCACCTAATTCTCCTTTTGTAATAATGACCCCTGCTTCTTTTAATATATCGAGCATATCCTCACTTGTTAATGCCAGTGCTATTTTTAATTTTTTTAGAACGACATTATTAACACTTTCATTGTTCTTTATAGACAATTCCGGTCTTTTAGGTTGTTCGGGTGTTGGATCTTGTTGTCCTCTTTTGAAAATAATAAGACCATTTAAAAATGAATCTAACATCCTATTAGTACATTTTATATTCCCTTCATTTTCGGCTATATCACCATCAGTTGATTTTGTGAGCATCATTTGTACTTCTTCTTTTGTTACTTCAACGCCACCAAGTTTAAATATCTCTATCATATTTGCATCTTTTATATCCAGAGCATATCTTATTCTAATTAATATATCATTATTATTCATCTATAGACCTCCTATAAAATTGTTGTATTTACATAACAGCGCCAACATTTTTATCAGCTTTTTTAAAACAACCATAAGTTCTTAACGAAGAAAAAGATATTACTTAGGCAGTTATTTTTAAATTGATACAGAAGAGTAATAGGGGTGTATGTTTCTAATCCTACAAGTCAATGTGTAATACTAATTCTGTTCTCAACGTTTTCAATCGTATGTCGTGAAAATTGAATAGCATACAAATCGTTGATATGACAATGCTCTTGAGTAATATACAGATTATTAACATATCCCGATATATCCTAATTTATTCGTGGGATGGTTACGAGCCACGTGGCAGAAAAGCCTATGTTACAGTGTATCATAGTGTTTTTGATTCGTATATGTGTAAAAATGTGTAAAATGGATTACACATTTTAGAAAACCTCTATCATTCCCTTCTTATCTCCCTTTCTCAATTCCTTAATCATGTGTGAGCACTTCCTAATGGTAGGTATCAATAAAAAGGAGCCAAAACCATAGCGGTTTGTAGCTCCATTTGATGTACTATTTGATTGTTTATACCGTAGAATGGGACCCTTTTAACACGTGGCTATCTGCTCTTTTATTTCGGATCAGGTCCTGTTAAACTTTAAATCTTGCCATATCATTTTGCAACTTTACAGCAAGTTCCGCAAGCGTCTGGGCACTAGAAGAAATTTCTTCATTTGCTGCTAATTGTTGCTCCGTTGCTGCACTTGTCGATTGAGCTTCCGTTGAAGTTTCTATCGCAAGTTCCTGTACCCTCACTGCTCCACTAGATACTTCAACTGTCATTTTCCTAATCTGTTCAATTGCAGCAGAAACCATTTCAACTTTCTCACTCACTTCGTGCGCTGCATGTTCGATTTGGTTAAACACTGCACTCGTTTTTTTAGTGACAACAAGCCCTTCTTTGACCTTGTTATTACCGTCCTCTGTACTGGAAACGGCCTGTCTGACGTTCAGAATAATGGTATCGATTACTCGACCAATTTCTTCTGCCGATTGCTTCGATTGTTCAGCAAGATTCCGTACTTCCTCTGCCACAACTGCAAAGCCTTTACCTTGTTCACCTGCACGAGCTGCTTCAATCGCAGCATTTAATGCCAGTAAATTTGTTTGTACAGCTATGTCTGTTATAAGAGATGTTACTCTCCGAATTTTTTCTGATTGATTGGCCATTTCACTTATAATCCCGACAGACTGTCCGATGGTTGAACTGATTGTTGTCATTTGGTGTGTGAAATCTTTCATAAGGGTTGCACCTTCCCCTACCAGATGTACAACCTCTTCAGAAGTAAGAAGCATTGCTTCATTGTCCCCTGTAATTCGGTCAATTCCTGTGGCCATTTTATTCATGGATGTGCTTGAATCCTTGGCGATAGACACTTGTTTTTCACTTGCAATTTGGCTTCTCTCAGTGATTTCAGCAACCATTTCAGAAGCAGCAAGACTCTCTTCTGAACTTGCAGATAGCTGCTCGGCCTGTACAGCGAATTGAACGGCAGAATCACGTGTGTTCGTAATTATACCGCGAAGATCGCTAGCCATACCGTTAAAAGCTATTGCCATTTCACCGATTTCATCTTTGTTGCGAATGTTTACCGATTCAATTGAAAAGTCCCCTTTAGCAATTTGCTTTAGTGCAACGGTCATTTTGCTAACAGGATGCGCAATACTAAGGCTGATACTACGTGCGATGATGATACTTACTGCAGTAGCAAGTACAATTAAACCAACAATTAACATACGGATCCATTGTAAGAAGCTATCCAATTCTTGTTCGGTCTTATTTCTTTGGATGTTCTGATGCTCAATTAGTTGCTTAATCCCTTCAGTTATAGTGTCCTGATAAACTGCTCCTTCAGTAGCTATTTCCACTATCTCTTCTATTTTATCCTTTTTGAATTCGCTCACAACTAAGTCTGTATTTTCTTTATAATTAATTGCTGTTTCTTTTATTTTGTTAAGAATTACGCGCGCGGATTTTGTTCGAACAATAGAATCTAATTCTGCCATAATAGTATCAAAAGAAGTATTTATTTCACTTAGACTTGTTATGTAATCATCATTATTATAGAGTAAGTAACCTCTTAGAGCATTTGAATTTTCGTTCTGATTTTTTAATAGCTGCTCGAATAGAACAACCTTCTTCATTCGGTCATCAATCAAAAATCGATACTCTTTACTGGTTGAAAAAATAGCCCAAAGACCTATTACTCCGACGATAATCATAATGACTAATATGGATAGAAAGCCACTCCATAGTTTCTTCCCAACTGTAGATATCATGTTGTTCCTCCTGCTAGTTAATACTTTTGAATTAATTATATCGTGATTTAAATTGATAGTAAAGGACTATATATATATTGGTATAAAAATATAGGTTCCAAGTGTTTAAGCTTGGATAATTTTGAATCTCGGGCTTGTAGATAAAAAAGTTTATTCACAGCTCGACTCCATAAAGTTTCATTATATTGATATTTATGTAACTTATATTAAGGACTATTTCCTTCCGACTTTACAAAATAGATATATTTTTCCCCTTCCGATATAACAGACTCTTGAAAAATACTTTCGAAATTCAGGATGAAGTATGTTTGTAGGGTATGGAGTTTGAGTAGAAGCGTCTTCCAAATAGAATTAACAATTTAAATTAATAATGGAAAAGTATGTATACGTTGCGTGCTTTTTTGTCATCTGAAATTTCATGTTTGAAAGTTCACTATATGTGGTATCTTCTAAATAGGTTGAACTAAAGAATCCTACTAACAACGCTCGGCGCTTGGGGGTAGGAAAGCAGGAGGGAAGCAATCCCTTGGTTGAAATGAAATTCGGACGGCCAATCCAGCAGCCCTAACTTGGCAGGGCTGCTGGAAGGTATACCGACAAGTCTATGAAAGGTACGTTCAATAAACATAAGGATCTTCGGGCTGATCAATCTTCTCAATTGTCGTTATTTCCAAGAATGGGAGATCTGCGTCATACAGATGAATTTTAGATAAGCGGCCAGTTGCCCTAATCCATTCATCTTCCTTCAATGAATCCATTTCATCCGCTTTTGACATAATTCCATAGACAGTAGCATCTGCAACACAGCAAGTCATTCCGAATCGTGCAATAACAAAATGATTATCCTCAAAATCTGGCTCTTTATATACAAACCCAATAAGTTCTATTTCTTTTCCAATGAATAAATCCAAATCCTCACTAAAAAAATTCATGATATCCATATAACGTTCATCGTCCATACTAATCTTTTCACTGCCTAAAAGTTCAACCTTCATCTCCTCTATTTCTTTCATCAAGTCTGCGAGTACATCGACGCCCTTTACATAAGTCGTTGGATCATTCGGGTCATCTTCGGCGTTCGCCACGTCAAAAGGGATGTCATCCTCACTACTAGGTAAGCCAGGCGGATGTGAATACAAGCCGGAGCCATATTGGATGCCTCTCTTCGCGACAATCGAACTATCCAAAAGAGTAGTTGGAAACCACAATCCAGTGAGCACAGGTAATACAAATAAGGAGTAAATGAACAACGTTTGAAAGCGTGAACCTGTTTGAGCATGGTCAAAGCCACAATTACAGTACAACTCGTCCTCATTATCAGAACGACTTCTCCATAATTGCATAACCCCCAATACCAACAAAATCACAAGTGCAAAATAAGAAAAGGGTATCATTTTAGGGGCAATATAAAGAAATATGTCTCCTGATACTAGTAATCTAAAAAGGAGTAGAAAAAAACCAAGTAAAATAATCCCGCGAAAAAAAGCATGAGTGTTGTAATCTCGTTCTTCCTGCATCAGTACACCTCACAAAACCACGTATTGATAAATCAAAATCACCGCATATACGGAGACCGTTATAATAGCCATTAACCCAATGACAAATTTAGCCCGGAAATAAGCAAACAGCATAATCGTGCTTTTCAAATCCAACATCGGTCCATAGACTAAAAATGCAAGAAGTGAACCAGCGGAAAATGTATGTGCGAATGAAGAGGCTACAAATGCATCTGCCTCTGAACAAAGGGATAAAATAAATCCAAATCCCATCATGATAAGAGGTGAAAGTGCATCATTATCACTAAGACTTACCAATAGACTCCGATCAAAAAACGTCTGGAATAAGCCGGCAATCATTGCCCCGATAATCAAATACTTTCCCATATCGAAAAACTCATCACTCGCATGATAGAATACAGATTTCATTTTATTTAAATCTTGATTGGATGATTCAATGGGTCTATCTAGCAGTTCATCCGTTGTCCACTTCAATTGGTCTTGATTGCGGAAGAAAGTAAAGATGAGGCTGCCAATAATAATGGCCAGCACGAACGCCAATCCCATCCGAGCATAAGCAATCCCAGGTGTAGAATAAAATGCGTAATAAGTAGAGGCAAAGACAATCGGATTTAAAATTGGAGCCCCAACGATGAAAATAACCCCGATATGTAACGGCATTCCTTTCTTCATCAACCTTCTGACAACGGGAATAATCGCACATTCACATACGGGGAAAATGGCGGTTACAAGTACAGCGGGTACGATTGCAACAAAAGGATTTTTGGGAATGAAGCGTTGTACCATCTCTTCTGAAACAAAGGTTTGAATTAGCGCAGATGTAAACACCCCTAAGAAGACAAAGGGCAATGCCTCCAAAACAATGCCTAAAAAAGTGGTGTTAACAAGTAATAAGCTTTTTGGAATGGCTTGTTGTATTTCGGTGAATCCTACAAATAAAAAGAAACAGAGGAGTGCCCCTATGAGGAGCAAACTCATCCATAAATTCCTGCGTATCGCCATGGATCATACCCCAATCTCTATAGAATTCTGAAAAGTCTTCTGTTCACTGATCTACAAGTTGCTTATAATAGTCGCTAATCTGCTGTTGATTTAGCCCTATGCCGATTAGAATAACAACCGGTTCTCTATCAAAAGAGGCGGGGACTGGGGAAAATGCTACCTTCTTTGAAGCATACTGAAAACTGTAAAGTCGCTGTGAGCCCTCTATTGCGACAAATCCTTTTCCACGTAGGACATCGGCGGGGAGCTGTTTAAGCCATTTTTCAAAATTCTTCTTGGTGAATACGGGTAAATCCGCTAACTTAATCGCTTGTATGGTGGAGTGATGATGGTGTCCATTGTCCGCAGAATATTTAGTAAGAAAAGCGGAATGAATCCGTTTTTCATAAAGTGTCACAGCATTGACCTGACCATACACACAATCCACCATCTTCTTCTCTTTCGTTGCGATGTTCCTAATTTTTTGTTTAACTTTTTCAAGTTGTTCCGAAGCAATAAGATCCGTCTTATTTAACACGATAAGACTGCTGCAAACGAGTTGTTCTGTTATTAGTTTGCGAACTTCTGCTGAACTTGTAAAAACACTTTGGTATTCAAGGTAATGACTGGCATCCACAACAGTAATAATCGACATCAGTTCAAATTGGTTAATATAGGGACGACTCAGAAGAACTTCTTGTACTTCTAACGGATTTGCCACACCAGTTCCTTCGATAAATAAAACATCGAGGGGGTACTTTTCCATTTCACCAATAATCTCGTTCATTGTTTCCTTTAAATCGTCTTGGATTGTACAGCAAATGCAACCGTCCAACAGTTCAAAGACTTTGTCCTCTTTAAATAAATGCCCCTCCACATTTTCTTTTCCAATCTCATTCAATATTATGCCGGGCTGCATCCCCAATTGCTTGCAATGAGCAAGCATAGTTAACAAGACAGTGGTTTTACCGCTACCGAGAAAGCCACTGAGCACATACACCGGAATCTTTTTACTGTTATCCATCCAATCACTCCTCAACTAGCTAATTTTATGATATAGGTCCATTCATTTAGTACACAAACTTATTTTGAAATTAAATCCGAGAAAAGACTTAACCCCTAGTAAGCTCTGTAAACATAGGGATCTTCAGGCTTTGCAATTTTTTCGATATTCTCTACCTTTAAAATAGGGATGGTTTTTTTGAATGGTTGATAAAAGATAGAGTCCATCGTGCCTTCCACTTCAATCCATTCATCATTTTGAAATTCAACATCCTTTGGAAGCTCCAATAGCATGCCGAATACACCTGAATCTGCTACGCAATGAATCATTCCAAATCGAAATAAAAAGACATTTCCAGTCTCCTTATCAATATAAGTGAATCCTTTGAATCCAATTGTTTTCCCCATAAAGTAACCAGGTTTTTTATAGATTGTTTCCATCCCAAGTAGGAAATCCTGATCCGTCAAAATAATGCGGTCTTTATTGGCATACTGATCCATCATTTCCTTCATGATTTCATCAAAACCTTCCTGCCCATAAAATACACTGGTGTCAGGTTCGAGAAATTGATGGATACCATATGGATCTGTATCATCATACGCCGCGAAGTTAAATCCTTTTGCCGCAACAATATTGGAATCTAGCGTGGCGATAGGAAGAAAGAGAGCTGTCAAAATCGGCAAGATGAAGATGGGATAACTAATACGTTCTTTCCACGACTTTTCTTCATTGGCATGATCCATCCCACAACCGCATATTTCGTCGTATTCTTCATCATCAGCGCCCTCCTTCCAAGCGAAATAACCTTGAATGAGAAAAAAGAAGAAGAACACGAAAATAGCTGCGAATGAAAAAGAGGAATACTTTAAATTAATGTATTTCGATATATTTCCGGTCGCATGTAAATGCAGAAAGAGAAACGAGAATCCTAGTAATATCCAACAGCGTATAATCATTACATGTCTCCTTTCCTATAAATTCGTAATAACCAATGATCCAAGGAACACCAAGGCAGCCGTGTAAATGAATAAATAAAAGACAAATTTAGCTTTGAATACACCTAGCATCATTAATGTATTTTTAATATCAAATTTCGCACCGAAAACTAAAAATGCAATCAATGCCCCTGTTGAAAATGTACTTCTAAACGAAGCCGCAACAAACGCATCTGCGGATGAACAAAGTGATAAAATAAAGGCCAAGCCCATCATAACGAGTGAAGAAGAATAATCTCCCTGTCCAATTGATGTTAACACGGATGTTTTCATAAAGGTTTGCATTGCAGCAGCAATTAGCGCACCTACAATCAAATATTTCCCTACCATGAAAAACTCATCAATCATATGCTTCAACGTAGCAAGTATCTTTATTTTAGTTGTAACTTTTTTCGGAGAAACCTGGGGTGTCAACGTATGTTTCAACTGAGATTCCTTGAATTGATAAGAGAGAATACAGCCTACGATGAATGCTACAATAAACGAAAGTCCACCACGATAAAGCACCATTTCCCAGCTGTTTCCGAATGCGACGTATGTGGAGAACAGCACAACAGGATTAATGACGGGTCCAGTTAACATGAACGCGACTGCTGCGTGAAGCGGGACGCCCTTCGCCATTAACCGGCGTGCGATGGGGATAATTCCGCATTCACAGGAAGGGAAAATCGCACCAAGCGAAGTGGCAGCTAAAACAGACAGAAATCGATTTTTCGGAATGATCTTTGCTAGCATTTCATCCGTTACAAACATTTGAAT
This sequence comes from Sporosarcina limicola, assembly GCF_014873855.1. Classification (GTDB taxonomy): domain Bacteria; phylum Bacillota; class Bacilli; order Bacillales_A; family Planococcaceae; genus Sporosarcina; species Sporosarcina limicola. The sequence continues at coordinate 76,979 of NZ_JADBEL010000012.1, read as the reverse complement.
GACAGCCGAAATAATGACTGCTAACATGATGAAAGGCAATGCCTCAATCAATATGCTAATGAAAATCGTATTGAATTGTAAAAATAGTTGTTGATTCATAGCGTAACTCCCTTTGGGGAATCTTAACATAGATAAATAGGAATATAAAAGAATAACCTAGATGAAATCGAATAAAGTTGGGGAGCCTTCCTGTTTATATCAGGAAGGCTAGTTTAGCTTGAAATTGAATTACTTCTTCATATATTCAACAACAATATCGTCGGCTAGAATGCTGTATTCTACGATAAAGAAGCCCTTCTTTTTGAGATTCACCGATTGGAACCATTCGATTGCTTCGCCAGCTGTTCTAGTTCCTCATTAATCTGTGCTACATCAATTCGTTCGAACAGTGGTCGGACATTGTACAATTGGCATTCCGAGATACTTAGTTCCTTCCATTTAAATTCTCCAAGTCCAAGCATCCCCTTCACTTCATCGCTTGAAAAGGGTAGGAAAGGAGAGAGGAGTTGGGCTAGGTTTGCAATAATGTATATGCTCGTAGCCATCGTTACATCGCATGCCGCCTGATCTTCTTTCACTTGAATCCACGGACGCTCCTCATCAAAATATTTATTTGCTTGGCGAATGAAACCGAAAATGGCTTCGAGCGATTCTTTGAAATGACCATTTTCAATCAGGCGTCCTGTTGAAATATACAATTGAGAGACTGAACTTTTTATTTCCCAATTAACTTTAGCAAGCGGTATAATCCCATCATATGATTTCTCCACAAATTTCAGTGTCCGATTCACGAAGTTTCCATAGGCGCCTAGTAGTTCGGAATTATGACTATAGATAAATTCACGCCATGAGAAATCAGCGTCGCGGTTTTCAGGGGCATTTGCCGTCAAAAAGTAACGGAGTGAGTCTGGATGATAGCGATCGAGTATATACGGCACCCACACAGCCCAGTTTTGACTAGTCGATAATTTTCGCTTCTCTAAAGTCAAATATTCGTTTGAAATAACACGAGATGGAACGGAATTCGCTTTGTCTATTCCCATTAGAATAGCCGGCCAGATGATTGTATGGAACGGAATGTTATCCTTACCGTGCACGTAGTAAGAAACCGTATTTTCATTCCAAAACGAGGCGTCATCTTGGGCATTCAGTTCAGCCCATTCTTTACTTGCAGAATAGTAACCGATGACGGCTTCGATCCACACATACACTTTCTTTTCCTCATAACCTTTCAATGGAATACTCACGCCATTCGGCAAATCCCTTGAGGCGGCACGATCATGGAGCCCCTCACGTAAATAACGCTCCGATTGCCCGATTGCATTGGCGCGCCATCTACCATCCGATTTTACACTAGCAACAACGGTCTCAAGATGCTTCTGGAAACCGCTTAATTTGAAATAAAAATGCTCCGTTTCCTTTATAGTCGGTTCATCTCCACACAGTTTGCAGGTACGGTCAATCAAATCAAGTGGATCCAAAATTGAAGAGCAGTTATCACACTGATCTCCTCGCGCACGACTTCCACAATACGGACAACCCCCCTCGACAAAGCGGTCTGGGAGGAAGCGACGGTCCTGTTCACAATACGTTTGTTCAGTTTCTTTTTTATAAATATGCCCATTAGCAAGTAGCTTCGAAAACACTTCCTGTACAATTCGATGATGGAAATCTCCATCTGTCCTAGTATATAGATCATACGTAAATCCCAGCCTTGAAAAACAGTCCGTGAAATCAGCGTGATACCGGTCTGCAATCTCCTTCACAGATATATCTTCTGCGTTTGCGCGGATTGAGATTGGCGTACCGTTACAATCGCTTCCCGATACGTATAGCACATCCTCACCTTTCAATCGATAATACCTTGCCAAAATATCCCCTGGCAATAAAGCTGCGATATGTCCGAGATGCAATGAACCGTTCGCGTACGGCCAAGCGCCACCGATAAAAATAGACATGCTATTCTCCTCCTTCATTTTCGGGAAACAAAAAAGCCCCGTCCTCATCGAAAAAAATTCGAAAAGGACGGGGCTAACTATACCCGTGGTACCACCTTACTTCACAAACAGCTCACACTGTTTGTCTCCAAAAGTACATAGCTGAAAAAGCCTGAATACTTTGACGTGGATAACAAGCGTCAAAACTTGTCGCAGCCTACTAATCCGTAGTAAACGTTCAGTGCGCAGCTCAAGGATCATGTTCGGGAGATTTATCCGCTTCATTTCCACCATCAGAAGCTCTCTATGCGACATCCTCTTCCTACTTTTCCCCATCATCGCTTTTGTAAGATGTAGTTGGTTTCATTATAAACAATCGAATCTGATAAATCAATTGTTTGAATTACTGAAGCCATTCCTTTGCTGATTCGAAGGTTTCATTTGCACATCTTAAGAATTTCTTCATAATTACAGTTAGTAAATGTTAAGATTTGGTGGTTACAATTGGTATCATAAGGAAAAGCGAGGTGCGGATGATGGCGAACTTTACAGTGCTTGTGGCGGATGATGATCAGGAAATCCGTGATGGTATCGAAATCTACTTAAAAAATGAAGGCTATGATGTGCTAAAGGCGGCGGATGGTAAAGAGGCGCTTGAGTTACTCGAGGCGAATGAAGTCCATCTCCTTGTTCTCGACATTATGATGCCCAATATGGACGGCATTACAGCGACGTTTAAGATACGAGAAGCACGCAACATTCCGATCATCATGCTAAGTGCAAAAGCAGAGGATTCCGATAAGATTCACGGCTTGTCCGTCGGTGCGGATGATTATGTGACAAAGCCATTCCATCCGATGGAATTGATGGCGCGTGTTAAATCGCAATTGCGCCGCTATATCCAGCTAGGTACATATGACGGGCAAAAGAAAGTTGAAATTGACGGACTTTTTCTTGATGAAAAATCAAAAGAAGTAACGATTGACGGTGTATCTGTGAAGTTGACGCCAATCGAATACAAAATCACGGAATTGCTCATGAAAAATATAGGACGTGTCTTTTCCATCAATGAAATCTATGAACGCGTGTGGAATGAACAGGCGTACAATGCCGAAAATATTGTCGCAGTTCATATTCGTAAAATCCGCGAGAAAATCGAAGCAGATCCGAAAAATCCGAGATATCTAAAGGTGGTATGGGGCATTGGTTACAAAATCGAGAAGTGACAACGCAGTTCTTTGGTCAATCTTTGCGATACTTATCGCAGCGTTAAGCGTCGGGTACTGTTTCACTCATATCATCGAGCTAGTCGGGGACGGCGTAGAACGTTCAAGTAGGGCAATCGCTTATCTCGCTCGACTCATGAAAGGAAGCGTATGAACTTGAAAAAGAACAATCGAGTGCAACTTTTCGTGTGGACTTCATTGATGGCTGTGTTTTTGATGGCAGTTTTCTCTTTTATAGAACGTGGCTCGCAATACATCGGCAAAAGCTATATCGAGCAGGATGAGTTCCAACAGGAAATGGATAATTTTTACAGCAGTATTGGTTATTCCGTATTGAATCCAATCGATATAGAAGCGGAGAAAAAACGGATTTCTGTATCAAAATCCGAAATTGAGGAACACCGCAACCGTTATGGAACGCTCTCTGAACAGATTGGCAATATTGAAGAGCAATATAAAGGACGGATTATTGATGCGGAAGCGGGGAAGAGTGAGAAGCTAAAAACGGCCTTGATCGATGAACGGAATACGAAAATCGATGACATCCGGCAGAATTTTGAAGATGATACACATGTGGAAACGAAAATTCGTGATGAAAAAGCGAAAGAATTCGAACGGTATTGGAAAAATCGTATGAATAATCTTGAAGGTTCAATCAATTTGCCGATTGCCTATGAATTCGAAGATATCAAAACAGGGGAGAGCTTCTCTTCCGGAAATGTTGATTTACCTGCTGCCTACGAGAAAATTTTTAATTTAAATGAAGGGTATTTTAAGGCGAATTCAATTGATATGAGTGACCATGATTTGTATCAATTGAGAGGTATTTACGATGACGGGGCAGTTATGCAGTATGAAAAGGGTATGTCGCTAACCTTGAATCCCACACGTACTTTTGAAGGGAAAGTCATTGTTCCGGAAAGTGCATTGAAGGAAGGTTCGCTTAGTGGGGTAGCCGATAACTATAATAGGACGCAGTACGCAATGTACATTTTATGGTGGCTAGGTATTCTGGCGCTCGCGGCTTTATTGACAGTATTTCGCTTCAAGAAAGTGTGGATGACGGGAAGCAGATTTTCAGAACGCTATGATCGAGTGAAAATCGACATGAGAATTGCACTGCTGATTATTTCACTTTGCGGTGTATTTATTCTGTTAAATATTGTTCCGGAACTATACTCTTATTTCTTCTTTCAAAATAACGTGGGAAGTTGGATTGAGTTATGTATTTCGTTTATCTTCCTACTATTCTTCTTGTGGGGAACAATCTTCCAACTCGTCAATATTTTCGAGCGGTTGAAAATCGAAGGGGCATTGGAGCAGGACATTAAAGACAGTTTTACGGTGAAATTCTTCATTGCATTGCAGGGCATGTTTTTGAATCGTTCGATAGGTATTCAGATGTCCATCCTGTTCATCGGATTTTTCCTTGCGGGAATCGGATTTGTCGGTGTAATGGTTATACAGGAGCCGGAAGCTTTTCTGATCTATATGATACTTGTATTGTTTACGGGATTGCCAATCTTGTACTTCTTCGTGAAAAGAGTCGCGTATTTGAACCGGATTATCGTTGCGACCGAAGCGATGGCAGAGGGGCGGCTGCATAAAGAGATTGAAGTGGAAGGAAAATCTCCACTTGCCAAGCATGCAGCGAATTTGAATAATCTACGTGAAGGCGTACGCGTTTCGATGAGTGAACAAGCGAAAAGTGAGCGATTGAAAACGGAACTTATTACGAATGTTAGCCATGATTTGCGGACACCGTTGACATCCATTATTACGTATACAGATCTTTTGAAAAATGAAGACCTACCCGTCGAAGAGCGAGCGAAATATGTAGATATTTTAGATAAGAAGTCACAACGTTTGAAGACATTAATCGAGGATTTATTCGAAGTGTCGAAAATGGCGAGCGGCAATCTGGAGCTTAACAAACAACGTGTCGATTTGACGCAATTGCTGCAACAAGCACTTGCTGAACATGCGGAAGAAATTTCGAACACGGCGCTCGACTTCCGAACGACATTTCCTGATACAGCGCTCATTGCGTATGTTGACGGAAAAAGATGGTGGCGTGTACTGGACAATCTGATTGTCAATGCCATCAAGTACACGTTACCAGGTACACGCGTGTACATCACGCTCCGAAAAGTGGGCGATAACGCGGAATTCGTCGTGAAAAACGTGACAAAATATGAACTTGATGAAAATGTAGATGAACTATTTGAGCGGTTTAAACGGGCAGATACGTCACGTCATACGGACGGTTCTGGCCTCGGACTTGCGATTGCGCAGTCGATTGTCGATATGCATAATGGGAATATGAAAATCGAAGTCGACGGGGATTTATTCAAAGTGACAGTGAATGTCCTAGCAAGCTATTGAATTAAAATAAGCTGTACGCACTGCCGGTTTCTAGTTGGCGGGCGTACAGCTTGTTTATTTCAATAAAAGTAAATGATATAAACACCTACGAGCAGAACGCCGATATCCGCAAACATATGGATTATCCATGACGGCAGAATCGTACCACTTCGTTCATTCGCCAACTGAAAAATGAATCCCCCAATCCAAAGTCCGGTAACGGCGAGTGCCAGAAGTGGGGGACTAAACCATGGCAGAAAAATAGCGACATGGTAAATGGCAAAGAAGAATGATGGTAGGATGAGTCGGAGTTTCGATTGCCCGAAAAGAGCCGGTAAAATCCCGCGAAAGAAAAACTCTTCCATCAATGAATTCCCAAATAGGATATAGAGTGCGATGAACGGGAAGACAGTAGCTGTCACACCCTTATTCGCGATGTCTATGAGAAGTGCATCGATATCGATGTACGGCATTAAAATAACAAATGCTCCGATGATGATACCTATAATTGCAATGCCGGAACCGATGGCAATACGTATGCTTTTTCGGTCAGTATTACGTAAACGTAGGAATGGAAACCTTGTGGACCGGAATAAAATCAGTGGAATAACAAGAAATAAGGATGCTTTTGCAACAGTCTTCCAAACATACGGAAATGCCAAACCCTGTTCAACCCAAACAAGCAGAATAACGCTGAGTAGTGGGAACGCAGCACCAAAAATCTTGCGCAGAAAATCACCTCCATTACTAAAAGGAACGAATTGGAATGAATGATAGTTTCGATTTTTTCTGAAAACAGGTTTAAGAAGTAGTGTATACGGGAAAAGAGTAAGATACTAGCCAATAAAAGGAGGTTATCATCAATGACGATTAAAGATGGAAAGTACCCAAACAAAAAAGACCTTGAACCAAAAGTGGTCCATCCAAATGGGGAAGTACTACCATCTCGCGAATTACCACTCGCCGATCCATCCGACTCTAATTCAACGGACGTATTCAGAAAGAATGCTCACGACAAAACAGGCGAACATAAACCATCCGCCTATAGTGAAAATAAGAAAGAAGCAAGTTCAAGCTACAACAATCCGAAGCCTGGTGAACGATTCCCTTATGGCGACCAAGAGCAGTATAATCGTGAATTCAACCACCAGGCACATAATGAATGGAATGAACAAAAAGTAAAAGGTAATTTAAAAAGCAAGAATGCATAGGCGACCAACCCGACCCCGGGCGGTCGCTTTTACTTTTTTGGGATTGTCGAATTAAGTCGGCAAAGCGACCATTCTTTTGTTTAAGTGACCAATTGGGTTGACGAAACGACTGTTCTTTTGTTTGAGTGACCAATTGGGTTGACGAAGCGACCATTCTTTTGTTTAAGTGACCAATTAAGTCGGCAAAGCGACCATTCTTTTGCTTAAGTGACCAATTGGGTGGGCGAAGCGACCATTCTTTTGTTTAAGTGACCAATTAAGTCGGCGAAGCGACCATTCTTTTGTTTAAGTGACCAATTGAGTGGGCGAAGCGACCGTTCTTTTGTTTAAGTGACCAATTGGGTGGGCGAAGCGACGATTTTTTTGTTTAAGTGACCAATTGAGTGGGCGAAGCGACCATTCTTTTGTTTAAGTGACCAATTGGGTTGACGAAGCGACCATTCTTTTGTTTAAGTGACCAATTGGGTTGACGAAGCGACCATTCTTTTGTTTAAGTGACCAATTGAGTTGACGAAGCGACCATTCTTTCGTTTAAGCGACTAATTGGGTTGACGAAGCGACCGTTCTTTTGTTTAAGTGACCAATTGAGTGGGCGAAGCGACCGTTCTTTTGTTTAAGTGACCAATTGAGTGGGCGAAGCGACGATTTTTTCGTTTGAACAACCAATTGAGTTAGTAAAGCGACCAATCCACTGCTGTGGTGATTAGTTTTGTCGCCAAAGCGACTGATTTTTCATCCAATCAACTATTTTTGTTGTTCGGTTGGCTAAGTATTGGCGAAATGATCAATAAGCATCACGCAATTTTACACTATAAAACCGCATCGCTTTAGGGACGCCCTTCATTTCAAAAATGCCATTCATAATCAAATGCCTCACCCTGTATTCTAAAAAGGTATCCCCGATATATTGATCCAAATGTCCAATGACTTCACCGATAACTCGTGCTGATTTCATAAAGTTTCTGTTTTCATTCCTACCATGCAATTTCCGTGCTGCATCAATGATATAGTCATCATAAAAGTCCACATCCACATTGAATATTTCTCCATTTTTCCATAGTCTAAGGACTTCTTGTTTGGTAGCTAATTCTTCCCATTCTTTCTCGAATTTATTTAGTACCTCGGGAGATAAGGGGTGAATTAAGCTGTTTTTTTCATATATTAATTTTAATCCCTCATGTGGAATTTCAGCTGTATGAAATGAGCAATACTCATAATTTGGCCGACTTAATAAAGCTTTACTCGCTATTGAAGAATTGATTAAATGAATATCATTTAGCTTTTCTTTCAATAAATAGGAGACAATCCTTACGCCGGCTTGTTCATGGGAGTTATTGCCGGTCCAGATAATGATAGGTATTTGATTAGGAATCAACTCGATTTCTGAGAAGGCATCTCTTAAAAGAATTTTATCTTTTTCCATATTTTCATTATCAGAAATCAGATGATTTTCCAACCATTCATATCTATGGTTCAGGCCAATCTCTTCATGTAATTTCCAGAGAGGGCCAATGGAAAATAAACCTGATAAACAGATCACCTTCTCTTTATCCTGTAATCCCATGTCACGCAGAGCCATTTTCAAGCTACCTGAGGCTGAATCTCCAAACACGATATGTACAGTGCCGTAGTCTTTTTCAGGCATATTTTTATTGGCTGAAAAGTTAAGGAAGTCTTTGTAGGTCTTATGAAGATCTTTTGTGTCTTCCGTTTCCTCTAACATATTGATTCTAAGCAGGAGATGATATAAGAGTGTTTTTGCTTCATCTTCCTGTAAGCTTTCAATTGAATCTTTTAGTCCGTCCATCAATTTAGTCACTCTCCTTCAATATTAATAGTTTAGCATAAGTGGATAATGATATTGAAAGGCGTTATAATTATAAATTAATGGTAAGAAAATTCGTGTATAAATAATGATTTCACGAATAGGATGGGGATGTTCGGATGTCGAAATGGGGATATTTTGGTCTTGTATTCACAGGTGCTATTTCAGCGATTGGAATTTACTTCACAAATTATTGGACGTCGCCTATAGATGTTTATCCTGGAGGGAATGGGAACGTTGCTCTCTTTCCAATTTTTCTTGCAACACCATTCATCATCCTGTTTGTAGCGATGCTGTTTGTCTTTTTTGATCGAATCTTACAAAGAACTTCTACTAAATTAACGGGTATTATGGCTTTGGCAACGGCTTTATTTGTTGTGGTAATTTCTGTTGTGTCCGTTAATAATGCGCGAGCGCTTGATTTGATTGATGCATACGGTGGACGGCTAGAGGGGTTAGGCCTTTTTAACTCACATACGAATAGTGCCTTTTTCCACGTCGGAACATTCTTTGTAATCATCTGTGTAGGATTTTTACTGCCAGCGCTTGTCCGACTTCTCGAACGTAAGAAATAGTTAATAAAACCCCCCATTTGAAATCAAATAGTGTCCGAGTTTTGTTTTTCCGAAAACTGTCATGGCAATCCGTAAAACTGTAATGGCTTGTGCGAACTGTCATGGCAAATCCGCAAACTGTAAGGGGAATGCTGCGAACTGTCATGGCAAATC
>NZ_JADBEL010000012.1:64579-67594 GCF_014873855.1 Sporosarcina limicola | reverse complement strand
ATTAAAACTGTAATGGCTCGTGCGAACTGTCATGGCAATCCGTAAAACTGTAATGGCTCGTGCGAACTGTCATGGCAATCCGTAAAACTGTAATGGCTTGTGCGAACTGTCATGGCAAATCCGCAAACTGTAAGGGGAATGCTGCGAACTGTCATGGCAATCCGTAAAACTGTAATGGCTCGTGCGAACTGTCATGGCAATCCGTAAAACTGTAATGGCTCGTGCGAACTGTCATGGCAATCCGTAAAACTGTAATGGCAAATCCTAAAACTGTAACCCCTCGCCAAACCCACAAAAAAGCGCCCAAAATCGCATCCCTCCGATTTCAGACGTCATCCCTCCTATCAAACACTCACTTAACCAACCCATTATGAAACGCATAAATAACCGCCTGCGTTCGATCCTGCACTTCTAACTTCGACAGCAAATTGCTCACATGTGTCTTCACTGTCTTTAATGCGATGAACAAGTCGTCCGCGATTTCCTGATTCGTTTTACCTTTCGCAAGTAGCAATAAAACCTCAGATTCTCGCTCCGTTAAGTCATCATGCAACGACCGTTCATTGCCCGCGCGCATTTTTTGCATCATTTTCGTCGTCACTTCAGGCTCCAACACCGTTTGACCTTTCAAGGTTTCACGAATCGCCTCCGCAATCCGCTTCGCATTCGATGTCTTCAATATGTAACTGATGGCACCCGCCTCAAGCGCGGGATAGACTTTATCATCGTCCAAAAAGCTTGTAACAATGACAATTTTCGCTTCCGGCCACTCTTTGATGATGGCCGCAGTTGCTTCGGCGCCATTCATTTCCGGCATGACCATATCCATCAAAATGATATCGGGACGCAACACCAGCGCCTTATCGACCGCCTCGCGTCCATTCACTGCTTCACCGATAACCTCCATATCTTGCTGTATTTGCAAGTAGGCCGATACGCCAATGCGCACCATTTCATGATCATCCACTAGTAGTATCTTGATCATTCGGATCCTCCTCTTTCCGCGTAGGCAATTTCACTTCGACAATCGTTCCTTGCGACGGTACTGAAACAATTTTGCAAGAACCGCCGATTTCAATCGCGCGTTCTTTGACGTTCTGCAATCCATAGGAACCGCCTTTGCCGTCATTTTCCCTAAAACCAATACCGTTATCTTGTACACGGAAAATTGCAAGGCCATCCCGTTCGACGAATAACACATTAACTTCCGTCGCTTGGGCGTGGCGGAGTGTATTCGACAATGTCTCTTGCGCGATGCGGAATAAATGATCTTCCGCTCCCTTCGACAGCTCCACTTCCTCAAGACGAAAGCGGATATCGAAGGTTACTTTCTCTTTTAATTCCACTAGCAGTTCTTCGAGACCTTCCGCAAGTGATTTATTGTTTAGTGCAGCTGGTCGCAAATGCAGGAGCAATGCCCGCATTTCTAGCTGGGCTTGCTGTACCATCCGTTCGACTAGACGCAATGGTTTTTGTGCCTCGCTGTCGCCACCCTGTTCCGTAATGGCGGATAACAACATGGATGCGGCAAACAGTTGTTGGGAAACGGAATCATGCAATTCGCGTGCAAGCCGTTGCCGTTCTTGCACAATGCGTTCCTGAATGAGCTTGTCTTGCGCCTCCGCTCGCTCGTCAGTAATGCGTTGCAAGCTTTTCCGCTGCGTGACGATGACATCGGAAACGGTATCGATTGCTCGATCCACCCGGGGAGAGAACCTTTTATTTGAATCGCCAATTTTCTCTGAATCCATCAAATCGGTCAATCTTTGCTCAATCGCTTTCTCTTTCGAACGTCCGAGGGAGGCCGTCCAAATAGCGATTCCCCAACCAAGTATGAGCGACGTGTTTAAAATCAAAATGCCGAGAGGGACATCTGCAAATTTTAACTTGTAAAATGCAAACCAACTTTCCTTCAAAGGAAGATTGAGAAGACAATAGATGTAAATCGCTGCTATTCCAATGAAAAGAAACGACAGAAATAACCCACGTCCGATGATTGCTTTCATTTTCTCGTCACCTCGATATCTCCGAACCATGTCGACAATGTAATAATCAGTTCCGCGTGTCCAACTTGTTGCCCCTCATAACTATCTTTCATATGAAGTGTTTCATTGATTAACTTTTTCCGGTGGACGTCGAAAATCCGTGCATCCCCAAGGAGTGTTGTGTAATGGATGCGTACAGGAATTTCATAGGGCAAATCGATTTTGATTTTCCCGAGGCCTTGTCGAACCGAAATAAAAGAAGTCCCTTTCGGTAACACCGTATCCGTCACATCGATGTGAATGTCCCCGAAAAATCCCTGAACGTGGATGTCTTCCCATTCATATGAGGTAAACGGGGAGGACTGGATGGTAAACAGCTTGTTTTTCCATATTCCATTCGGTGTTTCCTTTTGGAATTCCTTGAGCGGACGCATAATTTCCCCTGAAGGGACGCCCTTCCATAACTTAACAAGGACATACAAGAGAATCGTGAAAATAAGGAGACGTAAACTCCATAATGTAAGAAGCGCCATTACGATGAAAAATAGACCAATCACAAACGTCCACTTGGAGCGTTTACGTGACCCGTAATAAAGAAGTCCGGCACCAAGAAGGACGAACACGGTATTGCCGTTATGGAAAAATGTCGCTTCAATAAAAATGAGGAGCAGAAATGCGAATCCCCAAAATGTGATTTTGCTCGTGTCAATATGCTTCATTTATGGTGTTCCCCTTTCTTGAAGTCGGGTTTTGAAAAGAAATAAGGAAGGCGGATTTAGACGCCTCCCTCCTTTAGTATAGTTTACACAATTTCCGGTTCTTTTGCGGGATTTTTTTCGATGATAAGGTTTCCCGCACCCCCCGCCTTTTCCGAGTGTCTAGGCTCCGGGATGCCAGAAGCTCGGGTCATAAGTCAGCTTGGCTGTGCGGCAAAGGAACGCCGCTTCGCCAATCTGCCTTATGCCTGTCGCGTCTGAGCGGCACCCTCCGCCTTTTCCGAGTGTCTAGGCTCCGGGATGCCAGAAGCTCG
>NZ_JADBEL010000012.1:0-64482 GCF_014873855.1 Sporosarcina limicola | reverse complement strand
TCGGGTCATAAGTCAGCTTGGCTGTGCGGCAAAGGAACGCCGCTTCGCCAATCCGCCTTATGCCTGTCGCGTCTGAGCGGCACCCTCCGCCTTTTCCGAGTGTCTAGGCTCCGGGATGCCAGAAGCTCGGGTCATAAGTCAGCTTGGCTGTGCGGCAAAGGAACGCCGCTTCGCCAATCCGCCTTATGCCTGTCGCGTCTGAGCGGCACCCTCCGCCTTTTCAAGTGATTCCAGACGGCGTTCCATTGAAGATGTTTCATATTCACGGTCAATCTTGCCGCCAAGGTTTTCAATATATTTTTTCATCTCGTTGACAGAAGCTATGCGACTATCCCCGTTTTCAGGAGAAATCACTTGATCCATTTGGCGATGAGCGCGAGTCACGTTCTCTTTCCCCATCAATTGCAGTTGACGTACTTTCATATCTTTCACTTTATGCTTCATTTCCTCAAACTTGCGCTCTAAAGAAATTAATTCATAAGCCGTTTCCGAAACACTTTCAGAAAGCTCGGCTGCACGCGTATCGTATGCTGCAATTTCGTCTTCCGCGAATGTGACTAAATCTTCTTCACCAGTAGCTTGTGCAAGTTCTAGTTGGCTACGACGTTTGTCCGCCATTTTTTCCGATTCTGCCAATTCTTTTTGAAGTTCTGTCTTCAGTTTACTTTGGCGTTCAAGCAGTTTCCCAATCGAATCAGTCTGTTTCTCTGCCTCACGGATGTATTGATTGAGCATCGCAATCGGGTTTTTATTTTCCTTTTTGTCAAATAAATTATGCAAATCCGCCTGTACTGAGTATTTAAATCTATTCCATAGTGAATTCATAATAAGTTCCTCCTCGTTATTTTGTGATATCATTCCATTGGCGTTCGAAGTTGACGAATGGGTCGTCAGTTTGCGTAATCACGGAATCTTTCTCAAAACCGTTCCATTTGCGCCATACATACAGCACACCCAAGATTGCGATGATGCCGAAGAACGCAGGCACATTCGAAACCGCTGTTATCAGGCCGATAAACAAGACGCCTCCCCAAAACAATTTTGCAAGGGTAGAATCACTCTTTCTAAGATAATGGAACCCTGCATAGGCAATCAATGCGGAAAGGGCAAGCCCAAGAAGTGATCCAAGATTTGCCAGAACGACGATTGCTGCGATTAGCCCGAGTATTGCAAGACCAAATTTTTTCATTTGTTGTTCCTCCTTTCGTTTGTAGCTTAATCTTATAACGGATTCCGGCTCGTCCAAACGGGCGCAGAACGGATTTGTATCTAGGGCTTGAGGCGGAATTAAATCTAAACCCTTATGAGAATTGAAGGCATAAGTAAACTCAATGTCACGTATTATCTTTTGGGGACTTATACAGTAATAGCGGAAGAACTTGTGGGTATCTATTTCAAAGGCATTTGAGCATCAAAGATTAAGCACTACTTTCGATGAAAATTCTGAAATTATAAACAAAATCGACTAGTTATCCACGGAGGTTTGTGGGTAACTACGTTGAAATATAAGGATATCCACATAATGTGTTCATGTAGTACGAAACCTCTCCGAATGTCTAGCCGTCCTATAGGAAGGATCTTCAACATAGGATGAGCAATATAATCGTTAACACATCGTGCAAAACAGGATCCGTTTGCACTTGCATTCCTTATTTAGTAAAGTTGATTGTGTTGGGGGCGTAACGTGGAAAATTGGATTACTGAAATCATGGACCAGTTCGGCTATTTTGGTGTGTTACTATTAATCATGATTGAAAATGTATTTCCTCCGATTCCCTCAGAAGTTATTTTGACGTTCGGTGGATTTATGACGACGTATACGGATTTGACGAAGATGGGCGTTATTATAGCGGCGACAGCCGGTTCGGTCATTGGGGCGATGGTTTTGTACAGCATTGGATTGCTGATTGACGTATCGAAACTTGAGAAAATCGTCGATCGGTGGGGTGGAATTTTGCGCCTGACGCGGAAAGACATCCATCGAGCGGATGCGTGGTTCGACAAATACGGCCCTTGGACAGTATTGTTCTGCCGACTTGTCCCACTTATCCGAAGCCTGATCTCAATACCGGCGGGCATGTCGAATATGAACTTCCTACTATTTGTCTTACTCACAACAATCGGAAGTCTCATCTGGAATACGGCACTTGTTTTCATCGGGGCAGCTGTCGGTGATAATTGGCAATCGATCGTCCAGTATATGGACATCTATTCGACAATTACGTACGTACTAATCGGATTGGGTGGAATCGTAGCATGTCTTTGGTACATCCGCTTCCGCAGAAAGAGAGTGTAATTACTTATGGAATTAGTCGATTTGATTAAAGCATTAATCCTTGGATTTGTTGAAGGAATGACGGAGTTCGCGCCTGTATCATCGACGGGGCATCTTATTATTGTGGATGATATGTGGTTGAATACAACAAAGTTTCTCAGGGATCGTTCGGCCTTTACATTTAAGATTGTGATTCAATTGGGTTCGATACTGGCTGTTGTAATCGTCTTTTGGAAGCGTCTTTTCAGCTTGGTAGGCCTCTATAAGATAGATGGCCAAAAAATGAATTCAAGCTTCAATTTAGCGCATGTCATTGTAGGCATGTTGCCGGCGGTAATTATCGGATTTGCGCTTAAAGACTTTATTGATTTAGAATTGTCAGGTGTTAAAACGGTTATTTTTGCACTAGTTGCCGGCTCGATTCTAATGATTGCGGCAGATAAATTCGGACCCGAAAATCCAAAAGTAGACACATTGGACAAAATTACATACAAACAGGCGTTTACAGTTGGTCTAGTCCAATGTCTATCGTTATGGCCAGGATTCTCACGTTCTGGTGCAACGATTTCAGGAGGGGTCTTGTTCGGCATGAATCATCGAACAGCTGCGGACTTCACATTCATCATGGCGGTTCCAATTATGATGGGTGCAAGCTTGGTGTCTGTTATTAAAAATTGGAAAGACCTTTCGATGGATGACCTATCCTTTTACATCGTAGGGTTTATCAGTGCATTCGTTTTCGCATTAATCTCAATCCGTTTCTTCCTAAAATTGGTTTCACGTGTCAAACTCGTACCATTCGCAATTTATAGGCTTGTGTTGGCTGCAGTGTTAGCAATTATCGTATTTTTGTAAAACATGAGAAAATCCCAAAAGTTATTTGTTGATAATAAAGACGGTCTTTGAGTCAAAAGTGACTCGAAGAACCGGCTTTTTTACCTTGAATAAACATCAGTTTTATGAAATTACTTTTCTTATATTTGTCAAATCTCGATGGGTAGGTACTTTATTGATAAGGATAGTTTTAATGTCTAAATCGTCTAGCGGCGTATCCGAAATAACAAGATCAATAGCCAATTTTTGCACTTCTTCTTTCGAAATGGTATCGCTGTCTTGACTTATTAGGTCGATATGACCTTGAAATTCCCTGTTTAAAATGGCGACAGTCAATTGACTGAACATATACGTTAAAGAAGAGACAACTAATACTCGTTTCTTATAAATACCTGACTCAGCTATAAATCGTTCAAAAAGTATTGTGAGCGTACTGATATCATGAACCATTAAATAAGATGAATTGTTCGTAGACTTCCATTTTGTAAAAGCAATCTCTACCTTTTGATATGTTTCAGGAAAAAGATAACTTATTGAGATGCTAGGATCTTGATTTACAGTATAGGCAAACCTTTTGTCTAAACTTCTAAGCTTTATCTTTTGATAGAAATCATAAATGGATAACACAAAAGTATCGCTTGCTAATAGAGGTAGATGCAGTTCTTTCTCGAAAAAGGAAATGAATTCGAATAGAGACTCATGCTTTTTATGATTATCATTCAGATAGGAAAGTGTTTTTTGTGGGTGTTCAATTATTTCTGTATATGTGAAATCGGTATTAACAAAGGCGATAAATAACAATGCTCGCTCACTGTCATTTATTTGAATGTCAAATTCAGTTTCCAATAAATCGAAAAACGGGGCTAACTTTCTATAAAGTTCTACTTTTGTTACTTTTTCTGATGAAGGATTTATTTCTGTGTGATATCCAGCCTTTATCCTACTAATTGATGTGTCTAAAAAAAATATTAAATTCACAAGTGGCTGTGGATAAAATGTGATACCTAGATGTTTTTCAAAACTTTTAATGGTTTTTACATAATAGTCATGGTCTTTATAAGTGGCTTTGAGTAACTGGTACTCGCCCAAAATTTTCTTTCCTAATTTATATAAATACAATCTTATTAATACTTCGGGGCCTCTTATTTCTAAAGGCCTTCTATTTAATTTTAGTTGGTAAATACGTAGATTGTCTTCTATCTTTTGTAGAAGGGATTGAACAGTTCGACTGCTGAAGTAAATCTTGTCACTCAATGATTGAATTGTATACTCCTCACCACTCGTTAGTAGCTTAACAATTCCATACTCAAGCTGATCCTCGTTCGTTCCCCTAAGTTCGATATTCACACCCTCGTCTAAAGGTTTTTTCAGTTTCAATCCTTTACCTCTCGATTTTTCAATTTCCCAACCTTGAGGAAGAAGCTTTCCCAACGGTTTAATATCACTCTGAATCGTTTTGTAGGAACAGCCGATGATTTTCCCTAATTTTGCAGATGCAATCCATTCGACTTGTTCTTCTAAAACTTTCAAAATCTCCTTTTGACGTTCACTAATCATGATAAACACCATCGCTTTCGTAGAATTTAGTCATAGAAAGGAAATTCGTGTCTAATATTTTGGGAATCATAAAGAAAATCCCTTACGTATAACTCGGTTTCAATGCGAAAGGAAACCGACAATCGATAATAAGTGGGCTTAGAACTTATAATATTCTATATTGCTGTTACTTTCCAATTAGTATATGCAAGTTTTATGCCTTCTTTTTTTGGAGTAGAGTCAATCAAATAGTCACTCTAGACTAAAATGTTTTCTGTGACTAATATAAATTTCGTTGAAATAGTCAAAGAGTCCTTACTAGATTCTACAATAAAATCTGGCATATGTATAATGTCCCTTGTCTAAGGAGAATTATTTCCTTTTTATTTTCAGTGAAGGAGGATATGATTATGATAGTTTACAAAATGTCAATATGTGTTATATATCAATTCCGAAACAGGGTTTTTAGAACTATTTATCATGAATGGAAAATAGTTAAAAAAACTAGGGCTATTGACGTAGTGGTTATAGGGGTCGAAAAACGGATACAAAAAAGGAGAAATTAATTTATGAAGAACAAACAACGATTCGCTTCAGTTATGCTTGCATTACTTCTTGTGATGAACATAGTGTTTCCACAATCGATTGCTTTTGCGGATGAATCGAACACTGAAGATGCAAGTAACTTAATTGAAGTTAAGATGGACCAAGAAAATAGTGAGGGCTTGGAAGAAGTAAACCTGATGCCCGAAACAACAATCGAAGTTCCGCTTGAAGAAGAAAGTGATCTTCACAACGAAGCAGATTCAACAGAAAGTGAATTGGATGAGAAGAAAAGCGAAACCTTAGATCAAGAGTTTAAACAGTCCCCAAAGATGAATACTGACGGATCGGAGTTAAATCAATCAGGTTTTGTTGATAATTTTTCGATAGATCCTAGCGAGTTGAAATATGGTGAAAGAGCAAAAATTACTGTAACTTTCTCTGATAAATCAGGGGATAACATGAAAGCTGGGGATACGTTAACATTAACCCTTCCAACTGAGTTAGAAGGGTTTGTTGGATCAATCCCGTTAAATGATGAAAGTGGTCAGAGCTTTGGATCATGCGTAGTAGCTAAGACAAATGTAGTTTGTACGTTTACTAATAAGGTTGCAGAGTTAAACAATATTCAAGGGAATTTTTTCTTCAACGTACAGGCAGGTCGTGTAGATGAAGGTGAAATTCGTGAGGTTCCAACAAATTTAGGAACGAATTTGGGCTACCAAACAGTTTATATCTCAAATATGGGTGGAGGAACAGAGCCAGGGGTCTTCTTTTATAAGACGGGAGACATGCAACCTGACAATCCTAGCGAAGTTCGTTGGTTTTTAAACACAAACCTAAAGAAAGAATGGTTAGGTAATGATATTGTCATTAAAGACACATTACAATCTGGACAAACATTAAATAGAGACAGTTTTAATATCACAATCAATGGTACGAGCACCATCAGTCTTGAGGAGTTCCATAGTCAAGAGTACGGTGAAATCACATTTACTGGTGAAAATTACTTTGAAGTGAGAATTTATCAAAATAAAGGCAATCAAACAGCATTTTCAATTGCTTATACATCTAAAATAACAGAAGAAGGTAAATCACAGGATTACTTTAATAACAGCTTTGAAACGAACTATCAGGTATTGTATGGTGAACTACAAAGTGAAACAGGGTCACATGAAGTAGAAAACGTTTTTTCTGGTGGAGGAGCGCAAGGTGATTTACCACCAAAAGGCACACTGAGAATTTTAAAACACTTAAATAATAATGAAAAGCTTACTTTACCAGGCGTTACGTTTAAAGTGTTTTCTGAAAGTGGAACACAAATCGGTGATGAATATACGACAAATGCGGATGGGATTGTAGAAGTACCAAACCTTGAGCCAGGCAACTACTACATTCAGGAAGTTTCTGCTCCAGAATTTATAGACTTTGATCCAAATACAAAAGTTTCTTTTACAATTGACAAGAACGCTAAAGAAGGAATTAAAGTGCCAATCAATAACAATGTGAAAACTATTCAAGTAGCGGGAATGAAAACGTGGACAGGCGATAATCCAGCAAATCGTCCAAAATCTATCGTTGTTGAACTTTTCCAAAATGATGTGAAACTAAAAGACGTTATAGTCACAGCGACAGAAGATTGGAAGTATAGCTTTCCTGACTTAGCTGGTTTCGACGTCAAAGGTAAACCCTACACTTACTCGGTAAAAGAGCAAGTAGTTCCTGAAGGCTATGAAGCCACTGTTGATGGGTATAATATTCACAATACTCTAATTGCCGTACCTGTCACGGTTAACGTAGAAGGAATAAAAACGTGGGTAGATGGCGATTCAAATGAGCGTCCAACGAAAATCGTTGTTGAACTTTTTCAAGATGGGTCCTCCTATGAAGAAGGAGCAACAATGGAAGTAACAGTAGAGAATGATTGGAAATACAGTTTTACTGAACTTCCAAAATTTAATTCCGATGGGAAACTTTATATTTACACTGTAAAAGAAAAAGAGATTCCTGTAGGTTACAGCTCTAGTGTTGAAGGTTTTAATATTACCAACACTTTAATTTCGGTACCTGCCCCGATTGAAGTGGAAGGAATAAAAACATGGGAAGATGGAAATTCAGTTAACCGTCCAACATCAATCGTTGTTGAGCTTCATCAAAATGGCGAGAAAATAAAAGACGTACCAGTAACAGCGGCAAAAGATTGGAAGTATAGCTTTACGAATTTAGCTCGTTATGATGAAGGTGGAAAAGAATTTGTTTACACAGTAAAAGAACAACCTGTTCCTGGTTATACATCAACTGTGAATGGCTATGATATTACAAACATAAAATTTGCAACAGTTGAAGTAGAAGGAACGAAAACGTGGAAGGACGACGAATTAGCAAATCGTCCAGAATCAATCGTTGTTGAGCTTCATCAAAACGGCGTACAACTAAAAGAGATAACGGTCACAGTAGCTGGAGATTGGAAATATAGCTTTAAGGACTTAGCAGGTTTTGATGAGAACGGCGTGGCTTATAAATATACAGTAAAAGAACAACCTGTTCCTGGATATACAACAGTGATTGCTGGATATAACATTACGAATACCCTGTTACCAGTAACACCACCAGTAACACCACCAGTAACACCACCAGTAACACCACCAGTAACACCACCAGTAACACCACCGGTAACACCGCCGGTAACACCACCAGTAACACCGGTGACGCCAGTGACACCAGTAACACCAGTAACACCAGTAACACCACCAGTTCTAGTGTTTCCGGTAGATCCGATATCTCCTTTGAACCCAGTCACTCCGGTGATTCCGGAAACACCAGAGATACCGGAAACACTAGAGATACCAGCCATTCCGGAAACTCAAGCAGAAATCCATGAACGTGCATTTAATCCAGATGAATCAGAAAACAAAGAAAATTCATCGAATGAGGTCAAATCTATAAATCCTATCGCTACAGTTGCGAAGCAATCAAAATACGTTAATTCTAGCAATGTACTTCCGCAAACTGGGGAAGAGCAATCTATGACAATGATGATGGTAGGATTCATGTTAATGGCATTAGGAAGTGTAGTATTTGTTCGTCGGAAGAAAAGCACAAAATCTATTAACTCATGATTAATCTATAAAAACTGTCTGCAGATTTAATTCTGCAGGCAGTTTTTTACTATAACGAAAGGTGAAATGGTGATATTTCAACGATTTTCAACTCACAATTCACCTGAAACCCTCAGCTATATTTTAGGATTTCTCCTGTTGGTTAGTAAAAAATCTTCCCAGGGTTCAAGAGATTACTAGGGTCAAGTAGTTGTTTTATATCTTTCATGACTTCAATTGCTGCACCGTGTTCTGCTTCTTGAAACTTTCTTTTTCCAAGTCCGACTCCATGTTCACCTGTGCAAGTGCCACCGAGTTCGATTGCTCGAAAAGTGAGTGCTTCGTTTGTATATTCAGCTTTTGTCTGCTCACTAGGAATAGTGGGATTGAAGGACACCAAGGTGTGAAAATTCCCGTCACCGACATGGCCAAGAATTCCTCCGTTTAACCCACTTTCTTCAATCAGCAAACGCGCATAGTCAACCATTTCAGGTAATTTTGAGATAGGTACACAAACATCTGCACCAGTAACAGCGACACCTTTGACATGGCGATAAGCATAGGCGATTTCATGTCTTGCTGTCCAAAGCTGGCTACGTTCCTTTGATGTACTTGCGTCTTCCCAGTTATTGCAACCAAGTTCCCGCATGACTTCTTCAGCTAATTTTGCCTCTTCCTCCACGCCTACTTTTGTTCCCGCAAACTCGAAAAATAACGAATGTGCTACTGGAATATCATAGTTCCCATAAGCGTTGACAGCCGCGATACTTTTATCATCGACAAGTTCCATCCGTAGTACTTGGATGCCGCATTGAAGGATGGTTTGTGCAGCTTCTGCGCATGCACTTAAGGTATCGAACGTGCAGCGTGCGGCAATTGTATGTTCAGGAATACCATGTAGTCGTAACGAAATTCCAGTAATAATTCCGAGTGTTCCTTCTGACCCTGTAAATAAACCAGATAAATGATAACCAGAGGATGACTTTTTCGCCTTTGTCCCGGTGCGAATCACTTTGCCACTTGCTAATACGATTTCAAGGTCAAGTACTTGGTCGCGCATCGATCCGTACCGGACTGCGGTCGTTCCACTTGCATTCGTTGCGACCATCCCCCCAATCGTAGCATCTGCACCAGGATCAATAGGAAAGATTAGTCCTTGCCGATTTGATACTTCGTTCAATTCGCTCCGTGTAATCCCGGGCTGAATTGTAATTGTTAAATCTTCTGGTGAAAAATCAATTACTTTATTCATTCGTTCAAAATTAATTGTAATTCCTTTGTTTACTGGAATTGCTTGACCCTCAAGCCCCGACCCAGCGCCGTATGGGGTAACGCTTACATTGAACTCGTTTGCAACTTGCATGATTTTAACGACATCATCAGTGCTTTCGGGGAAACAAATGATATCTGGTTCGACGGGTTGGTGGAAAGATTCATCTTTACTATGACGATATAATTCAGATTCACTAGCACTTACTAATTCAGATCCAAGTAGTGACTTCAATTTTTCAATAAACAAAAAAATCAACCTCCAAGCACCATTTTTTGAAAATTCCTATTTACAAATATAATAACTTAATATATTGTTGTTGTATACAGTATACAGAAAGAAATGAGGTGTGATAATTGGAGAAAATCATTAAATCAAAGACTTTGGCGGAACAGGCCTATTCCCTATTAAAAAAAGAAATTATTTCAGGAGAATTGGAACCCGGAACAGGATTGCGAGAAGAAAAATTGGCTTCTAAATTAGGACTAAGCCGAACACCTTTACGAGAAGCTATCCGAAGACTTGCTATGGAAGAACTTGTTGTATTAAATAAGGGAAAGCCGGCAACAGTTGCTACTTTTACTAAAGAGGAATCATTGGAATTTATGGAACTTCGTCGAATGCTGGAAATCTACAACATTGAGAAAATTATTTTTAATGAAGACACATTTTTTATTCGAGAATTAGAGGAAAATCTTCAAAGACAAATGGAAGCAATTTCAAACGATGACTTTCAAGAATATATAGATATCGATAGAGAGTTTCATCTTATTTTAGCTTCGCAAAATGACAATGGGAAAATGAGAGAATTGATTCATCTTATGAACACGGGAGTAAACAGGGCATTTCTTGTTCTTTCTAATACCGTTCATATGAGTGCGAAGGGAGCGTATGAAGAACATCTACGTATTGTTAACGCACTAAAATATAAAAATTTTGAGTTAGCAGTGCAAGAAATGAAGGAGCATCTAATAAACGTGGAAAAAAGATTTTTAGTTTACTTTAAAGGGGAGGAAGAAAGATGAAAAAGTCACTTATACTATTAACCATTGTAATGCTCATTTTGACGGCGTGTGGCAGGCCAACTGAGAAGGAGAAAACAAGCGAAACAGGTGCAAAGAGCAAGGATGCTTATACAATCCGAATTGCTCACCTCGTACCTGAAGAGCAATCTACACATGTAGCAGCTGTTACATTCAAAGAAAAACTCGAGAAAGAATCCAAAGGGCGTCTGAAAGTAGAAATTTATCCGAATGGTCAGCTTTTCGCATCTGATAGGGAAGCGATTGAAGCCGTACAACTTGGAAATGTTGAAATGACAATCCCGGCAGTAGCACCGCTAGCCTCGTTTAATAAGAAGTTTATGGTTTTTGATCTTCCTTTTATCTTCAATGATAACGAAGCTGCATATAAAGCACTTGATGGTGAACTTGGAAAGAGCCTTTTGAAAGAGCTTGAAACGAACAGCTTAAAAGGTCTTGTTTTCGCTGAAAATGGTTTCCGTAATATGTCAAACAACAAGGGTCCAATCACATCACCAAACGATTTGAATGGTTTGAAATATAGAACACTAGAAAACCCTGTACATACGGATACATTCAAAGCTTTTGGTGCAAATGCCTCTCCGTTTGCGTTTGGAGAGCTTTATACAGCATTACAACAAGGGACTTATGATGCAATGGAAAGTCCGATATCCCTTTACTATTTAAATAAATTCTATGAAGTACAAGACTATTTGTCACTTACAGGTCATGTTTACGCGGCTACGATATTACTTATGAACAATGAGTTTTATAATGAATTGCCAGAGGACCTTCAAAAAATGGTAGTAGAGGCTTCAGAGGAATATCGTACGGAGCAACGTAAATTGGCTCAAAAGCAGGATATCGAGTTTCTTGAAAAACTAAAAGAAAGTGGTATGAAAGTAAATGAAGTCACTGCTGAACAGAAGGATGTATTCCGAGAGGCAGCAAAAGTTGTTTATGATAAATATACAACTGAAATTGGTGAAGATCTTGTAGAAAAAGCAAAAGCAGCCAACAATTAATAACGCAAAGAGTCAAGGTGCAAGCCTTGATTCTTCCTTTTTTGAAGGGAGATGAATAGAATGGGGAAAAAGTTCAATCGGTTTGAAGAAAGTGTTCTAGTGTTAACATTAGCCGTCATGGTCATTTTAATATTCGGACAAGTCGTAGGTCGTTATGTTTTTGGATCGGCTCCTAGTTGGACAGAAGAATTGGCTCGTTATATACATATCTTCCAGGTATGGGTGGGTGCTAGCTATGCTGTGAAAATCCGTCAACATATTAGGGTAGGCGCTTTCATCGAACTATTTAGTGGAATGAGAAGGAAACTATTGGAGACGATTAGCATCATTGTTTGGTTCGCACTAGCCCTATTTTTAGCAATATTCGGCACACAACTTGTCATGACGAGCATTCAGAATGGTCAAGTGACACCAGCTCTTCAATTGCCGATGTGGATTCCATTCATTGCGATTCCGCTTGGGGGCGGAGGCATGGCTTTAAGGTTGATTTATCAAATTATCAAGGTTTGGCAAGGGGATTATGAGAAGCCGGAAAATGAGGAGGTTGCGGCATGACAATCGGTTTACTGTTTGGTACATTATTCATCTGTTTACTTATTGGTGTTCCGATTGCAATTTCTCTAGGTGTATCGGCATTGGTTGCGATTTACTTCGGTTCAACTCTCCCACTTTCGATTATTACACAAAAAGCATTCACATCGCTTGACTCTTTCCCGCTACTTGCTATTCCTTTCTTCATGCTTGCGGGTATTTTAATGAGCAAGGGAGGCGTTTCAAAGCGTCTACTCGATCTTGCGACAACAATGGTCGGATGGATGACAGGCGGATTATCTATGGTAACAATTGTTGCTTGTATGTTTTTCGCGGCAATTTCAGGCTCTGGTCCAGCAACGGTCGCTGCAATAGGCGGATTCATGATTCCTGCAATGGTTGCCCGAAAATATGAAGGGGGTTTTGCTGCGGCAATTTCAGCTTCGGCAGGTTCTATTGGAGTCATTATCCCGCCAAGTATTCCATTTGTATTATATGGCGTTATCGGTGGTGTATCCGTAGGGAATATGTTTCTAGCAGGGATTATTCCAGGGATTCTAATTGGAGTAGGTCTCATGATTACGGCATATATCATTTCAAAAAAACGCGGATATAAACCAACTTCGGACACAAAGTTTAACTTTATGGACGTGTTAAGATCGACTTATGATGCGAAGTGGGCGTTATTGATTCCAGTCATTATATTGGGTGGGATTTATGGGGGGATTTTTTCCCCAACAGAGGCAGCTGTCGTTGCAGTTGTTTACGCGTTCATTATCGGGAAATTCGTTTATAAAGAATTATCTTGGGAAGAAATGTTTGTGGCCTTTCGTGAAGCGGTCATCATTAATGCAACAACGATGATTATTATTGGGCTATCTGTTTCATTTGCTTATTTTATGACACTGGAACAGATTCCGAACCAAATATCGACTTTCCTAATTGAGTTTTCTCAAAATCCAATTGTTATCTTGTTAGCAATAAATATCTTGTTATTAGTTGTTGGAATGTTCATCGATACGATTTCAGCACTCGTCGTTTTAACGCCGATTTTGTTGCCAATCGTGACAGCTGTCGGAGTGGATCCAGTTCATTTCGGTGTCATTTTAGTTGCTAACTTGGCAATTGGTTTCATCACACCGCCCTTAGGTGTTAATTTATTCGTTGCATCTAGTGTTGGGCATGTGAAATTTGAAAAGATTGTGGTTGGTGTACTTCCATTTCTTTTGACGATGATCATTGCGCTATTAGTGATTACCTATCTTCCATCACTATCACTGTGGTTACCGAATCTTCTTAATAAATAAAAGGATTTTTACTAATCAAATTGAAACTTGTATGAGCACAATGATTTTGAAGGGTGAAAAAAATGAAAATATCCATTAATAAGATGGCAGAAATGATTGAAGTTCCAGGTATTAGAAAGTTTTCGAATAAGTTAGTTGATTACCCGAATGCCGTAAATTTGACAATTGGTCAACCGGACTTCCCAACACCGGAGCTGGTAAAGAAGGCGGGGATAAAAGCCATTGAAAATAACGAAACAGGCTACTCCCATAATGCAGGTTTACTAGATTTACGTAAGGCTGTATCTTTGTTTTTTAAGGATTGCTATGGTTTTTATTATAACCCAGAGCATGAAATTGTAATTACGAATGGTGCAAGTGAAGCAATTGATTCTACTTTTCGAACAATTTTATCACCGGGTGATGAAGTTATTTTACCGACACCAATCTATCTCGGATATGCCCCGATAATTGAGATGTGCGGGGCAAAAGTTGTGTATTTGGATACGACGGATACGGGCTTTACGCCTTCTCCACAGCGACTAAAATCACTTATTACCGCGAAAACAAAAGCAGTCCTTTTTAATTTCCCGTCGAATCCGACAGGAATGACGATTGAAAAGGAGCAGATGGATGAACTTGTTGCCGTTTTAGAACAGCATGAAATTTTTATCTTATCAGATGAAATTTACAGTGAAAATACGTTTACTGGCGAACATGTTTCATTTGGGCAATATGAGGTTATACGTGATCGTTTATTTCTTATTCACGGATTATCGAAGTCACATTCGATGACCGGCTGGCGAATTGGTTATGTTTTAGGCCCGAAAGAATATATGGCTCACGTGCTAAAAGTGCATTTATATAACTCTGTTTGTGCTTCTTTACCGAGTCAGCATGCTGCTATTGTAGCCTTGAATGAATGCAGACATACACCGGAAGAAATGAATGTGGAATATATGAGGCGCAGGGATTTTGTCTACAATCGGCTAGTGAAGATGGGGTTGGATGTTATTAAACCAAATGGTGCCTTTTATATTTTTCCTTCCATTGCGAAATACGGGATGGATTCTTACAGTTTTGCAACGAAATTATTGA
The DNA here is from genome assembly GCF_014873855.1 of Sporosarcina limicola. GTDB lineage: Bacteria > Bacillota > Bacilli > Bacillales_A > Planococcaceae > Sporosarcina > Sporosarcina limicola. The sequence goes on along the minus strand of NZ_JADBEL010000012.1, from coordinate 49,964 downwards.
AAGAAGGTGGGGTTGCTGCTGTACCAGGCAGTGCTTTCTCTACATATGGAGAAGGATATCTTCGCATTTCTTACGCTTATGCAATGCCTGTTCTCGAAGAAGGAATGGACCGATTGGAGAAGTTTTTACAACAATTTTGAGTGTTCCATATTTTATTAGGAAAGGGGATAGTGTGATGAAACAACTTCTATGGGGAACTCCTTCTACACTCCGGTCACTATTATGTGAGCTTGTTAGTTGGGATAGCCGGACGTTGACGGAAGGGGAGCGGGCATTTGCGCCGAAATTGACAGCGAAAATGAAAGAGCTTTCTTACTTCAAAAACAACCCGGAACATCTGGCTTTGCATGATGCCGGACTGGGGCGCAATGTTGTCACTGCTTTGTACAAACACCCAGAGGCAACTGAAACGATTGTACTAATTAGCCATTTCGATACGGTATGGACTGAAGAATATGGTGTGCTGGAACCACTAGCATTCCATCCTGAGGAACTGACGAAAAAACTGCTTGAACATAAAGAAGATTTGCCGGAAGCAGCGCGCATTGATCTGGAATCTGGGAATTACTTATTCGGCCGCGGCACGATGGATATGAAAATGGGTCTTGCCCTCCATATGCAGCTCATCGAAAAGGCGAGCATCGAAAACTGGCCCATTAATCTCCTGTTGACAACGGTGCCTGATGAAGAAGTAAACTCAGCAGGTATGCGCGCTGCTGTAACAGAGCTCGTTCGTCTCCGCGCGGAACATGGCTTGATGTATAAACTCTTTTTAAATAGCGAACCGTCATTTTCACAAGGCCCTACGGATACGAACGAATACATTTACTCGGGCACCATTGGCAAGATCATGCCGGCAGCACTGTTCTACGGAAAAGAAACGCATGTCGGGGAGCCGATGAAAGGGATGACTGCGAATTACATCGCTTCATTCTTGACGCAACATATGGAATGGAATTCTCTCTTCCGTGAAACGGATCTTGGAGAAAGTACACCATTGCCGGTTTCATTGCAACAAAAAGACCTGAAGATGCAATACTCGACACAGACACCATACCGTGCAGCAGCCCTATACAATGTTTTCCTATTGAAACGAACCGCGGCGGAGATAATGGATTTATTCGAGCAAGTGACAATTGAAGCGATGGTGGCTTGCAATGAAAGCTACAAAGCCATTTGCCAACGAGAGCAAGTGGATGGCATAGGGAAAGTGAACGTGTTGCGGTATGAACAGTTGCTGGAACATGCCCTGCAAAAGCTTGGCGAGGCAGAAGTTGAACGCTTGAAACAGGAAGCACTTAAAAATGATGCGTGGGATGATCGTGAGAAATCGTTGCGAATTGTCGACAACTTGATGATTCAATGTCAAGAGCTGTCACCGGCAACCGTGATTCTATATGCACCGCCTTATTATCCGGCCATCAATTCATCGAATGACCCGCTTGTAATCGAAACGATTGAGTTAATGAAGAAAACAGCGAAAGCATTTGACATCACAGTCGAACAAATTCACTACTTCAACGGCATCTGCGATTTGAGCTATGTCAATTACGAAGATGACGCAAGTGGCTGGACCACGTTCGAGCGCAATACACCGGTCTGGGGCGACACATACAGCATTCCATTTGAAGAAATGGCGCAATTAAAAGCGCCTGTCTTGAACGTTGGCCCTTTTGGTAAAGATGCGCACCAGAAAACAGAACGGCTCCACGTCGACAGTGCGTTTAAAGAAATGCCGGTCATGTTGGATACGCTTGTTAAAAGTATGTTTGCCGTGAATGAAAACCTGGTAACAATCACAGACTAATGGAAATGACAATGGAGACCTTCGGAAACAGCGAGGGTCTCTGTTTTTTATTCGAATCTGTTAAGATGAAAGAAAAAGTGGCAGGTGAGTAAAATGAAAGAACGGATCTTGATTATCGAAGATGAAGAGAACATTGCGCGTGTACTTCAGCTTGAACTCGAGTTTGAAGGGTATGAAACAGGTGTCGCTCATACAGGTTCGGATGGACTTATTAGCTATCGAGAGCAGGCATGGGATCTTGTTTTGCTTGATTTGATGTTGCCGGGAGTGAGTGGACTGGACGTTCTTCGGCGGATTCGGGCTACGGAAGTGGAAACACCTGTCATTTTATTGACGGCAAAAAGCGATGTTGAAGATAAGGTTGCGGGACTTGATCTCGGGGCAAATGATTATGTGACAAAGCCATTTGAAATCGAAGAATTGCTGGCAAGAATCCGTTCTGCACTTAGGTTCTCGAAAGGGAAAGTAGCGTCTCTTGAGGAGGATGACTATCTTCATAAGTTCGCTGGGCTGTCGATGCACGAACAGACGCGGGAAGTGAAACGGGATGGGCGTACGATTGAGTTGACGCCGCGGGAATATGATCTAATGCTCCATCTTTTGAAGCATCCGAACCAAGTATTGTCCCGCGAGCAATTGCTTGATGCTGTATGGGGATACGATTATTACGGTGACACGAATGTTGTCGATGTCTATATCCGCTATATTCGCAAGAAAATTGATCAGGGTGAAAAACGGACGCTGATTCAAACGGTGCGTGGTGTGGGGTACGTTTTGAAGGAACAATCCCATGAAAATTAAGACGAAAATCCACTTATTGTCGACGCTGCTCATGCTCGTCATTCTCACACTTACGAATATTGGAATTTACTTTTTATTCGAGAAAATGGCTTATGACACGGAATACAATCAGTTACGCACGCAGGCAAAGGAGCTAACCACTTCATTGAGCAAGTTGACTGGCCAGAACGATCCGCGGAATGTATTGCTGGCCTATATTCCTCCAAATGGGGCTGTTCGAATTGTGGATAAAACCGGTAAAGTAAAAGCTAATGTCCAATCTGCGGAGGGAATTAAAAGCTTCAAACCCGATTTGGAACAGGGCGAGCGGTATGCCATCGATACGTTTGACGGCGTACCGGTTCTGTCCATGCGTATGCCTGTTATTTGGAAAGATGGCGAGGTTGTGGAGTTAACTATGATCCAACTGCTCGATAATACGAAGCATAATTTGAATACCCTTGTCATTGTTTTAATCGGCGTGATGTTGGTTGCGATGATCCCAATCGTCATTTCGAGCATAGCACTTGGACGCATCGTTACACAGCCAATCGAAAAATTGATCAAAACGATGGCGCAAAGTCGAAAGGCTGGGACCTTTGAAAAAATTGCCGTCGTCGCTGAAGGAAGAGACGAGATGACGCAAATGGGCCGAACGTTCAATGACATGATGGAACAACTGGAGCGGAATTACAAAAAGCAGGAGCAGTTCGTTTCAAACGCTTCTCATGAATTAAAAACCCCGCTTACAGTCATCGAAAGTTATGCCCGACTGCTATCACGCCACGGTTTTGATGATCGGTCGGTTGCAGAAGAGGCGGTCGTAGCAATCCTTGGGGAATCAATTCGCATGAAAGAGATGATTAAGCAGATGCTTTTGCTTGCGAAAAACCATGAGAAAGGTGCATTCAAATTCGGGGAATCGGATGTATACGCATTGATTGAGAAAACGTTGCAACCAATGCGTCAAGCGTATGCAAGGGAGTTCTATTTGGAAGGGAATGGCCCAGCGATTGTCGTTACGGATGCGGAAAAATTAAGGCAACTGCTTTATATTTTGCTCGACAATGCACGGAAGTACAGCGATAAGGAAATAAAAACGGTTATTGAAGAAAACGTTACGGGTTTCACTATTTCAGTTATCGATGCGGGCAATGGGATCCCGCAAGATGCTTTGCCCTATTTATTCCATCGTTTTTATCGGGTTGATGAAGACCGTAATCGGAAAACAGGCGGTACGGGACTTGGGCTCTCGATTGCGAAGGAAATTGCGGATGGACTGGGTGCAGAATTGGAAATTGAGAGTATAGTTGGTGAGGGAACGACAGTCTGGCTTTTCATTCCGAAAAATCGGATTCTCACCGTTTCTTAATGTTCGCAGCGTATGGTGGATGAAAGGAGGTGGCCGGAATTGCGAGTGATGAAAAGGCCGTGGTTCATTCCCATGCTTTTGACGCTTATTATTTTAGCAGTTGGCGGGTTGTTCATTGGGAGTTTATTGACGAAAGAAAAGGTGTTAGCTGATGTGGAAATCCGGTCGCTGCTTGAAGGTATGTACAATGGAAGCGTTGCGGATTTGACGATGGAGAATGGCGTCTATGGAGCGGAAATAGTCCGTAATGATGCGGTTTACGTAGTTGAAATTGATGCTGTGACGGGGAGCGTACTGTCCCTAGTCCAAACAGGAGGGGCAGGAAAAGCGTCGACACAAGTGCTTTCTGAAGAGGAAATACGCGGCATGATTGCCGAGAAAAACACGGGTGAAGTAGAGCATATTTCATTGGATGAAAGCGATGGCGAGCCAGTTTACGAAGTGAAACTATCGAAAAATCAGCAGCTTACGACAGTGAAAATGGATGCCAAAACTGGTTTGGTTCTGTCTGAAAAAATAGATGAGACAACAATTGAAAATGCAGTCATTACAAAAAAACAGGCGATTAAAATAGCACATAAGAAATTGAAAGGCGAAGTGGAATATGTAACCTTTAAAAAGACGGATGATGGGGGTTATTACCTCATTGAAATAGACGGAGATCATGATGAAGCCGTCTTCCAAATCCACGCCATTTCTGGAAAAGTTCTATCCATTATTTGGGATGACTAGTCTCTCATCAAATTCTAATAAACCTCTCCCTGTCCTCTCATCTTCGTCGGGTAGTATGAAGATAACAACAAAAAGGAGAGATGCGAGATGAAGAAATGGTTAGCAATTCCGGCGTTGGTCGGAGTAGTAGCGATAGGCGGAGTGGCGATGGCGGCGAACGTTGAAAAGGGTGCAGTACCCGCATCGAAAGACCTTTTAACGATTGAAGAAGCGAAAGCAATCGCAGTTAAATCAGTCGACGGTAAAGTGACAAAAATTGAACTTGAACAGAAAAAAACAGGCACGGTGTATGAAGTCGAAATCCAATCAAAAGGTGTCGAATATGATCTCGACATCGACGCGAAAACAGGAAAAGTGTTAGCTACAGAAAAAGATGACGATGATGATGATAAAGACGAGCAAGAAATCATCCCAGAGGGCAACTATATAACGGAAGATGCTGCTACTGCAATCGCAATGAAACAAGCAAAAGGCACAGTGAGCAAAATCAAATTGGACAATGAAGACGGTCGCGTAATCTATGAAATTGAAATCACAGACGACACACATGAATATGATTTCGATATCGATGCAAGATCAGGTGAAGTTTTGAAGTTTGAAAAAGAGCGCAACGATGAGTGAAGAAAAAGGGCTGTTTCCTAAACAGCCCTTTTTTTGTGGAGAAAATGTGGGGAGTGATGATGAATGCCATGTTGGGGTTGTGATAATGTACTAATTTGAAGGCAAGTCGCATCCTGATGCTGCAAGAAAATGTCAAGGCGGTGATAAAGTGCATCAAGGCGGTGATAACGTGTGTCAAGGCGGTGATAAAGTGCATCAAGGCGGTGATAACGTGTGTCAAGGCGGTGATAAAGTGCATCAAGGCGGTGATAACACATGTCAAGGCGGTGATAATCAACATCACGCCATTGATAACCCCCAAAACTGGCCAAGTCTTCACACTAATTCATCATTTCCAAATTATTGCTTGACAATGAGAAACGTTATCAGTAGAATGACAATTAGTGAGAATGATTATCATTATTAATTAGGAGGTTGAGAGATGAAGAAAGCGTTATTGGTTGCCATATCACTGCTGTTGCTGATTGTTCTAGCTGCATGCAGTACAGGGGAAAAGAAGACGGTTGAGAAAGACGATGCAGTAAAAGATAAGCCCGTAAAAGAGGAAAGTGTTGAGAAAGAAAGTCCGTCGGTTGAAGTGACGGATTCATCTGGACAGCTTGTTACGTTTGAAACCGTCCCCGAATCTGTCGCAACATTGAACTCTGGCGACTTGGATATCCTATTAAATCTAGGTGCAAATGTCACGGGACGTCCGACATCGAGTGGACCCGTAGCAGCTGAGGCGGAATCGATTCCGGTGATTGGCAATCCTCACCAACCAAACTTTGAAAAAATCGCAGAGGTTCATCCGACCGTCCTGTTGGCTGGAATGAGTTTCAAGCAACATGCTGAAAATATAGAACGACAAGGAACGAAGGTACTTTATACGCAAGCGAATTCGATTGAAGATATTCAATCGACCATCACTATGTTTGGAGAACTTTTCAAAAAGCAGAACGAAGCTGAAGGTTTGAATAAAACCATTACAGACAAAGTCGAAACGGCTATAGCCGACAAAGCTAAACCAGTTAAAACGTTGCTCATTTACGGCGCACCAGGAACTTATTTAGCAGCATTACCAAACTCTCTCACAGGAGATTTACTAGAAAAAGCAGGCGGAGAAAATATCGCATCTGATTTTCCTAAAGAAGAAAACTACCCGCAATATGCAAGTTTAAGTGTTGAAAAAATCATTGAGCGAAATCCACAAATGGTTATGCTCATCACGCATGGCGAACCCGAAGCAGTGAAAGCGGCATTTGAAGAGGAAATGATGAAAAATGCCGCTTGGAAAAATCTTGATGCCGTTAAAAATGGGAATGTAGTAATCCTACCATCACATCTCTTTGGTACAAACCCAGGAACTAAAGTGACAGAAGCACTTGAAGTAATGAAAGAAAGTTTAGCGAAGGCTAAATAACATGAAGGCGGCAGGGGTTAAAGAACATAAGAATGCACATCCATTCGCCAAAAAACGTACGGTTGTACTAGTTGCATTAAGCATATTACTCGTACTCTCTTGTACAGTAAGTCTGATGATCGGCCCTGTTTCCTTCTCTTTCAATGAAATATGGAGTGGACTCTTCTATTCCGACGAGTCACTCGAAAGACGAATTGTATGGGAGCTTCGTTTTCCGAGGGTCTTAATTGGACTAATTGTCGGCATGTGCCTTGCGACATCAGGTGCTATTTTACAGGGTGTAATGAAAAACCCGTTGGCAGATCCCGGGATAATAGGCGTATCATCGGGCGCAGGTCTTGCAGCAACAGTCATCATGATTATTTTTCCAGCATATATATTATTTTTACCGCTTGCAGCTTTTCTAGGAGCTCTTATCACGGCTCTCGTCATTTACACATTGTCCTGGAAAGGTGGAACTTCGCCTATCCGCATTATTTTAGTCGGAGTCGCCATCAACGCCATCATTGGTTCATTTATGAGCGCGCTTATGCTTTTGTATAGTGATCGCGTGCAATCGGTTCTTCCATGGCTTGCCGGGGGAATTGCAGGAGTCGGTTGGGTTCAGTTTGAAATGATCATTTATTATGCGATTGCTGCGCTCGTCTTTGCATTATTTTCGATTAAACATATTCGGATACTCAGGCTAGGGGATGAAGTTGCAAAATTACTAGGTCACAACGTTGAAAAGAGTAGATTTTTCCTGATTATCTTAAGTACACTATTGGCGGGTATTGCCGTAAGTGTTTCGGGTTTAATTGGCTTCGTGGGGCTTGTGGTGCCTCATATATTGCGAATCATGATCGGCGGGGATTACCGGTATTTATTGCCGGCATCTGCACTTGGGGGTGGCCTACTTGTGGTGTTAGCAGACACAGTTGCACGCAGTGCGTTTAACCCAATCGAGTTACCAGTCGGAATTTTGTTAGCCTTTTTCGGCGGACCATTTTTCTTGTATATGATTCAAAGACGGAGGGATTCTTTTGCTTCTAACTAAAGATGTGTCGTTCGAACATTCTTCTTCGTTTCAGTTGGAATCCATTGATTTACACATCAAAGAGGGCGAGATTGTTAGTTTAATAGGACCGAATGGCTCTGGAAAGTCGACATTCCTACGACTCATTTCGAGGCTCATTTCCCCAAAAACGGGTGAAGTTTTTCTTGACGGGCAAAGTGTTGAATCAATGAAGAGCCAAGACGTCGCCAAAAAACTTGCGATGCTCCCCCAAATGCAAGATCATGAACTAGATTTAACAGTGGCGGAACTTGTTGAATTCGGAAGGTACCCGCATCGGGGCGCATACAGTAAATTAACAAAAGAAGATGAGGAAATCGTTCAATGGGCAATTGACGTCACAAGATTAAATGACTTTAAAAACCGGATGTTGCAGTCACTTTCCGGCGGTGAACGGCAGCGAGCTTGGATTGCAATGGCGATTGCACAGCGTCCCAAGATTTTATTGTTAGATGAACCCACGACATTTCTTGATATTTCTCATCAGCTTGAAGTGATGGAACTTGTGAAAGAATTGAATGCGCGATTTGATATGACGGTTGTAATGGTATTGCACGACATCAATCAGGCAGCCCGTTATAGCGACAGGTTAATTGTGTTGAAAAAAGGCAAGATCCAGTTCGATGGTATTCCGCAATGCGTGTTATGCAAGGAAATGTTTCAATCGATTTTTGAGATTGATGCAGACATTTATCAGGAAAATGGGAAGTCATTTTTCACTCCAATTAAGCTACGAAAGGAAGGTTTTGTATGACAAAAGAACAGTTAAATAATGAGCTGGTTAGGTCATTTATTATCGCCGCACATGGAGATTTTGAGGGTGTGCAGACGTTGTTGGAACAGGAGCCGGCACTCGTTCATTCCGTAATGAATTGGGGTGGAGATGATTGGGAAAGTGGTCTCGGGGCGGCGGCACATACCGGGAATCGAGCGATTGTTGAATGGCTTCTCGACCGTGGCGCAAGAATGGACATCTTCACAGCCGCGATGCTTGGCGAATTGCCGATTGTAACCGCAATGATCGAGCGCGTTCCAGATAGTATTCATGCGAAAGGTCCACACGGTATTCCACTCATTCGCCATGCACAAATGGGCGGGGAAAGCGCGTTGCCAGTGTTCGAGTACTTAAATTCTTTATCAAATAGGGAGGAAGCGATATGAAAATGATGACTGCGGTAAACACGATTCGAATTGAAAAAGGACAAGTGGATGACATACTTGTTCGTTTTAAAACAGCGAAATCGGTCCATACATTTGAGGGATTCATTTTAATGGAAGTGTTGAAAAAGGAAAATAGTTCGGAATATGACGAGCTGAAGATTTGTACAACATGGGAAGATCGAACGTTTTTTGATAAATGGCTGGAAAGTAGAGAATCTCAAAAAGCACATGGCAAGAAAAGTGAGCAGAAATCAGAAGAAAACCCGATTATAAGTTCAGAACTGACCACATTTGAAGTTGCAATTCAGCACAAACCGGCTAAACAAGAAGTTTAATTTTATTCAGCAGGTGAAAAAAACTGCTGAATAAAATTAAAGCCTCCGGGGCATGCCGTGGATTTTGAAAGGAATTAATTGAGCAAGCTCAACTCAAAATCCAGGCGCATTTGATTAGGGAAGGTAGTCCTTTACGGGGCTATCCTTTTTTTGTTATATAGAGATTCATTTAGTTGGTTAAATACCAGTGGAGGTATATAATGAAAGCACAAGAAAATAGGAGGAGAAATAAAATTACAAATGTAGCGACAGTTTACACATCATCCACATGCCCATATTGCACAATGATGATAAACTACCTAAAGGAACAAAATATCCCATACAAAGAAGTAAACGTTCAGAAAGACCAAGCAGCTGGCCAAAAACTTGTCGAAAAAACAGGTCAAATGGGCGTCCCACAAACAGAAATCAATGGCAAATGGGTAATCGGTTTTGACATGGACGGCATTCAAGAAGCGTTAAAAGGGTAAGTGATTTGGTGAAAAAGAAGAAGTCCACACGCTTTTGCAAAACATGTTCCATGGATCCGCCGGAGATGTGGGAAAAGGAACTGAACCGAAAATTATTTCCCCGAATCTGCATCGAGCATATAGCTCTTTTTCTTATAGGGGTTATTATAGTGGTGATGGAGTTCATGAAGTAATCATTTACAAAGCAGGATTCCCTAGACTGAAATGGTCGATGGGTATCCTGTTTTTATTATGGAGATAGGGGAATTTTAACGCGAATATAGTGAGTGGCGGTGATAAAGTATGTCAAGGCGGTGATAACTCGACCCAAGGCGGTGATAATCAACACCAAGGCGGTGATAACTCCTAATTCACATTCATTCTTCGCGCGGTAACCGCTCAATTGCGCGAATATCACGGTCAAATAAGGGAAAGAGTGAACAGATAAGTACCCAGCAACCCCCAAAAATGAAAAGATAGTTAACTGGAATCGAATCTGCAATAAGTCCACCCGCCAGCGAAAAAATTGGAATAAGGAGTGATGCAATGGCAACTTTCAGCATGAAAACACGTCCGCGGAATTCATCTTTTACAAGCACAATCATCAATGTGTTGTCGATAATGCTAAAAATGATGATTGAAGCGGTCATCATCATAAAGAACAATGTCCCGAAATAGAAATTCGATGTAAGCCCCATTGATAGAAAGGCAACTCCACTTATTCCAAGCGTAATGGCCATAACAAGATAGGGTTTTGCGAAATTCGTCAGCTTATTTGCCACCAATCCGATGATAATTCCACTTACAGCAGCTACAGCATTGATCAAGCCAAATTGTACTGCGCTTGCACCATAATGATCCGAAACGAGGACGACGAACAAAGCGCCTGCAATTGTTGTCGCATTTAGGGCGGTAGCTAGAAAAACTAGTTTAAAGATAGGACGATTTTGTTTCAAAATAAGCATACCTGCTTTTAATTCGGCCAACATAGAAGTTTTCGGGGTGACTGTACTCTCTTCTTCTGTTTGAATTTTGTCCTTCACCAATGAAACATTAATAACGAAAATAAGTAAAATACTAGCAAGTAGATAGACGCCTGAATGAAAGAGCATCACTCCAACAAATCCGATAATTCCAATTAGCACACCGCTTATGGCCTGACCGATTAGATCGGCGGTTTGGCTAGTAGAATAAATATACCCGTTTACTTTCACAATTTTTGATACGCCGACAATTCGGGGAAGTAACTTGTTTTTAGCGGGAGAAATGAACATCATACAAATGTGATGTACAACAAGCGATAAATAAATTACGACAATGAGTATGTCGACGAAATAGAAATAGACAATAGCTAAAATAATTCCAACTAAAATCATGCATGCATATCCGATTTGCATGGAAGTTTTCGGCTCCCTACGATCGACTAATACTCCTATAAAGGGCCCAACGATAATACCAGTGAGTGATATGATCACCATAATAAGTGATGCTGATAATGCTGATTTTGTGATTTCATATACATACCACATGATTGCCAGCGAAAAAATACTATCCGATAATGCTGTTAAAAACTGATTCGTAACGATGAGTGAAATATTGCGTTTAATCATTCGTTCTCCATCCTTTCATTTTGTTTAATATACTAAACAAAACTATACACGATACAGACATGGAGTTCAATATAGTAAACAATTTAATGTCGTAAATTAAACATGATATACTAAAAGGAATAGAAAGGTAGAGGGGATGAGCGCGATGAAGCATGTCGGGGAAAACATTAAAAGAATTCGCACAGCGAAAAAAATGACGATTTCTGACTTGGCAAACGAGCATGTTTCAAGAGGAATGATTAGTTTAATAGAAAATGGTAAAACACAGCCATCGATAGAACGGCTGCATCATATTGCGGTTCAGTTGGATGTAGATATTACCGAGCTTGTTGAAGAGATTTCAAAGGAGAAGCTCCGAAGTAAAATAAATGAAGCATTCGAGTTGCTAAATAGACATGACGTTGACGATGTTTTAGCAACAATCTCATTATTACAGCCACTGCTAAAGAAATTAGATCAAAGTTATGAAGCGGCACGAATTTACGAGTTATATGCGAAGTCCCTTTATCATCTGTATGTTTATTCCAATGAGGCGTATTTAAAAATAGAAGAGAATAAATGGGAGCAATATGTGGAGAAAGCGATAGCTATCTATGTCAACTTGCAAATGGAATGGCGTGTCATCAAATTATGGTTATTCTTAGCGAACATCGAGTTTCGGCGAGCTAACTACCGTGAAACGATAGCCATTATTGATGAAGGGCTTGATAACTTAACAATCAAAGACAGCTTGGAGACTAAAGCGACATATATTGAATTGATGTTTGGGAAAATTTCTACACTTATATCGATGGGGGAAACCCTAAAAGCTCATGAACTACTAGATGAAACAATCGATTTTTCACGTATGAACCTTGTGTTTATAAATTATTACAGTCTGTTAAATATGAAGGCCTGGCTTTATTATGATGAACAAAAATATGATGAAGCACGAAAGTATGTCGCTGATGCTACTTCATTTGTTCAACTAGTGAAGAAAGAGGATTTATTTATAGAACATGAGGGTACGAAGATTTTAATTGAAGAGTTTTTTGAGGGGAATTATGAAAATGCAATTCAATTAGAATCCGAATTTGAACGGTATTTGTTGAATGAAAGCACCATACAAGATTCAATCAAAGAGGAAATAATGGTATTTACGCGAAATGTAAAAGCGCGAGCGTTAACAAGGTTAGCACGTTACGAAGAAGCACAAACCTTGTTTAAGGAAAATCAAATCGTGATGAACGACTTTATGGAAATGGCTCCATTAGATGTAGCTATCCGAGAAATCTCAAAAAGTTATGAGGCACTCTGCCACTTTCATTTGGGCGATGCTGCGAAAGCGCAGCAACTGGCAAGACATGTAGTTGATAAATTACATAAAATGCCGTATTCATCGTTTTACCATTTTGCACGTGAAGTATTGGCGGATGTAATGAGAGGGTAGGATTTTAATGGCTAAAGCATATTTCCTGAAGAAATAAAACAATAATTGTTTACCATTTCCAAATCGTTACCTAGGGTCATTAAATATGAATTTAAGTAGTTGAAAGTTGAGGTGTAATTTTGGAAGTTAATTCGATATGGAATAAAAGATTTAAGGATTTTTATATTGAAATGGCTAACTACTTTGCGGTAATTGCGATGAGTGTTCTTTACTCTTTCATCATTTTTGGTAGTGTCTTCATATACTTTTATATGAAGTTTATCCAATGGTTGCCTCCGTCTGTTTCAACTGAAATCATAGCCGCAGTAGTAATTACTTTTATCTTTTTGCAGACAAGAGTTCGAACATTTGTGAAAAAAGCGGATGTTGTTTTTCTTATGCCAACCGAGGCGGCATTATCTTCATATTTCAGGAATTCAATACTTTATAGTGTGTTTATGGATGTAATTAGATTACTTATTTTTATGATAGTAATGAGCCCTTTGATAAAAAATAAAGAAGTTATCAATCTCCCATTTGTACTTATTATTCTAGGCTTAATTATCTTGAACATTCGTTTGACTTGGGTTGAACAATGGCTAACTACTAAAACTCAAAAGGTAGTTCATAGATCTATTAGGTTAATATTATTTAGCACGGCTCTCTATTTTATGTTTCTAGGCATATGGGAGATTTCAGGGATAGTAATAGTTGTTAATTTCATTATCTGGTTTTATGTGTTTGGTAAGAGGGCGAGAGGGATTAATTGGAGTTTTTTAATAAACCAAGAGGAAAAGTCTAAGTTGAAAATATATAAATTCATTAGCCTATATATCGATGTTCGGCACCTTGAACGTTCTTTTAGTCGTAGAAGACTTTTGGGATGGATTGTGAAAAAAGTCGTAACTCATAAGCAATCCTCATCCCACGTTTATTTATTCTCACATTTATTTGTCAGGTATGACGATTTTTATTATCTATATGTAAGGCTATCACTCATTGGTTTTAGCATTATTTATTTCTTACCCGATTATGGGTGGATAGTTGCCTTGCTACTATTATTTTTAACAGGGTACCAACTATTACCTTTGCAATACTCGGTAAATGACAGTATTCGTTTATACCCCATTTCATTCAATATATTTAAAAAGTCTTTCAAAAAACTTATAATGAATCTATTGATTTTACAGTTGATTATTATAAATTTAGCTTTACTTATTCATGTTCCTGAGATGAAGACTTTTTTTTCCATAGTTATAGAATTATTATTTGTATATTGGTTCGTTCATTCTTTTGCATCCAAGCGAATTAGTAAGGATTCCATATCATAGTGATAAAGAGCCTAGAGCAGTGATAACTTCCTGAATTTATGCAAAAAAGCGTACCTATTTTCAAGAGGTACGCTCCCACATTCAATTCTTTTCCATCAAACCTACTTTCACAAGAAAATCTTGTGCGGCTTGTTCAACCATCATGCCATTATGTTGCTACAAAACTTTCTCGATTGATGGATATCTGCAAGCGTCTCTTTCCCTAGACCGAAACGTCCTTTCAATGGATACCCCTGGAAGACATATGCCATTGATCTGGCAGCATGTACTGCTTTAAGTGTTTCAAAACATTCGTATCTAGTAGTACCGTACACTACAATTCATACGCCCACTCCTCTTTCAAGATTAAGTAAAGGACAAGCAGGGTATTTTCTAAATCAAGGTTGCTTTTCCCTACTAATTCTAATCCGAATCGCGGGAATAATAACCAAGCCATTTGTAGAGTGAGTTCAGATCGCTCATTTGTTGGCAACTGCATAAGACGATTGCTATAGGTTTTAATTAGGTTCCAATCTTTTTGACTGATCGATTTTAAAGACCATTCCTCAATGGTGAGATCGTCTTTCGTAAGGCCTTTCTTAGCGATTTCTTGTTCAATCGGTGAAAGCTTCTTCTTTCGTTTCCCTTTTCGCTCATGAACGACAATCGTTCCGGCGACAAGGTCCCCAATTCTTTTATGTTTTGAGTGGAAGAAAATCATTATGATTCCAAGAAAATAACCTGCTGGCAAGTTATCAATAACCCGAAGAAAGTTACGGATAAAACTGGATAACAGTGTTAAACTATGACCGTTTTCCTGAATGGCCCGAATTCCGATGACTCGCTTTCCAATCGTTCTTCCACCTGAAAAGTATTCAAGAGCGATAAAGTATCCCGTGTTAATAAGAAAGAGTCCAACGATTGTAATCCCTAATAGAAGGGAGTCTGTTCCTGTAAAATCCAATAAATCTCTCCCACCAGCAAAAACGATAATGAGGGCAATGATGATTAATATATTCACGACTAGTAGAATAAGTAGGTCGATTATAAACGCTGTGGCTCTACTACCAAGGCCTGCGAGCTGAAATTGAAGGGACACGAATTCTGGTGTTTTAATTCCTACTTGCTCTTGGTTCATAATGGTGTCCTCATTTCCATGTTATTTTATTCTGAGTTCTTTACATTCATCTGTTATACTAGCAGATATACATCTGAGTGCTTACTAGCCATTCTCCAGTTCGTATGTAAAGTCCTCGGATCCAGAGAAGTAGGAAGGTGACTATATGAATATAAAGCAATTTGTAAAGTTGCATCGTGATGATTGGAATCAGCTTGAAGATTTAGTATCAATCGTACATAAAAGAAAATCCAGTATGACGGGTGCCACGATTGATCAATTTTATCAGTTCTATCAAAAAACAAGCCAGAACCTTTCCTATGCGCAAACATATTTTCCAAATGCTGAAGTGACACTTTACTTAAATGAACTTGTGTCAAAATCGCATAATCTTTTATATAAAGACCAAATATCGAGTGTGAAACAAATTGGACATTTTTTAAGCACAACATTTATACGCTTACTTTTGGAACAATGGAAGTTTATCATTGCCGCAATGCTGTTGTTTGTACTAGGTACGTTAGGTAGCTTTTTTGCAGTTTTCAATAATCCGCAAACGATGTATGCGATCCTACCCGCAGAAGTAGCCCAAGGTGTGGACCCTGAGCAACTGGGTAGCGCGGATGGCCAAGTTAATTCCTCGATGATGTCTGCTAGTATCATGACAAATAATATCAAGGTAGGGATTTTGGCATTTGCTGGCGGAGTCACATTTGGATTATTAACAGTCTATGTGCTCATTTATAATGGTATCTTAGTAGGGGCACTCGCTGCCTTGTTCTTTCATCACGAAAAATCGTATGAGTTCTGGGCATATATCGTTCCCCATGGGATGATTGAACTTGCAGCCATTTTTATCGCCGGTGGTGCTGGTTTATTAATGGGCTACAAGCTCCTTGTCCCAGGACAGTTCTCCAGAGGCTATCAATTAAAGACACAGGCGAAACGTTCTGTCCAACTATTGATTGGAACAATTCCTTTATTTGTGATTGCTGGATTGATTGAAGGCTTCATCACCCCAGCAGCGATTCCCTTAGCAGTAAAATATAGCGTTGCATGCGTAACTGTGATTGGCTTAATTCTTTATATATTGATTGGCAGGGTATTATTAGCAAAAAGACAGCTTATATAAGATTTCGATTCATAATATCGATATAATGGGAGACTGCTGCTACTGCAAGCTTTTCCTCACGGGCCTCGATCATTTGCAGGCCTTGCTTTTCCCATTGTAGTTTTCTCTTTTTCTTGATTAGGATTTGCTGCTGCGCAATACTTTTCACCATTGCGCTCCGAATGTCTACGGGCTCCTCATTGATTTTTTTCAATATCGCTACATCTTCAATTCCAATCATTACAAACAAATGTCGTTGTCTAAGTCGCTGTAAGTATGCAAGTGCGCTTTCCTCATGAAGAAATGTGCGTACATCACTAAATAATAACAGCAAACTCCGTTTCTTTTGCATTGTTTCTAAATAGGTGAGCACAGCTGCATAATTTGACTCTGCCGGATCGACTTTAAGATTGTAAATCGCCTGAAGAATTGTCTGTAAATGCGTCATACCTTTTGCCGGTGGTACAAATACTTTTACTTCTTTCGAAAAGGCTAATATAGAGACATAATCACCTTTTTTCAAAGCAGCTGCGGTCACTGTTAATGCGGCTTCCAACACTTTTTCAAGGCGATTGTCTACCGTCAATTCCGCGCCCATCATTCTTCCACAATCGATTAAAATTGTTACATACTTTCCGTGCTCAGGTTCATATTCATTTGTCATTACTTCCTGGACCTTCGCTGTTTGCCGCCAGTTGATCATCCGTGGATCATCACCGACAACATAGTTTCTAATCTGTGCGAAATCTCCAACACCACGTTGTTGTTTGCGGATTTTTGAGCCTTCATATAATAAAAATCGCTGGGCGTTCCCTAAATAGTGTTTCGTCTCTGTTAAATCGGGAATCACTTTTACAGAATCAACTAATCCAATCGTCTGTTGCTTTTTCCACAACCCAAAACGACTTGTATAACGAAAGTAAAGTTTCTCAATTTCATACTTTCCCCTAACGGGAGCATTTGTTTCATATGTAACTAGACTTGTTGATGCTTTTTGAGCCTTCCCCTGGAGAGGAAAGGGTTGCTTAAATGATTGGGGAATACCATCCACTAGGAAAAAGCTAAGATCATGTTCGGAAGTATTACTTACTTCAATTTCTACCGTGTAGGTAAGATTTCGTTCTAACTCTTTAGTGATTGTACGGCGAAAGCTCAGTTGCTTTTTCTTTGGCGAATAATTTAAATCTAGTAGACTTGCCAAAATAATAATGATGTTCAGGGCAATGATCAAGGACCAAGTAAGATCGAACAGGCTTACAAGCAAAATGATTAGTAACGAAAAACTAAGGTAAGCGCTGAGTAATCGTTTCGTCGGTAAAATCCCTCTACCTTGGAACAGGAATCGACCCCACAAGTTCTTCAATAATTTGGTCAACGGCCGCTCCCTCCAATTCTACATGTGGCGATAATTGAATCCGGTGTCTTAATGAAGGTTTCGCTACTATTTTAATATCATCTGGCGTTACATAGTCTCGACCTGCTAAATAGGCCCATGCTTGACATGCCTTTCCGATTGAAATTCCTGCTCTTGTACTCGCCCCAAAGCGGATTGACTCCGTTTCCCGGGTTTTTCTGACAATCTGCATAATGTAATCTAACACGCCATCTCCAATCGTAACACGCTGAATTTCTTTTCTGATTGTTAAAAATGCCTCCATATCTAGCACGGGGGCAATTAGACTTGTATCAAAACTTTTTTCAATCACTTGTTTGAGCACATTTTTCTCTTCTGCAAATGAAGGGAAGTCAATCTGCAACTTAAACAAGAAACGATCCTGCTGGGCTTCGGGCAATGGATATGTCCCTTCAAATTCAATCGGATTTTGGGTTGCTACAACACAAAATACATCGGCTAATTGATACGTATTTCCTTGAATAGTAACTTGCTGTTCTTCCATTGCTTCTAAAAGTGCTGCCTGCGTTTTTGCTGGCGTCCGGTTAATTTCATCGGCCAAAAGGATATTCGTAAATACAGGTCCCTTTAGCGTTTCAAACGTGCCTTCTTTCATGTTGTAAATCATACTTCCGGTAATATCACTTGGAAGTAAGTCAGGCGTAAACTGGATTCGACGAAAGCCTCCACCAAGTAGATTAGCGAGCGTTCTTACCATCTGTGTTTTTCCTGTACCTGGAACTCCCTCCAGTAGGACATGTCCTCCTGATAAAGCCGCCGCTAATAAAAGCTTTAGGTTGGTACTTTGACCTAAAACACGCTCTTCATATCTTTCCAGTAAGTTTAAAACTTGTATTCTCATCCTTCTTCCACCTCTTTCCTGATTTTTTCTAGCCTTTTAGACCATAACAAGTATTCCTGCTTGCTGACTTTGCTCTTTTCTAATACTTCCGTCAAACCATTTAGTAAAGAGTGAATCTCGTCTTTTCGCATATCCGGCCACTTTCGTTCGAACTGTTCGGTGAGATCCTTCCATTCTTTATGATAAGGAATTCTCCAATGTTCTTGCAGCAAGGTCTTTACATAATTAGCTTGAATGACTATCGAATCGTGATAACGACGCCCCCTTATATACCAGGCAGCTAATGCTTTTATCCCTTCATCACTGAAGCGGACTGTTTCTTCTCTTGAAATGAAAACAGGCCCGAATCGTTTTCCACGGGTCCATAGCCAAAGAATCGTCAAAAGAGACCCTTGGATCATTATCAATATAAACCAACGCGGATAGATGGTCAAAAGGGTTGCAGCATTCTTTTCACCATGTATGTATTCATCAAATAAAATTGTTTTTTTATCCTCGTCGTTGACAAGTGCTAAAATGAGTGCGAGGTAATCTTCAGTTACTATTTCCCCGTTTGTGATCCATTTCGGTGAATTAGCCACAATCAATTGGCCCTCTCCAACTACTCGCTTTAGTGCAATCGTTCCCACGTCATCAGATAGTAAGATTTCATCTTGAGCATTTTCCAGAAGTCTAAATGGGCTGTTTCCTCCAACTTTAGTACGATAAGTAGCACCCGCCGGATCGAACACATTTACTTCGTCAGTTTCCACGAATTTCGTTTCTAGCCCAAACATCCCTTTCGGATTTTCTTTCAATAAAAGTATCGCATTTCCTGCTTCCATGAAACGTGTGTAGCTGTCCAATTCTTCACTAGTCGGTATAAAGTATGGTTCGACCATCACGAGTAGTTGGTTTTCTGGATTGTTCGGTAATTGGTTTGGAGAATCAGTCCATCTTTTGACAGCATCCCTATGATTCAATATATATGTATAAAATGCCTTCACACCTGTAGGAGAAGGAGAATCAGAAGCATATATCGAATAATCTTTTGGTTGTCCTTGGACTAAAACATACCGGGAAAGTAGAAGTATAGTCAAAAGAATTGCCAGCCATATCCACATCTTTTTATTCGCAAGTTGGTTCTGCAATCAGTTTTCCTCCCTCCTTTCTCCTTATCACTTTGCTCATTCATCCACTTCAACCAGGTATGTCATTACTACCTTTCGAAACTGAACGTATTCTTCCTTCTGTACTTCTCGCTCTCCGTATGTAGCTTCATCGAAAAAATAGGCGAGATGGTGAAATTGATCAGCTGATTGTTGATTAACTTTCTTTAACTCTTCAAAATACTCCCAGTTCGTTTTCCAAATTCTTGCTTCTAACCATTCCTTTTCATGGAAATAAAGGAGCAATGCTAAAAATAGATGGCGAGTTGCGGACGAGAACTTTTCCAACTTTTCTAGTTTCATCGCTTCAGTTAAGTGCATTTGATACGACCAATCAATTTCCTTCATTGCTTGCAGAGGTGTTGCCTCACGGAATTTTCGTTTTCGCCCATGATTACGAACTATAATAAATAGGGCAATTGCTATTAACGCAAGCACGGCGACAATAATAATCGTCAGAATTAGTTCAGCTAACATGCTTATTTTTTCTAATGAAGGAAATGACTGTTCCAATTGATCTGCTAGCCGAT
This sequence comes from Sporosarcina limicola, assembly GCF_014873855.1. Classification (GTDB taxonomy): domain Bacteria; phylum Bacillota; class Bacilli; order Bacillales_A; family Planococcaceae; genus Sporosarcina; species Sporosarcina limicola. The sequence goes on along the minus strand of NZ_JADBEL010000012.1, from coordinate 29,762 downwards.
TTTCAACTTTTTCCCACCAATTCGAAAATATAGTACTGGACTGATCACTATAATCTGTATATTCCTTTTCGTTTAAAATCTTTTCTAGTTCTTCTTTTGCCTCATCTATATTACCCATAGATTATCACCTTTGATTGCTTCATTATTGAACCACGTTATAATCTTCAATCATTTCTTTTAAATCGTCTGCATCATGCCTTACTTTTAAATCTAGGTACATCACTGCATAACCAACAGAGAAAATCATTGTCGTAAATATACTCGCCAGGGATATTATCATTGAAAGGAGTACACTATTGCCTAAAAACATGCCGAAAGTGAATTCAATCGTTACATTAATAACGCCAATAATTAAAGAGAAAATAATATAGAGGCCTATTAATGGCCACCCGCGATTGCGAGTTAGTTTCCAACTTCTTGTGAATCCGGGAGAACCTTCACCGAGTACGGCAGATCCAAAATAAAAGCTCCAACGAGTTAACAGATAGGCAATTCCGATAGCAATCGTCAGAGATAGGGTGATTCCTAAAACCACTCCAATAGTTGAGGAACTGGCAGCAGCGGCTATGAATATAAATATTACTATCATCACTGAAACAAAAATCAAGCCAATTGTTATCAAAGAAAATAAGATGCTACTACCAATAATCGGACCGTATCGTGAAAAAGCTTGTTTAATGGCTGAAATGATGGTGTACGCTTCATTTTTTCTTATCCGATTAACGACTAATAAAGTGGCCGCTGAAGCGACTGGAAATAAGAAAAAACTAGTAATACCTACAAGAGTAGTTCCTAAACTAACGGATTCCGTTCCATCGAAACTTGAAATGATCTTCTCATGCCAAGCTTCACCAACTCCGAATTCTCTAAAGAAGCTTACTCCAGAAGCTAGACTAATCAATGCTTGAATCAAATAAATTGGCCCCATAAAAATAAGCGAAATAAAGAAAAAGTCCCGAAGCTTGTTTTTACTTAAGCTAAACGTCAAGTCAAGGATCTCTCCAAATCCCTTTGGTCTATTCAATCTTTCATCCACCCTATCCATCCCCCCAAAAATACTTATATTTACCATTCTATCACTAACCTAATAGTCAGTGTTTAAATAGAATTAGAAATATATGTATGGTACGAATGAGCTCCTTTATTAAAAACAAAGAAGATGTTAATTATCCATTCGTACTTACTATTTTATGCTTAATTATCTTGAACATTCGTTTAACTAGGATTGAACAATGGCAGACTACTAAACTTCAAAAGGTATTTCGCAGGTCTATTAGGTTGTTATCATATAGCATAATTCTGTATTTTACGTTTCTGGGCATGCGGGAAACTTTAGGTTTATTAATATATATGTTGAACTTATGATTTCTCCGTAATCTCCAGCGAAGGCGTCTCCTGGGGTAGCCGAAGCGATAAGACAAAGAAGGAATGTAGTTCAATCCTTCTCAAGCGCCGAGCGTTGTTAGTAAGATTCTTTAGTTCAACATATATAGTTGTTCATTTTTTTGCATCGAAGCGAATTAGTAAAGCTCAATGGGGATCCTGTTTTTTGTTTTGAAGAATAATGCGTATTCCTATTAATAAACGTTCGTTTAATAGCACCCCAATCACTATTCGTTATAGAATATAAAACGGCATTTCGAATATAGCCGCTTGAGAGAATTCTTTCATTCCTCAGGACGCCTTCTTTGGTTGCCCCTAACCGTTCAATGGCTTTTTGAGAACGCTCATTTCTCTCGTCTGTCTTAATTTGAACCCTAATAAGTTCTAATTCCTCAAAACAGTATTTTAATAGTAAGAATTTGCAGTCTGAATTCACAAATGTTCGCTGGGCATTAACTCCGTACCAAGTAGAACCTAATTCGCAAGACTTTTGATTTTTATTAATTTCGTAAAGACGGGTCGTACCCACAACTTGATTTGTCTCTTTTAAGAGCACAACAAATGGCAAAGCGGTTCCCTGATTGCGAAGTTTTACTGCGTTTGTAACCCATTCATCCATGTCCTGTTGCGCTTTTACATCAATAAGCATGAAAGTCCAAATGGCTGGATGGTTAATTACAAACAGCGATAGCGAATGTTCTACTTCCATTGGGATTAGTTTAATGCGGTCATTTTCTAATGTAGGTGGTTTTTGGAATGATAACTGGTTCATTTCTATTCGCCCCTTTAAAAACTTGTTGTGAATATTCTATCAGTTTCAAAAGGATTTGTAACGATTAATACTACTTATTTTAGCCACTATATTGCCTGTGAATAATCATTGTAAAAAAGTTTCCTAACTAATTTTCATTAATATATGCCGAGGCGGTGATAAAGGGGTACAAGGCGGTGATAAACTCATGCAAGGCGGTGATAAACCGGGTCAAGGCGGTGATAACACCAGTCAAGACGGTGATAACCAATACCAAGACGGTGATGAAATTAAGATTGGCACCAAATATCTGAAAATTCTTTCATCATACTGGATTCCCCTATCAAAACATGGTACAATCCTTATATACGGTCATGAATAAAACTAAGGGAGTTGAAAGAATTCATCATTAAGGAAAGAAGCAAACCGCTCCTTTTGGAAGGACTGAACGCAGCAATAAAACGCCTACCGACTGGGCATGTAGTTTTGCCGATGATAGAATCAAAGTATGCCGCGATTAAAGCTGGATTTGGTGGAGAACAGCAACTCGATAAGGTTTTTGAGGATTACTCATTTCCGATAAAACATCGAATTCTTCACGATATATCACTCACATCTAGCACTTGCTTTCAAATGGACTCGCTATTTATAACCCCATCATATGCAGTTATTTTTGAAGTGAAAAATATTGCAGGCGAACTCACGGTGACGGAAAATCCACCGCAATTAATTCGCACATTGGACTCTGGGCAAGTAAATGGCTTTATGAGCCCTATTGCGCAGATAGAAAAGAATTGCGAGCTGCTGCGGGACTGGTTTCATAGCCGAAATACGTCATTGCCTGTATACGGTGTCGTCGTTCTTGCGTACGCAAAGCAGCGCGTCGAATTATTCGACACAACAATCCCATTTCTTTACCCGGGTGCGGTCCCCACATACATCCGTACGTTACCAACAGAACCCCCACTGTTGGATGATGTGACTTTCGTAAAGCTCACAAATGATCTTTGCGCCGGCCATAGAGAATTCATCCCAAACCCCATCTGTTCGACCTACCCAATTAATAAAAGTGATATAAAAACAGGCGTTTCCTGTCCATCCTGTGGTTTTTTGGGAATGGGAAAATATATGGGAGGTTGGCATTGCAAGGCCTGTAATGGGACGAGTCCTGACGCACATAAGCAGGCGGTTCATGACTGGTTTCACTTGTTTGGCGGAAAGATGAAGAATAAAGATTGTCGTGTATTTCTTCAAATCGAGCGGCAACAGACCGCAAATCGGATACTGAGGAGCATGGGTTTACATACCAGAGGAGCCAATCGCAATCGGACATATGAAATGAATTTCAGAAAATAGTTTTGGGAGCGTACTTGATTTTAAGTGCGCTTTTTTGTGTGGGATTTGATTAAGGATGTGGTGAGGCTGCAATAAATTGTCAAGGCGGTGATAAACCGGTGCAAGACGGTGATAACTCGAGCTAAGGCGGTGATAAACCCTGCGACGCAGTAATAAAGTACTAATCCGGAAGTGAACCGCACTTAAAACTACTATAAAATGTCAAGGCGGTGATAACCCGAGTCAAGGCGGTGATAACCACCCCAATCCACCCGCCGACACCACAAATCATGCAACAAAAAAAGCGCACCTCCGTCTATCCAAGAGGTGCGCCCAAACTCAGTTTTCTTCCATCAAACCTGCTTCTACAAGAAATTCCTGTGCGACTCGTTCGACCATCATGCCTTCATTATCGACTTTGGCATTCATTTTTTGCATCGCTTCTTCGTCGATCATGCCTTCGAGTTGCTTCAGAACTTCCTCGATTTCGGGATATTCAACAAGTGTTTCTTTCCGTACGAGCGGAAGTGCGTGATACGGTGGGAAATAGGATTTATCATCTTCTAACACACGTAAATCGTACATTTGTAACTGTCCATCTGTCGTGTACGAGTTGATGACGTCCACTTCTTTGGCGTTAATGGAACGGTACATGATGCCGTGGTCCATTCCTTTAACATCCTTGAATTTCAAACCATATTCTTTCTGGAAACCTGGCAATCCGTCCGGTCGGTCAATAAATTCAAAAACCGCACCTAGTCTAAAATCCTCTGAAACTTTAGCAAAATCACTAAACGTCACGACACCAAGTTCTTCAGCTCTCGCTTCATCCAACGCCAGTGTATACGTATTGTTGAAGCCGAATGTATTGAAAGCGATGATGCCATCCCCGTCGACAAGTCGTTTCGTTGACGCCAGTGTTTCATCAGCCGTGCCTGGATCTTCGTGATAATAGTTAACGACAATCGTCCCCGTGTAATCAGGGATAACATCGATATGTCCATTTAACATTGCATTCCAGACGACATTCGAACCACCAAGATTTTCTTTGTAAATGACTTTAATAGCTGTTTTATCCTCAATCAATTGCCCCATTACATGCGACAAAATAATGCTTTCCGTATTGTTCCGAGAGCCGAGTGTCAGAGAATCTTTTTCGATGAAGATACACCCCGACAGCATACTCGCGACGAGAACAGTCAGGAAGAAGCGCATAAATCTTTTTTTCATAATTACTTCAATCCTTCCGGCGTTGTCCAACGTTCGACTGCACTAAAGAACGTTTCAAGGATGATGGCAAGAAGTGCGGCTGGAATTGCGCCAAGTAAAATTAGGCCGTCGATTCCGCGTGTAATTCCGAGGAAGATGAAATCACCGAGTCCGCCTGCGCCGATGAAAGCGGCAAGTGTAGCGGTACCAACGTTAATGACCGCGGCGGTACGAATGCCTGCCATAATAACAGGAATCGCAAGCGGAAGTTCCACTTTGAATAGAATCTGCATGCTCGTCATTCCCATCCCTTTTGCTGCTTCAGTCGTCGCTTTGTCTACGTCTTTAATTCCCGCGTAGGTATTTCGAATGATTGGCAACAAAGAATAAAGGAAGAGGGCTGCAATCGCCGTTTTCACACCAATCCCGAAAATTGGAATCATGAAACCAAGTAGCGCAAGGCTTGGAATCGTCTGCATGACGCCCGCGCCACCAAGTACAAGTGTCGTAAGCTTCGGAACTCGGGTAATCAAAATGCCGAGCGATATTCCAAGGACGATGGCAATTAACATCGAGAAGAAAACGAGCTGGATATGGACAGATGTCGCTTCAAGTACTTCTTTCCATCTCATTTGTGATTGTTCAACGAGCTGTTCCCAAATAGTTAAATTCTTCATTTACCTTCCTCCGTTTCTGTCCATTGGCTGGACATGGCGGATAATAGCGAACCGCGTGTAACAAGGCCTACTATTTTTTTTTGAGCGTCCACAACTGGAATCATGCCGTAAGGAGACTCGTCCATCATGATAATGGCGTCCTTGGCAGTCGCTGAATTAAGCAAGAAAAGTTCATCGGATAACATGATTTCATCAATTGTTTGGATGTCATCTAGTTTTTTTATGAGATCATAAGCGGATACAATGCCGAGTAATTTATTTTCATCGTCCACGACAATGAGGCTTGTTATTTTACGCTGACGGATAAGTGTAAGTGCTTTTTCAGGAGAACGTTGCGGGAGTGATGTGACGACTGTTTCCGACATGATATCGGTGACCGGCATTAGTTCTGGGTTTTGAATAATCCGGTGTTTTCCGATGAATTCTTCTACAAAACCGTGGGCTGGTTCGTGAAGCAGTTTCTCGGGTGTGTCTAATTGTAGAAGTTTTCCATCTTTCATAATTGCGATACGGTCGCCCATTTTCAACGCTTCATCCATATCATGCGTAACAAAAACAATCGTTTTATTTAACTTTTTGTGCAATGAAATCAGTTCGCCTTGTAACTGGTCTCGGGTAATCGGATCGAGTGCACTAAACGGTTCATCCATCAAAATAATATCCGGATTGGACGCAAGAGCTCTCGCAATTCCAACGCGTTGTTGTTGACCGCCAGAAAGTTCTTTCGGATAGCGGGTTGCGTAAATTTTAGGATCCAGACCAACCAAGTCAAGAAGTTCGTTTACCCGCGCCTTGATTCTTTTGCTGTTCCAACCTTTTAGCTGTGGCACAATGGCGATGTTCTTTTCAATCGTATAATGGGGGAATAATCCGATTTGCTGAATGACGTATCCGATACTTCGGCGTAGTTCTGACGCATTATATGAATTATTATCTTTGCCATCGATGGAAATCGTTCCACTTGTGTGTGGTTCCATCCGATTAATCATTTTCATCGTCGTCGTTTTTCCTGAACCGCTCGGCCCGATAAGTACAAGAAATTCACCTTTTTGAATCTCGAAATTGACAGACTTCACCGCTTGAAAGCCGTCGCCATACACTTTACTTACATTTTCAAATTTTAGCATGTGGACCTCCCATAGTTTTTTTAAACACTTTTTATTTCCGAATACTGTATGAAAAAATAACTCGGAGTTAATAAAAAAGAAGACATTTGTGCACCTATTCTATCCAGGTGACCTGTCTTACTAATCCAGTATATCATATTTCAGACAGATTTTCAGTTAAGTCAGCAAAATACGTTAATTCAGATAGATGGTGAGTACTTTATTTGGCTGGATAACATGGTGGAAAATGTAACAAAATGGTGAGGCGGTGATAAAGTGTTCCAAGGCGGTGATAACCCGTGCCAAGGCGGTGATAAAGTGTTTCAAGGCGGTGATAACCACGCTCAAGGCGGTGATAACTACGCTCAAGGCGGTGATAACCCATCCGCCCAACCCACATAACAACCCCACACCCAACTGTTCGTACCCACTCATTTCATTTACAATGAATGAAAGGAAGGGTGTGTCTAGGGTGGATATGAATATATTTATCGTTGAAGATGACGTTGCGATTTTTGATTTGCTTAAAGAGCGGCTTGGGCAATGGTCCTTCCATGTTACGGGGCCGACGGATTTTCATGATGTGATGGGGGCATTTTTGAATGATAAACCGCAGCTTGTTATTATGGATATCCAACTTCCTGCATATGACGGGTTTCATTGGTGTCGGGAAATTCGTGCCGTGTCGAAAGTGCCGATCATCTTTTTATCATCACGCGACCACCCGATGGACATGGTTATGGCCATGAATATGGGGGCGGATGATTATGTTCAGAAACCATTTCACACAGATGTGTTGCTGGCTAAAATTCAAGCGATTCTCCGACGAACCTATGCGTATGGGGAAGAGGCACCCGATGTTTTAGAGTGGAATGAAGCGGTTATTGATATGAAACGAGGCGTCATTCGAATGGATGGCACTGAAGTTGAACTAACGAAAAATGAGTTTTTCATCCTTGCCGTGCTCGTTCAATCAAAAGATGAAATCGTTTCGCGCGATGATCTTATCCGAAAGTTATGGGATGACGAGCGGTTCGTCAACGACAATACGTTGACAGTGAACGTGACAAGACTTCGTCAAAAGCTTGCGGATCTTGGACTCGGGGAAGCGATCGTGACGAAAAAAGGACTTGGCTATATGGCGATTACGCTGTAGAAAGGGGACGGGCATATGTTCATTCGCTATTTGAAAGATATGAAAAGCTGGATCTTCTTCTTCGTGTTTTCGCTTGCATTGACTGATTTACTCATTTGGCTCGACAAAGGGATTGATGTGAAGGCGAGTTCCACTGTTTACTTGAACATGCTGTTACTCATTGTGTTCATCACCTTCCTCATATGGCGTTACGTGAAGGAAATGAAATTTACGAATGCGCTTCATTCGCTCATAGAAGAGTTGGATGAAGATTGGGTTGAAGCATTGCCAACACCGCTCTTTCTTCGGGATGAAGTGACGAATGAAGTATTGCGTGCTGTGATGAATTCATCCAGACGGAGATTGTCCGAATTAAACAACGTACATATCATCGAAAGTGATTACACTTCCGCCTGGGTGCATGAAGCGAAAGCGCCGCTCACCGCGATGAAACTGGCGATTGACGCAAATCGTAGCGTCCCAGCCATACGGAAAATTGAAGCAGAGTGGCTGCGTGTCCATTTGCTCATCGATCAGCAACTCTATATTTCACGTTTACCCACGCTCGAAACAGATTATATCTTGGAGAAAACTAGCGTCAATCAGCTCGTCATAGCAGAAGTTCAGGAACTGGCTTCGTGGTGTATGGAGAAAAATGTTGCAATCGAAATCGAAGGTGAAAATAAGGAAATCGTCACAGATAGTAAATGGGGTCGCTTCATTGTCCGCCAGCTGTTAACAAATGCAGTGAAATATAGCCCGGACAGCGGAACAATCATCATCTCGGTAGCTGTAAAACCGAGTGGAAATACTGTCTTGACCCTAAAAGACGAAGGACCGGGCATTCCGCCACATGATCTACCCCGTATTTTCGATAAAGGATTCACGGGCGGCACAGGAAGACTACATAACGCCGCGACGGGACTCGGGCTATATCTCGCACAAGCCGTTGCAGGAAAAATAGGAATCACACTCGCCGCACAGTCCAAACAAGGACATGGAACAACGATGCAAATGACGTTTTCAACCGAAAATGATTTTGATAAAGTGAAACTTCAATCAGTGGGATCTTACTGCCCGTAATGCGGGATCAAACTCGAACATGACAACAATGTCACATTGACCAACCTGTTTGTCATCCAAATCAAACGACCGGGGTCAAACTGCGCGGTACGATAAGGATATGAAAAACAGGGAGGCAGTTTAGTATGAATGAAACAATTAAAACTACAAAAACAGTGTTACACGCCCAAAATGTTCGGAAATCATTTGGTACACGGAGCAATGTCCAACAAGTATTGAAAGGCATTGATCTTCGGGTCGCTGAAGGCGAATTTGTCGGCATCATGGGTGCTTCCGGGGCAGGAAAAACAACATTGCTCAACGTTCTCGCGACAATCGACCGTACAACAGAGGGGTCAATTCTTATCGAAGGCTCCGATATCTCTAAAATGAAAGACGCGGAATTATCCGCTTTTCGGCGCAATAAACTCGGATTCATCTTCCAAGACTATAATCTACTCGATACACTGACGGTGAAAGAGAATATTTTACTTCCTATATCACTCGGTAAAATGAAGAAAAGAGTGGCAGAAGAAGAGTTCAATGCAATTGCAGACATCCTCGGAATTAAAGAGCTTGCCAACAAATACCCTCATGAAATTTCAGGCGGTCAAAAGCAGCGGACATCTGCGGCACGCGCCCTCATTAACAAGCCATCCATGGTATTTGCGGATGAACCAACCGGTGCCCTTGATTCGAAATCGGCTTCATCACTGCTCGGTACGTTGGAAGATGTCAATAAAAAACGGGGCGTCACAATCATGATGGTAACGCATGACCCGCTTGCATCGAGCTATTGCAGTCGTATCGTCTTCTTGAAAGATGGCAATATTTACTCGGAATTGTACCGTGGTGACAAAACGAGACAAGTCTTCTTCCAAGAAATCTTGAAAGTCCAAGGCGTTCTTGGGGGTGACAGTGTTGACACTATTTGACCTTGTCGTTCGTAGTATGCGGAAGAATATTAAGCATTACTATTTGTATTTCTTTGCATTAATATTTAGCGTTGTCCTCTATTTTGTATTTTCGACATTGGAACAAGATTCGGCTGTCCTTGATCGGTCTGGTGGCAGTATGGGTTTGGCATTCAAAGTGGCTGGCATTCTTCTGATATTGATCGCAGGCATTTTCGTTGTTTACGCAAATGCGATTTTTTTGAAAAGGCGAAGCCGAGAAATCGGTTTGTATCAATTGATCGGACTGTCAAAAAATAAGGTTGCACGCCTTCTTATTATTGAAAACGTTCTTCTTAGCGCAGGGGCACTTATTATCGGGATTGGGGCAGGTATGCTCGTGTCGCGTTTGTTTTTACTTCTACTTATGAAGCTTATTGGACATGAGGGCTTCATTACCGTGTCGTTTTCGCTTGCGGCAATTATTCAAACAATCATCGTATTCATGGTGATTAGTACACTCACATCCATACAAATGCTGTTTACTGTTCGTCGAAGCACGCTGCTTGGTTTATTCAATGCTGAGAAAAAAGGCGAACAACCTAAAAAGCCTAGAACATTTAGATCAGCCGTATTGGCCCTTCTAGGAATCGGCCTCATCGTATTTGGTTATTGGTTATCAGGAAATATGATGAATAAATGGCTTCTCTTTAATATGTTAGCCGTACTTGCGTCAACGATATTGGGAACATATCTTGTATTTCGTGTCACAATTAGCTGGTTGTTTTATCAAATTCGGTCGAGAAAACAGGGACATCTAGGGTTGAATAATAGTTTGTCGCTAGGATCACTCATGCATCGAATGAAGGGGAACGCCAACTCACTCACGATTATTACGGTTTTATCAGCGATGACACTTACAATGCTTGCGGGTGCGTATTCACTTTATTACGCGACAGAGAAGGTAACGCGTTACGTGATGCCGTATGATTTCATGTTTGACGAAGATCAACAAGATGAAGAATGGATGGAACGATATGGATTCAACGAAGTATCTGTGGAGGAATTTGAAGCTGGACTAAAAGAAAAAGGCATAGCGTATACAACGGAAACCATCGAATTACTTGGGGTAGAAGGAACGTATGAAAAAGGGGTTTTCCCTATTTTGATCGGTAAGATGGAAGGAATCTATAACACGTATATGGTAAGTGCCAAGCAATTGCAAAAGGCTGGGTTCCAAGTAGAAACACCAAAATCAGGAACTCTACTTCTTCATTATGCGCAATGGGGGTCCATGCTGAAAGATATAAAAGTCCCCTTCGAGGTGAACGTTACAAGTATTGAACCAGCAAGCGCATTTACCGCTGTAAAGTATGGTGCGGGGGACGTTGTGAACGCAAGTTGGGGACCTCAATTTGTAGTCAATGACGCCGATTTTGAAAAGTATAAAAGCGCTATGGATCAAGAAAATATGCTAAATATAAGTGAGGAAAGAGTAGTGCGGAATGTCCGAGTTTTTAATGTGGCTGATAAAGGCCAGCTCGCCATTGCATCGGGTATCCGCAACCAAAATAGAAGCGAGGGTTCATGGTCCCACGGCATCGATTACTATTCAATGTATGAAGATTCCATCAAGGTAAATGGATTGTTGATCTTCATCGCCGGATTTCTAGGCCTTGTGTTCTTAATTTCAACGGGAAGCATCCTGTACTTCAAGCAGATGACCGAAGCGGAACAGGAAAAACAAAGTTATGCAACGCTTCGCCAACTTGGTTTTACAGTGAAAGACATTATGCGGGGTATTATCCGTAAACAGGTATTCGTCTTCGGTTTGCCGCTGTTAATTGGCTTGCTTCATTCGATATTTGCCATCAAATCTGCATCATTCATTTTTATGTCTGATATTACAGTGCCGACAGCGATTGCAATGGGTGTTTACGCGTTGATTTATTTAACCTTTGCATTCTTAACGATTGGTTACTACCGGAAAACGGTGAAAGCAGCTTTATAACTACAGGACTCGGGACATTGTAAATAGTTTTTTGTAGTCTGGAATCATCAATCAGTAATCACCTTTGTTCGTATCAAAGGGTTTCCGGGGGAAATAGCATAGAATTTTAGCAAAAAAGCTACAATAAACTATTTTAGTTATAGTGAAACTTAAACCCTTTAAAGTATTGACTTTTGGTTTCCTGGTTACCATCCAAATTCGCATTGTCCCGAGTCCTGAACTAGAAAAGGTGGATAGAATATGAAAAAAGGTATCGCGGCACTCGTAGTTATAGCCGTTATCATTGGTGTGGTTTTCGGTTTCAGGAATGTGAATCTAAACAGATTAGGTGCAGTTAGTCATTATGTTCAAATCACGGAAAGTGGTACTAAAATAGAAGATACGATAAGTACGGGAGAGGTAATTGTCAGATATGAATACACATTGCCTGCTTATAATAAAGAAGGAAATAAAAAAGAACTTACATTTAGGAGCAATCACGAACTGCGTAAAGATGCGTATTTAAACTTATTTTTAAAGGATGGTAAGGGAGTCACTTCCTATCAAGAAGTGAAAAAGGAAGAGATTCCAGCTGAAGCAATGAAAAAATTAAAGTGACCAAATTATTTTGACACCCCACCAGAATTGACGCTGGTGGGGTTTTCATTATGGAAATTTATTCTGGACTATTAGAGTTCTATAAATTTCATCGAAAATAGGGTAAAGTGTTCTATAAGACTTGATTAGACGAGGAAGAGGAGGGAAATTCAATGATAATGGATGTATTGGAATGGCTGGTTGGTCCAGCGAATAATTTTATCTGGACATATATATTGATAGGCTTTCTTTTATTAATCGGCATTTATTTCACCATACGTACGAAATTTGTCCAAGTGCGGTTGTTCAGGGAAATGTTCCGCCTCGTCGTAGAGAAAAAGGACAGCAACGACGGGGTCTCACCTTTCCAAGCATTCACAATTAGTGCGGCTTCCCGCGTCGGAACGGGGAACGTAACCGGTGTGGCGCTTGCCATCGGAATCGGTGGACCGGGTGCAGTGTTCTGGATGTGGATCATCGCAATCATCGGGATGGCCACAGCTTTCGTGGAGAGTACACTCGCACAAATTTATAAGGTGAAGGACGGCGATACGTTCCGCGGAGGTCCCGCTTATTATATGCAAAAAGCGCTTGGTTTCCGTAAATTAGGGGTTGTTTTTGCGATTCTATTGACGCTGTGTTTTGGATTTATCTTCAATGCGGTGCAGTCGAATACAATCAGCCAATCATTCATGGATGTCTTTGGCATACCTGACTGGCTAATTGGTTTAAGTTTGGTCTTCTTAACGGCCATTGTCATTTTTGGCGGAGTCAAGCGGATTGTCAAAGTGACGCAGTTAATCGTCCCAGTTATGGCGACGTTTTACCTGATTGTTGCCCTTTACATTGTCGCTATGAATATCACAGAAGTTCCGGCGATGTTCAAATTGATCATTGAACATGCTTTCGGCATACAGGAAATGGTAGGTGGCGGTATCGGTGCTGCAATGATGCAAGGCGTTCGCCGCGGCCTATTTTCAAACGAAGCAGGGATGGGGAGCGTTCCAAATGCAGCAGCAACGGCAAACGTCTCCCACCCAGCGAAGCAAGGCCTTGTTCAAAGTCTAGGCGTATTTTTCGACACAATCATGATTTGCTCAGCAACAGCTTTCATCATCCTGCTCGCCGGACTTTATGGAAATGGGGAACAAGATGGAATTCTTTTGACGCAAGCATCGATGGCAGTACATGTCGGGGCATGGGCACCTTATTTCATCGCGATCGCCATCATGTTCTTTGCATTTAGCTCGATTGTTGGGAATTACTATTACGGTGAGACGAACATCGAATTCATCAATGCCCATAAAAGCTGGATGACGCTTTATCGCATCTCGGTTCTTGGCATGGTTATGTTTGGTGCTATGGCGAAAGTTAGCCTCGTTTGGGATATGGCAGACCTCTTCATGGGATTAATGGCGGTATTGAACCTAACCGTCCTCCTCTTGCTAGGTAAAGTCGCTTTCAAAGTGTTGGACGACTTCTCTACGCAGCGGAATAAAGGACTGAATCCCGTCTTCAAAGCAAGTTCGATTCCAGGACTCAAGGGTGCGGAGTGCTGGGAAGACAAGGATAAGTGATTAGCTACGACAATAAACCCACCAGCGTCCAAGCGGATACTGGTGGGTTTTTAGTTTTGCTAGCAAAGCGACTGATCTTCCGCACAAGCGACCAATCCCACTAGCGAAGCGACTGATCTTTCGCTCAAGCGACCAATTCCCAACTCACATCTCTTCCGGCGCCTGCATCCCCAAAAGTCGTAGCGATTCTTTCAGAACAATCGTGACACAGGTGACAAGTGCGATTCTATAAAATCTATGCGCGGAATCCGACAACACCTGGACATTCCCGTAGAACGAGTTAAAGGCTTGCGCAAGATCGACTGCGTACTTCGCAACGATGGAGGGGTCGAGTTCATCAGTAGCACGCTTCACGGTATGCGGAAATAGCCCAAGCATTCGCACGATGGCCCACTCAAAATCATTCACTCCTTCTATCATAAAGGCGTTCGTTTCACCGGCTTTTCTCAACACCGAATGTGCTCGGGCATTCGCATACTGCACATACGGCCCAGTCTCACCCTCGGTTTGCAGCATGGATGCCAAGTCAAATTCGATATCGTGTTTGCGGTGTTGCTTCAGATCACTGAAAATGATGGCGCCGACTCCAATGGCTTCGGCGACTTCCGTTTTATTTAATAAATCAGGATTTTTCGCCTCAATTGTGGACTGTGCAAGGGCAATTGCATCGTTCAAAACTTCTTCCAACAACACAATTTTCCCTTTGCGCGTCGACATCTTTTTTCCATCTTTCAAAATGAGTCCGAATGGCATATGTTGAATACACTCCGACCATTCGTGGCCCATTTTATGGAGCACTTTTTTAAATTGTGTGAAGTGTAAACTCTGTTCATTTCCAACGACGTAAAGCGATTTCACGAAGTCGTAAGTCGCTTTCCTATCTAAAGCCGCAGTTAAATCCCGAGTCGCATACAGCGTTGCCCCATCTGATTTTTTTATCAAACAAGGCGGCATTCCTTCATCGAGTTGAACGATTAACGCCCCATCCGATTCAATCAATAAACCCTTTTCAGCCAGCTCATCGACAATAGGTCCCATTTTATCATTATAATAAGCCTCACCATTATAGGAGTCGAACGTCACACCTAACAAATCGTAGATACGTTGAAACTCCTTCAAGGATTCCGTCTTGAACCATTTCCATAGCGCAAGTGCCTCAGAATCGCCATCTTCAAGCGCTTTGAAGGCAGCTCTTCCCTCGTCATTCAGTGAGTCATTCTGCTCGGCTTCCTCATGAAAGCGGATGTACAACCTCAAAAGCGTTTCGATTGGCGCAATCTTTACTTCCTCTTCATTTCCCCATTTTCGATACGCCGTGAGCAGCTTCCCAAATTGCGTCCCCCAATCACCGATATAATTGATTTTCACAATCTTGAAACCAATCTTTTCAAGCAATAAAGCAATCGAATTTCCAATAACAGTCGAGCGCAGATGGCCCATGGAGAATGGCTTCGCAATATTAGGAGAAGATAAATCTATCGTGATTGTCTCTTCATTGCCCTCATTAGAAGCTCCATAGGATGAGGATTGCTCCAGAATCGTTTGAAGAAGGGAACTAGCAATGGTAGTGCGATCCAGAAAAATATTAACATAACCGTTTACAGCCGCTGCTTGACGGATTAACGGGTGATCAATCGCCTTTGCAATGTCCTCCGCAATAACGATAGGTGATTTCCTTAATTCCTTGGCAAAAGGGAAACAGGGTAGTGCCCAGTCGCCCAAATGTGTATGAACAGGACTTTCTAACATGTTTTCATCTAACGGAATCGGACAGAATTGTTGTAGTACTTGTACAATAGTCGCTTTCATCCTCAACACTCCTTTTGAATTAAAATACAAAAAAAGCCCTCGCCTCAAACTAATGAGACGAAAGCTTAGCTTCCGCGGTACCACTCAACTTGCCCTGAAATTGGGCCACTTTCTCATAACGGCGAGACACCGGCGCTTCCTACTACTTTCGGAATAGCATCTTCGAAATGCGGTTCACAAGCATTTTCCACCAGGCTCACACCGTCCCCAGTTCGCTAAAGAAAAATGGGTTGCTACTCTTTTCGTCATAGATATTGTATTTGAATGTAGCAAATCGAGATGTGGATGTCAATAAAACTAGATTTAATTGCAGATAGAGCGATTTTTTCCATATGGATGAAAATTGAGTGCGTCACGCTGTGATAAAGAGTTAGTTACCGATGAAACCAAGTTTAATTTTGGTGAAAAATGTCAAGGCGGTGATAAAGTGTACCAAGGCGGTGATAACCTACATCAAGGCGGTGATAAAGTGTGCCAAGGCGGTGATAACCCGACCCAAGGCGGTGATAACCTACATCAAGGCGGTGATAACTTACAACATGTTGAGTTAAACAATAAAACTCGGATAGCCCCTCACTAAAAGTCGATCGAACCCCAACTCAAAACCTACAGAAAAACGAAATAAGAAATCGACTGCGTGATTGAAAAATACACTGAGCTAAACTTTTTTTTGACCTGAATTATTGTTTATAACATTTGCGTAAACTGTGAGAATGTCGGTGATATCGGTCACTGTGATGAGGGAAAATGGCTGTGGATATGTGGATAAGTTATTGATTGTTGTTTTAGTAAACTTTCTGCCTATTTACAGGGGTATACACAACATGTTAGGGTGTACAGAGCGAACTAGACACTACATATAGTATTATTCAATGGTGGACACCCATTGTTGGTTTGAAGAAAATCAAGTTAAATGCTTGATGTTTCTCCATAACCGCGAGTGCTATACATACAACTAATGTGGACTAGCATAACAGCGCACAAAAAAGCTGATTCAGCATCTAGAGGATAGCGAAACAACTTGAAAACTAAAAAAGTCAAGCAATGATTTTTCATATAAAAGGAGACAAATCACATGACAATTATTATTGAAAAAACAGGTATCAACCAACTTCTAGAAAAACTACAAACTGAATTCGGAGCAGAAAAAATTGCACCCCTTCTCATAGCCAGCCAAAAATGGGAGCAGAGGTATCCGGGAGCGACAGATTCAGAATGGTCGAAAGCGATGATTTTGGAGACGCTCAGTATCATTGACGAAACAGCAACGTATTGGACGTTTGTGGCGGCACGTATTTATCTTCAAGACGTTTATGTTCGCCAAGAACAAAATCGGGGCGTTCAAGTCTATACCGACTTTGCAGAAAACGTCACTCGACTCGTTGAAAAAGGGTTATACACGCCTGTTTTGACGAGCAAATATTCATTTGAAGAATTAAAAGCGCTAGGCAGCCTAATTGATCCAGAGCGGGACAAGTTGTTTACCTACATTGGCTTGAAAACACTAGTAGACCGCTATGTTGCTGTGGATTTCAACAAACAATCGGTTGAACTTCCACAAGAGCGTTGGCTTGTGATTGCAATGACATTGATGCAGAACGAAACGGCCAATCGTCTTGGAAAAGTTGCTGAATCCTACTGGGCGATGAGTAATTTGTATATGACAGTCGCGACACCTACATTGTCCAACGCAGGTAAACCACATGGTCAGCTATCAAGTTGCTTCATTGACACAGTCGATGATTCACTACAAGGTATTTACGATAGCAACACGGATATCGCCAATCTGTCGAAATACGGCGGCGGCATTGGTGTTTACATGGGAAAAGTTCGTAGCCGTGGTTCATCTATCCGTGGATTCAAAGGCGCGTCAAGTGGCGTTCTACCGTGGATTAAACAATTGAATAACACTGCAGTAAGTGTTGATCAGCTTGGTCAACGTCAAGGAGCAATTGCGGTCTATCTCGATGTTTTCCACAAAGATATCTTCACATTCATGGATCTTAAATTGAATAATGGGGACGATCGGTTACGCGCACATGATGTTTTCACCGGCGTCTGTCTTCCGGATCTATTCATGGAACAAATCGAAGTGCGCGGAGAATGGCATTTATTTGACCCACATGAAGTTCGTACTGTAATGGGGTACTCATTGGAAGATTATTATGATGAAACCAAGGGTGCAGGTTCCTTCCGCGAAAAATACGAGGAATGTGTGAACCATCCGGAACTTAGCAAAGAAACAGTCCCAGCAATCGATATTATGAAACGAATCATGCGCAGCCAGCTTGAAACAGGCGTGCCATTCATGTTTTACCGCGATGAAGTGAACCGTGCGAATCCGAACAAGCATGAAGGAATGATTTATTCATCAAATTTATGTACAGAAATCATGCAAAATATGAGCGCTACACAATTCGAATCTGTAACACTTGAAGATGATGTCGTTGTCACGCGTTCTAAACCAGGTGATTTTGTCGTCTGTAATTTATCGTCCATCAATCTAGGACGTGCAGTCCCAGCTGACGTATTGGAGCGGCTCATCAAAGTTCAAGTTCGTATGCTCGATAACGTCATTGACCTCAATAAAATACCGGTCGTTCAAGCGCAACGTACAAACGCCCGTTACCGTGGTATCGGACTCGGCACATTTGGTTGGCATCATCTACTTGCACTGAAAAATATTCAGTGGGAGTCGGACGAGGCAGTGGACTACGCGGATACACTTTACGAAAAAATTGCTTATCTAACAATCTCTTCGTCAATGGAAATAGCGAAAGAAAAAGGATCTTACCCATTATTCGAAGGATCGGATTGGCAGACAGGGAATTACTTTGAAAGCAGAGGGTATGACTCGAAAGCATGGAACGAACTTCGTAACGACGTTGCAACAAACGGTATGCGAAACGGCTATTTGATGGCCGTTGCACCGAATAGCTCGACGTCAGTTATCGCCGGTTCTACGGCTTCAATCGATCCCGTGTTCAAACCGTTTTACCATGAAGAAAAGAAAGACTATAAATTACCGGTCATCGCGCCTGATCTAGATCACAACACGTATGATGTATACCGTCGTTCTGCGTATATCGTTGATCAACGTTGGTCTGTTAAACAAAACGCAGCAAGACAGCGTCATATCGACCAAGCGATTTCCTTCAACCTTTACGTACCCAATACGATTCGCGCGTCTGTTCTACTTGAACTTCATGTACAAGCTTGGAAGTCTGGCATGAAGACGACGTATTACACACGGTCAACCGCGACGGAAATTGAAGAGTGCGAATGGTGTCATTCCTAATTGCCTACGCTTCTTTGAGTGGAAACACGAAAGAAGTGGCAGATCTAATCGCAGAGACGCTAATCGCTGAAGGCATGGAAGTAACGACATATCGAATCGGTGGGGGAGTCATGCCGACCCTCCATCAGTTTGATGCGATGATTATTGGCTCGTTTACATGGGGCAAAGGTGAAACGCCTGACGAAGTAAAGAATTTCGTTGCAGATATCGGCTATAAACCGGATAGCGTGTATGTCTTCGGGACAGGGGACACCCAATTCGGGGGCGATATATTATTTTGTCATGCAGCAGTGAAACTGGCCCGGTTTTACGGATCAACCTATGATCCATTGAGAATTGAACAAAGCCCACGAGGCAAACAACAAAAAATAGTAATCGAATGGTCGAAAGGAGTCCTAAAACATTGGAAACACTTACACGAGTGAAAATACTCGAACCAGCAAACCCCAATAAATCTACGGCAATTTTCGGTGGAAAAGCGAGCGGAATTCTAAACTGGAACGACATCGCACACCCACATTTCTATACATTGCGACAACAAATACGTGCGCTATTCTGGACAGCAAATGAAGTGGACATGACGCAAGATGTGAAACAGTTCGCCTCTTTGACAGCAAGGGAACAGGATGCATTTTTGAAAGTCACCGGTTTACTTGCAACGCTTGATGGACCACAGACAGTCATAGCAATGAAAATAGCTGATTTCACGACCGATCCCTCGGTAAAATCAATCATGGCAACAATTGCTGATCAGGAGAGCGAGCATAACCATAGCTATGCTTACGTTCTATCTTCTGTTACAACGCTCGACAAGCAAATGGCCTCCTTTGAAATGGGTCGCACGGATGAGGTACTCATGCGCCGCAACGAGCGGATTGTTGATGTATATAATGATTTCTCAGAAAATCCAACAATTGATTCAGCACTAAAAGCGATGATTTATACTACGTTATTAGAGGGTTTATTTTTCTATAGTGGTTTTGCATTCTTTTACAATTTAGCTCGCAATCAAAAAATGGTTGGAACTTCAACAATGATTTCTTATATTAACCGCGATGAATTACAACATGGTAAAGCGATGAGTGACATATTCCGTGCAGCACTCGCTGAAAACCCTGAATACAATACAGATGAATTCACGGAATGGATTTATGATCAATACCGTCATTCTGTAGAACAGGAAGTTATCTGGAGCCGCTACGTACTAGCAGACATCGACGGCATCGACCTTGAAGTGATGGAAGGTTACGTGAAATACCGAGCAAACAAAATGCTTCGTATGCTAGGACTTAGTGAAATCTACCCAGAATTCACCGACAACCCTATGAAATGGATTCGTGCCTACGTCGACAACTTCGACGACACAAAAACGGATTTCTTCGAACAATCTTCACGCCAATATGTAAAAACGAGTGAATTAAATGGGTTTGATGATTTGTGATTCAAAAATAGTGGAGATTTAGATAAAAAAACGCATACACCATTGTCGTGTATGCGTTTTTACGTTCGCAAAAATAATAAAAGAACGTGACTTCCGTTAATAATAATACTGTGAAAAAGAAAGTGATAGGATGAGTATGGGTGGGTAAAGTAGCAAAAATCCACCACACTGTACATAATAGAATTAGAACGTACCATTATCTGTACGTCTAAATTCAAAGGGTGAAAAGAGGGATCTTTTGAAAAATATCAATGCAACAAACGCAAGAAAAGATTTATTTAACCTCATTCGAGAAACAAACGAGAGCAGCACACCGATTGAAATAAATAGTAAAAATGGCGATGCGATTCTTGTCTCAAAATCAGATTGGGAATCGATTCATGAAACACTTTATATTTATTCCGTGCCAGACCTGACCGAATCAATTCTCCAAGATGAAGCATCAGATGAATACATTGATTCGAAGGACATCAAATGGGATACATTATAAAAATATCACAACGTTGTCTAAAAGACTTTTCGAAACTAAAAAGGGCAGGATTTCTCGATAAGGTTCAGGCGCTTATTAGCGTTTTAGAAGAAAATCCGTATGAAAACCCTCCGCCATACAAGAAATTAGTTGGTGACTTGAAAGATTATTATAGTCGTCGTGTCAACATTCAACATAGACTTATCTATAGGGTTGACGAGGAAAATAAAACACTCTATGTCAGAAGAGCATGGACGCGTTATGAGTGAACAACATGGATGGTTTTTATCCCGCATTAACGGGCACTAAGACTCCCTGAAATCACTTCAACCCAAAAATTTATACAAGTACACAGCAATTAAACCAATTCCAACCCCAATTATAAGCTTACTAAATTGCCTTATGGTAAAGGAACCTCCCTATAAAAATTCAGCAGTCTCACAAATGAGTTCCTTTACATTAATCCACCATCCGCTTCCGATAAACGACTACTGTCAGTGCAAAGATGACAACAACCCATGCCGCGATAATCCCCAAGTTGGAAAGTACATCACCAAATCCAGCACCTACTTCCACTTTTGTAGCCAAATCAATGAGTTGGATGTTTGGCAAATAGTTTGCAACTTTCAAGATTGGATATTGATCTACAAACCCCATAACGAAAGAGCCGAAAGAAAATACGATAATGACTGGCATCACAAAGAAAGATGCTTCCATGACAGATTTCGTCAACAGTCCGAGCAATGTGCCCATCCCGATATAGAAAAATGAAGATAAAACAATGGCGATGGCTACGACTCCGATATTTGCGGGCTTATACTCTACCAAGAATGCACTGAAAAAGATAATAATGATGGTAAGCACGAATGATAATAAGCTTTTTCCACCGAGAATTTCTGAGGTAGTCGCAGGAGAAAGCATTAATCCGCGCAACGTATTTTTCTCTTTTTCTTCTGCAATCAGGCAACATTGTACAAATGTTGCTACCATCCCGAATGTCATGTTAATAATCGTATAATGTGCATCAATGGAATCCATACCCATTCGGCTATAGAACGCTGCTAGGATTAATGGCATGAAGATGATCGAAGAGACGGCCATATTCCGAGAAAAGTCTTTCAAGTCTTTTTGAAAAATCGCGTGAACTCGTTTCATTGAAAATGTCATGCCAATTTCCTCCCTGTCACTTGTACGAAAATATCTCCTAATGTCGGTTCATTCGAATGGACTGTAACTACTTGATTGTCTTTCATTAATTCAAATAGCTGCTCTGCGCCTTCCGTACCCGCTGGCAGGACGACTTTTTCATCATTGATTAACTCGACAGTAATTGTTGAATCTGAATAATTTCTCTTTAGTTTTTTCGGCGTGTCCAATAGCTGGATTTTTCCTTTATCTAAAAATGCAATCCGATCGCATAGTGTTTCTGCTTCATGCATGTCATGTGTCGACAGGAAAATGGTCGTTCCTTTCGCATTGAGTGCACGTAAACCTTCGTAAATATGGCGCGTATTCACGGGATCGAGCGCAGAAGTCGGCTCGTCGAGAAACAGCAGTTCCGGTTCATGAAGTAAAGCACGTGCAAGGACCACTCGTTGCGTCATTCCTTTTGATAATAAAGAAACCTTCTTCGACTTCTCTGCTATCAAATTAACTCCGTCAAGTACTTCATTAATTTTCGAGAGCGGTACATCGTACAGGTCACAATACAGTTTCAAGTTATCATAAATTGAAAGTCTCCCATATAGACCGCTATTATCCGTTAGAACACCAAAACGTTTACGGAATGACGATTTCTTCAGATTGGAAACGGGCTCCCCGAAAACAGTCGCTTCTCCATTCGTAGGATTTAATTGCCCAGTTAAAATTTTAATCGTTGTCGTTTTTCCGGATCCACTAGGACCAAGAAAGCCAAAAATTTCTCCTTTTTTAACACAGAAATCGACGCTCTCAAGTGCAGTTTGGTTTGCAAAAACTTTAGCTAATGCCTTCACTTCGATAATATTCTCCATATTCATCCTCCTGAATCGTGAGTTGTATATTTCGTACTTGCAACTTTAGATTAAGGGAAGATGAACTTAAAAACATCATATTTCGGGTGAAAAGAGTCGTATTGGGGTTGAATGGAGCATTTTCAACACTGAATATCCACTATTATTGTTGGTTTATGCAGAATATTCCCCAGGAAATAAGTCGTAAGTTGTCATTATTTCAGACCAAGCATTACTTTTAAGTCCGCCATTTTCGTTTTTGAAAGGGGAATTGTCGATTTTTCAGCGTCATCCAAAACAAGGCTGAAACTATTTCTTGTCCATGTAATAACTTCTCGAACTTTTTGTAGATTGACAATGTATGAGCGATGACAACGGAAAAATCCGAATGGTAATAGACGTTCTTCCAACTCGTTCAAGGTGAAAACACTTGGGAATGACTCTCCCTTTATATGTAAAAATGATTGTCCATCATTGCTTTCGATGTAGTCGATTTCCGGTGGGTCGAACAGAACGATTTTTTCATTTACCTTCGTAGGTATTTTTTCGAAACGGACGGGTTGGATGGAATCAGTTATTTCGGAAGTATCTTCATCAAGCGATTCTTCACTAATTCCAATCTGAATCGTATGAAGTCCATTTTCATCCAACCGATAGATTTCATCAGCTGCCGTAACTGCACTTTCCATATTCCCTGTTAAGATAAGAACACTTTTCTCAGCACTTCGAAGTTGGTGGAGGAGTGTGATGAAAATTCGTTTTGACTCAATATCGAGGTTTTGATCGGGTTCCTCAAATAGGTAAACGGCTGGATTTTGAAGAAGTAGGCATGCAAATTGGACACGTTTTTTCTCCGAATAGGATAAGCGTGACGTTTTCACTTTGCGTTTTGATTCCAACTGAACTGTGCGGATGATGTCTTCAATGCGATCGCTGGAACTATGCAGTCGCTTGAAAAAAGTTAAGGTTTCCTCGACAGTCAATCGATCGTACAAGCCGCCATCGAGAAAAAGAAACCCGATATCCCGTCTATTAGAAATAATATTGCTACCAGCGATCCGGATCTCTCCGTTGGAAAGGAGTGTTTTCCCAAGAAGCAAGTCAAGCAACTGCTCACGAACATTGACGCTTGAATGGATTGCAACAACGTTTCCAGCCTGTACAGATAGGTCGAAAGAAGGGAACAAAAGTGTGTCATTTATACGTTTTTCTGCATTAATAAATTGGAGTGGCATGTCATAATCCTCATCTCTCTATATACTATAAAACGTTTGCGCTGTCTGTATTATAGCAGAGATATAATTGAGAATGAGCGTGAGGACATTATGAATAATATTTTCAAAACCGTAAGAATATGCATATGCTTTAGTTGCATATGCTTATATTTATTTTGAAAATGAACGATTTTACCCAGTTAGTCGTATTACATATAGAACATTATAGTATGGAGTAGATCTCATGGATGAAAAGGATTTAATTCGAAGGGCGAAAAAAGGAGATACATTGGCGCTTTCGAAACTGCTAGAACAGAATTATTCATTCCTCGTAAAGTATTTAATGAAAGTTACCCTTCATCCACAAATCGCAGAAGATTTAACACAAGAAACGATGATGAAGTGTATTGAAAAAATCCAACTGTATAATGGTAAATCCAAGTTTTCCTCATGGCTCATCACAATCGCAACGAACCTTTTCATCGATCAACAGCGTAGAAAGAAGCGGGAGAAAAACTGGCTAGAGCAGGAACGAGCGCTCCGGAAAATGAAATGGAATGCAGCCAATATGAACGAAGAATGGACAGATGTACTTGATGTACTTGCCCATATTAATGAAGAAATACGTATGCCAATCGTGTTAAAGCATTATTACGGATATTCATATGAAGAAATCGGAAAAATTATGGGTATTGCAGAAGGAACAGTAAAATCTCGAGTTTCAAATGGTCTAAAAAGGGTAAGAAAGGAGTTGGCTGAACTTGAAGGAGTATGATTCTAAAAATAGTAATTCTATGTTGGATGATGAAGATGAATTAACGGTTAAGCAATTAATAGATGGTTTAGAAAAACTGGATCAATGGAATCCGGTATCTACTCCAAACTTACAATGGTTTCAACAGAATGTTGAATTAGAGAAAAAAAGAATACGAGAAAAACAATGGAAAGACCTCCTCACGTTTATCTCTGTTGCAGTATTTGTGCTTTCGGTTGTGATTGCTGTCGTTTATCGTCAGCCAATTATTTTTCTTTATTTTCAGCTTGTGGGGATTATCTTATTGCCCTTAGCTCTTAACAAAACTAGAAAGAAGGTCAGTAATGAATGAACTCAAACGAACTAAGTAGCACACCCCTTTGGTTATTGGTCGTGATTGCATTCATTCTGATTTGCCAGAGCTCATGGATGTTTTGGGATGCACAGAAGAGGGGACACAATGCTTGGCTATGGGGCTTTTTAGGCCTTATTCAATTTCCAATGTATCTTATTATCTATCTTATTTTTGTAAGAAAAATATTTAAAAGAAAGGTCTCAGGCTCAAATTCCTGAGATTTTTTTTATTTTATTTTTTCGTGAGTGAACGAGTAGACGAACGTAATCGTATTAAGGGTAGGGGGAGAAAAAAATGAATGAACTGTTAAATGGAATCCCATGGGGAGCGATTGTGCCAATTCTTGTCTTACACTTAATTCTTATGATTACCGCATTAGTTTCTTGTATTAGAGAAGAAAAAACGAACGGACCAAAATGGTTGTGGATCCTTATTATTCTCTTTATCAACTTAATAGGACCAGTGCTTTATTTCGTTATTGGAAGGAGAAATGATTAATGGAGTTATTAAAGGCAAGCGATTTAGTAAAAAGATTTGGAAATACGAATGCTGTTAAAGGAATCAATTTTCATATTGAAGAAGGCAGGTGCGTTTCATTACTTGGACCAAATGGAGCAGGAAAAACAACGACATTAAAAATGCTATCCGGATTGTTGAAACCGACTTCAGGCAGTATTGATTTTAAAGGGGAAAAAGCAAAGGATTTAAGGAAATTTATTGGGTATTTACCTCAATATCCTGCTTTCTATAATTGGATGAGCGGAAAGGAGTTTCTTGTTTTCATAGGACAATTAGCAAAGTTGAATCGTAAAGAAGCAGAAAAAAGAAGTGAAGAATTACTTGAACGAGTGGGGCTCACAAATGCGAAGAAAAGAAAAATAGGGGGTTATTCTGGTGGAATGAAGCAGCGCCTCGGATTGGCACAGGCACTAATTCATCGTCCGAAATTACTTATTTTAGATGAGCCTGTTTCAGCACTCGATCCACTTGGGAGACGGGAAGTGTTGGACATGATGAGAGAGATTAAAGAGGAAACAACAATTCTCTTCTCAACTCATGTCCTTCACGATGCAGAAGAAATAAGTGACGACATTCTTATCATGCATGCCGGGGAAATTGCGATATCAGGTAGCCTGGGAAGTGTAATGGAAGAGTATCGACAACCTATTTTACAAATTGAATTCGAATCACAGGCTGCCGATTGGCTAAAGAGCATAGCGAGTTATAGCTTTGTATCTGAAGTAAACATTCAAGGTAATAAAGCCAGCATCGTATTAAAAGATATGGTAAATGGGAAGCAAATATTATTAAAAGATATCGTGGATAGAAAACTTCCGATTCGTAAGTTCGAGATTTCTCAAACGACATTAGAAGATTTATTTATGAAGGTGGTGAAGGCATGACACAATGGACTGTTCTTTATCGAAAAGAAATGATGGAAATGGTGCGAAATTATAAATTTTTATGGATACCCATTATCTTTATTTTGCTAGGTGTCATGCAGCCGGTTAGTTCGTATTATATGCCGGAAATTTTGGACACTTTTGGCGGTCTTCCAGAAGGTACAATCCTTGAAATGCCTACTCCAACTGGGGCAGAAGTATTAATGAAGGTTCTATCTATTTATGGGATGCTTGGTGTACTTATTCTTGTTTTGAGTGCAATGGGTGTCGTTTCCGCAGAAAGACAGAGTGGAGTAGCAGGTATGGTCATGATTAAACCAGTTCCTTATTCCTCGTATATATTATCGAAATGGGCTGGGTTACTTACAATTACACTCATTTCATTGTTTATCGGATATGTAGCTTCTTGGTATTATACGAGTTTACTCATTGAAACAGTCGCTTTTGAGCGCATTTTTCAAAGTGGAGTGATCTACAGCATATGGTTAGTTTTTGTTGTTACATTGACGCTCTTTTTTAGTACGATAATGAAAGGAAATGGCAGCGTCGCTTTTGTTACAATTTTTGTGGTCTTTGCCATTTCGACGGTTACATCCATTCTAGGAAAGTATATGAAATGGAGTCCGGCTACGATGACTGAGCACACAGGACAGGTCTTGTTGTCAGGAGAACTAAATTCTAGTTTCTTGCTAGCTTTTATTACAACAATTGCTATTCTCATCGTCATTCTCATCTCATCCATACAAATCTTTAAGCAAAAAGAGTTATTGGAATAAAAAAGGTATCCTACTGTGTGTAATCTTTTTTTATGAAGTTTATGAAATACTTGACTTAAAATTTAGGGGGCTTTACTTCAATAACATTATGCAGCAATAGGACATGTTTGTGGAGGATTATAAGCCTGATTCCTAGCCGAAAAGACGGAGAAATCAGTCTCTCTATCTTTAAATCCTCAACGTCATAAATCAGTACTTCCCTCATAACACCCATTGGTAAATGCGATGACAATCAGTGGTAGATATCATGGAAACCGTTGGTAAAAAACATGGTAGAAGTTGTACATTATTAAGGCTGTAATCAATTGATTACGGCCTTAATAATATACCAATGTTGATATACTTCTTACTGCTGAATGACAAGGGATGTACTAGTAAATGACAAATAATTACCATCCTACATCTTCTTGATGATTAAAGTTAAAAAGACATACGTATTTTGAATTGTAAATGTTATACTTGTTGTACTAATTTGAAAGATTTTCAATAAGAACTGTCTTCGACAACCGGACCATATTGTTGTGAAATGAATTGCACATATTCTTGAAAAACCGGTCCAATTGACAATAGAGCAGACTAAGCAAAAAGTTGAGGGGTGGAAATTCATGTCGCTGTTAAAACGTTTTGCCTTTTGGTTTCCTGTAATGGCAGTCATTCACTACATATTTGAATTGTTGTGGAACCCAGTTAAAGACATAGTATTCGCCTTCGATCCCTTGCTAGCAAAAATATTTGGAGTGCTGAACAGTCATGGTTTTCTGTATGATAACGAACATTTTAAAATACTTTTTTCAGGCTTTTTGGTGCACTTTTTCTTGTGGTTAATCTATGGTGTTATTATTGATTACATTCTCAATGTGTTATTCAGGCAAAATAGAAAAGATGACTAAGAGTGCGTGCCTATTAAGTCTGCAGATGGGGAGAGATTAATTGCTACTACCTAAATGTGGAGTGAAAAATATGTTTTTGTTAAAGCTCAAAGCAAATAGAAAAAAATTAAGTTTTATTAAACTAACCGTGCGATAGCCGAATAAGTATTTGCCACAATCGGGCCATTTAGTTGGGGAATGAAAAGAGTGTCCAATGCGAGGGGGATCATATGAGTCCTAGTGAAAATATATATTTTTTTCTGATTGGGGTTCCAATAGTAGTTGCGGTTATTTTTATTTGGCTTATTTTTAGAAAAAGAAAAAAGATTGCAATTGTGTTCTCTAGCATGCTGGTCATTGGATATGTAGGTTACTATACTTATTATCCAACGCTTAAAGAAAACCAACATGCAAAGCGATACGAGCAAGTGGACTCTTATTTAACGGAAAAATATCCGGACGGAATTTTCACCATTTCACCCGAACAATATGAAGAAGGACATAGGGTCGGTGACTTTTATGTGAGTGATATTGAAACGCCAAGGATAGGAGCCACATTACATGTTGATAAAGAAGGGCTAGTAACACAAACAAGCTGGTGGTCGAATTCCGACAATCCTACTCAACGAGAAGTTTGGAGAACAATCGAGTTCAGTTATGGAGAATCTTATACGTTAGATAAAAAGATCGCAGATATCACGAAAGAAGATGAATGGATTGATGGTGAACTAACGGCTTTTGCGTTAATAATTAACGACATTCCTGCTATTGCTTTATTTAATTACTCAAGAGAAGGTTATGGCTTGGTAGAATTAAAAGAAGAAGAACGTGATGGATTTGTGATTATGGAAGAAAGTGACTATATATTTATTTATGTAGATGAACGGTATCAGGGAGAAACGATTACGGTTAATTTAGAAAATGGTGAAGAGTTTTCATTAAACGTCCAGCAACAAAAAGGCCAATTAATTGTTGAGAAACAGAAATAATCACTATCATGAATTTTCATTAAGGGGCGCGTTTGTGGAAGATTATAAGTCTGATTCCTAGCTGAAAAGACAGAGGAATTAGGCTTTTTTATCTTTAAATCCTCAACGTTATGAGTTAGTACTTCCCTCATAACACCCATTGGTAAATGCAATGACAATCAGTGGTAGATTTCATGGCAACCGCTGGTAAAAAACATGGTAGAAGTGGTACGTTCAATTAACGATCATGCAAAACAGAACGGGAGATTAGAAAGCAAATGGGATACAGAAGTCATTGCATCGACAATTGTTAGTATCTTTTTTCATACTATGATGTCTTGGTTATTACCACATCACCAGAAGTCTGATATCGTCAAAATGTTTCAACAACACTTCGACGTCGTGTGGGGTGGAATAAGATAGACTCTCGGAGTTCCTAGAGCGAAATCAGCGATATATCCGATTATTTACTGGGAATTAGGCATAATTGATAATCTAGGACTTCTTTTTTAAGGCATTTTCAAAAATACGCATACCAAAGAAACATCACGAGTAATTTTTTTTTGAAAAAGACTTAAGCTACAGACGGAAAAATATGACCTTTCAGAAACGCAAGTTCATCTTTTCGATGAACATACCAAGCATCTATATGCTGGCACATCATGATTCCGAAAATGCGAATGGTCCACATCATCGTAGA
>NZ_JADBEL010000011.1:56205-128875 GCF_014873855.1 Sporosarcina limicola | reverse complement strand
AATCCGAAGATTCGATTGTGTTTGTTTCACCGGCAGAACCGGTTTCCCAAACTGTATTTCGTTGACGTTTTGCTGTTCAGTTTTCAAGGTTCATTTGAAAGGAATTAATTCGTTATTCCTTACTCTTTTCGTTCATCACTGTCTCAGCAGCAACTCTTATATCATATCAAATCATTTTCATCTTGTCAACAACTATTTTCAAGTTATTTTCACGACAAGTTTTCGGTAAAAGTTATGGAGCGAGTGAAGGGAATCGAACCCTCATCATCAGCTTGGAAGGCTGAGGTTTTACCACTAAACTACACTCGCGTTATAGTATAATTCTTTCAAGCTAAAGTTACTTAAAAGTTTTATTGGCGCGCCCGGCAGAAGTCGAATCCACAACCTTCTGATCCGTAGTCAGACGCTCTATCCAATTGAGCTACGGGCGCTCTGTGAAAAACGGATAACATTTGGTGCGGTAAAGAGGACTTGAACCTCCACGGGGTTAACCCCCACTAGGCCCTCAACCTAGCGCGTCTGCCATTCCGCCACTACCGCGTTATTTTAGCGACAAGTTTTATTATACACTTTATATTTTGTTTGTCAATACTTTTTAATTAATGGTGAGCCATGCAGGATTCGAACCTGCGACCCTCTGATTAAAAGTCAGATGCTCTACCAACTGAGCTAATGGCTCTCTATTTTATAGAGAGTAGTAATCGGGATTTGTATAAGGTATTTATTTTAGAATGCTTTAGTATTCTAAAAGTTTGGCTGGGGTAGCTGGATTCGAACCAACGAGTAACGGAGTCAAAGTCCGTTGCCTTACCGCTTGGCTATACCCCAATGCATTAAAGTGAAAAACGTTTACGGATTACCAATCTACATTGTGTACGTTATAAGGTAATCTATTTCATTACTACGTAATGAGTTAAGGTAATCTATTTTCATTACTACATAATGAGTTAAGGTAATCTATTTTCAATGTTTCACATTGAAAAAGATTTATTGGTGACCCCTACGGGATTCGAACCCGTGATACCGCCGTGAAAGGGCGGTGTCTTAACCGCTTGACCAAGGGGCCATCTAATGCAGTTGTGTAGTCAATAAGAAACTGCTTGTATAAATGTTCAACTGGCGTTTCCTAATCGACTTTTCTTATTATAGACAGTGTTAGCCAATCCGTCAACAACTTTCGGCATTTTTTATTATAAATCGACAAAAATGCTGTTAGACCGCCATTGAACGACCTAACAACATTCTTATCTTCCACTCTACTTTCAAGTTTTCATGATTGTTCCTTTACATTTTCCGCATCGATATTTTCGAATATCCATTTCTCTTCTTCGTTTATATTCCAAACCGCATGATGTGCACTTATAAATATAGAATGATAACGGTTTTCGATTTCCCACAAAAAGAGGCTTGCAAAATCTAGGAGAAGCCGTTCGTTTCAATAGCTCTCTGAACTCAGCGTCTCGGTGTTGATATCCCTTTCCTTCTATATGAAGGTGGTAATGACATAACTCATGCTTGATAATCCCAATGAGATCGTCCATCCCGTGTATCTCTACTACTAACGGATTGATTTCTATTGAATGATCTAACAGCTTATAGCGCCCACCCGTGGTCCGTAATCTATTATTAAACCTAGTTATATGAAGGAATGGTTTTCCGAATTCATCCAGCGAAACCTTTTCAACTAGTTTCTGCAATTCATCATCCACCATTGCTACTCCCCCAGTTTATGCATCAGTTTGTTGAAGGCGGCAACATCGTTAACGAGATGCGCCCTTTTTCTTTATCGATACCTTCGACCCAAACAGTGACGATGTCTCCAGAAGCAACTACGTCCAAAGGGTGTTTGACATATCCTTTTTTCAATTTCGAAATATGGACGAGTCCGTCTTCTTTTACTCCAATGTCTACAAAAGCACCAAAATCAACAACATTTCGCACTGTCCCTTGCATCTCAAGACCTTTAAATAAATCCTTCATATCAAGCACATCGGCTTTCAGAAGCGGCTGAGGGAAGTCGTCGCGCGGATCTCGGTTCGGTCTTTGCAGCGTTTTGATTATATCTTTCAATGTTACTTCCCCTACATTCAACTTGCTTGATAACGTTTTGATATCGAGCGCAGATAGGGCTTCTGTTGTTTCTTTTTTGCCAAGCTCTTCCTTATCCATCCCCGCTTCTTCCAATACTTGTTCCGCCAATGCATAACTTTCGGGATGGATACCTGTCGCATCAAATGGATCCTTTGCCTCAAGCACTCGCAGGAAGCCAATCGCCTGTTCATATGTCTTCGCTCCAAGACGAGGTACTTTTTTCAGTTGCGTTCGTTTCGTATACAATCCGTTCTCTTCTCGTGATTTCACAATATTTTCAGCTACGGTTTTTGACAGACCTGCGACATACTGAAGCAGTGAAGAGGATGCCGTGTTAACGTTCACCCCGACACGATTCACCGCTGTCTCAACAACAAATGATAATGATTCAGACAACCTTTTTTTCGCTACATCATGTTGATATTGTCCCACTCCAACGGAACCCGGATCGATTTTAACCAGTTCGGACAATGGATCCTGTAACCGTCTTGCAATTGATACGGCACTCCGCTGTTCAACTTGCAGGTCCGGGAACTCTTCCCGCGCCTGAGAAGAAGCCGAATAGACACTCGCTCCCGCCTCATTGACAATTACATATGAAACCCCTGGTTGCGCTTCTTTTAAACAATTGGCAATGAACAACTCCGATTCACGCGATGCTGTTCCATTGCCAATCGCAATAATGGTAACCGAATACTTTTTCAACATATCCAAAATAACCCGCTTCGATTTTTCAACTTCAAGTCTTGGTTGATGTGGATAAATAACGGAAATTTCAAGTAATTTACCCGTTTCATCAACAACGGCCAATTTACATCCTGTCCGGAAAGCCGGATCGAGACCCAATACCACTTTCCCTTTCAGTGGCGGCTGGAGCAATAGACTCTTCAAGTTTTCCGAAAACACATGGATTGCTTGTTCTTCCGCCTTCTCGGTCAACGCCGTCCGGATTTCTCTCTCAATCGAAGGTGCTATCAATCGCTTAAATCCATCTTCAATCGCCTCTTTCACTTGGACCGTGGAAGGTGAATGCAGTTTACGAACCAATTCACATTCGAGCCACCCAATAATTCTTTCTGTCGGGAATGACATACCTATACGCAACACATCTTCTTTTTCTCCGCGATTCAACGCAAGTACACGATGCGGTACAATTTTTTTCAAAGGTTCTTCATACTCATAATAATTTTCGAAAACATTGCGATCATCTACTGCCCCTTTTCGCACCGTAGATACGATTAACCCTTTTAACCAAGTCAATTTCCGTATGTTTTCCCGGATCGTAGCGTCATCGGCAAAACGTTCCGCTATAATGTCACGCGCTCCAGCCAAAGCGTCTTCGATTGTAGCTACACCGACTTCCTCGTTAACATAATCTTTCGCAAGATCCTCTGGTCGACTTGCCGAGAACTCGTACAATGCATTAGCAAGTGGTTCAAGTCCACTTTCAATTGCAATCATCGCTCGTGTCCGTCTCTTTTGTTTAAATGGTCTGTACAAATCTTCAATTCGTTGAAGCACGGTGGCACTTTCAATCGACTTCCTTAGTTCGTCATCCAGCTTCCCTTGCTCATCTATAAGGCGAATCACTTCCTCTTTTCGCTGTTCAAGCCCCTTCACATAACTGTAAGCATCCTCGACGGCTTTAATCTGCACTTCATCCAACGAGCCGGTTTCTTCTTTCCGGTACCTCGCGATGAACGGAACCGTATTCCCTTGATCAAGAAGTGCTATAACCCTCTCAGTTTGACGTACACTAACAGCTGCTCTGGCAGCCGTAGCCCCAACAATGTGCTTGATCAATACAATCACCCTTTCTTAACTGCTTTCATATTAACATAATAGGGAGATTCTATCGGGTTTTTACACACCAAAAAAACCCACCTTCGATTTACAGAAGTAGGTTTCCCGCTATAAATGTGGCGTCATCGCCATATTTGATAGTTTGCAACACATTTCGATACAATTCATAAGAGCCTGAACTTCCAATTAATAAAGCTTTCGGACTTGTTAGTGCAACACCGTCCGAATGAAGAAAAAACAAATCTCCTGGATGATACTCGTATTCCTGCATCTTTAGCCTTTGTGGTCTACCCGATAAGTACCCCATGACAGGAAGTGGATAAATCATTTTAACTCTATCTTGTAGCATATAGAAACGAACATTACCAACACAACTATATCGGACCTTTTTTTGCCGATAATCAATTTTTACAATTGCTACGGCAGCTCCACGTTTTCGAAACATATGTTCATTACAACGGCTAAGTAATTCATCAACCGTTTCATGATGATGCTCTACTAATACTTTAGGAATGATTTGGGATGATTGACGAGCTATAGGTCCATTACCTAGTCCATCCGCAATTGCACAGATGAAGTAATCTTCCTCTGTATGGATAAAGTACGTATCACCCGATTCCTGATTTCCAGATTTCGCTTTCTGATAGACGTATGCTTCTACATGTTCTGTTACTATAGACTCCATTATGAAACACCACCAGCCGCCAATATTGCTTCCTGCAACTTTTTGATAGCTTTACGTTGTAACCTTGAAACATGCATTTGAGAGATATCAAGCCTTTCTCCCGTCTCTTTTTGGCTAAGTTGCTCGATATATGTATACTGAATGATTTGTCTTTCACGTTCCGACAATACATTGAGCGCGTCCGCAACTAACATACGTTGATCCGTTTGCTCATAGCCCTCATCCGTTTCTCCTACTAAATCGAACAGTGTCAACGTTCCTCCCTCGGAGTCAGCATCAAGGGTATGATCCATAGAAAGTGCTTGATAACTTCTGCCCATCTCCATAGCTTCAAGAATCGATTCTTCATCAATATCCAAGTATTTAGCAATTTCAGCTACAAGAGGGGAGCGTTGCATTTCAGTTGTCAATGTTTCAACTGTGGCTTTGATTTTTGGGCCAAGTTCCTTTATACGACGTGGTACGTGTACTGCCCACGTCTTATCGCGTAGATATCGCTTTATCTCCCCGATGATTGTCGGCACGGCAAAAGCCTCGAAACTTCTACCGAATTCTGGATTATACCGACGAATCGCCCCAAGTAGTCCCAACATTCCAACTTGAACGATATCTTCGTGGAAAGGCTTTCCGTTTGAATATTTGCGTGCAATCGACTGCACAAGACGCTCGTAATGCAAAACAAGATTCGTCTGTGCCTCTTCGTCGTTTGTTTCTTGATATTGTTTTATCCAATCTAGGACTTTTTCTTTTGTTCCTGTTTCACGAGGTGATTGTTCGTTCGGCATCCTCATCCCCCCGCTCTCCGCCGAGATATTTAGTCATAAAGACTGTCACACCCTCCTCATTATGGACTTTAACTTCATCCATAAGTGTTTCCATCAGGTAGAGGCCTAAACCGCCTTCTCGGAGAAATTGTACTTCTTCCTGGTCGTTATATGGCCCTACACGTTTTTTCGTTTCTTCAAAATCAAAACTCTTGCCGTGATCTGCAACCATGACTTCCAATTTATCCTTAAAGAGAGCGCAGCCGACAACGACTTCTCCTTCTTCATCCACCTTATATGCGTGTTGGACTGCATTCGTAATCGCTTCACTTGAGGCAATCTTTAAATCTTCAATCTCGTCATAAGTAAAACCAAGCCTGCTCGCGAGTCCTGAAATAGCGAGGCGGGCGACCCCAACATACTGCACTTTGGCGGGAACCCTTATTTCAATATAATCATACGGTTGCATCTGCGTCCCTACTTTCCTCCATCACTATATCCATAACCTGTTCTAAACCTGTTATTTCAAACAACCTTTTAAGTCGTTTGTTCACGCCGATAATTTTCACATGGCCTTCGTTAGCTTTGACTGCCTTATAAAACCCTACAAATACGCCAAGTCCAGTACTATCCATATAGCCAACTTCGGACAAGTCTACTTCCGCTTGCATTCCTACGACTTTCTCCACAGCTGCTAGCTTTTCTTTTAACTTTGGGGCTGTGAATGCATCAATTTCTCCAACAATTTTAAAACGTTGAACACTATTCTCTTCCAATAACTCGACTTGTAAATTCATAGTTGCACCCCGTATTTCTCTTTTTTATGAACACTCTACTGAACTATTTCCCCTTTATGTAAAATCTTAAACCAAGTCATTCTCTTTTTTGAAAATAATAATAGTGAAATCATCTCTAAGGTGAAAGTTTTGCAATTCCAAGAGCCTGTTATATACAGTATCCGCGATTGATTGTGCCGATTCCTCTTTGACTTCCAACAGGATTGATTTAATAAGACCCTCATCGATAAAACCAGTTTCCGTCCGAACTTCAGTTACACCATCTGTCATCATGACAATAAAGTCGCCCACTTCAAGCATAACTGAGCGTTCCTCATAATCGACATCTGGTTGCACACCTAAGAGGAGACCCTTTGCGTCAAGTTCCGTAAAACCACCTTCGGAAGCCCTATATATCAAAGCAGGCTCATGACCAGCAGAAGCATAGGAAAAGCTGGAATCTCTCGCATCATATTTTCCATAAAACATGGATATGAACATTGAATCATCGACGCTCTTTTCCACAATCCGGTTGACGATGTCAAGTACATTACGCGGACTTGTATTCTCGCCTTGCAAACTATCCATCCCAAATTTGATCATGGACATACAGAGGGCAGCTGGGATACCTTTCCCCATAACATCCGCCAACGCTACACTTGCCACATTGTTATCATCATTTAAAAAATAGACATAATCACCGTTCATCTTCTTGGCCGGTTCCGTTATGAAGCCTATATCGATTCCTTCGAAATCAGGAATTTTCGTTTTCAACAACGTATCTTGCACTTTAGCCGCGACATTTATCTCCATCTGAATCTCTTCCTGTTTCCTAATAAGACTCTGGTGTTCCCTAAGTGCAAGTCCGTAGTGAATCATCATTTCAATCAGAAAATCGAATGAATACATCACTTTTTCTGGCAAGTCCGGAAAAACTTCAGCAAGTGCTGTTTTATGAATACTAATTACGTCTTCTGGTGCAATTTTTTTCTCTATAAATTGCCTGCTGAATTGTTGTCCAAAATAGAGATCTTCTTCATTTCGGTTATCTATATATTGCTGCAATAGCTCTTTATACTGTTTGCCTACTTCTTGAGGCATTCCCTGTCATCTCCTTATCGAAGCCATTTTGTGATGGTAATATTCGTTCCCACCCCTGATTCCGTGTGTACTTTAAATTCGTCCATCAACCTCTTTACACCTGGCATTCCAGCACCAAGTCCCCCTGAAGTAGAAAATCCATCTTCCATTACTTTACGGATGTCTGGAATTCCCGGCCCTTCATCAGATGCAATAATCGTAATCCCATAGAGTCCATTTTCAGAAAATCGTTCAATTTCAATTTTTCCTTTCCCAGCGTATAAATAGATATTGCGGGCCAGTTCGCTAATTGCCGTCGTAATGCGTGCCTGATCCACCGTTCCGAAGCCCGTTTTTTTAGCTTCATTCCGGCCTAACTGCCTTGCAGCAACAATATCCCATTCCGTGTAGATATCTACAGAAGACCGGTACCCCATGCTTAGGCCTCCAATTCTTTACGCAGTTTATCCAACCCATTTTCAAGATCAAGTGCTGTTAATACATTCTCTAGACGGATGCCTAGTTCGATAAGTGTGATTGCGACAGCTGGTTGGATTCCCGTTATTACAACCTTAGCTCCCATTAATCCTGACATGCTAATTACATCCCCCAACACTTTTGCAATGAAAGAATCAATGAAATCAATTGGAGTTAAGTCGATCACAACACCTCTCGCCGACGTTTCATGCATTTTTTTCAACAAATCTTCTTGGAACTGAATTGCTGTCTGATCATCAAGTTCCCATTGTACAGAAACAATTAATGTGTCATTCAATTTTAAAATCGGGATTCGCATATTCATGATTACTCAGCCTCCACTATTATTCGGTTTGTCATTCTCAGAGCTTCCTGCATCCCGCGTTGCAATGTGCTTGTTGTCTTGAAATCTTTTAGGTTGATACCAAGGGTCACAATCGTTTGGGCAATTTCCGGTCGGATTCCGACAAGCATGCATGTCGCTCCTACAAGCCGAACTGCATCCGCTGCTTGAATAATATGGTGAGCCACCATCGTATCTACGACCGGTACACCGGTAATATCGAGAAGGACAACTTCGGCGCGTTGCTTCACGACGCCTTCAAGCAAATTTTCCATAATTAGTTTGGCTCGCTCAGTATCGATTGTACCTACAAGTGGCATGACGGATATCTTTTCAAAAACAGGAATTAATGATGCTGAAAGTTCTTGCAATGCGATTTTCTGCAAACTTACAGTTCGTTCCCACTCCATAGAATAGGCTTCTATGATATTTTCTCGCAAAGATGAGATCCAATTTTCGAAAATCGTTACAAAAGACCGTAGATTACTTTGATTGATAACATCTTTTTCTTCCAACAAACGGAAGACAATGCGTGAAAAATTATCAATTGCTTTATTAACGAACTTAATGGACCAACCAAAACGGACGACCTTCTCAGTGAAATCATTCAACTTCTCGGGTGTAACAACATCTATTTCGGCGATATTCGATGTCATCAATGCCGCAAATTCTCTACTTGTTTTTTCGATAAGATGTGAAGGCATGAAATGAAAAAAGTTTTTCCCTTTCTCTTCTTTCATACTTATTTCCCATCTTTCAATAATCACATCGATGTTTTGATTTATACCTTCTGTCATTCGCTTATTCATAATCGCTTAGGCCTGCCTCCTTATGGTTTGAAAAACGTTGTATCCTTATTGTATCGAAAATAATGTTACAATACACTTTTCTTGTGACCTAATTGAAAAAACACCACAATAATGAAATCTGCAGTGTTTCTATCATATGTATGCTCAAAATTTGACGAGGCCGAAACTAACTTCGAGCGCTTCATCGACCTGCTCCATCAAAAATTCATCTAGATGTGTGATCTTATCAGTAAGTCTCGACTTGTCGATCGTGCGGACCTGTTCGAGCAAGATGACCGAATCTCGCTCGAATCCATATCGCGCCGCATCGATTTCAACATGTGTCGGTAATTTTGCTTTTTGAATTTGCGCAGTGATTGCCGCAATGATAACTGTCGGACTGAACCGGTTACCTATATCATTTTGGATGACAAGAACCGGTCTCGTTCCCCCCTGCTCAGAACCGACGACAGGCGACAGATCTGCAAAAAAGACGTCTCCACGTTTTATTGCCAACTTTTCATCCTCCGCTTACGAGACGTTCCACCGTATGCTGGGCTTCGAATTCTACTTGCAAGCATTCCGTGGCGATTTTCAGGTTAATTTGCGACATTTCGACATAACCTTTCATCATCTCTTCCCTGATGGTTTCAGATCCGTAGTCAGTTACGTACCGTCTAGTCGAAATATAAACGAAATCTCCACGCTCCAGTTCTTGATGGACGACCGTATGTTCATTTTCATTCAGCATTCGTTTTGGTATTTTAACAATGATTTCTTTCATGTTTTTATTTGTACGCAACGTCAGCACCTCCGACAATCCCGTTCCCTCTTTTCAATACAATTTCATCTTACCATTGAATATCGACAATGAGAAGACATAGAAGGAAATTTATTGACAGGATTCCACAAAAAATTGGTTTTTGTCGAAAGTGCGAATATTATTTAGACTCTCCATCTTTCCCTGTATATATTCTAGGTACCCGTTTCGTAATCGAAACTGCAATTTCATATGGAATCGTACTGAGACACTCTGCCCACTCTTCCATCTTGATTTCTTCTTCACCTTGACGCCCAATCAATACAACCTTTTCACCTACAAGAAATTCCCGTGGTAACTTCACCATACATTGATCCATACAAATTGTTCCGACGAGTGGCATCCGCTTCCCATCGATGAGCACTTCTTGCCCTCGGAGGCCTCTCCTTAAACCGTCTGCATAACCGATTGGTATTGAACCGATCCATTCACTTTCGGTCGTTTCGTACGTGCCCCCATAACTGATTCGATTGCCTGCCTCCAACAATTTCACATATGCCAATTCACTTTCAAGAGAGAGGGATCTTTTGAGCCGGAAAGGCAATTTCTTCCTTACATATTCGGATGGCGTTATGCCATATAGACTCATTCCGAATCGGACTGCATCAAGTGCATATTCTGGATACAATAGAGTTGCTGCACTATTAGATGCGTGAACAAGTCTTGGTTTTTCTGGCAACGTCTGCACCAATTCCATGAACGTCGTAAACTGTTCTTCTGTCCTGCATGAATCCTCTTCATCTGCACAGGCGAAGTGTGTAAAGATGCCATCCAGCAGTACTTTTTCCGAGCTTTCAATAATCAATACGAGCGCTTGGAGGGATTCTACATCCCGTAATCCAATTCTACCCATACCACTATCTATTTTTATATGGATTTTTAACTGTTTTTCAAAATCATCAGCGTCAATATCCGTCAACACTGACTGCAACCATTGTCCATCCGCAACAGTGATGGTAATTCCTAGTTCAACTGCTTTTTTTGCAAAAGAAATTGGGGACGGTCCCATGACGAGGATGTCCCCGACAATTCCTGCCATTCGGAGCCGAACTGCTTCATCAGGTGTTGCTACTGAAACCATGTTAGCTCCGGCTTCGAAAGCAACGGAGGCAATTTCCACCTCCCCATGACCATATCCGTCCGCTTTAACTACCGCAATGACCGAAGTTCTGCTCCCCAAATACTCTTTTAAATTCCGGATGTTGCTCCGTATTGCATCGAGGTTAACGTTTGCATGTGTTGGACGATAATGAATTGAGTTTTTTTCCATGATGTTCTCCTCTTTACGCTGTAATACTCTCTATTATTAATCCCTTCCCGACCGCTCGTCAACCAAAGTTATTTCTCTTCTTCTTTTTCCTCCTCCATCGATCCAGCAACTTCTATTAGTTCCTCTTTCGTTAATGTCCCAGATGCGATAAAAAATGAAATACCTTCACTTTCCCAGCTAATTGATTTTTCCGTCATGGCAGCAACTGTAAATCCAAGATCGACAGGATCCCCATCAACCGCTACCGCCATTTTATTGTCTGGTCTTACTGCCGGCTCTTGGATAATGATGAATTCCTTTTCCCCTCCGAATGTCATGAAGGAACGTGTTCCATTTTCCGTTTCCATATTCTGTTCATCCAGAAGTTTGATATCTGTCCCATTTAATATTGGGTAGTACGTTTTTAGCCCTTTTTTTTCATCGCCGGCAGCCGGTTGTTCTTTGCTTGTATTCTTTGTATCCTCCATTTCTACTGCATAATCAGCAGCTTTCCGTTCAATGCCAAGTGTTACTTTCTTGAATGTGATGCGGATTTTTTCTTCTTTATTTTCATCTAGAATAGCAACATACGTTGGCAACAATGTTTTTTTATCAATATGGATTTTTTGAGTAGGTAGGACTTTTTTATGATTATTCCGAGTGGCTGTCTCAAAAATGTATGTTTTGTCTTTTTCGGTCATGGTGGCATTCTTATCTGCTTTAATATCCTCGGACAAGGCACCTATCAAATAGGCTTGGCTGTTTTGTGCTGGCCAGTCACTTTGGAATTTATAGGTCTTGCCAAGCGATGGCGTAATAACAAAGACGCCTTCTTCATTACGCACAATCATCTGGGAATCGTCTTTTCCTGTCTGTGTTACATGGACGCGATAGAATTCAGGCTTTGTATGCCAGACGGCGACATCATACAACCGCGGTTCCGAACCAGTCTTGATTTCCATTGTCGCTTGTAAGTCATACCCTTTCGTATCACTCCACTTCCCACTTAACTTCTTCATGACATCCTCTTTTGATGGTGCTCCACATGCTGCGAGGATTACCATGATCACAACTAACAACAGAGCAACTATCCGGCTACGCATACAGTTCATCCTTTCTCATTTCAATCGGGTAGGTCATCTTATGAGGAAGGACGGACATTTATGCGAACCTTGTTACGCGAGTAAAATTACTTGTGCTGCTGCCATCGTTTTTGTATGTGTTATGGTAACGAATCCATCTACTAAACTTCCTTTGAAATAAAGGATTGGTTTTCCGTTTTCAGCCGGGATAATTCCGATATCTGTAAAATTACATGCTTCACCGATTCCTGTACCTCTCGCTTTGGCAAAGGCCTCTTTAGCTGCGAAACGACCTGCAAGAAATTCTGTACGTCGGTGACTTTTGAGCGCTTCATAAATCATTAACTCTTCTATAGTAAGTATCCGTGCACGAAACTTTTGAGATCTGGCATCTAGTTCGGCAATACGGTCAATTTCGACGATGTCGAGCCCGATTCCTGAGATCATAACTATTCCCCCTTTCCAATGTGCGGGATTAAACT
This sequence comes from Sporosarcina limicola, assembly GCF_014873855.1. Lineage (GTDB taxonomy): Bacteria > Bacillota > Bacilli > Bacillales_A > Planococcaceae > Sporosarcina > Sporosarcina limicola. Next base: position 116,435 of record NZ_JADBEL010000011.1, on the reverse strand, counting down.
GTATAATGAATTCATAGATTGAGGTGAAAAAATGTTTAGTCGTACTGAAAACTTCTCACAATACATCCGACTATACCCAGTCGTAACATTCTTTCTTGCAGTGAATATCTTGGTATACCTGATTACGATTATTCCCGGAATCGGCGACCAAGTACGCCTCGTAGGAATCGGCAACAACTACTTAATAGCAGAAGGTGAATGGTGGCGTCTTTTCACACCGATGTTCCTACATGGTGGAATTATACACCTTTTTTTCAACATGTTTAGTCTATTCATTTTCGGACCTGAACTTGAAAAGATAGCAGGTAGAATGCGTTTTTTAACAATATACTTACTTTCCGGTATTTTTGCGGATATTGCCACGTTTTTCCTACAAGATCTGGATTATTTACATCTTGGTGCAAGCGGTGCAATTTTCGGGATTTTCGGAGCGTTTGGTGCACTCGTCCATTATACGAAGCACGTTCTGCCACAACTCCGTCAGATTATCTTGCCGATTATTCTCATCAGTGTTGTGATGACGTATCTCCAATCAGACATTAACACAACAGCTCATATCGCCGGACTTATTGCTGGATTCCTGATTGGTCTTAGCTACTTCCATCCAAAACGAATTGCACGTTGGAAAAAAAGATAAAAGTAACCTATTGAAGAAGTATAAGGTCCCTACAGGGCTGGCAACCTTATACTTTTTTATTTACTGCTGACCTGACCGATTTTTCTCATACCAAGAAAGAACACTCTCCGCTTCTGATTCTTCCATATGAAGAACTTGTGCATTGAAAATCCCCATCCCTGACTTGATGCTTGCAGCCAACGTCGCGACTTGCTTCCTTTTGTGGAAGTAATTTTGTTTCATTTCCATCGATTGTATTCTTTTCTTCATCAGATAAGCAGTCTGTAAACTGATTCCTCTAAAACGCATTGTTAGTTGGTTGCCTGAAATTTCGTAGGCCGCCGAACGATGTTGCCATAATCCGAAGAGGACGATGATGGGCACTATAAATAGAGACAACAGTCCATACGGGAAGAAAAAGTACGTCAAAGCACTGATTGCCGGAATCATCCATATGAAATCGATGCGATAATAATAACGTTTCCCCCGAGCCGGAAGTTTTTTCTTCGGTTCAGCCAGGATGAGATCAGGGAATATTTCCTTCAACGGGCCATTGATGTCCGATTTTTTAACGAGAGGAAACAAATTGATTTTCGCACCCTCTGCCCCTCCCCCACCCGCACTATCGATAACGACCGCCGCGTAACCGAATAATTGCCTAAATGGATTTTCAATAATCCGGACACTTTGTACTCTGTTCAACGGCACAGTCATTCGCTTTTTCTCAAGCAACCCGCGCGTAATGACAATATCCTGTTGCTCAAGTGAAACGGAAAACCCATAGTAAGACAAGAAGGTCATCGCGACCGATAATGCCCAGACAATGAGGAATCCAATGAATACGACTATAGCGACAATAAGAAGGCCGTATTTGATGAAACCCGAAACCTCTTCATACATCCATTCAAATGGGATCTTATCCGCAAATTGGGATAGAAAAATCGCTGCACCGGAAAGGATGATACCTATTCCACCCGAAGTTGTCGCCAGGATAAGCAAATCCTTCACTGACATCGTGAAGATTGATTTTACCTGAGGTTCTTCCACCACATGATTTCCTTCATGGAGTATACCCTCTTCTACTGGAATAGCCTTCCTTCTACTTTTTGCTTCCGCAATTTCAATTTCAATTCTTTTCGCCGCATCTTTCGTAATTGCTGTCAATTCAGCTTCCGATTTTTTCGGAGAAGAACTGCCTGCCGTCTCTACTTTTACTTTGACGAGTTTAAGTGGCCGATGCAAAATTCCTTCTGTATAATCAAGGCTTTGAATTCGGTCAAACGGAATATAGCGTTTCTTTTTCACAAACAATCCATATTCAATCCTCAGTTCGTCATCCTCAAACCAATATTCGAATCGTTTCCATTTAATGATACCGCTAATGAAAAACAAGATAAGAAGCACACTGAAAATGATGAACGTTAAATAATCCAAATACCACTTTCCTGATCCAGGATTAGACCAGCCTTTTGCAAAAACAAGTAGGATAAGCGGCAGAACCATTTCTTTCGCTGTTTTCAACACTTCAATGGCAGCTGTAATCCAATGTAATTTATAACGCTCCTCAGACATCATCTTCCGCCACCCTTGCGAGTACTGAAATTCTACTCCGCAATTCATCCGCTTCCTCTGTCACGAGTGCCGGGATTGTATGGTTTGTCGCTGCGGTTGAAATCGTAATTCCTGCCAGATCATATTTTCGTAGAATAGGTCCTTGCGTTGTATCTACATGCTGGACGCGCACCATTGGGATCAATGTCCGTTTGACAATAAACAGACCATGTTGCAATTCTATTTCAGATTCCCGAACTTCATAACGCCATCGCATCCATCTTACTTTAGGAAATAGGACTATGAATAAATACGCAAATAAAATAATGGCGACAGCTGCAATTGCGTATATCCACCAAGGACCTTCATTTATGTATGTCACGATGCCCCCTCCTATTGCCAACAACAGAACAACAACGCTTTGCATTATGCCGTACAATCTCCACACTTTCAATCCTTTTTCTGAAATTCGGTTTATCGGTTGAGTTCTCATATAAACACCTCTTTCTATTCATTCTATACGTTTGGGGAGACGAAATGTTTCATTTTTTAGCTGAAGCTTAGAGGGCTATATTGTGATGAAGGTACAGTTGATTAAAAAAAACAAATAATCCAGAATGCGATTAATACGCTTCCCAGATTATTTTATGTGAGGAGATACCCATTACACAGATAATAATGCTTCATCACTATATAGATTGAACAAATGATTCCACTAAATAACGTTTTGGCGTTAGGGTATGCCGCCAGTCTTATGGCTCCGGCTAACCCTTGGAAGGCGTCTTCGCTGGATTGACAGGTCACTTTCAATAGTTCAACATATATAGTTAGTTTTTCGCCGCGAATGCGCTGGAACTCATCCATTAGTTTTTCAAAAAAGTCATGATACAATTCACAAGTTTTCTTCAATCAGATTGGTAACAGGTCTTTCTTTTTAACCGGTACGGCATGAATTGCTTGTCCGATTAACCCTTCAACCGCTTCAAGTAGTCCTTCATTGAATCCTGGGTGTGCATATAAAGGAAATTTTATATCTTCCTCTTTTGCGGCCATTTCAAGCAATTGTACGAAGGAAGCTGACATTTCAATAGCTCCCTCTCCAATCATATGAATACCCTCAACAATTTCGTTTGTTGAATTAGAAAGTACTTTAATAAAACCATCCTTTTTACCTGTGATTGTCGCATAGCCGTTGCCACCCAGGTTAAATTGACTAATACGAACATCCAACCCCAAAACCCGCGCGTTTTGTTCAGTAAGACCAACAGAAACGATTGGTGGAATTGTGTGTGCAACAATCGGTAAAAATGTAAGATCGACTTCCGGATTTTCTCCAACAATTGATTCCACAGCAACTTTCCCTTGTTTGATTGCCTTAACTGCAAGCATCGGACCTTCGGTTACATCGCCAATTGCATATATGGAAGGTATCGATGTTTGCATATTTTTATCCACATCTACGAAGCCCGCATCCGTTTGTTCAATCCCAAAACGACTAATACCAAGGGATTCAAAATTGGGTTTTCTTGTTCCAGAAACGAATAGATGTGAGGCTTGTATTGTCTCTTCTAGGTTTTTATCTGTTAGAAAAGTTAGCGTGACTCCCTCATCTGTCTCAATTATCGAAGTGAATCCACTTGCTTTATACATCTTAATTTTCCGCCTTTTGAATAATCGATTTAATTCCTTAGTTATCGATTCATCAAATGGCAGGCTTGCTTTATGATTAGTTAAAATACTGACTTTTGCCCCTAATGCCGCAAAACTTGAAGCAACTTCAAGCGCAATAGTATCCTGTCCTTTTACAATAAGATGTTGTGGTATCTCTTCCAGTTCAAATATCTCATCGGACAATAGAATCCGTTTTCCTTTTTCCGTTACATATGAGGGCATTACCGAATAACTACCTGTCGCGATAATTGCCTGTTTAAATTCAAAAATATCGAACTGGTGCCCATTTTCCACACCAATTCGGTCTACTCCGAGAAATGAAGCTTTGCCACGAATCACTTCGATTTTATTCTGTTTGCAGAGAGCTTCTACACCCGTTCTCAGCCCATCAATTACTTGCTTCTTATAGGATAGAAGTTTGCTCACAGTAAATTTGTCATCACCACTACCAATTCCGAGATTTTGCACATGAACTGTTTCTGATCGTTTGGCTGCTGCATGGGTAAAAATTTTAGAGGGGATGCACCCTTTATTCAGACAAACACCACCCATCTCAGCCTGTTCAATTAACGTGACCGAAAGCCCAAGCTGCGCACCGCGTATAGCAGCAGAGTAACCCCCTGGTCCCCCTCCGATAATGATTAGGTTTCTTTCTTGAGTGATTTCCCCAACAACCATTTTAAATCATCTCCATTATCAGTTTGTGTGGCTGCTCAATCAAGCTAGCAAAGCGATTCGTAAATGCAACGGCTGTTGCACCATCAGCAACACGGTGGTCAAATGCCATGGATAGTGTCATGATATGACCGATAACAATCTCATCTTGTTCATTAACGATGGGCCGCTTTTTCGTTTTATGAAAAGCGATTAGGGCAGTTTCTGGATAGTTGATAATCGGTGTTGCACCTGTACTACCAAGAGGCCCTACATTGCTTACTGTAAATGTACTATTTTTCATTTCAAATGGTTGTAATTTCCCAGCAATCGCTCTTTCCGTCAATTCTTTTACGTCTTTATTAATCTCTTTGATTGATTTCTTGTCTACATCATGGATAACAGGGACAATCAATCCGCTTTCTGTGTTTGTTGCGATACCGATATGATAGTTCTTCTTGAGCAGTATCCGACTATTTTCCTCATCGAGTTCGGCGTTAAAAATAGGGAAGTCTTTCAATGAAATAACGAGTGCTTTAATAAGAAATGCCGGAACACTGACTGATTCACCTGACAACTTTAACTCTTGTCGAATTTTAAATAAATTCGTCATATTTATTTCATCGAAATGAGTGACATGTGGTATTGTAAACAATGATTTCGTCATCTTTTCTGCAATCTTTTTGCGAATGCCTCTAAAAGGAATTTCATCGGAAATTTCTTGAATAACCGCTACTTGTTGTATATCTATAACCGTTTGCTCCCTAGTTTGTTGCCCTTGCAAGAACCGATAAACATCCTCCTCGGTCACTCTACCAGACGGATCAGTAGCACGGACATCTTCAAGATTTATGTTGTTATCACGTGCAATTTTACGTGTGTACGGCGCAGCAAGTACCCGATGAAAAATAGTCGCCGAAGACTTTTTCACTTGTTCGCTTGGTGTGACTATCTCTTTTTTAGTATCTTGTTTCGCTTCAATCAATGGTTTTTTTTCTGTTTTCACGTCGGAATCCGCCTCTAAGTAAATAAGGGTTGTTCCGACTTGGATGATTTCGCCTGGTTCAATACTAATTTCTTTCACTCTACCAGAGCAAGGCGAAGAAAGTTCCGCTACCATTTTGTCTGTTCCTACTTCGACAAGCGGCTGATCTGTGATTACTGAATCCCCGACTTTGACTAGATATTGGATGACCTCCCCTTCAGTCATCCCCTCACCGATATCATGCAACTTCACTTCGAGCATTTCATTTCCCCCTTAAAAATGAACAACTTTTTCTATCCCTTCGACAATACGTGCAGGTGTAGGAAGATAATGATTTTCTAATGCATAAAATGGAACCGGTACATCGAATCCTGTCACCCGTTCAACCGGAGCACGCAAATAAAGGAACGCTGTATCATTTATAATCGAGATGATATCGTTACCAAGCCCTCCAGTATGATGTGCTTCATGAACGATGACCGCTCTTGTTGTTTTCTGCACTGACTTAGCAATAATATCGCGATCAATCGGATAGAGCGTTCGGAGGTCTATGATTTCACAACTAATACCTTTAGATTCAGCTTGTTCAACTGCTTTTTCTACTACTGTTACCATCGCACCCCAAGCAATGATCGTTACATCCGTACCTTCTTTTACAATTTTACCTTTACCAATTTCCACGGTATACTTTCCTACTGGAACTTCTTCTCTCTTCGAACGGTAATTTTTCATCGTTTCCAAAACTAGAACTGGATCAGGATCTTCCATTGCTGCAATCAATAAACCTTTTGCATCGTATGGATTTGATGCACAGACAACTTTAATGCCAGGCATATGGGTGAATAAAGCTTCCGTACTATCTGAATGGATTTCCGGGGCACGAATTCCTGCTCCATATGGTGCTCGGATGACCATCGGCACAGTAAAATGAGACCTCGATCGCATTCGAATCCGAGAAACATGCGTCATAATCTGTTCATACGCGGGATAGATAAAACCGAGAAACTGTATTTCAGCAACCGGTCTGAAACCGTTCACGGCAAGCCCAATGGACGTACCAATAATACCCGCTTCCGAAAGCGGTGTATCGACTACTCGGTCTTCTCCAAATACTTCTTGGAGTCCCTCGGTTGCCCGGAAGACGCCGCCATTTTTGCCGATGTCTTCTCCAAGTATGATTATTCTGTCATCCTCTTCAAGCATTAGCTTCATTCCATCATTAATTGCTTGAATCATTGTCATCTGTTTAGTTGCTACGATTTTATGATTGGGGCCTTTCAATTGTGTCGTCATTTTACTGCCTCCCCAAATGTGCAAGATAGGATTCTTTTTGTTCAGCAAGTTGAGCTGGCATTACCGCGAAAACATTATCGAAAATATCATCAACGATCGGGGCGGGGAAGCGTTCCATTTCTTCTACCGCTGTATCGATTTCAATGATTGTTTCTTCTTTTATTCTTTGAATCCACTCTTCATCCCAGTAACCGTAATTTTTCATGAATAGCTCCAAACGCAAAAGTGGGTCGACACTATCATTCCCTTGTTTCTCAGGACGGTATTTAGACGGATCATCAGCAGTCGTATGGGCACCTTTTCGCCATGTAACTGCTTCTATCAATGTAGGGCCATTACCACTTCGGGCAAAATCAAAGGCCTTTTTCGTTTCGAAATAAACTGCAAAGCAATCATTCCCATCAATTCGGATTCCCGGCATATCGTAAGCAACCGATTTTTGTGCAATTGTTGCAGAATTCATTTGTTTTTCAATAGGAACTGAAATTGCATACCCATTATTTTGATTAAAAAAGATGACTGGTACTTTGAAAACGCTTGCAAAGTTTAGTCCTTCGTGGAAGTCTCCTTCCGAAGTAGCACCGTCCCCGAAATAGGCAATCGCAACATTTTGTGTCCCTCTTCTCTTTTCAGCCCACGCTGCTCCGGTAGCATGTGGAAGTTGAGTCGCAATCGGAACAGCTGGAGGGAAAATGTTTTTACCCTTCGGAGGTACACAACCTTCTGTCCTTCCATTCCAGTACAAATACGCCCTTGTCATATCTGCTCCGAACGTTAAAGTCGCACCGTGATCACGATACGTAGGGAATAGCCAATCACCCGATTTTAACACTAGTGCACTGCCGACTTGTGAAGCTTCCTGTCCCTCGAATGGCGCGTAAGTTCCGAGACGCCCCTGCCGTTGTAAATTAATCGCCTTTCTATCAAATGTTCGAATTCGTATCATGTTGTAATACAGATCTTTAACCAATTTCTCGTCAATTTGGTTTTCGAAAGTCGTATCTACAAAAAATCCGGTATCGTCTATTATTCTCTTTATCGGATAATTACGTTCCATATCACTTGCCCCCAATCAGGATAAGTTGCGAATAGACCACTTTGGCTTCATTGCAGCTGTGTAGAAGTTGTTTCGTTTCCCTCTTTCTTCAATTCTTTTCTCACACATTTTATTCGCGGATTCCACTGTTGCGACTCCGCTACTCTCAGCTTCCTTAAATACTTCCAATAGCGCATCGTATATATGTTTCGTTTTGGCAAGTACACGTTCATGATTAATGCCATATAATTCATCCGCCACCTGGATGAGGCCCCCGGAATTGACGATATAATCTGGAGCGTATAGTATCCCTTTTTCTTGTAGCATTCTACCATGACTTCCATGTAGTAACTGATTGTTAGCAGAACCCACAATCCCTTTCACTCTAAACTGGGCGATTGTATTGTCGTTAATAATCCCGCCAAATGCACAAGGAACAAATATATCTGCTTCCTGCGAATAAATATCTTCATTTGCAACAATTGTTACAGTCCCTGGTGTTTTCGTTGCTTTCTCTTCGATTTCCCGTAAGCTTTCTTCATTAATATCCGTTACGATTAGGTGAGCGCCTACCTCAAGCAATCCACTTGCAATTTTGAATCCGACCTTACCAAGACCTTGTATGGAATATGTTAGGCCTCCCAAATCGTCTTTTCCAAAGAGCATTTGATTAGTCGCTTTTATGCCGTATAGAACACCCGCAGCAGTTGGAATCGAAGAGTCACCTCCACCACCATACGCCTCTGGAAGACCGTTGATGAAATTTGTCTCTTTCATCGAGTGGATAAAATCATCCATCGTTGTTCCCATATCCGTTCCCGTATAAAATCGACCGCCTAACGAATTTACAAATTGACCGAAAGCACGAAATAATTCAGGTGTCTTATCCGTCTTTGGATCACCGATAATAACTGCTTTTCCCCCACCAAAATCGACATCGGCCGCAGCGCATTTATAGGTCATTCCCTTCGATAAACGAAGTGCATCTTCTAAAGCTTCCTCCACACTAGTGTAAGGTTGCATGCGACATCCCCCCAGCGCAGGCCCAAGCGTCGTATCATGGATTGCAATAATTGCACGCAAACCTGTTGAAGGATCATTACAAAAAACAACTTGTTCATGGTCACTCATTTTATCGAACAGTTCAAATTCACTTGTCATTGACATACTTTCTACCACTTTCATACGAAAAGCCCCCTTTAGTATTCGTGCATTATAATTTATTTTTAATTAGGAATGTAACTTCTTCTACCTTTTCAATGATCTTCTCCTTCGGCAATATTACTTGCTTCACGTCACCTTTTCCGATTACCCCTAACTGATTTTTTGCCGTGACTTTTGTCAGGACACTATTGGTTCGAATTTCGACTAAAGTGGCTGTTAGTGTAACTGTGGAACCCAGTGGGGACGGGGCTAAATGCTCCAAATGAACGGATGCCCCCATTCCTTCTTCATGACTCTCCAGAAACGGAAGGATTATTTTTCGAGAAACCCATTCCATGTGGTACGTCATTGCCACTGTTGAATAGACAGGATGTACAACTTCACCTTCAAATGCAGCAAACATATCCTCTGTCACAATAATCTCTATCATTTCTTCTCTACCTACTTCCATTCCCCGCTTCATCATCTATCCCCTACTTAAACTATAGTTTATGTAACTAAAAAAAATGCCTTAGATCTCTAGTAAAAAACCATTCTTGTACTATTCAATAAATCAGCAAACCGCAATTGAAAGCGCTTACAATTATAGCGTGATATCTCCTCTCCACATAAGACTAGGACTCTTCTAAATAAACCGTATTACCTCGAAAGTCTATTTTACAATTATTTATGAAAACTGTAAGATATGTGCTGTTACTTAGATTCCATCATATATTATTATATATATGAAATCAAGACTTTCTCTGAAGTATTTCCATAGTCTGACTACTACTAGACTTTCTTTTATTTTGATAACCAGATTTACACATGGCCATCATCGAGCCATACTTCATATTCTCCGGTAATCTTCAACATAGACCACATTAGAAATAAGCACTTCACAATGTGAGCGCCTATTTCTTAATTTTATGCTATTTTTCAAGTCATAATATATGGTTTTCTTTGTTCCAACAATGGCTCTTTATAGTCGATTTCTTCGTCCGTTTCAATATCAACAAACGTACTTGCTTCATTAAACCAGCAATCTGGTGCAACGTGTCCCCAGAATGTCTGGCGAAGCGGATTATTTAAATCCCAGCGAATTGGCTTAATATCTGTATCGATTGTTAAATAATCCCCTGTGTAAAGTTCAACACGGTGTCCATCAGGATCTCTCAAATAGAGGAAAAAGGCATTCGACAATCCATGCCGACCAGGTCCTCTTTCAATCGAATCCGCATAGCCGAGACTCGCTAACACGTCACAACAATCAAGTAAACTAAGTCTGTCCGTTAATGAGAATGCAAAATGATGAAGTCTCGGTCCCGGACCACTCATAAATGCTTGATCATGAACGGTCGGTTTACGATAGAGCCACGCTGCCCATAGCTCTCCCTCTTCAGTATCCGTATACTCTGAACAACGGAACCCTAATTGATTCACATAGAAATCATATGCTTTTTGAACGTCTGGTACAGCACAATTCACATGGTCAATTCGTTGAATCTTCGCCCCGCGATAAAGATCATATCGCTGTAGCATCCGATCTACCGTGGGCATTTCAGCAAAAAACTCTAATGGAATGCCCGAAATATCATGCGCCCGAAGTGTTCTTCCAATTGCATGTTGTTGTCCTTTTGCCATCCATTTTGTTTTCAAACCTTTAGATTTGAAGAGTTTTTCAATTTCCTCAAGATCAGCATCTTTATCTACCTTGTAGCTAAGTACTTCAACGACAGGCTTGTCGCCTTTTTTCAATAGTAAACTATGATGTGAATGTTCTTCTAGACCCCTCAAGTATATGTGGTTTTCATCACTTTCTGTTTCAATCAAACCTAATCCATCCACATAGAACTTACGAGATGCCTGTAAATCTGTTACACGAAGAACGGTTCTTGCAATACGAGTGATTGAAAAATCCATTATTACCACCGTGCTTTCCGTCATTATTTTCCAAACTGTTGGATACGATGCTCTGCAATTGAAACATGAATAATTTTCTGCTCAGTGTAAAAGTCGAAGCCGTAATGTCCACCTTCACGACCGATTCCAGAAGATTTAGATCCTCCGAAAGGTGTTCTTAAGTCACGAACGTTCTGAGCATTCACCCATAACATGCCTGCCTCAACTTTATGTGCTACACGATGACCACGTTTGATGTCGTTCGTCCATACATAGCCGGCAAGCCCGTAGTCAACATCATTTGCCAACTTAATAGCTTCTTCTTCATCTTTAAACGTCATGACTGTCAAAACTGGGCCGAAAATTTCTTCTTGTGCAATGCGCATGCTATTTTCAGCATTTAGTAGAAGCGTCGGTGCAACAAAGTTCCCTTTTGCCATTTCAGCTGGGATTTCTCCTGTTATTACTTCTGCCCCTTCTTCTTTTGCAATATTCAAGTAGCTTTTAACCTTATTATAATGCCCTTTATCTATAAGTGGGCCTACCTCTGTTTCTGCGTCAAGTGGGTTTCCAAGTTTAATATTCATAACACGCTTCTTCAAAGCATCAACAAACTCAGCTTTGATACCTTCCTGTAAAAACAAGCGTGAGTTCGCAGTACATCTTTCTCCGTTAAATGAATAGATTCCCCACACACAAGCATCTAATGCGCGATTGAAATCAGCATCTTCGAATACAATAATTGGTGATTTTCCACCAAGCTCCATCGAACAGCTTTTCAATGTATCGGCACTATTTTTTATAATCGTTGAACCCGTAGTTGTTTCCCCTGTGAATGAAATAAGTTGGACGTCAGGATGCTTTACAAGTGCATCTCCTGCTATCTCACCGAAGCCATGAACGACGTTGAAAACACCCTTCGGAAGCTCAGCCTTATGAATAATCTCGGCCAATAGGTTAGCTGATAACGGCGAAAGCTCAGCCGGTTTTAAAACAACTGTATTACCAGTCGCTAATGCAGGCGCTACTTTCCACGTTTCTAACATGAACGGAGCATTCCACGGTGTGATTAAACCCGCAACTCCAACAGGCGCATGAATTGTATAATTAATAAATTCCTCATCTACTTGATAGGCATCGCCAACAAGACGACTTTCGACCATACGTGCATAAAATCTAAAGTTTTCTGAAGCACGACTTACCATCGCTCTTGTTTGACTAATCGGAAGACCCGTATCAAGTGATTCGAAATAAGCTATCTTTTCAATCTCCTCATCAATCAAATCAGCAATCCGATAAATGTATGCCATTCTTTTCGTAAGTTTCATCGTTCTCCAAGGTCCGTTATCAAAAGCTTCTCGCGCAGCCGCTACAGCTTTATTAATATCTTCAGTGCGACCCTCTGCTACTTCGTTAATTTGTTCATTTGTAAACGGGTTAATGTTTTTAATCGTCGTACCGTTTACAGCAGAAGTGAATTCACCATTTATATAGAGTGAAATATCCTTTTGTGTTTCGTGGTTTAAAGAAGCTTTCTCATGGAAAGATGCCATACTTATCACCTATATCCTCATTATAATTTTGTTATGATCATTAAGATATTTGCTTCTTTTAATTCCATAGATTAAATTCTTATTTTGTAGCTTCTTCCTTAGATAGAATATTGAGGTTCATAAGTGTTTCGCGAACTTCTTCTTGTATTTCTGCAGAAGGTAATCCCAAAGGCATGCGAAGTTTCGGTGTAGCTTTACCCATCATACCGAGTGCTACTTTAACGGGTGCTGGATTTGTATCTTTAAAGAGCACATCATTTAACGGCATTAATTCGAAGTGAAGATTTTGTGCTTTTGCAACGTCCCCAGCTTCCCATGCATTGTAAATTTCCGCTACTTTTTTCGGTTCAACGTTTGCTGTCGCACTTATAAATCCAGCTCCACCTATTGCAAGCATTGGGTAGCAAAGTAGTTCGATTCCTGAAAACAATAGGAAGTCTCTCCCACAGTTTAGAAGTACACGGTTTACGTGTTCAAAGTCTTTATTTGCTTCTTTTACACCGATAATATTTGGGCAATCTTGGGCTAAGCGTTTCATCGTGCTAACTTCCATATTGACAGCTGAACGACCTGGGATATTATAAATAATAATTGGTGTTTTAACTGAATCTGCTACAGTTTTAAAGTGCTGGTAAAGTGCTTCCTGGTTCGGCTTATTGTAGTAAGGCACAATAACCATCGCAGCGTCTGCACCCATTTCTTCTGCATATTTCGTTAGTTCCATTGTTTCATCGTGGTTCGTAGACCCTGTTCCCGGTGCAAAAAACACACGCCCATCAATCGCCTCTTTTGCAAGATCCATCACTCTTTTTCTTTCAGCCATTGTTAATGAGCTTGGTTCTCCACTCGTCCCTGTCACTGAAATTCCATGACTTCCGCTTTCAATTTGCCAATTGATTAATTCTTTTAATGTTTTTTCGTCAATCGTACACTCTTCAGTAAAAGGTGTAATGACAGGACAAATCGAACCTCTTAATCTCTTCTTAGCCTCTGTGTATGCCAATCTAATTCACTCCCTCTTATTCTTGAAGTTCTTTTAGTTCACGATACTTTCCTTGACTAAACAACAGAGGGTCTTTTTGACTGAGCTTGACTCCCGTTACATGTCCGATGAAAATCGTATGGTCACCCGCTACATATTCGCTATGGAGTTCACATGTAACAACAGCTAAAGCATCTTCAATAATTGGCAATCCCTTATAAGTAGAGAATGCAATTTCATGTTCTTCTTTAAGCTGACCTGCAAATTGCATGGACTCTTTTTGCTGGTCACTCGATAAAATATTTACCGCAAACTTTTTAGCATCTTTAATATATTGAAACATTCTTGCATTTTCCCCAACACTAATTGCGACGAGCCTCGGGTTTAAAGAAATCGACATAAAAGCATTCGCTGTCATGCCATGCACTTCTTCAGCAATTTCTGTTGTAATTACTGTTACTCCAGTCGTAAAACTTCCCATTGCATTTCGGAATAATCTATCATCAACCTCTTGCCCTACTATCTGCATCCTATATGCTCCTTCCATACTTTTATTTGCTTTTTACAATAAAATTCCAGCCTCTTTTTTCGTTCTATTTAAAAACTCAGTCACCCTGTCTTTATAGGGCTGTTTATCAAACCCATCATAATAGGAATTAGACATCCTAACTGGGTCCCCAAAGAAGTAATACTCATAAAGTGCTTGACGGTTACCGAATGCACTAATTGAAATATCCCAAGCTAAACGGAATAGTTGTACTTTTTCTTCTCCGTTAATATTCGCACCTTGCGTATAGCGATGAACTAACGGGCCCACATCCGCATTACTAAAGTCTGCTTCAGTTGGCAGTGCCATCAAACCTGAAGCACCGAGAATTTTAATGATTTCAGTCATACGCTGATACACTTTTGGAAACCAGTTTCGAGCTGCATTCAATGGTTCAAAATCTGGTGTCATATTCCCATATTGATCAATTTTCGCATTGTGTTCCGATCTGTATAAATGGGATCGCATCACTTCTAAAATGACCATAATTTCACTTGCCTTTTCTTTAACATGCATGAATTTATCAATACCAATTGACTCCATCATACTAATTACAACACCTAAAATAAATTCAGTTTTCACGGTATTTTTAGCAATGACTTGATGCGTCATATGTATCACCGCATTTGTTTCAGCATACGTCCGGTTACAAATATCTGTGCTTTCGCTTACGAAAACTCTTTCCCATGGTACAAATACATCTTCAAACGAAATGATCGCATCACTTTCATCAAACCTAGCGCCAAGTGGGTGATCCCATTTACTTTTACCGTAATCGAATGATTCACGAGATAGGAATTTTAAACCTGGTGTATTATTTGGAATAGCAAATGCAAAAGCATATGGATCATCTGTAGTTCCCGGAGTTCTATTTATAGTAGAAGGGAATACGACAAGTTCATCAGTAATCCCGCCCAACGTTGCTAAAAGACGACAACCATTCACAATAATTCCATCGGGAGTCTTTTTCGTAATGCGTGCGGATAGGAATGGATCTTTTTGCTCCGCTTGTGTAAGCATCGATCGATTCACCTGTGGATGAATTAATGTATGCGTTAGGCTAATATCATTCTCACGTGCATATTCATAATAATTTTCAGCATTTTTAGCAAACTGTGCGCTCCCCCCGTCTTCTTGTGCAAAGAACTTACTCGCAGTACCAAATGCCATAATACTTGTGTTCAAATAGTCTGGCGATCGCCCCATCATTCCACCGGAAAAACCTGCCCATTCAGAATGCATTTCACGTCTTTTAAACAGATCTTCTTTCGTTTTAGGAGCAATAAAAGAAAGACCCACTTTTTTTCCTGACGTCGGTGAGGTATAGAGCATCTTTTCCGGCTTTTCATGTTGCAAATCATAAAGGCCTGCGACACTTTCAACAACATTTTTAAATGCTGGGTGTGTTGTAACGTCTTCTACTTTCTCACCATGAATCCAAACTTCTGTTTTACGCTCTTTTATTCCTTCAATATATTCTTTCCCTGTACGTGCGCCCATTCCTTCTCCCCCTTATTTTTCAACTCCACTTGTAAACGCTACCAACTCATGCACAGTCATCTTTTTAAAGGTTCAATTAACCGCAGCAATTTCCCAGAACCATTATGACTGTGTAAACTTTTTGAATTTTTCTAACCTTCCTTTTTTATCATATAACAAATCATATATGATTTCAAGTAGTGTTTTCACAATTCATTATATTTTGAATCGGGAATGAATATTATTTTGTTTATAAGTACCTGCTTCACTGAATTCTATAAGTTCCATTGATAGTGCTAAATAGCGCTTCGACATTACTGTTTCAAAATGTTCTTTAATCACTTCAAATAGCGCATCACCAGCTTCTTTCTTTATTTCTTCTGAGCGTCCAGCAGCAATTTTTAACACTGCATGGACAAATGCATCATCTTCAGCGCCATCCGCTACTCGATAATCCTTAAGTTCAATCGCTCTTGAACGAAGACCACCTATCGGAAAAATAGTGTCTCGAGCTATCAAAACTTCATGAATCTTTTCAAATAAATTCGCGATATTTGCCTCGTCTTTAATATTATCCGTATATTCTACAATAAAATGTGGCAATTAAATCATCCGCCTCTCACTTTTTATCAATTTAAAAAGAACTCATCTCCAACAATTGTGTTCACTAAACGACCGATTCCTTCCACTTCCGTGACAACGACATCTCCAACGGCTGTATCAACAGATCCTTTAGGTGTACCTGTAAGAATAATGTCATTCTCACTTAATGTCATAAAGCTACTTAAATACTCAATAAGTGCCGGAATATCGAAAATCATATCCGCTGTCGTTCCTTCTTGCACGAGTTTACTATTGACGTGCGTCGTCAATTTTAAATTCATTGGATCAGCAACATCTTTCGCATCGACCATCCATGGCCCCATCGGTGTACAGGTGTCACGATTTTTCACGCGTAAGTTTGGACGGTAATAATTTTCCAGATAATCTCTAATCGCATAATCATTTGCAACACTATACCCTTTAATATGTTTGTAAGCGTCTTCTCTTTTAACATTTCGAGCTGTTTCACCGATAATGACTGCTAATTCACACTCATAATGCATATACGTGACCTCTGCTGGACGAAGCGTATACGCTTGGTGCCCAATAAAAGTATTTGGCCCTTTTAAAAAGACAAGTGGCTCTGTTGGTGCGTCAAATGCAAGTTCTGCCGCATGATCTGCATAGTTAAGCCCTAAAGCAAACACTGTTCGTGGTTCTACCGGTGTAAGCCAAGTAACTTCCTTCTCCCCAACTATTCGACCATCATCTAATTTGAGGCCGCCTTCCCATTCAATTGCTTCATGAATAGAACCGCCATAAGCTACCCGTGCTGTTTTCATTTTGTTTCCCCCATTCGCGTTCTTTCTCATCGACAATGCTATTTTCCAAACTACCAATACCTTCTATTTCAACCCGAACATTATCGCCAGTTTTTGCATGTGGCGCTTCTTCTGGTATGCCAACTAGCAATACATCTCCTGCACTCAATGTCATATAATCGGTTACATTTGCAAGCAACTGAGAGACCGGACGAATTAGATTTGACGTCGTGTTTTCTTGGCGCAGTTCATCATTAATGAAAACACGAACAGCTAAATTGTCGGGATTTGCTACCGCATCACGATCAACAATCCACGGTCCTACTGGGCAAAATCCATCACGCGATTTATGTTGAACAGCTGGGCGGTATACGCTTTCATGCGGCACGCTTACATCGTTAACAACCGTATATCCCGCAACATAGTCTAGTGCTGCTTCTTCACTTACACGTGATGCTTGCTTGCCGATAACAATTCCAAGTGCTGCCCCAATTTCTAACGCTACCAACCCTTCTGGCATTGGAATCGCGCCACCATTACGGTTGAATGTATTCGCTGGTTTAATATAAAGAATAGGAGCAATTGGCGGTGCACTATACGGCTTTTCATTCACAGTCTCACCTAAACCTTCGAGTGCCCCCCGATAGTTCAACAACGTGCCGAAAACCGTTCCTGTAATCGGACTATCTAACTGAATTTTATTGGCGCTCAACTCACTACCCTCTAGCACGACTGTATTCGTTTCTGTATTCACATCTACTGTAACTAATTCATGGACACCTAACACTTTAATTTTCGCCTTGCTCATACGTTTCACTCCTCCAACTATTAGATTACTTTTTTCAACCAAAATAATTCTTTATCCTACCTCGCATCATAATCATATATTATTTAATATACCATTTCAATAATTTGTCTGATTTTTTCCTAAATTATTTAATTCTAATAAATTATCGTTTCATGAGTTCATCAAAATTAAAGCCACAACTTTGATTGAACTTTCATTTCATAAAAACAATATCTCTTTGTCATTCAGAAGGTTAAAACTTATAAAAATAAACAGTCATTCAAAATGACTGTTTATTTCATAGTATTTTTTTGGACACTATCCCTTCATTAAATCAGGTAATAGGGTCACTACATGTGGGAAGAGTACAATGACTAGCAAGCAAATAATCATCGCAAGCAACATAGGAACGACCCCACGAAATATCTTTTCAATCGGAATATCTTTTGCTACTCCACTAATTACATAAACACTTAGTCCAAGCGGCGGCGTTATTAAGCCAATATTCATCACTAAAACCATAACAACACCAAACCAAACACCGTTAAATCCTAACTCGATAATGAGTGGATACACAACCGGTAACGTCAATACAAATATCGCAATCCCTTCTAAAAATAACCCCAAAATAAAGTAGACAACCAAAATGAAAAACATTATCGTCATTGGAGACATATTTAGATTGCTAACATATTCAGTGATCAGAACAGGAATTCGACTTAAAGCCAAAAACTTACTAAAGATATCCGCACCGATTAAAATGAAGAAAATCATCGCTGTTAATCTTGTTGTTTCGTTAAGCGATGCTTTGAAGTCAGCCCAACTTAGTCTCCTAGTTACTAACGCCAATAGAAAGGCTCCAAATGCACCAATTCCACCCGCTTCAGTAGGGGTAAAATAACCTTGATAGATTCCACCAATACTTATCAAAAACAGTAAAGCGAAAGGCCATACACTATTTAATGACTTTATCTTCACCTTAAATGGCTTCTTTTCAGTAACTGGGGCCAATTCAGGGTTTCTCACAACCATAAAGTATATAACCGCCATAAAGAGAGCCATTTGTAGTATTCCAGGAACAATTCCTGCAATCAGCAGCTTCCCGATAGGCTCCATTGTTAGTACACCATAAAGAACTAATATCACACTTGGAGGTATAAGGATTCCAAGCGTCCCTCCCGCTGCGACACAAGCGGCGGATAAACCAGGGTCATACCTATACTTTTTCATTTCTGGCAAAGCGATTCTTGCCATCGTTGCTGTTGTCGCATTCACCGATCCGGAAATCGATGCAAAAAGCGCACTTGTTCCAATTGTCGTAATTGCTAGTCCACCTCGTACATGTCCAATCCAGGAATCGACAGCCGTATATAGGTCATTTCCAAACCTACTATAGGAAAGAATCATTCCCATTAAAATGAACAACGGAATCACACTCAAAGAGTATGAACTAGCTGTACTAAATGGGGTACTCCCCAATTGAACAAGTCCCGTCTCCCAATTACGAATCATTGAAATACCAACAACTCCGACAATAATTAGCGACACGCTAACTGGAACCTTTAACATAAACAAGACAAGCAAGACGATGATTCCGACAAGACCAATCATTTCTGCACTCACGATTTATCCACCGCCAATAGCCAATATTTAATTGCACTAGCTAGTGCAACAAGCGCAAAGACGCCGAGTGTAAACGTAGCTATGTACAAAAATGGATAAATGGGCCACCCCAAATCACTTGTTGTCGTCATTCTTCCCATTATGCGTGTAGCATTCGCAAATACATGGTTTGCCATGATTACTAGCGTTGTAAAAATAACGAATTCAATGAACCCATGCAAAATATTTTTCGCCTTATCCGGAAACTTATTGACAAGAAAGTCAATACTAATATGTTCCCCATGTCGATGTGTCATTGCTAAAGCAAAAAATACAAGCAACGCGGAGCTTAACTCAGTCATTTCAAAGGTACCTGCTAATGGTTTATTAAAGAAATTTCTACCTATCACATCAAAACTAATCATCAACATCATAAAAATTAATAAACCGTTTGAAATGAGCTGTTGCAGACTTGTTAACTTATATAATAAGTTATCAATTGTCTTCAATCTTTGCACCATAAAATCAACTCACTCTCGCTTTATTGTGAACCTAATTCTAATGCACGATCATAAATCTTTTGTCCTGGTAATCCTTTATCTTCTAATTTTTTAATCCACTTTTCAACTGTTGGGTCTATCAAAACTTTCCATTCGGCTAGTTCTTCATCTTTTAATTCATAGATTTCAATGCCTTTTTCCAGTGATTTCTCAATAGCACTCTGGCCTACTTTGTCAAAGTTTTTCCCTGCTTTCATTGCCATCTTTTCACCAATCAACTCATTTATTGCTTTTTGATTATCTTCACCAAGCGAATCCCAGCTATCTTCGTTCATAACGACATAAAAAGTCGTCATATAAAAGTTACCAACAGTAGCATAATCGACTACTTCGTATAAACTATAACCTTGCAATGCTTCCCATGGGGCAATTGTACCATCTACAACGCCACGTTCGAGGGCTTCATATGTTTCATTCATCGACATAGAGACTGGAGTAGCTCCAAGATTTGTTAGCCACTCATTCGTCTCAGCTGATGGGGAGCGAATTCTCATTCCTTTTAAATCCTCAATACTTTTCACTGGTTTTCCGACCGTAAAAATTTGTCCTGGATCAGACGTAAAGAACCAGAGAGGAACGGTACCTGCATATTCGTCTTTGAATTCCGGAAACTCCTTATACAATTGCCATAAAACTTTTGCGCCTTTTTCACCTTGATTACTCATGAACGGAAGCTCCATGACCGACGTCATCGGGAATTGGTTCGGATTATAACTATTTACACTCAATGCAATATCAACTGCACCTGTAGCAGCTGCATCAAATTGCGCATCCGGAGCAGCCAATGACGCTCCCGGGTACGAAGTAATTTTCACCTTTCCATCTGTTGCTTCTTCTACATCAGCAATAAATTCTTGTATAATAATCGTTTCTTGCTCATGATTAGGCGGGAAAAAGTGAGAGAAATCTAGTGAAACTTCGCTTCCAGGTTTTGAATCTGACCCTGGATTTGCATTATCTTTACCTCCACTACACGCCGCTAACATCATATTCACCAAAAGAATGATGATAAAAGGGAATGTAAATTTTCTCTTTTTACTTGATTGATGTGTCAAATTACTCACTCCTTATTTTTTATAAACCCCATCAAATAGCATTCCCTAAATGCTAGGCTAGAGCACCCTATTAATACTTGGTTGATTGTATTATTAGAATGGATATCTCGCAGTCGTTTAGAAGAATTTTAAAATGAGAGCGTTTACTTAAACATCATCATATATTATTTAATATATGTTATCAAGCATTTTTCGGAAGTATTTCTATAATCTGAATACTATTTAATTTCCTTTCATTCTATATGATTAGACTCCCTGCGTTTTCATTGGAATCTAATCATTGCAATCATATATAAACTCATATATTATAATTACTATGGAAAATAAAATAAATAAACGACAATATGCTTATAAAGTAATCCGTACAAGAATAGTAGACGGAACTTATGCCCCTGGCCAAAGGATTATTATCGATCAAATTGCAAAAGAGGTTGGCTCTAGCCATATTCCTGTTCGCGAAGCTATCCATCAATTAGAGTCCGACCAACTAATTGAATACAAACCAAACGTTGGAGCTATTGTTCGGGGTATTGATAACGAACTCTACATGGAAACTCTTCACGTTTTAGCATTATTAGAAGGTCATGCAACATCGCTTAGCGCTCCACACATTACACCAGTTGGAATAGAGAAATTAGAGGGTATTAATAAAGAGATGAAAGAGATGCTAGATAATTATGAATTGGATAGACTAGGAGAATTAAATAGGGAATTCCACTTCTTCATCTATTCTTTTTGTCCAAACAAATTTTTAATAAAAAATATCCAAGAAACGTGGGGCCGATTAGATATTGTTAGACAAGCAGGTTTCACATTCTTCCCAAACCGTACACCTCAATCTATCGAAGAACACGCCACTCTAATTAAACTTTTCAAAGAACATGCGGACGGCTTAAAAATCGAAGAATATGCGCGTGAACATAAACTAACTACACTTGAAGCATTTAAAAAGAGAAGTTAATGCCCTTCTTATTTAAATATAAGGGAGATAACTCAACATTAGTTCATTAAGAAAAACCGGGCAAAAAGCGCCCGTTTTTTTTGTCTACTGAAAAAGTTCATATTTGAATGAAAAATAGGTAAGCACCTACTATATGTGGTTTCTCTCCTTTTAAATTTATGCTATATATTGTGTTATGAGATTCACCAATTGGTCGCTTATGCAGGGGAATGGTCGCTTCGAGGATGGGATTGGTCGCTTATGCGGGGGATTGGTCGCTTCGAGGATGGGATTGGTCACTTATGCGAGGGATTGGTCGCTTTGGTAATGGAATTGGTCGCTTATGCGGAGGAATGGTCGCTTCGAGAATGGAATCAGTCGCTTATGCGAGGGATTGGTCGCTTTGGTGATGGAATTGGTCGCTTATGCGGAGGATTGGTCGCTTTGGTGATGGAATTGGTCGCTTATGCGGAGGTATGGTCGCTTTGGTGATGGAATTGGTCGCTTATGCGGAGGATTGGTCGCTTTGGTGATGGAATTGGTCGCTTATGCGAGGGATTGGTCGCTTTGGTAATGGAATTGGTCGCTTATGCGGAGGAATGGTCGCTTCGAGAATGGAATCAGTCGCTTATGCGGAGGATTGGTCGCTTTGGTGATGGAATTGGTCGCTTATGCGGAGGATTGGTCGCTTTGGTGATGGAATTGGTCGCTTATGCGGAGGTATGGTCGCTTCGAGGATGGAATCGGTCGCTTTGGTAATGGAATCGGTCGCTTATGCGGGGGATTGGTCGCTGTGGTGATGGAAGCATCCAAGCCATATTGTTTGTTATTTCTGCATAAAAAAACTCCGCAATGCGATCAAATCGCATTGCGGAACTTTTATAGTCAATCTATTACGAATCGGATTTAGGACCGCGTGAACGGCTGCCTCCGCCTTCTCTTCTAGCTCCGTCACGACTTCCGCCGCCACTACGACGTGAAGCACCGCCGCTACCGCTTCCGCCGCCACTTCCGTAGCCACGTCCACCACCGCCACCGCCGAATGAACGACCGCCGCTTGATTTACCTTTGTAACCACCACCACCACTACGTGACGAAGAAGAACCGCCTTTACGTGAAGGTAATGGACGCTCTTCCGAAATTGATACCGGCGTATCATTCGGTTCGCGTGTTAATGAACGAAGTGCTGCTGCTACGAGGTCTTTTGCATCGAATTTTTCAAGCAATTCATTTGCAAGATGTACGTAATCAGTCAATTCATTTTTGTTTACGATTTCTGCAAGTTGCTCAACAGCAAGACGTTGTTGACCGACAAGCGCTTCATCTGAAGATGGTGGATTTAGTTGAGTCATTCGCTTTTTAGTTGTTTCTTCAACAATGCGAAGGTAGCCCATTTCACGTGGTGTGACAAATGTGACTGCGATTCCGCTTTTCCCTGCACGACCTGTACGTCCGATACGGTGAACATAGCTTTCAGGATCTTGTGGGATGTCGAAGTTATAAACGTGTGTAACGCCTGAAATGTCAAGACCACGTGCTGCAACGTCTGTAGCAACAAGAATATCGACTTTTCCTTCTTTGAACTGTTTAAGAACTGACATACGTTTCGCTTGTGTTAAGTCACCGTGAATTCCTTCAGCGATGTATCCTCGAATGCTAAGTGCATGAGCAAGTTCATCTACACGGCGTTTTGTACGACCGAATACAATCGCAAGTTCAGGTTGTTGAACGTTCAAAATACGTGAAAGAACATCAAACTTTTCGCGTTCTTGTGCTTTTACGAAAAACTGCTCGATATTTTCAACAGTCATTTCTTTTGACTTGATTTTAACCATTTCAGGGTTTTTCATAAACGTTTCAGCGATTTTACGAATAGGTCCAGGCATTGTAGCCGAGAATAAAAGCGTCTGACGTTCAGCAGGTACGCTCGATAGAATTGTGTTGATATCTTCGATGAAGCCCATGTTCAACATTTCATCCGCTTCGTCAAGAACGAGCGTTTGAACGCCGTCAAGTTTCAACGTTTTACGTTTAATATGGTCAAGGATACGTCCAGGCGTTCCTACAACGATTTGTGGATTATTACGTAAAGCTCGGATTTGACGCCCGATTTCCTGGCCGCCATAAACAGAAAGAATACGTGCGCGTTTGTCTGCACCGATTCGGTAGATTTCTTCTGAAACCTGAATCGCCAACTCGCGTGTTGGTGCAATAACAAGTGCTTGTACAGCAGGGTTTCTAGTGTCGATTTTCTCAATCATTGGAATACCGAATGCCGCCGTTTTACCTGTACCTGTTTGTGCTTGGCCGATAATGTCGCGACCTTCCATTCCAAATCTAACCGTACCTTCTTGGATTGGTGTTGCTTCTTCAAATCCCATTTTGCTTAGAGCACGTTGTGTTGATTCACTGATATTTAACTCTGAAAAATTTGTCAAACTTCTCAATCTCCTTTGTTTTCTTCATTTGACAATTGGTTACATTTGCAAATGAAAGCGCGGCAAATTCGAGCCTGTAAGGGGAACGTTTCCGATATTTTTCATTCTCTGTATAGTAGAGGTTATGGTTGAAAAGGAAAGCCCGGTCTTTGCCGAGCGGTTTGGTCTACAGACATAAGTCCATTTTTAGCTGATCAAACCGTTTTATTCAAAAAAAAGTACTCTCCATTGACTGAAGAGCCCCATGAAATGTATCCAATGCTGACTACAGTGTAACACGCGTTAAAGTCCACTGCAATCAATCCGCTTAAGTAGTAATAATCAGTTTACTGTAGGAAAAGCGGAAGCTCCATCTCAGATGAAACAGGCATTTTATGGAACATCTACATGGTGTCCTTTGCAGCATAGTTGGGCTGACAAGGAGGGATGAAGTTCAATCCCTCCCATATGGACCCAAATGTCTAGGCGCTGGAGTCTAGTCATCACCTTGCATGAATTTGAGCACTTCATTGAACCAATTGTCACAGTCATCGCTGTAACATATATGATGCTTCCCAAAGTCGGATTTTATGAATTTTTTTTTATTGGAACCGAGAATTTTATAAAGATATTCACCAGAAGAAAATGGAACGATGCCGTCTTTCCTACCTTGAACGATGCAAACCGGCGTTTTAATAAGTCCGTAATAGGGCTTGACCGTTTTCACGATGCGTGAAAATTCGTATGTAGCACGTAGTGGCGTATGGGTTAATTTGTAATCATACAAATGATAAAATGTATTTGGTGAATAATTCTTCGTTATCGATTCAGTTAGCATGATTCCGATATCCTTCAACAAGTTGCGTGGACTTATGTATTTGGCTGCTGCACTTAGCAGCACAAGTTTATCAATTCGGTAGCGCAGTGATAGATACATTGCAATCAAACCACCCATTGAAAAGCCTACGATGATAACGCGATCGACTTCCTTTTGAAGTCTTTTTAACGCAATTTCCGCCTCCATTAGCCACGATGCTGCCGATGCATTCGCAAGATCCGATTTCACACCATGTCCCGATAAAGTTGGTACAGACATATGCCAATCCGTTTTCCCCCTTAGGAACTTCACAAACGGTCTTACCTCATATGGACCGCCTGTGAACCCATGAAGGAACAACACACCTGTCTTCATTTACCGTCTACCTTCGAGTACATTTTCCAGTGCCATTCCCCGAGATCCTTTTAAAAGAATGAGCGAATCTTCCCCGGTAAACTTGCTGATTTCATCAATGAGAGGAGCATAATCTTTTTCCGACCAGCGAATTCGTGTTTCAAGATTTTGCCTTTGCAGTTCATCGTACAGCCATTTCATACGCGGTCCATAGAGAAGAATTCCTCTAAGTTCCATCTGTACGATTTGTTCAGCGAGTACTTCATGACAGAGACGTTCCTCTTCTCCCAGTTCGAGCATGTCGCCTAATACAATCCACTTGTCATTCCGCAAATTCGTTTTTTCCATAAATTGAAGCGCCGCTCGCATTGATGTCGGTGCAGCATTGTAGGCGTCATTGATGAAGAGCGCACCATTTTCCCCAACAATTGGTTGCATGCGCATCGCTGTTAAGGATGCCGTCAGTAGTGCAGCACGGATATCGACAACAGTGACCGCCACTTCATTTGCTAGGAGTATAGCCACAAGCGTATTTTTCACTTGATGAGCCCCGTAAATAGGAATCGTAAATTCGGCATCCACTAAACCTGTAACCGTGAAGCGACTGCCTTCATCTCCCGAATCAATATTCTTGAGTGACAATGCCGCATCTTTTCCATAACCGAATGGGATGGTTTCTACATCTGGATGTTGCCCCACAAGTTTTTGTAAAAGCGGTTCATCCGCATCATAAAATAGTTTTCCATCTTGTTGCAGTCCATCAATTATTTCGAATTTCGCTTTAGCGATTCCCGCCCGCGAACCGAGATCCTGCATATGGGCTTCACCGATATTCGTTATGACGGCATAATGTGGTTTTGCCAGTTTCGATAAAAACGAGATTTCACTGAAACCACTCATACCCATTTCCAAAATCGCAATTTCCGTCTCTTCCTCAAGCGATAGAATCGTCAGCGGTAATCCGAGTTCATTGTTGAAGTTTCCTTCCGTTTTCCGGACATTAAAATAGGGAGCTAACACACTTGCGACGAGATCTTTCGTGGATGTTTTACCGTTTGAACCTGTAATGCCAATCACCTTACAAGTGAGCATATCCCTGTAGACGCGCGCCATTTCTTGGAGTGCTACTTCGCAATCCTCAACAAAAATCAGTGGGAGATGTGATGGTGGATTTGGTTCGTCCTTAATCCATAATGCTGCCGCGGCACCTTGCTTAATCGCATGTTCCACATAATTATGTCCGTTCACTTGCTCCCCACGGAATGGGATGAACAAGTCACCTTCAGCTACTGTCCGCGAGTCGATTGAAACACCACTTACAACGACCTCATCCAAGTTTTGTCCTTCTGCCAGTAGCCATCCGGCAATTTCCGTCAACTGTCGTTTCACTTCAAATCATCTCAATCCATTGTATATTGTAATTGTTGCTTCTCTGCATGCCGTTCCAATGCAAGTTCAATTAGTTTTTCAATCAATTCTGGATAGGTTACGCCTGTTTTTTGCCATAGCAGCGGAAACATGCTTGTCGGCGTGAATCCCGGCATTGTATTCACTTCGTTAATGAGGACTTCATTTTCCGCCGTGACGAAGAAATCTGCACGGACAAGACCTGAACAATCAAGTACTTTATATGCGCGTAACGCCGTGTCTTTCATCATTTCCGCTACTTCTGCTGTCATTACCGCCGGGATCACCAGTTCTGTGTTACCGTCTTGATATTTTGCTTCATAATCGTAAAACGCGGCGACCGGTTTTATTTCCCCAGACACGGAACATTCCGGTTTGTCATTGCCCATGACACCCATTTCGATTTCGCGAGCAACGGCACCTTGCTCAACAATGATTTTACGGTCAAATTTCAATGCCAATTCCACTGCCGCAATCAAACTCGCTCGATCCGTCGCTTTGCTGATACCGACACTAGATCCCAAGTTCGCAGGCTTCACAAACATTGGCCAAGTGAGTTCTTGTTCCATTTGCTCAACCAATTGTTCTTTCTCTTTCGCCCACCCACTGCGGATAAAGTGTACATAGGGTACTTGCTGCAAGCCCGCCTGAGCGAATAATTGTTTCATGACGACCTTATCCATCCCGGCAGATGATGCAAGTACGCCGTTTCCAACGTAGGGTATGTTCATCACTTCGAACAACCCTTGGACTGTGCCATCTTCCCCATTTGTTCCATGAAGAAGCGGGAAAATGACGTCTAGTGCGCCTCCACCGTTCAAAAAATCATGGATGCTGTCAGATTTACTGCTACCATCGCCTGCGATACGCAATTCATCAATCGTTTCGACCGAAGTTTTAAGGGGTTCACCCTTCCGCCATTCACCTTCATATGTGATGTAAACGGGTATCACTTCATATTTTCCGAAATCCACCGCCTGTGTCACTGCACGTGCTGTCGACAACGAAACTTCATGTTCCGCCGACTTGCCACCATAAATTAACCCTAACCTTTTCCGCATAGTTTCCCCTCGCCATCCATAAATTTTCGATACTTAAGTTTACCATGAATAGATCCCGTTCATGAATGAAATATGGAATTTATCAGCTAAAAACTTTAAGTCCAGCAACACCTGCGATAATGAATGACAAAAATAGGAACTTCAGTGCACTCCGCTTTTCATGGAAGAAAAACATGCCAACCAGAATACTTCCCGCCGCTCCTATACCCGTCCAGACGGCGTATCCAGTTCCAACAGGCAGTTCCCGTAGTGCCACCGATAACAGATAGAAACTGAGTGCTGCCGAAATAATCGTGAACGTTGTGTATTTTTTATTACGAAAGCCGTCAGAGAGTTTCAACGTAATGACGAATGCTACTTCAAAGAAAGCCGCAATGATGAGAATAACCCAAGCCATTAGTCAGTCTCCTCCTGTCCATCCACAAGCTTGAGTCCAACGATACCGACCAACAACAGGCCGAGAAAAAATAATTTCCCGACTCCTGCCTCTTCATTGAATAAAAGAATACCAACAATGGCCGTCCCGGCAGCTCCAATTCCAGTGAAAATGGCATAAGCCGTGCCAATCGCTATCTCTTTCATCGCTTTTGCGAATAGAAAAAAGCTGACGATAATAAATAGTATCGAGACGATAGACGGGAGCAAGATTGTGAAGCCATGTGCTTCCTTCAGCCCAATTGCCCAGATAATTTCTGTGAATCCCGCGATAAGTAAGTAGATCCAAGCCACAATGATTGTTCCTTTCTTCGATATATTTTCAACTCTATTTTTGCTACAAGTCTAGCACGTCTACTTTTGTCGGGGCAACTTTACAATCGGCAACACGTCATCTAGTAGACATGCATCCAAGTCGGCTATACGGTATACTAAAAGTATGATAGATTTTATAACATCAAAGGTGGATATTAATGAAAATACCGAACAGGTCATCAGATCGTTTCGATTGGACGTTGGCCTTTATTATATTGCTTTTTTGCATCATCAGTCTATTTGCGATTGCTTCTGCACAAACATCAGGACAATACGGCATCAACTATGTACCCCTTCAATTTAGATGGTATATCCTTGGCGCCATTATCATTGCAATGGCAATGGTTTTAGAACCAGAACAATACAAGAAACTAGCTTGGCCCCTGTACGGATTCGGAGTCTTGCTGTTATTTTTCCTGATGATTGCCCCAGGTGGTGATGGACAAATCGCTGAAGTCCGACTTGGTGCAAAAAGATGGCTTCATCTCCCTATTATCGGAACCATTCAACCTTCCGAATTCATTAAAACGTTTTTCATCCTAGGATTGGCCCGAATGGTGAGCAAGCATCATGAGAAGAACGTTGAGAAAAAAAATACGCTAAAGACCAATTTTTTTTTACTCGGTAAGATAATGCTCGTATTGATTGTTCCGCTTGCATTCATTATTAGGCAACCGGATTTGGGAACATCCCTTGTATTTATTGCGATTACGGCCGCCGTTATTATCGTTGCGGGCATCTCATGGAAAATCCTTTTGCCTTTATTCGCCTGTGGAGCTGCTGCGGGCGCTGGTTTGTTGTGGATGGCTCTTTATGCACAGGATTTTATGGAGGAAACACTTGGATTTGACAGGTATATGTTTAAGCGAGTCTATTCTTGGTTAGATCCGTATTCCTACCCTTCCGATGAGGGCTTTAACCTGATTAGGGCAATAACAGCTGTTGGTTCGGGTGAGTTGACCGGGAAAGGGTTTCAAGGCCGTGAAGTGTATATTCCTGAGAACCATACGGACTTCATCTTCAGTGTCATCGCGGAGGAGTATGGTTTTATCGGGGCGAGTATTGTACTTACATTATTTTTTATCCTCATTTTTCATTTAACGAAAGTAGCGCTTGAATTAAAAGATTCGTTTAGCGTGTATGTCTGCACAGGCATCATTGCGATGATTGCATTTCACGTCTTTGAAAACGTTGGGATGACGATTCAACTGCTGCCAATTACAGGAATTCCTCTTCCGTTCATTAGTTATGGTGGGAGTTCTTTGTTCAGTAATATGTTCGCCATCGGGCTCGTGTTCAGCATGAAATTCCATCACCGGACGTATCTGTTTGACGCAGATTCAGATGATTAGTGTTCCCATAAGTGATTAAACAAGGATGAAACTTATTTTTGTGTAAACACGTCTATATTTCGTTATGATAGTAGTACTAAAAAAATCCATTCCTCATTGGAATAAAGGTGAAGATAGATGATATCGAAAAACAAACCTATAGAACGTTTCGACTGGACGCTGGCATTCATAATCTTACTACTCGCCCTTATTAGCCTGATAGCAATCTCATCAGCACAGACGACAGGGCAATACAAGGTTGACTCCCTCCCAAAAAACTTTATCCCGTCACAAATTCAATGGTACGTCGTGGGCATGATCATTATCGTGATTACGATGTATCTGGAGCCAGAACAGTATAAAAAAGCTGCCTGGATTATTTACGGCGGAGGAGTGTTTCTTCTGGCCCTCTTGGAATTTCTTCCTGGCTCGATGGCGCTCGTTGAAGAAAGAAACCACGCAAAAAGTTGGTTCCATCTTCCCGGCGTTGGGAGTATCCAACCTGCCGAATTCATGAAGACCTTTTTCATCATCGGCATGGCTCGCGTGATTACGCAACATCAAGAAAAATTCACCGAAAAAACATTGAAAACAGATTTTATCCTACTTGGTAAAATGGCTGTCGTTCTACTGGTTCCTTTGATTTTTGTCCTATTACAACCGGATTTAGGAACGGCACTCGTATTTATCGCGATTACAGCAGCCCTCGTCATTGTCGCCGGTATTACATGGCGCATCATTCTGCCTGTCTTCGTGTCAATAGCAACAATCGGGTCCACACTTCTGTTGTTAGCTCTTTATGCGAAGGAATTCTTAATTAATACGCTCGGTTTCTCATCCTATCAAGCTGCTCGGATTTACTCTTGGCTTGACCCCTACTCCTATGCTTCAGATGAAGGAAACCATCTCATTACGTCTCTCAACGCAATCGGTTCCGGAGAAATTTTCGGCAAAGGTTACAAAGGACGTGAGGTGTATGTTGCTGAAAGTCACACCGATTTCATTTTCACGACGATTGGGGAAGATTGGGGTTTTCTCGGAACAAGCATCGTCATTTGTATGTACTTCTTTCTTATCTACCATTTAACTAGAATAACGCTTGAATTGAAAGATCCGTTTAGCACGTATATATGTGCCGGCATCATCGCGATGATTACGTTTCACGTCTTCGAGAATATCGGGATGACGATTCAGTTGCTACCGATTACGGGTATTCCACTGCCGTTCATCAGTTATGGCGGGAGTTCGCTTATGGGGAATATGTTAGCGATTGGGCTGGTGTTCAGTATGAAGTTCCATCATCGGACGTATATATTTAGTTCCAATGAAGAGGATTGATAGAAAAAAATACGCGCGCACCCTAATGGGCTGCGCGCATATTTTGCTACCGCTCGAACGGTTCGATTCTCTTTTCGGACAGTTTCCTGGCCATTCGCGATACCTCAGCATATCAAAAGAACGCCCGGGGAAACAAATCTGTGTCCCAGGCGTTCTTTTGGTATGCAACTACAACAATCGGACGTGACAGACCGCTTGCGTATTTCACTTTTATGACTGTATTTGCGGGTCTTGTGCAGGCGGCGCAAGGGCTTTCAGCATGTCTAGACGGGATTTCGTCAGCGTAGCCGAAACACCCAACTTCGCCAAGTTGGAGATGATCTTTTTTAAATCAACTTCTTTTGCCATCTTTCCCACCTCGACCTTTCTGTACTATA
This sequence comes from Sporosarcina limicola, assembly GCF_014873855.1. Taxonomy (GTDB): domain Bacteria; phylum Bacillota; class Bacilli; order Bacillales_A; family Planococcaceae; genus Sporosarcina; species Sporosarcina limicola. Next base: position 84,863 of record NZ_JADBEL010000011.1, on the reverse strand, counting down.
TTGACGTAATTACTCAGGTAAAGTTTCTTCATTCGCATGAAACTAGACCATTCTGCTGTTACATTCATCATATCACTCCTGTCTCCTTTTAAATTTTTCAATTATGTTACAAGTTTAGGTTTTTTGTAAACGTTTCATACATCGAATTGAAAATAAGCATACGGTTTGACATACCCTTAACAGGTATATTGCGATAGATGTAGTAAAAATTCTGCTTGACGGTCATTTGAAGGCAAGTACTGTGGAAGTTAATTTTGACGACGGAACAGTCGATGTAAAAAAATTACGAGTACGATTGAAGACCAAGGTTATGACGTCGTACAATAACAAGCTGCGGATTTACGCAGTTCTTTTTCCAATGAAATATACCCCAGTAGAGTAAGTTAGGAGGTTTTATTCAAATGAGTGAAAGTAAAAAGGTTATTGCAATTTCAGGTATGACTTGTGCTGCCTGTGCGCAAGGCAGCAGTTGTCGCTTTGTTACAGGCTGAAGGTAAGCGGGTCGCCATGGTTGGGATGGCATAAATGACGCACCTGCACTCGCGGTCGCTGATATTGGAATGGCGATGGGTACAGGGACGGCCGTTGCGATGGAGGCGGCGGATGTTACGTTGATGCACGGCGATTTGTTACGCGTGGCGGATACGATTAAGATGAGCCGATTAACGGTCCGGAATATAAAGCAAAACTTGTTCTGGGCATTGGCGTATAACTCGGTTGGTATTCCGATTGCGGCGGCAGGACTTCTTGCACCGTGGGTTGCCGGTGCGGCGATGGCGTTTAGTTCGGTGTCGGTTGTGTTGAATGCGTTGCGTTTGCAAAGGGTTAAATTGAGAGATTGAGTTCGGGGTTGCACCGCGGGAGTGTTCCGCGGTGTTTTTTTGTGAATGTACATATCTTTTGTACCTTTGGGGTATGAAGAGTAAAATAAGAATATTGATACACACAGAAAGCAGGTTTAATCATGAAAAAAGCGATTCTTCTTCTTATGTCCGTGCAATTTTTCGTTTATCTTGGGTTCGGTATTATCATTCCTATTCTTCCAGAAGTTATCTTGCAGCAAGGTCTTTCCGAAGTACATGTTGGCGGATTATTAACTATCTATGCGCTCGCTTCATTTTTCACTGCGCCACTATGGGGTTCATTGTCGGACAGGACAGGAAGAAAAAAACTGATTTTGATTGGGCTTGTCGGCTTCAGCCTTAGCTTCTTCCTGTTCGCATTGTTCATAGATAATTTGCCGCTACTTTATGCGTCACGTATTGTTGGAGGGATTTTCTCAGGAGCGCTGTATACAGCTGTAACTGGATTTGTTGCAGATATGACGGATGATGAAAACCGCAACAAGTATATGGGACTTCTCGGTATGTCCATCGGTCTCGGCTTCATCTTTGGTCCAGCGATTGGCGGCGTACTTGGTAATGTCAGTCTTCAATTACCATTCATTGCGTCTGGTACTTTAACAGTACTCCTTATGATTTATGCAGGAATTATTTTGAAAGAACCGGAACGACGTGGTGAGGCGAATAAACGTGCACTCCTTCCAAAAGGTGGAGCTATGCTTTGGCAATATCGCATTCGCTATCTATTTCTATTCTCGTTCATGGTGACGTTCCTTCTTGCCGGGCTTGAATCAACGTTCCAGCTATTTCAAATCTCAAAAATTGAGATCACACCACTTCAGCTTGGTTACTTGTTTATGGCTAGTGGTTTTGTCGATGCGGCGATTCAAGGCGGTGTCGTCCGCCGTGTGAAAAACGGAACGGAAACGAAATGGATTATTGGTGCGCAGATTGTTACAGCACTCGGACTTTTCCTTATTCCGTTCACATCGAACCTCTTCTGGGCTGGCTTTGCACTGAGTGTCTTCACCGCTGGGAACGCACTTTCCCGTACAGTACTCGTTTCATTAACAACAAAAGAGTCTGGCGGGAAATACGGAACGGCCGCTGGGATGACGTATTCCATGGACAATATGGGGCGCATCATTGGTCCACTGTTATTCACATGGATTTTCACGCAACAAGCCGGCAACATGTACTATATTTCCGCCATTCTTGCAGTCCTTTCTGTCGGGCTAATCTTTGCATTTAGGAAGTCCGCTAAATCGTTGCGGGATTTGGAAACTGCTTCAGAATAAAAACAAACCGCTGGAGGCGCATTGCTCCCAGCGGTTTATCCTTGAGATTATTAATCTTGATTTGCGAATTCGGATACTAAAATAGAAGTAGATGACAAAACTCCTAGCGCACACTTCATATCAACATCCACATTCAAATGTTCTGGCGTCCACGGGATATAAAGATGAGGTTCAATTCCAATCCCTGTCATCCCCCGTCCTGTATCAAGCCGTGATAGGCGGGATGTAGGGTACATGAACTCAAATCCTTCGTCCCATTTTTGGGTCGCTAAGTTCGCATAATCATTCAGCCCCATTGTAGCTCGGCCAATGACTTTTACTTTGTTTGATTTTTTAACGGTTTCCACAAAGGAATCACCGGAACTACCACACATAAAATCTGCAAGCACAACAATCGATTCTGGATTACTCCTCCCTTTTATAAAGGTGTCCGGCATAATGTCGCTGAAATCAAATTCTACAAACCCTCTTCCTTTATTCTCTATCCATTCACGTTGAAAGATTTTCAAAAAAAGTTGGGCCTGTTCATCTTCCGTATTTCCAAGCTGATTTTCGAGCTCCTCAAGTATTCGATTCGCGCTTGCAACAGTGCAATTAATAAACATTTTTTCATCTTTGTCTGCTAGTTCAGCACCCTCTTCAGGCATCAAGTATGGAAGTAGAGGATAATAACTCGAATCACTTCCCCCATAATTGACACGCACATCAATAACCCACTTCTCCGTCGAATCAAGAGTTGCTTGGTTTTCAGTTATCATTTTTGCAATGGCATCTGGATCTGCAAAGTCTGTCATTGTAATAAGAATTGCATCCCCTGTCAGTTGCTGAACGGAGTATGTGGGCTTGTAAGGTTTCTTCTCATAGTAAGCGAGAGAAATTGCCTGCCGGATTCCTTCGCTATTCTCCACTTCTCCCTCATCATAAAGTGACAAGATTGGAGTCCAATTTTCACGTTCGGCATGATTTTCATTGAATAAACGATGATGTCGTTCCCTCAATTCAGGGATGCTGCGCCCACCTAATGATACGAAGCACATACCAGGCTCCAGTTGGCTTTCCGAATCTACATGCGTAACATAGAGTCGGTCTTCAAAACAACGTACCCTGAAGCCTCGGACTTCCAGCTTTTCTTTTTGTAAACCCGCTACATTAAAGTGGATATGAAGGTCATTGAAATCAAGCAAGTAATCCTCAACAATATCCTTAAACACTTCCTTCGAAAGCAGGTCCTCATCCTGTAGTTCCCTTATCTTCTGAAGGAAGTATTTTGGATTATCACGCCCTTTTTTATCTTTCCAACCTGCGTAATCATTATTCATAATATGGACGATTTCTTCGAATATTTTCTCCAATACTACACCGCCTGTTTTATCATTCTGAAACTATTTCTGCCTTCACTGCTTCCGCCCCAAGTTCCGGATGCGCTTTTATCACGACGGACGGCCTTGCCAACACAAGAACAACTCCGATAAGCAGTAGGCTGGAAACAATGAGAATCCACTCCGCCGGGAATATATCATAAAGAAATCCGTAGATAACCACTCCAAGTGGCGTGAGCGCCATCGCCATTGTTTCCAGAATTGAAAACACGCGTCCTTTGTAATCATCGTCGATCATTTTTTGCATCATCACTTGCAGTGGCGTATTGACGATGATCACCGTCAAGCCGAAACCGAACATGAGCGTTGCATAGTAAGCGAACATCCCATAGTAAGACATGTGAATGATTAACGGCAACGCAATTCCTCCCATAATTAGAGCCATTCCAATGACTCCACGTTTCGCAACTAGTAGTGGGAATTTCACTTCTTTTCTCATCGATAAATAAATCGACATAAGCAGCATCCCAACTGCGGATGCTCCTTCGATGAAACCGAAATGCTCAGATGCCATTTTCATTTTTTCGATAAGAATAAATGAATGACCCACCATGAACGCACCAAATAGGAAGTTGATAAATAGAGATATCCAAATGATTGCCATGATAGTAGGTTGCAATTTCAAATAAGCAAGCCCCGCTTTCATACTTTGGAGCATCGATTCCTTCGGTTCCCCAGCTATCGCTTCTTTACGTTTCGCAAATAACTTGAAATTCATCGTTGATTCAAGAAATACGCCAATAATCGAAGCAGTCATATACATTATGAGAAATGTAGGCATTGAGACTGTTCCGTACAACAAACCAGCTACCGCCGGACTCCCGATTGCCGCAAATGAAATGGACATTTGATTTAGAGACATCGCTTTTTGAATTCGTCCTTCATCTACAAGCCCCGTAACGGATGAGCTGAATGTTACGCCCGAAAAAGTTGATGTAATTGATATTACGACGGTTGTTACGTAAATTGCAATAAGAGATAATCCTGAAGTTAAACTAACAATTAGAAGCCCTCCAATTGCAAGGGTTGTAGCAATTTGTGCTGTTATAACAATTGTCTTCCTTGAATAATTGTCAGCCGCATAACCTGCAAAAGGCGCCATGATTGTCCGTGGTAATATGCTACATATAAGGTTAGTTGCAAAACTAGTAGCAGATCCCGTCAGTTGTAAAATATAAAAACTGACGGCAAATGCATACACTTGCGCGCCGAATGAGGAAATAAGCTTGCTGATTGTGAACGTCCATAAGTGATATGTTGCTTTTTTAAGCTTCAAAACCTCTTCCATAAAAACACTCCATTCAAAATGTTTAATTTTATTAAACAAACAATAACACGCTACCCCTTCCATTACAAGTAAAAGTTTAATATAATTAAACTATATTCAGAATTATGGAGGTGTGCCACATCGAAACGTTAGGTGAGCGAATACGAAAATTACGAAAACAACAGCAACTCACATTAAAATCCTTAGCTGGTAATGAGCTAACGAAAGGCATGCTGAGCCTTATAGAAAATAATAAAGCGAATCCTTCAATGGAAAGCTTGAACTATATAGCGGAACGGCTCGGAGTGGAAGTGTCGGAGTTGCTAGAAGAAGTAAGTACACTGGAATTAAGAGAAGTGCTGGAGAAGGCGGAAAAACTGTATAATACAGATTTTGACTTGTTGACGGATGAATATGAACAACTCATTACCTTAATCGAACCTTATGCCCAGAAATTGACGCAAGGGTACGAATCTGCACGCCTACTGGAAATGTATAGCCGCTGTCTTCATTATGAAAAAAAGGAAGGATGGCAGGTGTTTTCTGATCGGGCTGCGACTATCTATGAGCAGATGAAGATTATACAGAGGCGTGCCAGTATCGGCGGATTTCGGGCGATGGTCAAATTTACAGAACATAACTATGACGAGTCACTGGCAATCCTTCTCCGAGAACGTTCTGAAATCGAAGCAAATAATGCCTATATCGACCCAATGACACGACTTGACTTTGACTACACAGAAGCAGTTCTCCACTTCGCAGTAGGTGATTCCGAATCCGCTATCCGGATCATGAAGAGCGGTATCGAGTTTTCGAAGGAGAAACAGGTGTTTTATCGTATAGATTACTTATATAGACTTGCAGTTGCGCATGCGATTATGAAGCAAGATGATATCGAATATGCCTATTATATAAAGAAAATAACGCAATATGGAGACTTTGCAGACGACAAAGACGCGCTCTTTTTCGCAAAATTCGCAGAGGTCCATTATTTAAATTCATTCAAAAAATCCTTTAAAGAAGCTCATTTATTATTAAATTTGCTCTTGGAAGAAGGTGATTATTCCAAGGAGTATGAATCATTTCTCAATCTAGAAAAAGGGATATCTCTCTTCGGGTTAAAAGACTTTGAACATGCACTCGTATTCCTTGAAAAAGTTACAATTGCTGATTACATCCATCATCCCTTCGACTTATCCAGATTTTACGTAAAGGATGCATACCAAGCACTTTGCCAAGAGGAGCTTGGCAACTCAGTTGAAGCGATACGTCTCATTGACATTGCGGTAGAAAATATATCAACAATGCCACACACCTCATACAAAGACTTCATCATGGTCACACATGAATTAATTACAAAATAATAAATACCGCAGAAGACGATGTGACGTCTCCTGCGGTATTTTTCATCTTATGTTTGCTCTTGCTCCATTATGACTGCTCGACGACTTATACTTCAACAGTCTGCTTTTCAAGCGGTTCGTTGTACATGTCTTTATCCAGTTCGCCTGTTATTCGTGCAGTCGTAACGCCGGCTGTCATAGATCCACTGACGTTCAATGCTGTACGGCCCATGTCGATGAGCGGTTCTACCGAAATCAGAAGTCCTGCTAATACAACCGGTAAGTTAAGTGCCGATAGAACAAGGATGGCAGCGAATGTCGCTCCTCCACCTACTCCGGCAACTCCGAACGAGCTGATTGCCACGATAGCAATCAATGTAATAAGAAATGTTGGTTCAAGTGGATTCTGACCTACTGATGGTGCAATCATCACTGCAAGCATCGCGGGGTAGATTCCAGCACAACCGTTTTGACCGATTGATAAGCCGAATGATCCTGCAAAGTTAGCAATACCATCTGGCACACCTAGACGATTTGTCTGGGTATCGATGTTAAGCGGAAGTGCTCCTGCACTCGACCGCGAAGAGAAAGCAAATAGCAAGACTTCCCCCGCTTTTTTTACGTAAGTGATTGGATTTAATCCGGACAACATAATAATAACCAAATGAATCCCGAACATGACAATAATTGCAACATATGAGGCGAGCACAAACTTACCTAGACTATAGATGGCCGCAAAGTCAGATGTTGCTACAGTGGTGGCGATAATTGCCAAAATTCCGTAGGGAGTCAAGCGTAAAACAATCTTAACAACGCCCATAATCAAGGAATAAATTGCATCTATTCCATTCTTCACTGTAGCTGCATTTTTTTCATCTTTTCTCGAAAGTGTCAAATACGCAAATCCAAGAAATGCAGCAAAGATGACAACACCAATTGTTGATGTTGGACGTGCACCAGTGAAATCCAGGAACGGATTTGCGGGTAACAAGTCAATTAACTGATCCGGCAACGTGCGGTCCGCAATCCCTGCCGAACGTTCTTCAATCGAAGCGCCACGTGCAAGTTCAGCTTCCCCTTGGACGATTTCTGATGCATCAAGACCAAAGAGAAGTGTAGCAGAAATCCCGATAACTGCAGCGATTGCAGTTGTTCCGATAAGGAGCCCTAATATCAATCCCGCCATTTTACCAAAGTTCTTGCCAATTGTTATTTTCGTGAATGCCCCAAGTATTGAAATGAAAACGAGTGGCACAACAATCATTTGAAGTAATTTTACATAACCTGTTCCAATCAAGTTAAACCACGGCATAGACTCCTTCAAAACTGCTGAATCCGTACCGTATGCAAAGTGTAAAATAAGACCGTATGCAATCCCGAGCCCCAACCCGGTAAATACACGCTTTGAAAACGAAACATTTTTTCGATGCATACCATATAGTACACTAACAAGAAGTAGAAGACCGGCAATATTTAATAAGAGTAGAATATTATCCACTTTTTGTCCCTCCAATTTTCATTACAATATAAAAACACTCTATACCAACAATGTATATCAGTCAAGTAGGTTTTAATGGAAACAATCATTTCATTATCTCCTTTTCTCTTGGTAATCCTGTATACTATATAGAAACATTCTATTTTAGGAGGGCGAGTATGATTCAATTAATCAGTATTGCTGTTACCGCCATTTTAATTTTGAATATTATCCTTGCGATTGCCCTTATCTTCCTTGAACGACGGGATCCCACATCGACGTGGGCATGGCTTCTCGTCCTGTTTTTCATTCCTTTTTTCGGTTTTTTCATCTATCTTCTACTAGGTCGGCAACTTAGGGAAAAACATCTTTTCCGCTGGGAAGGCCGCAGTAAAATCGGAATTGAGCAACTCATCGACTACCAAATCGGAGCCATTGAGGATGGTACGCTTGAATTCATACATGAAGATACAACTCATTATAAAGATATGATCTACTTACATCTTAGAAACAATCACGCCGTCTTAACACAAGATAATGATGTCAAAGTTTTCAATGATGGAAAAGAAAAATTTGATGCTCTGATTCATGATCTCGAGCATGCAAAAGATCATATTCATTTCCAATATTATATTTTACGGCTTGATAATCTTGGAAATAGAATATTAAATGTGTTAATTCATAAGGCAAAACAAGGAGTCAAAGTGCGAGTGTTATTTGACGACATCGGCTCCCGTGGTCTATATAGGAAACACTTTCAAAAACTGTTGGATCATGGAGGAGAAGTGGCAGCTTTCTTCCCGGCTTCTTTATCGCTTATCAACCCTCGTCTGAATTACCGTAACCATCGAAAAGTCGTCGTCGTCGATGGAAGAATCGGCTACGTGGGTGGTTTCAATGTGGGTGATGAATATCTCGGCCTCGACAAGAAATTTGGCTACTGGCGTGATACCCATCTACGTATCGAGGGAAGTGCGCTACATCCGCTTCAGACAAGGTTCATACTTGACTGGAACCAAGCGTCTGTACATCATGAAATCGAATACGCCGAACGTTATTTCCCGGCTATCCCGCGTAAAGGGACGGTTGGTATGCAAATTGTTTCAAGCGGTCCCGACTCAGAGTGGGAACAGATTAAAGACGGTTATTTAAAAATGATTTTCCTTGCAAAAAAGTATATATATATCCAAACACCTTACTTCATCCCGGACGTTAGTTTTCTCGATGCACTGCGCATCGCATGTCTTTCAGGAGTCGATGTGAGGATTATGATTCCAAATAAACCGGACCATATGTTTGTTTATTGGGCAACTTATTCAAACATTGGTAAATTATTAAAAGCAGGTGCCAAAGTGTTTATCTATGAAAATGGATTCCTACACACGAAACAGATTGTCGTTGACGATGAATTGTCAACTGTCGGTACAGCTAACATTGATGTACGTAGTTTCAAGCTGAATTTCGAAGTCAATGCATTCATTTACGATCGTGAAAAATCTCATGAGCTGGCTGAGTTATTCGAGCAGGATATGCAATTATCGACTGAATTGACATATGATATGTATTTGAATCGTTCGGGCATTATTAAATTAAAAGAATCTGTCTCACGATTACTTTCTCCTATATTATGAATCGAAAAAGGGATGCGCCGATTATACGGTGCATCCCTTTTCCAATTCCAGTTTGACTACATTTCTAGATACTCTTCAAGAGTGATATTACGCTCGTAAACCTCTTTGGCTATCGCTTCCTCTACATAACGAAAATGCCATGACTCATGCATATAACCGGTGATATGTTCTTTTCCCTTTGGGTAGCGCAGGATGAAACCGAAACGATGAGCATTGGCTCCCACCCATTTCCCGGCTTCCGTACTTCCGAATGACGATGAAGCCCAGTGCTTCTCAAAATTCACTTCACCTATGTCAAATGCAAGCCCAGTTTGGTGTTCCGAATAACCCGGTCTGGCGCTATAAGTGTCTGCCGCTTCCTTCCCATCTTTTGCCGCATATTTATCATAAAGTGTCACTTGGTAATCATACGAACGATACCAGCTGAATGCAGTTATATTAAAGCCTGAAAGCTTTGCTTCTGCCGCCATCTTGTCGAATGAAGCACGTGCCTCTTTGTTTTCCCCAGGGGCAAAATTGGATGGCAATGGATTTTTTTTATTGGCAATCAAAACCCCCTTGACATAAGTCGGTTCTGAAGGTAGTTTTTGTCCCTCAATATATCCTCCAGCGTCAATCTTTACGTTTGTGCTAGAACCTTTTCCAGGTTTTCCAGCTAAATCGGAAGGTTTGATAGATTTCTTAACTGGTTCCTGCTTCGAAGTTTCCCCTTGTTCTTTTCTGGTATCATCGATTTTAATTGTATCCTCATCATCCGGTTCTTTATTTGGCACATTGGAGTCTTCTTCGGATTTTGGAAGTTCAGTCGGTTCGACCGCTTTTTCAGGTACTTCGGTCCCCTCATCTATAGATTTTGAGATGCCAAGAACTTCTTGAGCCTTTTCATAACTTTTGCTTATATTCCAATCATTCATGCCAATCCAGATTACGAATCCTGTCATGACGATACTTGAAAAAAGTAGCGTAATCGTTAAGACTTTGCTCTTCCCTTTTTTATTTTTTTGATAATTATATTTACTACTCCGTTTCATCAACAACTAGCCCTCTTTCCCGATTTGTATGTATTTATCCAGTTTACCATCATTTCTAATTCTAGTCTCATATGTTATCATTAATACTTCATAATTATTATAGGGATTACGGAACTGTTCCGGTAATCTTTATTGTACTCTTAACACGCAAAAAATATGTATACTAACCACGTCAAAGGACGCACCAAAAGGAATTCAGGTTCCTGGGCGCGTCCTTTTTAAATCAAAAAATTAATAATGAGTAGAACGATGAATGCGATTCCGAAAAAGATGGACATCCATAGCATCCACTTTGACTCGCGTTCCATTCCCTGACTGCGAAATGAAATTGCGCGCGCTCCATTCGTCAATGAAAATAATGCCATCATGGAAAGCACTGCGTAATTCAAATCCAGCTGGATGATAAAATAAGTGGACGCAATTGCGGAAGCTACAATCCCTATTCCGAACAACCATTTCTTCTGCATGTTAAAAACCTCCATAATCAAATATGCCTCGGCGTATTTGCGCCAGGAGGCTTTAACTTTATTCAGCATGGGTTTGAACTCCCACTGAATTATCTACACATTTAGCATTCATCCCACCACTCATTGAAAAGTGAGAGACTTCTGCTGTATGATATTAAAACACAAGCGGCTGTTTAGATGCAATAGGCATATATGGTAAAGCAAGTTAGTCTAAGTTTGCGACGTCATGTCGCAACAAAGAGGGGTAAAGTTCAATCCGTCCCAACTGCATGACCTACATTCCTGCCAGCCTGAGCATCTGGTCGCTAAAGTTTAGCTAGATAAAAAGACCGGAGATTTCTCTCCAGCCCCATCATTTCTCTTCTTTTGCTTTTGACTCTTCTTTTGCTTTTGACTCTTCTATCACTTCTAATTCTTCTTTCTCTTCTAGTTTCTCTTTCGAAACCACTTCCACTGCCGATTCAGGATTCTTGAAATAAAACTTTCTTCCCAAATACGTTTGGAAGATTAGAAGTAGACCACCAACTGCCCAGTATAGAGGTAGTGCCGCCATCGCCTTGAACGAGATGAACATGATCATTACAGGAGACAAATAAATGAACGCCTTCATCTGCTTTTTTTGCTGTTCAGGCATTGTCCAGAGTGACACACGAGCCTGGACAAAATATACTGCACCCGCAAGAACCATCATAATCATATCCGGCTCTCCAAGTGTAAACCAAAGAAACCCATGCGATTTCACTTCAGTAGGGGCGTAGAGAATAGCGAAGTACAGACCCATGATGATTGGCATTTGAATGATAAGCGGCAGACAACCCATGTTGAGTGGATTAACTCCGTGCTTCGAATAAAGACCCATCATTTCTTGCTGAAGCTTCATCTGCTCCTCTTTGTTCTCTTTTTCCTTCGCTTCCTTTAGACGTTTCTGAATATCCTCCATCTCAGGCCGGAGTCCATCCATTTTGACTTTCATCGTTTGTTGCGACTTATAGTTTTTCAACATAAGCGGCATAAGGACCAGCCGAATCAATATTGTGATGAGGATGATTGCGAAACCATAACTGCCACTGAATAGGTCAGCAAAGTAATTCAGCAACCATTCCATCGGTTTAACAAAAAGACTATAAAACGTACCTTCCTTGTTCTGAACACCAGCACAGCCACTTAAAAAAATAGCCGTAATCATCAACATCGATACTAAACCAATTCTCTTTTTCATTAGACTCACCTTCACTAATTCAAACTACTAAAAAGTATACCTCAAACCATTGCCTTATTACAACGATTGGCTGTTTTTTTCATCCGGAAGTGAAAAACGAAAATACTCTCCATTCATTCCACTTCGAAATCTTCTGGGTGTTTGTCCTGTATATTTCTTAAATATGCGAGTGAAATAGCTTTGATTACAAAAATTAAACTGATCAGCTATTGCAGAGATCCTCTTATCAGAAAAACGTAGATAAAATTGGGCTTCCTCCACTTTACGAATATTTATATATTCTACAAGAGTAGTGCCTGTATGCTCCCTGAAAATACGAGACAGGTGACTCGTGCTGACATTGAACTTCTTGGCGATTTCCTCAACAGTCGCCGAAGACTCCACATCTTCATCAATATAGAGAACCACTTTGTTTACTGTGTTATGTCTAAGTGCTGGCTGTTTCTTGTTCTCAAGCACTTGCATGTAAAATTCGATTAGTTCATCCGCAAACTCCATAGTATTTTGATTGTTCAACTTCACTTTTATAAACATGAAACAAGCCATATTGAATCCATAAGCCTTTTGCGCACCAAAGTGGTTTTTCTCTAAATGCCTCGCAATTATCGAGGATAAGGAAATCAAATAACATTCAACGGCATCCATTTTTTGGCTTTCGGTATACATCCCCACGTAATCCATATTTAATTTTAATTCTCGCTGTGCATCTTCTTTTTCCAATCGATATAAATGATTCAACAATTTCTCTTCCATAGTAAAAAACTTCTCAATTTCCAGGGGATTTCTGGACCGCTCAATTTCACTAATTAGCATTTTTGTAGATGATATTTGTTTACCTTCTTCAGCCAACTTCACCTTCTCACCTCTTACCATTCTACTATTCCACAATTAATAAACGATATGTTGGTTTTATATCATTCTGTGTTTATCCAATTATACCAATTCTTAATTCATTTCCATAAAAAAACGCTCCCATTTGGGAAGCGTTTTTTTATTACCCATCCACCTCGAGTGTTAAATCATTCTTTTTCTAGATTATCTGGGCCTTTTTTGTGGTAAAGCCCATCTGTAGCGGGCGTCATTTTCACATTATCTTCAACTTCTTGGTTATAATAATGGACACTTGTCTGAGCACCTTCACTCACCATCTTATTATCTTGAAAATCATAGGGATCTGAATGACCTACTTTTGTTTCCGAAGAACGGTTCATCTTCTGCGACTCTATAAATGAGTCAACTCTCGTCTTCATGTTTTTAAAAGCGATTTGCGCTTTGTCCCGATTTTCCTTTTTACTAAAATACGCATATGCACCTGCAGCAATCGTCGCAATTAGTAGATTGTTATTTCGTTTACGTGCCATCTAAATCATTCCTCCTGATTGTAATAAATAGTGGTTATATACAGAGTATACCCTCTTGTTCAATTTTAGAAACTTTCATTTTTTAAATGGCAAATTCCCAATTAGTCCAATTTATTTAAACCCTGTCCTTAAATATATCATTTTCATTACAGCAGTAGTTTTCAGCCTACTTATTTGTTATGATAACAAAAAGAAGTTCTGAGGTGACGGCGCCATGATTCGACTGATGACAGCGATGGATAGCGTTCACGTGCAACAGATTGCCCGTAAGTCATGGAGTAATACATACAAAGGTATTATTCCAGAAGAGATTCAGAAGAAATTTATTGATCGATCTTTTTCGAATGCCATGATGATAAAACGCATGGAAAAAACCACTGTGCTCATAGCCGAATGTGAAGGAATCCCAGTTGGTTTTGCCAATTTCACAAAAACAGATACGGATGGTGATTCTGAACTGACTGCGATGTATATTTTACCATCGCATCAGCAGATTGGTTACGGAGAAAAGCTTTTCGAGTATACCTTATCCATGTTGAAAGGTGCACGTCAACTTTTCATTTATGTGGATGGGCGTAATACGTTTGAAAGATCCTTTTATGAGAAGCAAGGCTTCAAACTTCTCGAGGTATTCAATGAATATATTGAAGGTTATCCCGTAGAAACAGCACAATACGTATACTATATTCATAATCCTAATCTTGCGGGTTAAATACAAGAGACGCTACCCTTTAACTAGGATAGCGTCTCTCATTTCTTATAAGGGTCTCATCGTTCCATCATACTGATCGTCCACAAATTGCGGTTCATCCTTCATTGGCGATTTTTTCGTCAAACAAAGAATGCCCGCAATGTATAGAAGAATAGAAGGCAACATAACGAGTCCCCCAGTCAGTCCCGCAATGATGAACATCATTCCAGCAAGCTTAGGGTTTTTATTATTCCAGATGTTTACGATTCCAATAATTATCAAGATCAAGCTGACTATGAGCCCCGCAATAATTAACCACATGAAGCCCCCAAAAACATCAAGAAATGAAAAGAACAGTTCCATATCCCCTGGATTCAGATTAGGATTTAACAATGCATCCGCTTCTATATCCTGGCGAAAATCCGAATCTGTTTTCAAAAAATTAACAAATGCCATCAGGATAAAACTAGAAATAATTCCCACCGTCGTGAATACTGCACTTATAATTGATAATGCTTTTTCTGCTGTACGGTTCACTATGCACACCTCTTCCTTTTACTCTCTCTATATAGTATACGACTTTCCATCCATTTAGTTTCATTTTAAATGAACTCAAATCGAAATAAAAAGGAAATCCGTTGGACGATGGCTAACGGATTTCCTTTTATGTACTAGCATTAGATTTTAATATCGTCATACTCTTTATAGCGTTCAAATGCTGTGACAACGTAAGAGCACACCGGCTCCATCTTTAGTTCATTTTCGCGTGCATAATCTGCTGCGCGGTCTAATAGTTTTTTTGCGATTCCTTGGCCACGAAGTGTCTCCGAAACGAAAGTATGGTCCATTACCATGACATCTCCAAGAATTGTCCAAGTGATTTCTGCACGCATGTTGCCATCCTCTTCATTGCGATACGCAAATGCGTCTCCGCCCAATTCCACAAATTCGAATTCCATCTAAACTACTCCCTTTCAGAAACTTGAATCTCATTATTTATTTCACTCAAACCATGTTTTGACTGAATCAAAGAGTTCGGCAAAGAAATTTTTTACACTTTCCCAAAAGCCCGGATCGATTGCGCCAAATTTTTCTTTTATCTTAGCTGTCATATCCGTCAATTGTTCGGATAATTTATCGAAATCGATATCTAAATTTCGAATTCTGTCCATCAAATCGACTAGCAATTTACGGTCTGCTTCGCCCAATTCAATATTAAGCTTTTTTAATTGTTCTGTCACGATTTTTTCAACTTCTTCTTTTGTCACAGGATTTTTCTCGGCTATCTGTTTTTTGATCCCTGTCAGAAGTTCCGAGACTTTGTCGCTATCGACACCACTCTTTTGTGCAAATCGAGTAGCAAGATTCAATTCGTCGTTTGCTACATCCGTTCTCTCGATATCGAGTGTCTCACCTGTCACTTCGTATGCTTTGTAAATGCCAACAAGCGCAGAATGGCCAGTCACTTTTTTTGGTGATGCCACCTCGACTACCGCATCTACGATCCCCGCTGTCAACATCGCATTCGCAAACATGTCAGATGTTACTTGTGTAATATTGCCTTCGGTGACAATAGAAATAACGAGACCTTTTCCTGCATCCTGTCTCGTTATTTTTGCAGATGAATACATTCTTGCCTTACCGTCTCCATCTTTGATGTACTTTACAAGGTCACTACCATCGACTGAAATCTCTTCAACTTCAGCTTCTTTTTCCACCTGTAAACTCTTCTTCACACTATCCTTTTCCGCGGCAGATAAGTTTGCTCCGTAAACGATAATCGGAACACCAAGCTTTTCATTGATAGCTGGTTCAGCCTTTGCGGTATTAGGCAAAATGATTCCAAGTGCAAGTATGGTTACAGCAAGCATTGCTATTATACGTTTCATGAACATTCCTCCCTTTGTTATACGAATTAGTACGATTCAGGCGTTGAAAAGGTTCCCCCCTATCATTGGATTACTTCAAGGTCGTCCATCCATCACTTTGTGTAATCCTACCCTCTTTCATCAATTTGCCTAGTGCGCGCTTGAATGACGCTTTACTTAATTTGAACATTTCATCGATTTCCTCGGGGCTTGATTTGTCCGTGAATGGCATACGGCCTCCGATATCATTTAGGTAATGGAGGATTGTTTCAGAATCGCCCCCCAGTCGCTCTTCTTTCCTTGGAAGCATCGAGCCATTCAATGTTCCATCTTCACGAACACCGATGATCCGCACTTCAATTTCTTGGCCCAGACGTGGTTCGTGTTCCTGTTCCGTGTTATGGATGAAAATTCTATGATTTTCTTGAATACTAAGCATAAATGATCCGACTGGTAGCAACCGATAAGCTCTTGCTTTTACATTTTTATTCAAAATAGCTGGCGTTGCTTCTTCAATTTGCTCTAGGACCCGTTCTTCTGTTGCGAGCCTTCCAAAAATATTGCCGCCTAGGTCCATTCGTAGCGTCATGTATAGTTCATCGTCCACATCCGGCCAAAGTGCGCGGACTCGAGGCATGTCAGCTCGATTGACTAACACTTCGAATGAAGAGCCGATATCTACGTACACGCCTTCTTTGTCATCGATACGGATGACGCGTGCCCAACCATATGATCCAGATGTCATTTTCGGCATTTGCATCGTAGCGGTCAATTCTCCGCGTCTATTCGCATAAAGGAAAACGTGAACTGTATCCCCTTGTTGAACAGTCTCCTCTGCATCGGAAACGTTCAACATGATGTCGTCTTCATCACCCTCTAAGACCCATCGAGAACCTTCTTTATCTAGCACTTTCAAATCCGCCGTGTAGCCTGATTTCAATTTTTCTGTTTCCATCTGTATCGACCTCTTCCTCAAATTCTATTGCCGTTTTTTTAAATTCTCTACAAACTCATCATCTTGTTCCATCGCTTCAACGAGATTCGTTATTCGATCCATCGCATTCCAGCTTAGATGGTGCTCGATTCCTTCTACATCTCTGTAAATATTTACTTCATCGACTCCGATGATACGAAGAAATTGTTCAAGTAATTCGTGACGCATGACAAGCTTTTTGCCGAACTTCAATCCTCTTTCCGTCAATACGAGTCCTTTGTATCGCTCGTAAATGACATAGCCTTCACGAGCGAGTCGTTGTGCCATTTTCGTTACAGATGAAGGGAGAACCGAAAGTGATTCTGCAACGTCTGATACACGCGCTTCTCCTTTTGCCTCGAAGTGCAAATAGATTTGCTCAATATAGTCTTCCATACCCGGTGTTGCCAATTTTACCGCCTCCAGTATGTAGTCCCGACCCGATTACTCCTTTTACTAATGCACTATGTTTAATCTTTCTTTTGGCAGGGTAAAAAGAAGTATACGAACAAAGGGGTGATTTAAATGGGACGATTTCTTTGGTTTATTATTGTAGCATTAATCGGGCTTTGGCTGTTAGGTCTCTTTTTCAAAATTGCTGGTGGATTAATTCATATCCTACTCATTATTGCAGGTATCATCTTTGTAATCCAACTTATTTCAGGAAAACGTTCACTTTGATGAAAGGGATGTCGACGTAAGTCGGCATCCCTTTTTGTTTCTAGTATCTGAGCGGCGCCTTACGCTTTTCTTTATTAGTCTATTTTCGCATAGATGCATGTATTTCGTAAAACGTTACCATCTGGTGATAGGGAATCTTGTTTCAAAGTTCCTTCAAGAATGAAGCCGGCTCTTTCAGCGACGCTTCGACTTTTCGTATTTCCTTCTTCACAACGAATTTCTACCCTACGAGCTCCGAGTTGCTCAAAAGCAAATTGTTCAATACGTTGGACTGCTTCTGTCATATAACCTTGACCTTCGAATTCCGTAGCGAGCCAGTAACCAATCTCGAATTTTGGAATCGCCCAGTCAATCCGATGCAGTCCTGATGAACCGACGAACTCCCCAGTCTCTTTAGTATACAGATGAAAGCGCAAATCTTCACGCGTGATGAAGTTCGCGACCGCCTTCCTTAAACTCTCTTCTGTCATATGCAATTCAGGTTCGGGTTGCGCCCATGGCATCCACTTACGGAGTGCTGGCAACGATTTACGAATCGCATTCCATGCCTCCTGTGCATCACCAAGTTGTGGAGCCCGAATGACAAGCCGCTCTGACTCGAATGAATCTGGGAAATTTGGAATTTGAGGTGAGCTAAATGTGCTACGCCCCTTTTCTCCATCTTCCCAAATGACAGGTGTCGTCGTGCCCCCTATAAAATCTTCCCGCGTGATACCGTACGTCACCGCGTCATAATAGGAATTCTCTTTTGGCGAAAACCATGCCTTTCGCATATGAGCCTCTTTGACAAAGCCCGCTCGTTCAAACGTTTTTCGCATTGCGAGATTATCTTGCCTCGTATGACCTTCAAGACGAATTTTCTTGCCTGACAAACCAAATACATATTCCGCTACGAGACGGAGCGCTTTCGGACCATACCCATGACCCCTTGACACATCCGCAATTCGGAGATCGAACAACGGGATTTGATCTTGTAAATCATAGATTTTCACGATGCCTACTTTATCTCCATTTTCATTTTCCACCCAGAATGTCTTTACCTCATCCGATTCGTAGCCGCCCTCTTCAATTGCTTTTTCAATCAGCTCACGCCCGGGATGTGAATTACCATGATAAGGCCATGTATTTTTCGTCATAAAATGGATGAGTTGTTCTTGCTCCTCCATCGTCCATTCTTGTAAATGCATTAAGATCTGCCTCCATTTTAAGGCCACTTATTTATGAACACGCAATAACCGCAACGAGTTCAACACGACGAGAAGCGTCGCACCCATATCCGCGAAGATGGCAATCCATAATGTCAGCCAGCCTGGAATGATGAGAAGTAGCGCCACAATTTTTAATCCTAATGCAAACATAATGTTTTCTTTGATGATTCGCAATGTTTTTCGACTTAATCTTATTGTATAAGGTAATTTTTGAAGATCATCCGCCATAAGTGCAATATCAGCTGTTTCCAAGGCTGCGTCCGTACCCGCTCCACCCATCGCGATTCCAACCGACGCTGCTGCTAGGGCAGGCGCGTCATTGATGCCATCGCCAACCATTGCGACGCGTCCGAACTTGTCACTTAACTCTTTAATAGCTATCAATTTGTCTTCGGGCATGAGCCCTGCACGGACATCCGTAACATTTAAATCTTTCGCAATCGCTTCTGCAGTTGCCTGGTGATCGCCTGTTAACATGACCGTATGGCGAATGCCAATTTCATTCAACTCTCTAAGAACACTTCGGCTTTCTTCACGAATAGGATCCGCTACGGCAAGTAATGCTTTAAATTCCGTGCCAGTGACAATCGCCATGACTGTTTTCCCCTCGTGCTGAAGAGCCGCCCCTTGTTGCGAAGCCTCTTTCGGCAATGAAGAAAGTTCATGCGCCCAGTCCAAGCTACCAATAGACAATGTTATCCCGTCTACTTCTGCATAAGCACCTTTTCCAGTCACCGATTGAAAGTTTGACACCGAACGTTTTTCCGCTCCATTTTGGTGTGCATACGTCGTGACCGCTTTCGCAAGAGGATGCTGTGACATTGATTCTACTGCAGCAATCGCACTAAGCAATTGCTCTTTTTCAACTTCCCCATACACAATGAAATCCGTTACTTCCGGATATCCTTTCGTTAATGTTCCCGTTTTATCAAAAGCGATTGCATTTAGACGTCCAGCTTCCTCTAAGTAGATGCCACCTTTAATGAGCACACCTTGACGTGCTCCATTTCCTATCGCCGTGACAATCGCAATCGGTGTCGATATGACGAGTGCACATGGACAGCCGACGACAAGCACCGCTAAACCTTGATAGATCCACGTGCTCCAGTCACCGCCGAGCAGTGGCGGTACGATAGCGACAAGCATTGCAATTCCGATGATGACAGGTGTGTAATACTTGGCGAATTTATCGACAAACTTCTGTGATGGTGCTTTTTCTGCCTGGGCATCTTCGACGAGATGAATGATTTTTGCAATTGTTGTATCGCCAATTAGTTTCGTGACAGTTACTTCCAACACGCCTTCCTCATTAAGCGTACCCGCGAACACTTCGTCGCCTGATTGTTTTATCACTGGCACAGATTCCCCAGTAATCGCTGCTTGATTGACTGTTGAGTATCCAGTAAGAACAGCCCCATCCATCGCGATTTTCTGCCCCGGCTTCACAATTAATACATCGCCAATAACAAGATCTTCAGTAGGAAGTTCTACCAACTCCTCACCACGTTTAACAAATGCTGTTGGTGGTGCAATATCCATTAGTTGTCGAATCGATTGGCGCGCTTTATTCATCGAATAGGCTTCAAGCGCTTCGCTGACTGCGAAGAGAAAGACAACGACTGCACCTTCACGCCATTCCCCGATAATCGCCGCACCGATGATTGCAATCGTCATAAGCGTTTTCATATCAAATTCAAACCGGACAAGATTTTTTATGCCCGTTTTGAATATACCGGCTCCTCCAATTACAATTGATACAGCAAAAAGGACTATCGCTGCTGGATGTGTTTCTGCATAACGGAACGATACAATTGATCCGATAATTAAGAATAAAAGTGAAAAAAGTGTAATGCTATTTTCTTTACGTTTAAAGAAAGGTATTTGTGGCTCGATTCTTTTATTTTGAAGTGGGATTACTTTAATACCGTCAAAAGCACCCGCCGCTTCAAGGTCCTCCACAGTCGCACTACCCTGAAATGATAACTTCGATGCACCGAAGTTCACTTGTGCATCCTTTATGGATGATAAACTTTTAACGTTATTCTCGAACTTCATAGCGCAACTAGCACATGTTAAATTCTCTAATCGATATTCTGTCTTTTCAGCAATCGCCATGTTTATCCCCCTCTGTTGTATGCTCAAAGGCAATCCTAACAAGTTGATGGACATGATTGTCAGTAAGCGAATAGTAAACCATTTTTCCTTTTTTTCGTGATTTTGCAAGTGACTGATCACGCAAGTAACGTAAATGGTGTGAAGCTGTTGCGACAGAAGAGCCGATAACCGCTGCAACGTCACAAACGCACATTTCCTCTTCCAACGTCAGAGAATAAGCTATTTTTAATCTTGTCTCATCGGCAAGCGCTTTGAAAATTTGTACCATTCCTCCAAGGTCGGGGAGCATTTTCTGTACGCCGCTAACTACGTCATCGTGAACTATTGTTACTTCACAAACTTCTTTTATCATCATATTTGCACCTCATTCAAATAATTGTTTGATTATAAATTAGTATATGCAATCTTTCAAGAAAGCGCAAGGACAATCAAACATCCATTTGAATAAAGTTAAAATTTTAGTAATCACCAACAAAAGAAGGTTTTAGAGGACTTGGTGTAGAACATTTTTAAATAGATAAGCAGAAGGAGTGCGATCTGATGTACAAGAAAATTTTAGTCGCAGTCGATGGTTCTGACAACTCAAAACGTGCAGCCCAACATGCCGCCTACTTGGCATCTTTGACCACTGAAGTATTTGTTGAAGTCTTGTATATCCTCGACTACGACCGAACATGTTCAGATGTCATTCAGAATGCTGGCAGAGAGGATCTTCATATTGATCGAAAGAATCGGATTGCCCCGATTGAAGCGTTATTCGAAGAGCATACGATCGCATACGAACTCATTATTAAACACGGAGAGCCTGGACCAACGATTGTCAGTCATGCCAATCAAGGTGATTTCAATCTCGTCGTCATCGGGAGTCGTGGCTTGAATACGTTTCAGGAAATGGTGCTCGGCAGCGTCAGCCACAAAGTGGCTAAGCGGGTAACAGCACCAGTTTTGATTGTCAAATGAATGAAACTCCAGCTCATTCTGGTAAACTGGAGATTCATATAGGAGTGATACTAGATGTTACGTGGAAAATGGAATTCAATCACGGATGTACCTGGCGTCAAAATCGGTCATGTGACAATGGATGAACAACTGCAGGATGGTGAAGCCATTTGTACTGGAGTAACCTCGATTTTACCGCATAGTGGCAACCTATTCGAACAAAAAGTACCTGCAGCGAGTTTTGTATTAAATGGTTTCGGCAAGACGGCGGGCCTGATTCAAGTGGAGGAGCTAGGCGTTATCGAATCCCCAATTATGCTGACAAATACATTTAGCGTAGGTGCTGTTCTCGAAGGAACTCTTTCTTATATGCTAGATGAAAACCGTTCCATCGGCGACTCGTCAAGTTCGTTAAATGTCGTTGTTGGTGAATGCAATGATAGTTATTTAAATTCAATGCGGTTGATGAAAGTACGACCTACTCATGCAATCGAAGCCATTAAAAACGCGAATGGCGGGCCAATCGAGCAAGGGGCGGTTGGGGCTGGCAAAGGGATGATTTGTTTCGGGATGAAAGGTGGGATTGGTTCATCTTCGCGGGTTATACAGAAGGATGGCATTACCTATACAGTCGGAGTATTGACACTTACAAATTTCGGAAAAGTCGAAGAGTGCAAAATTAGGGAGTGGTTAAAAAGTGTAGGCAACGAGACAAGCGACACGACACCACAATCTTATGCAGATGACATAAAGCCTGACGGATCAGTCATCATCGTCGTTGCAACAGATGCTCCCGTCAACGAAAGACAATTGAAACGGTTCGCAAAACGGGCAGCTATTGGGCTTGGTCGAACAGGCACACATATCCATAACGGGAGTGGCGACATCATTATTGCATTTTCGAACGGATTCACTATTCCACATACATGTAAAAAAATGACCGTTGCATACGAATTGCTGCGTGATGATCATCCAATCATGAACAAGCTATTCCAAGCCGTCATCGAAGCGACGGAGGAAGCTGTCTATCAATCGTTGATTCACGCGGAGACGACAACAGGAAGACATGGGCGTGTTGTGAAAAAATGGCCGAAGTGACCATTTTCACAGATTTGAAGACAAACAAAAGGCCCCTTCAAGGAGCCGTTTCATCAATCTATTCCATTTTCCTCAGCCATAACAAGTTTCACTTTCGACACCTGCTCTTTGGCGGTTAATATGTACAAGACATCTGCTACTTGAAGTTTTGTTTTCCCCGTCGGCATAACTAACTTGCCTTCTCGGATAATCGCTGAAATAACCGTTTCTTTCGGTAATCCGAGTGTTTGCACTTTTTGATTTAAAAATGGTGAATGTGCTGAAATCTCCACTTCAAGCATTTCCGCATTCGCTTTATCCATCGAAATAAGTTCTAGCTGATGGATACGCCTCGGCGATGCCGGTGCCTCAAGTCCTAACCATTTCGCAACATTCGAAATGGTCGATCCTTGAAGAAGTGCCGATGTCAGCACAATAAAGAAAATCATATTGAAATAGAGGAATGGATCCGGTACACCTGCAAGGAGTGGAAACGTTGCCAATACGATTGGAACAGCTCCGCGAAGTCCAGCCCAAGACAGGAACAGTTTCTCCTTGAATGTATAATCGAAAAAAATCGTACAAATAAATACTGCAATCGGACGTGCAACGAACATTAGAATGAATGAAAGAACGAGTCCCTTCCAAATGAGATCCCAATTCGCAAGTTCGCTTGGGAATACCAGCAACCCAAGGATAACGAACATCGTCAATTGCATAAGCCATGCAAATCCTTCATGGAATCTGAGAATCGAATGACTGTGATTTAATTCTCTATTGCCAATTAAAATACCGGCTATGTATACTGCAAGCAAGCCACTTCCACCAAGAACGGAGGTCGTCGCATAGATTGCAATCGCGTATCCCATTGATAGAACAGCATATAAACCACTAGCATCTAGTTTAATCTTATTCATCCATTTTGAAGATAAATAACCTAGTCCTAGTCCAAGCGCAAGACCGAGCCCCATCTGGATGAAGAAATTCAGAACGAGATGACCTAGCGAAAATTCAGGGAGTGTAAGCCATTCAATGAATGCGATTGTCAGGAACATCGCCATCGGATCATTCGAACCTGACTCCAGTTCGAGTGTGGACGACATTTTTGATTTAATATTTTGTCCCGACATAACCGAAAATACGGCGGCAGCGTCTGTCGATCCAACAATAGAGCCTAGTAGAAATGACTCAAGCCATCCAAGACCCAGAACATAATGTGATGCGACAGCAAGAATAGCTGTCGTAAAAATAACGCCCCCTGTCGCAAGAACACTTGCCCCACCCAATACTGGTCGAACACTTTTCCATTCCGTCTGCAAACCACCTTCAAAAAGGATGATGATTAGCGCAACGATACCGATTGTCTGGGCAAGCTGTGCATCAGAAAAATAAATAAGGCCCGATATATCACTTCCAAGAACCATTCCGAGAACCATAAATAGGACGAGTGCTGGAACTCCTGCACGTGAAGTAAGCTTTGTCATAAGTACGCCACTTAGTAGGAAAAAACCGATGAGTAAAATAATTGCATCTATAGAAAATTGGTTCATAGCTTATCTCCCATTTTTCTGATTTTTTTGACACGCATGGACAGTAAAAGAGAGAGTTCCCTCTCTTTTACTTGAAGTAATCAAATACGCCTCGGCGTATTTGCATCCAGATTTTGAATTAAGCCTGCTCAATTCACTCCTTTCAAAATCTGTGACATCCGACGGAGGCATTAACTTTATTCAGCAGCGGTTTGAACCTTTACTAAATTGGATGCCTACTTTACATTCATCTCGCCACTTATTGGAGTCGGAGACTTCTGCTGAATGAAGTTAATTTTCCTCACCAACAATCTTCACTTCAAGTTCGAGATCCACGTCAAATTTTTTCTTCACTTCTACTTTCACCATATTAATAGTACGAATGTAATCAGAGGCAGTCGCATTATTTTTATTAATAATAAAACCTGCATGCTTTAATGATACCTCGGCACCACCGTGACCTTTCCCTTGCAAGCCGCTATCTTGAATAAGTTTTCCTGCAAAATAACCCGGTGGACGTTTGAATACACTTCCAGCGGATGGATATTCAAGCGGTTGTTTCGACTCCCGTTGGAATGTTAAATCTGCCACTTTCGAATTAATTGTCTCTTGGTCTCCATCTACAAGTTGAAAAACAGCCGATAAGACATAGTAGCCTTCATTCGAAATGATACTTTGCCTATATCCGAGTTCCAGTTCCTCCTTCGTAAGAACAACCCGCTCTCCAGCTTTCGTTAATACTGTCGCCTGCATAATAATGTCTTTAACTTCCCCACCGTAAGCACCCGCATTCATCGCCATCGCACCTCCGATGGACCCCGGAATCCCACAAGCAAACTCGATACCCGTAAGCGATTCCCTGGCAGCATGCTTTGAGACATCAATGATAAGTGCACCGGCTTCTGCATGGATCAGAGTTCCGTCCATTCGAATGCCATTGAGTTTCGATAGATGAAGAACGATACCTCTCACGCCACCATCCCTGACAATCATGTTCGAT
The DNA here is from genome assembly GCF_014873855.1 of Sporosarcina limicola. Classification (GTDB taxonomy): domain Bacteria; phylum Bacillota; class Bacilli; order Bacillales_A; family Planococcaceae; genus Sporosarcina; species Sporosarcina limicola. The sequence goes on along the minus strand of NZ_JADBEL010000011.1, from coordinate 59,467 downwards.
CCATTCCCAAGCAACAAGAGGGGAATATTATTGTGATAGGCATACCGTACTGTAATTTCCATTTCATCCATTGTACCTGGGATGACTAGTAAATCCGCTGAACCGCCCAGCCTTGTCATCGTATATTTACATAATGGTTCATCTATTAGAAGGGTTCCTTGTGTAATTTCATTTTTAAGTTCATCAAACCAACGACGATTTAACATTAACAAACAGTCCTTTCAATAAAACAAAACTTTAATTAATTGTATTTCTGGCTCAACACCAACGAATATATTTGACTTTTACAATAACATAGAAGTTCCTAGCTACCTTCTAGTAAAATCGATTGTTTGCTAGTACAGGACTCGGGACATTGTAAATAGTTTTTTGTAGTCTGGAATCATCAATCAGTAATCACCTTTGTTGGTATCAAAGTGTTTCCGGGGGAAATAGCATAGAATTTCAGCAAAAAAGCTACAATAAACTATTTTAGTTATAGTGAGACTCAAACCCTTTAAAATATTGACTTTTGGTTTCCTGGTTACCATCCAAATTCGCTTTGTCCCGAGTCCTGTAGTACTTTCAACCGTGGAGGATACGGGGTACCGATGTTTTTTGTATATTTTTTATGTCAAGTACAGACTATGGTGTTGAGCCGTATTTCTTTCTGTATTTATTAGTTGCAGTCTACAGTAAGAACGGGACTACGCAACGTAGGACCTTGTAGCGTATTTAGTAAGCCTACCCTAATGCAGGAAAAAATCTTTCTCTCTATAAGTATGCTTGGAATCTGCTCTTTTGACAAGGTTATATTTCTAAATTCATTTTTTATTGCACAATAGCAAATACGCCGGAGGCTTCTGCTGAATGAAGTTAATAAGAAAACTGGACATCCAATCATAAAATTGGATGTCCAGTTTTCTTCATTTATATTTCGCAGCTACCATCTGTACATAGCCCTTTTGCATCCTCGCCTAGAACTTTAAGAGCAGGTTCAACACCTTCTTCTGCTGCCACTTTTCGAAGTGCACTAGCAAATTCTTCGGCGGATTGTGCTCCTGAAATTCCGTATTTACGATTAATGACGAAAAACGGAACGCCCTGCACGCCGATTTTACCCGCCTCAGTAATGTCGTTCTTTACATCCGTCGTAAATTCATCCGACTCCAACATTGCCTTTGTACGGTTTTGGTCAAGTCCCATCTCTTCCGCAATACGAAGCAATACGTCATTCTCTCCAATTGCTTCCGCGTCTATGAAATAAGCACGCAGCAATCGTTCAGACATTTCTCCAGAAATCCCCTGTTCTTCAGCAAGCTTTGCCAGCCTGTGAGCATTGAATGTGTTCGCTGGTTTCATATTGTCGAAATCATAGTCAAGACCAACCGTTTTCGCTTGGGCCGCAACATTCTCCGTCATCTTTTTCGTTTCATCCACACTCATACCATATTTTTTTGCCAAACCCTCTTGAATTGATTCATCGGATGTCGTTGGCGTATTCGGGTCGATTTGAAACGCTTTGAATACAATCTCCGCTTTATCTCCTAGACCTGTTTCTTCCAATGCTTCTTCTAGTCTTCGTTTACCTATATAACAAAATGGGCAGACATAATCAGACCAAACTTCAATTTTCATTTATTTTCCCACCTTCCCTAAATCCATTTTAAATTCAATTGAATAGGGGAACAATGTATATGCCTACTCAAACTATTTTGAACAAGATCAGACGGAGGTTATTCAATGTCAAATTCATTATGGATCCATACTGCCTATCCGCGCGACCGATTTCCAACGCTAGACGACGACATTCGCTGTGATGTTTGCATTGTCGGGGGCGGACTAAGCGGACTCGCAAACGCCTATTTTCTTGCGAAAGAAGGCAAAGATGTTGTGCTACTTGAGAAGGATATGATTCTCAATGGCGCGACAGGAAATTCAACAGGGAAGTTAACCGCTCAGCATGACTTTGTCTATGCAAAATTACTGAAACAATTCGGAAAGGACAATTCAAAAATATATTATGATGTGAATGAAGAAGCGATCCAATTCGGAAAGTCCATTGCAAAAGATGATGAACTAAGAATGGCAGATTCAATCCTTTATTCCCAATCAAAAAACGGAACGGAGCTACTCCACCATGAAATGCGTGCTTATAAGGAACTTGGCATACCAGGTGAATTTGGACACAATTCCGAATTGCCGATTCAAATTGACGCAACACTTACACTGAAAAACGAGAGCCAGATTCATCCTATACGCTTTGGCCAGCATCTTGCTCGTCTCGCGATTGAGGCTGGCGCCCGTATTTACGAACAATCAGACGTTCAACTAATGGATCTTAATAAACGACTTCTTAAGCTTAAGTCCGATCATGAAGTCCAATTCAACGAACTCGTTCTCTGTACTCATTATCCAATCGAAGCATTGCGCGGGTTGCAAATCATGAAATTATCAGTCGACCGCTCTTACATCGTTGCTGCGGAAGCCGATATGGCACTCCGTGGGCAATACATTGCTGTAGATTCACCAAAACGGTCAATTCGAACAGCTCAGATAGATGGTAAAACGTATTTCCTACTCTCTGGTGAAAGTCATCAGGCAGGGCTTGAAAGTGCTACACAAATCCACTATGACCGACTTTATACGGAAGTGAAAGAAACGTTTAATCTTTCCAAGTCTGTGTACGGCTGGTCAGCACAAGATCCCCAGACGCCGGACTTAATTCCATACGCGGGAACTATTTCATCCAGTATGTCCCATGTCTACTTAAGTACGGGCTATCGGAAATGGGGATTGTCGAATTCAATGGTGAGCGCTCGAATCATCAGCGATCTCATCGTTGGTCGGACGAACAAAGCTTCTGCACTTTATTCACCAGATCGGACAGGATTCGGTTCATTTGTATTGCAAGCACTGAAAAATACTGGGCTTGTTGTCAAAGAATTCACAGCCGGCCATCTGACGCGCATGGATGCGCCCATTTGTACACATATGGGTTGCCGAACAAGATGGAATGATGGTGATGAAACCTGGGATTGCCCATGTCACGGCTCCAGGTTCAGAAAAGACGGCTCCGTCCTCGAAGGTCCTGCGACGAAACCACTTGATTTGTAGTGGTGTTTGAGGTGGAAGGGTGGAACTGTGAGGGCAATCTGCGGAACTGTCATGGCAATTCGGGAAACTGTAAGGGCAATCCGCTAAACTGTCATGGCTCGCGCGAACTGTCATGGCAATTCCCGAAACTCTAAGGGCAATCCGCTAAACTGTCATGGCTCGCGCG